>NZ_BAZE01000011.1:0-266125 GCF_000710955.1 Nocardiopsis alba
TCAAACTCTCCATAAAGGTCACTCAACCCGACCCGGCGACCCGAAGATCAGCCTGGGAAGGGTAAACCTAGAAGAAATCCTGACCGGTCACTCTCGTGACCAATCAAAGGAACCCTCCACACCGAAGTGTGGTCGGGGCCAAAACAAACATGGCTTAAAGAAAATCAAACACGCGCTGTTGAGTTCTCAAGAAACAATCACGCTTCCCGTACAAGCTCCAGGACCAGTGTCCCGTTCCGCTCTTCCGTGGAAGGCTTTGTTCGCGTTCGCACCGTTTCCGGTGTTTCCCGCTGTGTTGTGTCTTTACTTTATCAGGTATTCCGTGTCCCGCAACTCGGCGGTTTTCGGTGTTCCCGATCGGGGTAAAGCCCGTTTGCTTCCTTTGTTCTCCGCCTTTGTGGTGGAGGCTTCCGGGAAGCGACTCTTTCATCCTACATGCCCCGGGCAGTGCCCGAACCGTTTCGGCTGAGAAAGAGAAGTGTCGAGAGTTCACGGCCCGGTTCCGAACGGTGAACCCGAGGTTCCCGCTCGCCGTCCCGTGGCGACTCGGAGAACACTACCCCCACTCCGGGACCCGAGCAAACCGAGTCGCCTGTGTCGGCGGTCACCGGAGAACCGGCGTCGCCCCGTCTCCCGCCGAGGCTCCCCCACCCCGTTCCCGCCCTCCCCGACCTTCTCCACACCCCCTCCCGCCCCACACCCTGTCTCTCGCGCGCCCGCGCCCTCGCGCGCGAGGCGAGACGGGTCACCCTCCCTTCCTCCCCTCCCTCCCCATCGCTCTCCCCTCCACCTCAGCCACTCACCGAACTGATGAAACGGGCACCCGACAACGCTCATGTCCCTGACAACGGAAAAGCACCCCACCGTTTCGATCGGAACGACACCCGTGGAACGGAGGGGGCTTCGATCAGGGGCGAGTTCCCCCTTTTCACCCACGTCGAAGCAGGCCAGGGCCCCACAGGCGAAGGGACGAAGATCATTTCATCGCGGAATCCGAAAAGGCAGAGAAAGTTGTCGAAAGGCCCTTGAAATCCCCCGAAGGCCGATACATGATGTCGGCTTATCGGAACAGTTTCCGCTTCGGTCCCTCGCTCCGGCGCGAGTGACCGGAACAGGCCGCGTGTCGGGTGTTCGGGGGGACGACAGGCGCAGCGCGGCCATGCACCCTGTGGAAGGACACGCATGGACACCACATCCCCCGACAAGGCGCCCCCGACCGACACGGACCGGGCACCCGAGAGTCACATCAGCTGGAAGAGGTTCGCTCTCTTCTCGGTTCCCGCCGGAGCCGCGATCGGCGGAATCCTGGTGGCGATGGCCAGTGGGGCTCTCGCGGCCACCTTCAGCATCTCCAGCCAGCAGTTCAAGATCTCGGCCGACGAGATGACCGGCCAGGGGTTCGCCCAGTTCGGCTGGATCGACGCCACCGTCCGCGACGAGGCGGTACCCGTGGCGGTCGCCGGTATCCGCGAGGCCGAGATCGTCGGCCTCTGCCAATCGGTGCTGACCACCGAGTTCCCCATGGTCGGACCCATCTCCCTGATGCTGACCGCCGGCGACGCGGGCACCCCGGTGCGCGCCTCCGACCTGGTCATCGACATGGAACAGATGGACGGCGACGCCGAGTTCGACAACATCGAGATCGGCAGGGACGCCTCCACCCTGGACAAGGGGCCCCAAGGTCTCGGACGCGGGCAGGGGCACACCGACCTGTTCGGCATGCAGTCGGACGTGATCCGGGTCGAGAACCTGGAACAGACCGCGTGGGCCGCCTCCGCGGGCACCTTCCGACTGCACAACCTGAGCCTCGGCGTCTCCCTGGGGGATGACGAGTGCTTCTGAGTCCGCTTCGAAGGTCGTGGGAGGCCTGGTCCCGCTGGCGTCGGCGTCGCCCCTTCTCCGGGGGGCTGTTGATGATCCTCGCCGGGATCGAGATGGTGCTGATCGCCGGTCTGCCGGTGGAGCTCATGGTCTACCTTGGCGTCGGTTCCGTCTCCACCCTGCTCTTCGCCGGCATGTTGGTCGTCCTCGGACTGATCACCTGGTGCACCCCGAACCAGCACGTGATCACCGGCAGTCTCGCCGGGTTCGTGGCGTTGGGCGCGCTCGTCCTGTCCAACCTCGGCGGTCTCGTGATCGGGACCCTTCTGGCCCTGGCGGGCGGGGGTCTGGCCTTCGCCTGGCGCCCGGTCGCACGCCCGCCTCGACGGAAGCGGGGGCGGCGCGGGAAGGGCGAGGCCTCGAGGACCCGGCGGGCGCGAGAGACCGTCCCGCTCCCTCCGTTCGAACCCTGATCGGCCCCTCCCCCGGCATCTCAGTGTCCGGGGCACGTGGTCCGGCCGTCCGGTCCGCCACGTGTCCCGGTGGTCCACCGGCAAGTTCCGTCCACCTACGTCGGCGCGTACAGCACCCCAGTCGCGCCGGGCGTCCACGACGCCCGGCAGTCATCACAAGGAGTAACCATGTCGGTTCCGCGACCGAGATCCCGCAACTCCTCCGTCCTGGCCGTCTGCGCCGCCGGGGCCCTGGCCCTGGCCTGGGGCGGTTCCGCCCTGGCTGCGCAACAGGGCCCGACCACCGTCGAACCCGCCGGTGCCTCCTTCGAGGCCGCTCTGACCGGCACGGCGACCTTCGACGCGGGCGGAACGCTCGTCACCTGTGGTGTCTCCGTCTCCGCTCCGGGGGACGGTAACAACCTCGTTCCCGAGGCGCCGGACAACCACAACCCGGACGGGGCCGTCTCCGGGGCGATCAACGCGCCGACCTTCGAGGACTGCGACACGAACATGCCCTTGGTGAACGCCACCGTCACCGTGAACGACCCGGTGTGGGAGATGTCGATGCTCGCGGGAGAGCCCTCGACCGGTTCCATGACGGTTCCGGCCGGCGGCATCGTGGTGACCACGAGCGGTCTGGCCTCGTGCACCGCGACGGTGAGTCCGGACGCCGACGTCGCCATCGCCGGCACGTGGACCAACGGCGACCCCGCCTCGACCCTGGCCTTCGACACCACGGCCCCCGTGGTGGTGGAGGGCGGCCTGGGCTGTCCCGACACCGACGAGGCCGGGTTCACCGCCACCTATGAGGTGACCAACGCCGACGATCCCTCCGCGCCGATCACCGTGACCGGCTGATCGTCCTCTCTCCGACCGGGTCGGCGCCGCCGCGCCGGCCCGGTCCCCCATGTCCCGTCACGCCTCGAGCGCTCATACGGGTGACAACGATCCACCGACGCTCGCTCACATGGGGACGAAGACACGGCCCGTTCGTTCACCTACGGTCGCAGTACTCCGTGGAGTCATGAGGCGAAGGCTCCTCGGAGGGCGCGGACCGCTTCGCCCGTCCCCGTACACCCCCTCGGAGACCTCATGGCGTCCCACGTCGGTGTCCCGTCCGCCCGGTCCAGGTTGAGCCACGCCCTGAAGGTGGTGGGCGTGCTCGTCCGGGCCGGTGTCATCTCCCCCGGCCGCCCCGACAGGATCGTCCGGCAGCTCGGCCGGTTACGCACCTGGGGCGCCACCATCGCGGGCGGCTACGCGGCCGCCGGTGAACGTGATCCGGGTCGGATCGCGGTGATCGATGACGGGGGGAGCGTCACCTTCGGCCGGATGAACCTGTTGGCCCGGCGTTTCGCCCGGGAGCTGTACGACATGGGGGTGCGTCCGGGGGCCCGGGTGGGACTCCTGTGTCGTAATCACTCGGGTCTGGTGCAGGCCACCGTCGCCTGCGGCCGTCTCGGCGCGGACGTGGTCCTCTTGAACACCGGGCTGGCCGCCGGGCCGCTGGCCGAGGTGATCGAGCGGCACGAGGTGTCCCTGCTGGTCGTGGACGAGGAGTTCGAGGGGTTGTGCCGGGGGTTGCCGGAGGGGCTCCCCCGGGTGACGGCGTGGGGGGAGCCGGACGTTCCCGGTCCCCGGGTGCCGACGGAGGCGGGGGAGATCTCGGGGCCCGACCCGGAGCCGCCGGAGCGGCCGGGGCGGTTGATCGTGCTGACGTCCGGGACGACGGGGGCGCCGAAGGGGGCGCGGCGCCCGACCCCGAAGGGCCCCCAGGACGCGGCTTCGGTGTTGTCCCGGATCCCGTTGAACTCCCGTGATCGGATCCTGGTGTCGGCGCCGATCTTCCATACGTGGGGGCTGGCCGGGGTCCAGTTGGGGATGTCGTTGCGGGCCACGTTGGTGACGCGTCGTCTGTTCGAGCCCGAGGACGTGCTGCGCACGATCGAGGAGCGGCGGTGCACGGCCCTGTTCGCGGTACCGGTGATGCTGCGGCGGATCATGGATCTTCCCAGGTCGACGCGGGAGCGGTACGACACCTCCTCACTGAGGATCGTGGCGTGCAGCGGATCGGCGATGGATCCCCGGTTGATCGGCGACTTCATGGACGCGTTCGGGGACGTGGTCTACAACCTGTACGGGTCGACCGAGGTGTCGTGGGCGACGATCGCCACGCCCGAAGAGCTGCGTTCCGCCCCCACCACGGCGGGAAGGGCTCCTCTCGGTACGCGGCTGGCGGTGTTGGACGAACAGGGCCGGGAGGTCCCTCCCGGGGTCGAGGGCGCCATCCACGTCGGGAACGAGATGCTCTTCGACGGCTACACGAACGGTGGCCACAAGCGGATGTCCGGGGATCTGATGGAGACCGGCGACCGGGGGTACGTGGACGGGAACGGTCTATTGCACGTGGCCGGTCGGGACGACGACATGATCGTCTCGGGCGGGGAGAACGTGTTCCCCCGGCCGGTGGAGGAGGCGATCGTGGCCCTGCCCGAGGTGCGCGAGGTGGCGGTCGCGGGGGTGCCCGACGAGGAGTTCGGGCAGCGGTTCGCCGCGTACGTCGTTCCCTATGAGGGGCGTTTCGTCGACCCGAACCGGCTGAGGTTGCACGTGCGCGAGGTCTTGGGGCGTTTCTCGGTGCCACGGGACGTGGTGGTGCTGGAGGAGTTGCCGCGCAACGCCACCGGGAAGGTGGTCAAGCGCAGGCTCCCCGACGGCGCGCGCGGAGCCGAGGAGGGCTAGGTCGTTCGGTGTCGGTGCGGGAACGCACCGGCACCGTTGTGCCCACTTGTGCGGCGACTCGTCACGAACGCCCCATATTCCTTGCGCACGATTAAATCGTGGGCTTTGACATCGGGTGCGGGGTTACTACGATGTGACATGATGCCGGACCGAGATCCCGCCCAGGAGGGCGACTTCGAACTCCCGCGAGTCGACGAGCAGATGTGCTTCGCACTGTACGCGGCGTCCCGGGCTGTCACGAACCTCTATCGACCGTTGCTGGACCCGCTCGGTCTGACCTACCCGCAGTACCTCGTGATGATGCTCCTGTGGGAACGAGGGGAGTGTTCGGTCAAGGAGATCGGGGCCGTACTCCAACTCGACTACGGGACGCTCACCCCCCTGCTCAAGCGCCTGGAGACCAATGGTCTGCTCAGGCGGGAGCGGGACCCCGAGGACGAGCGCTCGGTACGGGTCACCCTCACCGAGGAGGGGGCCGCTCTGCGCGAACGGGCCCGAGGCGTCCCGGAGGCCATCGGACGGGTGATCGACCTGCCCGAAGAGGAATTCGAGGCGACCAGACTCGCGCTGCGCCGACTGACCACCAACGTGCTCGCGGGCGAGGCCCGCGTCACCGAGGGACCCTGAGGTCGGAGCGCGCCCTCTTCGGCCTCGCCCCCGCGGCGAGGCCGAAGAGGCGGCGGGCGGGCACCACGGGGGTCGTGCCCGTCACCGAGAGAAGAAGGGCGTCCCGTGCGGATGGGCCTGCCTGTCCACCCGCACGGGTCGCCCCGGATCGGGATCGCGCGGCCCCGATCACTCGCGGGTCCGCCTCTCAGCAGCCGCCCGGAGTGAGTTCCCAGTGGCCGGCGGCGGTCTCGGTCAGCGAGGTCCGCACGGCCGTGTTCCACAGCCCGAGCGGGTCACCGGACCCGAGCGCGTAGGCGTATCCGAGACGGTGTTCGGCCCGCCCTTGTGCGACGTGGGTGTGGTTGCTCGCCGTCACGCACTCCCCCGCGGGCCCCTCGGTCGGTTCACCGGTGGGTTCACCGGTCGGCGGATCCGTGGGTCCCCCGTCGCTCCCCCCGATGCCCCAGAACAGCGCGGTGTACCCGGCGGAACAGACCGTGTCGAGGAAGTGGGCGCCGGCGGCACCGCATCCGGCGGACGGGTCGACCGGGGTCCCGTGCCCCATCCCCGCGACGGAGAAATAGGCGACCGCGGCGTCCTCCGCTCCTCCGCCGTAGTACTCGACGGTGGTGGGCCCCGGCAGGCTCTCCGTGCCGTCGGGTTCGGAGGGAAGTCCCAGGACGTTCACCCACTGGGCGACACTCGACCTTCCGTTGGCCGGGGAGACGGTGGTATCGGCGGTTCCATGCCAGATCGCCACGCGGGGCGGCTCGGCGCCGTCGGGGAGTTTGGCCCGGACCCGGTCGCCCCACTGCTGCGGGGTCAGGCTCTTCCCGGGGTTCATACAGGTGAACGCGTCGATCATGCCGGACGCGCATCCCACCGGCACACCCGCGACGATGCCGCCGCCGGCGAAGAGGTCGGGGTAGGCGGCCAGGAGTTCGGCGGTCATCGCGCCGCCGGCGGACAGCCCCGAGACGAAGACGCGGTCGGTGTCCAGGCCGTGACGGGAGACGGCGGACTCCACCATCGAGGCGATCGATCGGGCCTCTCCGGAGCCTCGGGCCACGTCGCCGGGCTCGAACCAGTTGAAGCACCGGTTCGCGTTGTTGGCCGTCCTCTGCTCGGCGTAGACGAGGGCCGGGCCGGAGCTCTCGGCCTGCTCGGCCCATCCGGAGGAGCGGTGGTAGTCGGCTGCGCTCTGCGTGCAGCCGTGCAGGAGGACGACCAGGGGCGCCCCGTCGGAGAGGCCATCGGGAACGTACTCGTACATGGCGAGGTTCCCGGGGTCGGCCCCGAAGGAGGGCACCGGGGTGAGTTCGGCGGCCGAGGCGCGCGGTGCCGTGACGACCAGGACGGCCAGGGCCAGGAGGAGGACGGCGACCACGGAGAGGGCGGGGGCGCCGAGGCGGGCCGGGATCGGTGGTCCGGTGTCGGGGAGGATCCGGTGGGCGTGGGGGTGCATGGTGCGGCTCCGGAAGTGGGGCGACGAGCGGGAGGTTCGGCCGAACCGGTGCGTCGAAGCCTAGACTTCAAGTGATCCGCGCGACATGTATGTGAGACTCCGGTCACAGTGGATCGACGGGTGGGAAGTCCACAGGCGCCCGGTCGGGCATGGGCACGATCCACATGAGAAGACCCGGGGGTGTGTGTTCCGGGTCTATCCCCCGTGACGCGGACCGCGCCTAGTTTTCTGGCATGACGACGCACGAGCCCCCGCGGGACGACGCGCGACAGGCCACCGGGCCCGGCGCCCTTGGCACCACTCCGGACATCTCCGGCCCGTCGACCCCCCAGGTCTCATCGACCTCTCACACCACACGAGTCGACCTGACCGGAAGGACCGCTCTGGTGACCGGTGCCGCCGGCGGTATCGGGCGGGCGTGCGCGACGCGTCTGGCCGACGCCGGAGCCACCGTCCGTCTGGTCGATATCGATGGCGCCGCCCTCGCCGAACTCGCCGAACTGGGCGTGGGCGAACCGGTGGAACTGGACCTGACCGACCTGGACGCCGCCGAGGAGGCGGCGCGGGGATCCGACATCGTGGTGAACAACGCCGGGGTGCAGACGGTCGCCGCCGTACAGGACTTCCCTCCGGAGCGTTTCTCCCTCATCCTTCGACTCATGGTCGAGTCACCGTTCCGCGTGGTGCGCGGGGCCCTGCCGCACATGTACGAGCGCGGCTGGGGCCGGATCGTCAACATCTCGTCCGTGCACGGCCTCCGCGCCTCCGCCTACAAGTCGGCGTACGTGGCCGGCAAACACGGGCTGGAGGGGTTCTCCAAGGTGGTCGCGCTCGAAGGCGCCCCACACGGGGTGACCTCCAACTGTGTGAACCCCGGATACGTGCGGACCGCCCTGGTGGAGCGGCAGATCGCGGAGCAGGCCGAGGCGCACGGCCTCCCCGAGGACCGTGTGGTCTCGGAGGTGCTTCTGGCCCGCACCCCCGTGAAACGGCTGATCGAACCGTCCGAGGTGGCCGAGATGGTCGCCTATCTGTGCTCCGACGACGCCTCGTTCGTCAACGGGGCGTCCCTGCCCATCGACGGAGCCTGGAGTTCGAGCTGAGCACCTCCCCCGGATCCCATGACACCTCCCCGGAGCGATCGGAGGCCGAACGGCAGGCCCTCTACCTCGGACTCCTGCTGCGTGACGCGCCGGCCGTGGAGTACGAACGGCCGGTGCTGCGCGCGCGCTCGGACGGGGCGGACGCGGAGACGATCGCCGCGTTGGAGAACGCGAAGATGGCGGCGTTGCGGGTCCGGTCGGTGCTGCGCGATCGGCAACGGCGGGAGTCGGAGTTGAGCGCGCTCTTCGAGACCGCCAACGATCTGGCCGGGATGAGCAGTCTCGACCAGGTGCTGCGGGCGATCGTGGAGCGGGCCCGGCATCTGCTCGGGACGGACGTGGCGTACCTGACCCTGAGCGATCCGGAGGCCGGCGACACCTACATGCGGGTGACGTCGGGGTCGGTCTCGGCCACCTTCCAGCGGCTCCGTCTGGCCCCGGGCAAGGGCCTGGGCGGTCTGGTGGCCAGCACGTCGCTGCCTTACGTGACCGCCAACTACTTCGCGGACCCCCGTTTCGAGCACGCTCAGAACATCGACGACGGGGTGCGCGAGGAGGGGCTGGTGGCGATCCTCGGCGTGCCGTTGCGGATGAACGGGCGCCGAGTAGGGGTGCTGTTCGCGGCCAACCGACGAGAGCGGCCGTTCGCGCACTCGGAGGTGGCCCTGCTGTCGTCCCTGGCCACCCACGCGGCGATCGCGATCGACAACGCCAACCTCATCGACGACACCCGCCGGGCCCTGGACGAACTGCACGTCGTGAACGAACGTCTGCAACGGCACACGGCGTCGGTGGAGAGGTCGGCGAACGCGCACGACCGGTTCACCGACCTCGTGTTGAGCGGTGGCGGTGTGCGGGAGGTCGCGGCCGCGGTCGCCGAGGTGCTGGGGGGAACGGTGCGTGTCCACGACCGGGTCTCCGACACCTCGGTGACCGCCTCTCCCGAGGGGACGGCCGGCGGGTTCTCCCCCGGAGGGGACCCCTTGGCGGAGGGGGACGAGGCGCTCTCCGAGGCGGCCCGCGCCTCGTTGGCCGGTGGCCGTGCCGTATCCGTGGGGGAGGCGTGGGTGGCCACGGCGGCGGCGGGGACCGAGCCGCTGGGGACGCTCGTGCTCCACGGGGTGGAACTGGACGGCACCGATCAGCGCGTGCTGGAGCGGGCCGCGATGGTGACCGCTCTCCTGCTGCTCATCCGCCGCTCGGTGAGCGAGACCGAGCACCGGGTCCGAGGCGACCTGCTGAACGAACTCCTGGAGATGCCCGCCCGCGATCCGGAGTCCCTGCGTCAACGGGCCGCGCTGCTCCACACGGACCTGGACGCCCCGCACGTCCTGGTGGTGGCCGAGGCACCGAGAGGCGACCCGCAACGACTGCGTTCGGCCGCGGCCTTCGCCGCCGAGACGACCGGGGGCCTGGCCGCGGTCAGGGGAGGCCGACTGGTGCTGGCCCTGCCCGGCACGGACCCCTCGGACACGGGCCGCAGGGTGACGACCGAGCTGACCACCGCCGTCAACGGTCCGGTGACGGCCGGGCTGGCCGGCCCCACCCGAGGCCCGGAATCCTTCCGGAGCGCGTTCACCGAGGCGGTCCGATGTCTACAGACCCTGAGGGCGCTGGGGCGCACGGGGGACACCGCCACCACCGAAGACCTCGGCTTCTCCGGGCTGCTGCTGAGCCGGGACCGCGACGTGCCCGGATTCGTGGCGACCGCCCTGGGGCCGCTTCTGGAGTACGACGCCGAACGAGGAACCCTGCTGGTGAGGACACTACGCGCCTACTTCGCGGCCGGGGGCAACCTCTCTCGCGCCAAGGACGACCTGCACGTCCACGTGAACACGGTGGCTCAGCGTCTGGAGCGGATCGGTCGGCTCATCGGGGAGGACTGGCAGCGTCCCGACCGCGCGCTCGAACTACAGCTCGCCCTCCATCTGCACGGTCTACTCGACAAGGGTGTGGATCTGCTCGGCGAGCAGGACGGCGGTTGACGAGAACACGGACAGAGGACGTTCCCCGAAGGGCTTGACCTCTACCTTTGTTGAGGTCGTTGAGTGGTTCCTGAGCACCGAAAGGCGCTCGGCCGGGATCGCGCCCGGTCTCCACCGACGGAGGAGAGACGATGACCGCACCCGTTCTGGTCACAGGAGCCACAGGGAACACGGGGCGCCACGTGGTGGCGGGCCTGCTCGCGGAGGGGATCCCCGCCCGTGCCATGACCCGGGACCCGGAGCGCGCCGCCCTGCCCGCCGGCGCGGAGATCGTGCGAGGACGGACCACCGATCCCGAGGACGTGGCCGCCGCGGCCGAGGGGGCCTCCGCCGTCTACCTGGTGTGGCCCGGCACGGACGACGAGGCGGAGGGGGCGGCCGAGGTCGTCGAGGCGCTGGGAGGACGCGTCCCCCGAGTGGTGTACCTGTCCGCGCAGGGAGCCGAGGAGGGCGGGGTCTGGGGCGCCGTCGAGACCCTGGTCCGACGGAACGTGCCCGAATGGACCTTCCTCCGGGTGAGCGGGCTGGCCACCAACACCCTGCTCTGGGTGGAGGGGGTCCGGCGCGGCGTGGTCGAGGAGCCGTTCGGCCGGGCCCGGCGCTCCCTGGTCCACGAGAAGGACGTCGCGGCGATGGCGGTCCGGGCCCTGGTCGATCCGGACCACGTGGGCCGTGCCTACACGGTGACCGGCCCCGAATCGATCGGCCAGGCGGAGCAGGTGCGCGTGATCGGCGAGGTCATCGGTCGCGAGACACGGTGGGTGGAGCAGTCACCGGAGGAGGCCCGGGACGGGCTCGTCGAGCGGGTGGGGGAGGAGTTCGCCGACCAGCTCCTCTCCCACTGGTCGGCCAACGTCGATGTGGTCGAACCCGTCTCCCAGGACGTCCCCCGCGTGTTGGGACGCCCCGCCCTGACCTACCGGGAGTGGGTCGGGGACCATCGGGCCGACTTCGCCCCCGAGGGGTGACCTCCGCCGGGGGCGAGGTCTCCGCTCAGCACGGCCCCTGGTCGGCCCAGGGCCCCCATTCACCGGAGGCGCTCGGCGGGTCTCCCCTGACCCACCAGCGCGCCTCGTAGAAGCGCCCCTCGTAATGGACGACGTCACCGTCGTCGTAGACCTTGTGCTCCTTCCAGGGCTGACCGGAGCACACGGCGTTCGGACCCCCGCCTCCCGACCCCGGTTCGGATCCGGCGTCGCCGGCCTCCTCCTCGACCTCGGTCTCCTCCTGTCCGGCCCCCTCGTCCGGGCCGGAGGAGACGGTCAGGACGACCTCCTGGTCCTCGGCCGCGATCGTGCCGGGTTCGGGGTCCTGCCCGATGACCTCGCCCTCCGGCGCGGTGTCGTCGGGCGTCTCCACCACACCGGCCCGCAGCCTCAGCCCTTCGAGGGCGAAGACGGCATCGGCGCGCGCCATCCCGACGAGAGAGGGGACGATGGTGCCCTCGCTGACGTTGAGGGTGATCTCACCCTCCCGGTCCCCCTCCTCCCCCACCTCGGGGGTGGAGGACAGGACGGTGCCGGGGTCGTGTTCGGAGGAGTGCTCCTGGACGATCTCCACGGAGGTGAACCCGGCCGCGCGCAGAAGGTCACGGGCCTCGGTCTCGCTCTCGCCCACCACGGCGGGGACCTCGACGTACCGGGGGCCGACGGAGATCGACAGCAGGATCCGACTCCCCTGTTCCACCACCACGCCGGCGGCCGGCTCGGTCACGGCGACCGCGCCCGGTTCGACGTCGTCGCTGTAGTCCTCCTCGTAGGAGGGACGCAGTCCGTACTCCAGGGACTCCAGTTCGTCCTCGGCGCTCTCCACCGAGAGACCGACGAGGTCGGGCAGCACGAGCTCGTCGTCGGATCCGAGGAACAGGAACCCCGCGAACAGACCGAGGACCAGAACGCCGGCGCCCACCAGGACGGGGATCCGACGCCATGGGGGCGGAGGCCGCCTCCGATCCGCGGGGCCCGCCTCCGCGCCTTCGATCACGGGGATCGGGCGGGTGCTCACGTTCTCCTCCGGCCCCTCCCCCGGTTCGGGGAGGGATCGGAGGACCTGCTCGACCAGGGTGAGGTAGCGGCCCGCGTCGCGCGGCCGGTAACGCGGGTTGGGATCGGTGGCGTTGGCGACGAGCATGTCCAGGTCGGGGTGGAGCCCGGGCACCACCGCCGAGGGGCGCGGAGCCTCGCCCTCTCCGCCCCGGAACTCCCCCGTCAGGAGCGTGTACAGCAGCAGCCCGACGGCGTGGACGTCGGTGCGCGGGTCCGCCTCCTCCGCACCGACCATGCGGACCCCGGTGACGAGTACCCGGTCGTCCTCGTCCAAGAGGACGTCCTCCGGTCCCGGACCGCCGTGGACGAACCCCTGGTCGTGGGCCTCCGCGAGGACGGCGAGCACATCGGCCACGATCGACAGGGCCGTACGCGGCCCGTAGCGATCGTTCCCATCCTCGGCGGTGAGCAGGGCCTTCAGGCTCTCGCCCCGGGCCGCCCCGGTGACCATGTACACGTGGTCGCCGTCGCGCCCGTCTCCCAGGGCCCGGACCAGCCCGGGCGCGTCGGTTCCGGCGAGGCTCTGCGCCCGTCCGAGGAAGGCGTGCGCGATCGCGGGATCGGCGCCCGCCGCGGGGTCGAGGAGGGTCACGGTCACGGGGAGTCCGGAGGTCGTGTCCTTGCCGGAGTACACGGCCACCGTGTCGTCACCGTGGATCCGGTCTTCGAGGAGCACTCGACCGTGCAGAACGAGACCGGTGAGGGGATCGGGGGTCGTGTTCCGGATTCTATGGTGCCGAAACCACACATCACTGCCCCCATCAGGCCGAATGTGGACAGTGACCCTCCGTGTCGCCCGTTCGTCCGCTCTCGATCAGCGGCGGCCCCCGCCCCCGCCTCCTCCACCACCCCCGCCGAAGCCGCCCGAGCCGCCGGAGGAGTGGAAGGAGGAGGGGTGATGGGAGGAGAACACCCACCCCCGTCTCGGCCCGGAGGGCGCTTCGGACCCCATGGAGGAGAGGAGCCGGGCGTCCCACCAGGCCACGGAGGAAGGGTCGCGGTAGTGGAAGGGAGAGACCAGGGTTCTCCGCCGTTCTCTCGGCACCTCCCGTGTGTCGACCCCGCCCAGAGCGAGCTCGAACGAGGGCACGGCCGCCGTGGAGTTCGGCCCCCGATCCAGAACCGCCTTCCGGGCCTGGTCCAAGAGGTCCCTCAGGTGCCGACCGGTGGCGGTGAAACGGGAGAACGTCTTGCCGCGCCAGAGGCCGATCATCATGAACGGGGTCGCCAGGAGGATCGGGCCGAGACCGGCCGTGGCCTCGCCGGATATCGACAACTCGACCAGTTCACCGACCAGTAAGCACACGAAGACCCCCGCGAGGACGATCACGGTGACGATGAACGTCGTCCAGCGCTCGGGGTCGGTGAGCTTCATGAACCCCCGCCGTTCGGCGATCGTGGCCTTGAACAACTCTCTCCCCGCGCTCCGGTCGAGCGAGGAGACGAGTGTGTCCAGGCCGATGGTGCGCCCACTCTCGAAGACCTTGTGGAGCAACCGCTCCTCCGCTCGCCCCCGGGCGGGGTTCGGCTCGTCGATCCGCAGGTGGAAGAGTCGGCCACCCGGCGCTTCGGGTGCGGGCTCGGAGACCATCCGCCCCTTCTCCTCCGAGAGGGCGAGGAGGATCAGGGCGGCCCTCGAGACCCGCACCCGATCGTGGAGCATCGAGTACGCGGTCAACGGGTGCAGATCCCGGGGAAGATCGGGCATCCTCCGGCGGGCTCGCGTCTCCGCCAGGGCCCGGTACATCGGGCAGGCGATCGCCAGGACGAGCATGAGCAGGGCGAGGGAACCCGACCAGAGGGCGGGACGCCAGAAGTCGTTGAGCTCGGTCAGGACGGCCGAGGTGTCCACGGCCCCCGACGGTAGGGACACGGTGACGGCCATCCCCTCGTCCTCGGACAGGAAGGACGGGGATACGACGGCGGTCGTCCCGTCATGCTCGAACCCGTGGCAGCCACGGTCCTCTCCTTCCACCTTTCGATGGCAGGAGAGATCGCTGATCTCGGGGGCGGTGATCTCGACCGAGACGTCGTCCTTGGGGACGTCCCACTCGCTCCCGACGAAGTTCCAATGGAACTCGTCGTGTCCTCTCCGCTCGACGATCGCGCCGACCAGGGTGTAGGAGATCTCGTAGGTCTGTTCCTTGGTGACATGGGTCTCGGGGGAGTCCTCCAGACCGATGAGCACGAGGTGTTCCCCCTCCTCCACCCCTTCGAAATCGAGGGCGGTCTCGGCCCCGGTGGGGCTCCGCACCTCCAGGTCGCGCACCTCGACGTGCCTGGAGCGCAGGGGGCCGCTTCCCAGGTCGACGGGGATGTGGCGGGAGATCCCCGCACTCGGTCGGTATCCGAAGTCGTAGGTGATGGACTCGGTGACCTCGACCGTGCCGTCCTCACGGATCTCCGCCTCGGTGTGGTAGCGGGTGATGCCGTCCCCCATCAGGGAGTTCGCGGAGGCGGGGCCGAAGAGGCGAGTGATGTGACCGTGAACAGGAGCGCCGTCAGCACGGAACAACGCCTTCGGAGGGTTTTCGGCATGGATCGACCATAGGGGGACGTTCCTCGCTTCGGGGTACGCCGGCCGACCGTGGCCGGCGTACCCGCGAACGGTCGGGTGCGACCCGTACAGTCGGTGGCCGTGCGGCATCATGGTCCCGCACGGTGCGGAACGCGAGTGGGGAGCGGTCATGACGGAGCGGATCGAGTGGAAACCCGCGCTGGATCACCCTGAGTTGATGGCCGAGGCGGTGCGCGCCGCTATGACCAGGTTCGACGGTTCCGCGCGGATCGCGCGGATCGACCCCGAGTCGGCGGACACGGCGGCGTTCTGCGAACGCTACGGGTTGTCCCTGGACACGAGCGCCAACTGCGTGGTGCTGTCGGCCAAGCGCGGCGGAGAGGTCTCCTACGCGGCGTGCGTGGTGCCGGCCACGCGACGCGCGGACGTCAACGGGGTGCTGCGCCGTCACCTGGGCGCGCGCAAGGTGTCCTTCGCCCCGATGGAGGAGGCGACCGGGGAGACCGGGATGGAGTACGGCGGCATCACCCCGTTCGGTCTGCCGAAGGAGTGGCCGCTCCTGGTGGACAAGGAGGTCCACGACACCCCGTGGGTGGTGGTGGGCAGCGGCCTGCGCCGTTCCAAGCTGCGGGTCCCGGGCCCGCTGTTGGCCGAACTGCCCGGCGCCGAGGTCCTCTCCCTGACGAAGTAGGGGGTCTCCTGGGGATCTTCCCGGGGAGCCTTGTGGAAGTCGATTTGTCGACAAAACGACCTATGGTTTGGGCGGATTTCCTGGGGTTTTCGGGCCGACCGTACCTCGAAGTGCACGAGTGAGCGGTTCTCGAGCGCACCCGTGAGGCCGATCGACGGGCCCTGTACGCCGCCCGAGCGGCGACGACACCCACCGGAAAGGGTCTCCGCCGAACCGGTCCTATTTACTGACCGATCGGTCTGTAATACTGTTCCACCAGACCCGCCAGCCGAGGAGAGGACCGCCAGGTGTCCGGAGTACTGGAGAGTTACGCCCGAGGGTCGTGGTTCACCCCCTCGGACGAGGGCACGCCCCTGGCCGACGCGAACACCGGGGAGACCGTCGCCCGGATCTCGAAGAACGCCCCCGACATCGCCGGGATGATCGACTACGCGCGCTCCGTGGGCGGCCCCGCCGTGCGCGCGCTCACCTTCCACGAGCGGGCGGTCCTCCTCAAGGAGGTCGCCAAACACCTGATGGGGTACAAGGACGAGTTCTACGCCCTCTCCCACCGGACCGGCGCCACCTCTCGCGACACGATGGTCGACGTCGACGGCGGCTTCGGCACCCTCTTCGGCTTCTCCGGCAAGGGACGCCGCGAACTGCCCAACTCCACCGTCATCCTCGACGGACCCCCCGAACCCTTGAGCAAGGGCGGCACGTTCGTCGGACAGCACGTCTACACCTCCCGCCCCGGGGTGGCCCTCCAGATCAACGCCTTCAACTTCCCCGTCTGGGGCATGCTGGAGAAACTCGCCCCGGCCTTCCTCGCGGGACTGCCCAGCATCGTCAAGCCCGCCGACCAGACCGCCTACCTCACGGTCGCCGTGGTCCGACGGATCATCGAGTCCGGGCTGCTGCCCGAGGGATCCCTCCAGGTCCTCGTCGGCACCCACGAGGGGCTGCTCGACCACCTCGGCCCCCAGGACATCGTCGGCTTCACCGGCTCGGCCGCCACCGGCGCGCTCCTGCGCGAACACCCGAACGTGGTCCGCGGCGGCGTTCAGCTCAACGTGGAGGCCGACTCCCTCAACTTCTCGATGCTCGGGCCGGACGTGCGGCTCGAGGACCCCGAGTTCGACCTGTACGTGAAGCAGGTCGTCGCGGAGATGACCGTCAAGGCGGGCCAGAAGTGCACCGCCATCCGCCGCGTGCTCGTGCCCTCCGGCATGGCCGACGCCGTCATCGAAGCCCTCACCGACCGCCTGTCCAAGGTCCGTGTCGGGGCGGCCGACCATCCCGACAGCCGGATGGGCGCGCTGGTCTCCCTCGAACAGCGCGAGGCGGTACGCGAGGCGATCGGGGCTCTGGGACGCTCCGCCGAGATCGTGTTCGGAGACCCCGACCGGGTCGAGGTCATCGGGGCCGACGACGGGTCGGGCGCGTTCATGTCACCGGTCCTGCTGCGCGCCGAGCCGGGCGCGCGTGAGCCGCACGAGATCGAGGCCTTCGGCCCGGTGTCCACCGTCATCACCTACGACACGGTGGCCGAGGCCGTCGAGCTGGCCGCGCTGGGCCGGGGCGGCCTGGTCGGTTCCCTGGTCACCCACGACGAGGACGTGGCCCGCGAGGTCGTCCTGGGCACCGCCCCCTGGCACGGGCGTGTCCTGGTGCTCGACCGGGACGACGCCAAGGAGTCGACCGGCCACGGGTCCCCGCTCCCCGCCCTGGTGCACGGCGGCCCCGGGCGCGCCGGCGGTGGCGAGGAGCTGGGCGGCGTGCGCGGCGTCAAGCACCACATGCAGCGCACCGCCCTCCAGGGCTCCCCGGACATGATCACCGCGATCACCGGTCAGTGGACCCCGGGCTCGCGCCGCCTGGCCGACGACGTCCACCCGTTCCGCAAGGACCTGTCCCGTCTGCGGATCGGCGACACCATCGAGTCGGCCGAACGCGCCGTGACCCGCGCCGACATCGACCACTTCGCGGAGTTCACCGGGGACACCTTCTACGCGCACACCGACGAGGAGGCCGCGGCCGCCAACCCGCTGTTCGGCGGGATCGTGGCCCACGGCTACCTGGTCGTGTCGTTGGCCGCCGGGCTGTTCGTCGACCCCGCTCCGGGCCCGGTGCTCGCCAACTTCGGCGTCGACCACCTGCGCTTCCTCACCCCGGTGAAGGAGGACGCGGTCATCAAGGTGACCCTGACCGCCAAGCAGATCACGCCGCGCACCAACGCCGACTACGGCGAGGTGCGCTGGGACGCGGTCGTCACCGATCAGGGCGGAGAGGTCGTCGCCACCTACGACGTCCTCACCCTGGTCGCCAAGGGCGAGGAGTAGTCGCCCCGCCGCGCCGGTGACCCTCCGGCCCGTCTCCCGCCGCCCCCGACCGGATCGTGGTATCCGTCGGGGGCGGCGGCGCGCCGGGAGCACGACGGAGGAGGGTACGTGTCGAGAAGAGGACACGACAGAAGGGTCCGTCCGCGGCGGACCACCGTCCTGAGGGTGACCGAGGACTTCGACGCCCCGGTGGATCGGGTGTTCGCCCTGATCGTCGACCGGTCGGCCTTCCTGGACGCGATGCCGCCGGGGGTGGGGGTCCGGGACTGGCCCGAACCCTTCGGCAGGGGCGGGATCCTCGACCTGCGCTGGGGCGCGGCCGGTCTCGCACCCGTACGGTGGACCGCCGTCATCGACGCCTACGAGGAGGGACGCACGTTCAGCGACCTCCAGGTGAGCGGCCCCTTCCGCTATTGGCGGCACACGCACACGGTCGAGCCGTTCGCGGAGGGCACCCGGCACACCGACGTCGTGGAGTTCTCCACCGGGCTCGGGCCGGTCGGCGACCTCGCGGTCGCGATCGCGATCCGCGGCGCGTTCGGCCCCCGCCTGCGTCGGATGCGCGCCGCGCTCGGGAGTGGATGAGAAAGGGCGTTCCGGCAGGGTCCGACCCCGCCGGAACGCCCGCCCGTCACAGGTGCGCGATGGCCCGCCCCGGGTCCTCCATCGCGTCGGCGACCACGCGCATGAAGCCCGCCGCCGCGCCGCCGTCGCAGACCCGGTGGTCGAAGGCGAAGGACAACTGCGTGATCTTGCGGACCGTCAACTCCCCGTCCACGACCCAGGGGCGATCGATGATCCGGCCGAGGCCGAGGATCGCCACCTGGGGATGGTTGATGATCGCGGCGCTGCCGTCCACCCGGAGCGATCCGTAGTTGTTCAGGGTGAAGGTACCGCCGGTCATCTGCTCGGAGGAGAGTCCGCCCTCACGCGCCCGTCGGGTCACCTCCCTGATCGCGGTGTCCAACTCGGCCGTGGTCATCCGGTGCGCCCCCATCACGGCCGGGGCGACCAGACCTCGCTCGGTCTGGACGGCCAGACCGAGGTTGACCCCGTCGTACTGGACCAGTTCCGAACGTTCGGCGTCCACCAGTCCGTTGAGTTCGGGGTGGGCGCGCAGCCCCGCCAGGACGAACCGGGCCACGTGGGCGAGAAGGCCGGGCCCCTCCGGGTTCGCCTCGCGCAGCCGCACCAGTTCGGTGGCGTCCACGTCCACCCACACGGTGGCCTCGGGGATCTCACTGCGGCTGCGCGAGAGCGACGCGGCCATCGTCCTGCGGAAGGCGCCCATCGGCACCCTGCGGGATTCGGTCAGACCGGTGCGGGCGTCGACCGCGCCCGGCTCCACCGGAGACGGGGGAGAGGGGACCGCGATCGGGGCGGACGGGGCCGGAGCGGTGTTGGCGCCGGCCGCCTCGATCGCGGAGCGTACGTCCCGACGGGTGACGAGTCCACCGGGTCCACTGCCCTGGAGGTCTCCCACGCGCAGCCCGGCCTCCCGGGCCATCTGCCTGACCAGGGGAGAGGTGACCAGAGGGACACGGCGCGTCTCCACCGAAGGACGGGCCTCGGGCACGGTCACCCGGACACGCGGACGGCGCCGACGTCCCGAAGGGCTCCCCTCGGATGTGCCGTAGCCGATGAGCACGTTGCCCGAACCCGCGCGCTCCTCCTCCCGGTAACGTTCACCGGCGGGGTCCTCGGTGGTCTCCGGCACGGCCGGGTCCGGGACCCGGGCCTCCGCGGAGGGGGCCTCCGTCTCCACGGTGATGAGCGGTCGACCGACCTCCATCACCTCTCCCTCCGCGCCGTGCAGTACGCCGACCATGCCGGCGAAGGGGGAGGGCACCTCCACGAGGGACTTGGCGGTCTCCACCTCGACGATCGGCTGGTCGAGGGCGACGGTGTCGCCGACGGCGACCAGCCAGCGGACCACCTCGGCCTCGGTCAGGCCCTCGCCGAGGTCGGGCAGGTCGAAGGTCCGTGCGGTCACTGGTCCTCCCACTGAAGGTCGTCGACGGCGTCGAGGACGCGGTCCACACCGGGCAGGTGGAACCGCTCCAGCTTGGGCGGGGGATAGGGGATGTCGAAACCGGTGACCCGGCGGACCGGGGCAGCCAGCGAGTGGAAACAGCGTTCGGTGACCCTGGCGACGATCTCCGAGGAGACGCTCGCGAACCCGGAGGCCTCGGCGATCACCACGGCACGACCGGTGGAGCGCACCGCCGCGCATACGGTCTCGTCGTCGAAGGGGACGAGGGAGCGCAGGTCCACGACCTGGAGGTCGCGTCCTTCGGCCGCCGCCGCCTCGGCCGCCTCCAGGGCGACGGGCACGGTCGGTCCGTAGGCGATGAGGGTGGCGTCGGCGCCTTCACGCCGGACGACCGCGCGGCCCAGCGGGGCGGCGGGCCGTTCCACGTCGATCTCTCCCTTGGCCCAGTAGAGCTTCTTGGGCTCCATGAGGACGACCGGGTCGGGGGAGGCGATCGACTCGCGCAGCAGGAAGTAGGCGTCCTCGGGGGTGGCGGGGGTGACCACCTTCAGGCCGGGGGTGTGGGCGTAGTAGGCCTCTGAGGAATCGCAGTGGTGTTCGACGCCGCCGATGCCGCCGGCGAAGGGGACCCGGATGACCAGGGGCACCTCCACACGGCCGCGGGTACGGTTGCGGATCTTGGCCACGTGGCTGGCGATCTGCTCGAAGGCCGGGTAGGCGAAGGCGTCGAACTGCATCTCGACCACCGGACGCAGTCCGTTCATCGCCATGCCCACGGCCATACCGACGATCCCGGACTCGGCCAGCGGGGTGTCGAAACAGCGTTCCTCACCGAACTCGGCGGTCAGTCCGTCGGTGATGCGGAAGACGCCGCCGAGCGGGCCGACGTCCTCGCCGAACACGTGGACGGTCGGGTCCTCCGCGAGGGAGTCGCGCAGCGCCCGGTTGAGGGCCTGCGCCATGGAGAGCTTCTCGGTCGCCATCGTCACAGACCCTCTCTGCTCAGTTCCTCGGCCAGGAAGGCGGCCTGCTCGGCCAGTTGGGGGGTGGGCTCGGAGAACACGTGCGCGAACAGTTCGGCGGGCTCGGGTTCGGCCCCTTCGACGACGCCCTCGCGCATGTACGCGGCGACGGCCTCGGCGGCCTCGGTGATCTCGGTCCGGCGGGCCTTGGTGAGGGCCCTCTTGCGCTTGAGGTGCTTCTCCAGGCGGGTCAGGGGGTCGCGCGCGACCCAGGGGTCGACCTCGTCCCCGCTCCGATAGCGGGTGTCGTCGTCGGCGTTGGTGTGCGCCTGGATCCGGTAGGTGTGCGCCTCGATCAGGCGGGGGCCTCCCCCCGCTCGGGCGTCCGCGACCGCTCGTTCCAGGACGGCCAGGACCGCGGCCGGGTCGTTGCCGTCCACCCGTTCGCCGGGGACCCCGTAGCCGACGCCCTTGTGCGCCAGGGAGGGGGCCGCGCTCTGCCGGGCGAGGGGGACCGAGATCGCGTACTCGTTGTTCTGCACGAAGAACACGACCGGTGCCCGGAAGACGGCGGCGAAGTTCAGGGCCTCGTGGAAATCGCCCTCACTGGTGGCGCCGTCGCCGCACAGCGCCATGACGACGGTGTCCTCGCCCTTGAGCCTGGCCGCGTGGGCGACGCCGACGGCGTGCAGGAGCTGGGTGGCCAGCGGGGTCGCCTGGGGCGCGACCTTGCGCTCGTAGGGGTCGTAGCCCGCGTGCCAGTCGCCTTGGAGGAGGGTGAGGACCTCGATCGGGTCGACTCCGCGCGCGATGACGGCGGCGGTGTCGCGGTAGGTCGGGAAGAGCCAGTCGCCGTCGGAGAGGGCGAGCGCGGCCCCGACCTGGCAGGCCTCCTGGCCGTGCGAGGAGGGATAGACGGCGAGGCGTCCCTGGCGGACGAGGGCGCCTGCCTGGTCGTTGACCCGGCGCGCCGTCACCAGGGAGCCGTACACCTCCAGAAGGCGTCGGGTGTCGGGCATGGGGAGGCCGGAGCCGTCGACCCGTGAGCCCGACTCGTCGAGCAGTCGAAGGGGTTCCTCGGAGGGGAGTAGGGCCTGATGTTCCGCCATGCTGCAACCTCCTGGGCGCGGAAGATCTGTATGCAGACATGGTGCTGTTCGCGACCATCTGTTCGCCACAAACCGGTCAGAATCGAGAAAATGTCGCAAATCGATCAGAGTTTTCGGGCCGAGTGTCCACATATGTGACCTGGGACACCACTTCGCGTGGACATGTGGCCTACACCTCACACCCGGGTGACCCTCTTCTCGACCCGACCCGGTCCGGCCTTCGGGAGGGGCACCGCGCCTCGGAGAGGTGCGGGGGCGTCGTTAGCATGGGTCGGTGCCGCGAGCGGCCTGACCTGCGAGGCGCCGCGCACATCGGACACCGCAGGGACATCAGGGGGAGACAAGACCGTGAGCGACGAGCGCGAGAACCTGAGCTATGAGCTCTTCGGCACCGCGATGCGCGAGATGGCACAGGCGATCGCCGACGACGGGTACGAGCCCGACATCATCCTGTCCATCGCCCGCGGCGGCCTGTTCGTCGCCGGCGGCCTGGGCTACGCCCTGGACGTCAAGAACCTGCACGTCATGAACGTCGAGTTCTACACGGGTGTCGGCACCACCCTGGACATGCCGGTCATGCTGCCCCCGGTCCCCAACGTGGTGGACCTGAGCAACAAGAAGGTGCTCGTCGCCGACGACGTCGCCGACACCGGCAAGACCCTCAAACTCGTGCACGACTTCTGTTCCGAGCACGTCGCCGAGGTGCGCAGCGCCGTCGTCTACGAAAAGCCCCAGTCCCTGATCAAGTGCGAGTACGTGTGGAAGCACACCGACCGCTGGATCAACTTCCCCTGGTCGGTCCTGCCCCCGGTCGTCCACCGCGAGGACCAGGTCCGCGACGCCTGACACGAACGCACCGGAGGGAGCCGGCCCCGGGCGGGGCCGGCTCCCTCCGTATTCGGGCCGTTCAGGACCCGTCGTCGGCACCGGTCAACCGCCGACGAGGCGGGACAGCTCTACGCGGGAACGGATCCCGAGCCTGGTGTAGATGTTGCGCAAGTGGTGATCGACCGTCCGGGTGCTCAGAAAGAGCCGCGCCGCGACCTCCCGGTTGGTGGCGCCGCCCGCCACATGCCGGGCGATCCGCAGCTGTTGCGGGCTGAGCCGTTCCAATCCGCCCGCCTCAGGCGTCGCCGTGCCACCGCGCGCCGCCCGGAGCTCCTGTCCGGCCTGACGCGCCCACGGCCGGGCCCCCAGCCGTTCGAAGGCCTCCATCGCGGTGTACAGATGCTCACGCGCCCGCCCTGGATGGCGTGACCTGCGCAGATGGCCGCCGTACAACAACCGGGTGCGCGCCTCTTCGAAGTCGCAGTAACCGGAGGAGTGCAGTTCCAGCGCCCTCTCGAAGAACCCGGTCGCCTCCTCTCCCTCGCAGAGCAGACCCCGGCAGCGCATCACCTGGGCCCGGGCGGTGTCCTGGCCGGTCGCCTCGGCCCACCCCGCGAAGGTCTCCACCGCGCGACGCACCCGCACCTCGACCCCGCCGCGTACCGACGCCTCCACCAGGTGCGGGGTGATCAACAGCCGCACCGCCGCGTGACCGCGTCCGGGGCCGGAACGGGCCAGGGAGCGCAACCGCATCGCCGCCTCCGCCGTACGGCCGGAACCCAGATCGAGCAGGGCCAGGGCCCAGGAGGCGAGCCCCGCGGGGAGGCCGACGTCGTGTTCCCCGGCCAGCGCCAGCGCGGTCTCCGCGTGCTCCCGACAGTCGTCCTCCTCACCCCGAAGGGCGGCGACGAAGGCGAGCGCGCCCCGGTGATGGCTCGCGCAGTTGTCCTGCCCGGACCCCACCGCGCTCCGCAGCCCTTCGGCCGCGCTCTCCTCGGCCAGGGAGAGGCGTCCGAACCACATCTCCGCGTAGGTCAGGAACTCCAGGGCCTGCGGGACCAGGGCCAGAGCACCGGTCCGGCGCGCGATCGTCACGGCCCGCCCGGCCAGGGACCGGGTGCGCATGTGGTCGCCTCGGAGCAGGCCGGCGATCCCGCCCAGAACGAGCGCCTCGGGGTCCCCGATCCGCTCCGCGACCCTCTCGGCCCGTTCCAGGAGCTCGGCGCCCTCACGGTGCCGGCCCTGGAACATGGCGGCCTTCCCCGTCATGTAGTCGAGGACGAGACGATCCCAGGGCCTCGCGCGGCCACCATCGGGCGCGGCCTCGGAGACGAGGGTCCGGGCGCGTTCGACGGTGGCGAAGAAACGCTCGTGGTCACCGGACAGGCATCCGGCCTCGCCCGCCTGCAACAGGGCCCGCAGGGCCGTACTCGGATCGCTCCTTGCCAGCCGTTCGGCGGCCGGGCCGAGCCGTTGGACGGCGTCGATGGCCACCCCCGAGCGCAGGTCCATCTCGGCCCGGAGCAGGTCGGCGTGGTCCTGGACGGCGTACCCCCGGTCGCTCCGGACGGGCAGTGAGCGCACGCGTTCGAGGAGCCGCCCGGCCCGGGCCGGAGCACCGGACAGCCAGGCGGATCGGGCGGCGTCGACCAGGCGCCTCCCCCGAAGGATCGGATCGAGGCTCAGGCGGGCCGCGTGTTCGTGGAGCAGGGAGGCCGGGGCGTGGCCGTTCCGCTCGACGGCGCGGTGCGCCTCCGCGTGAAGGGAGGCCGCGACCCTCTCGTCCGGGCCGCCCCCGACGAGCGCGCGATGCCAGAGGGCCCGGCCGGTGTCCCGGGCGTCCTCGTGCGCGCGGGCCAGGTCCAGGTGCGCGGAGCGCCGTTCGGCGGGGGAGGCGTGGTGGTAGCCGGCCGAGCGGGCCAGTGGATGGGCGAAGACCGTCCGGTCCCCCGTCTCCACGACCAGTCCGGCGCGACGCGCGGGTTCGAGGACGTCGGGGTCCGTCGACGCGGGGGCGTGCGGGTCGGCGGCGGCCCGCACCAGGGCGAGTCGGGTCTCCTCCGGAAGCCGATGGAGACGCTCGACGAAGGCGTCGGTGAGTTCACCGTGAGAGCGTGGTGGTCGTTCCAGGGCGACCGCCCCGGAACGCTGGTCGGGGGTGCTCCCCTCCAGTAGCTCGAGGGCCGCACGGGGGTTGCCCTCGGCGGCCTCGGCGAGCGCGGAGGCCACCGGTTCGGTCGGCCCGTCCTCGGCACGCCCTCCGTGCCCCGCGGCCGACTCGCGCAGCAGGCGCAGAACGGCCCGTTCCGGCAGAGGGCGCAGACGAAGGGCCGGGACGCCGGCGAGCAGCCCCGGTTCCGGACCTTCGGCACTGAGCAGGACCACCGCTCCGTCGTGGGTCAGTCTGCGGGCGGCGAAGGCCACGACCCTCCGGGAGAGCGGGTCGAGCAGGTGGAAGTCGTCGACGTGGAGCAGGAGCGGACTCTGGGCCGCGACCTCGGTGAGCAGCCCCAGGGCCGCGCCGGCCAGGGGGAGGTCGCCGCCCGGCTCTCCGGTGTCCAGGGCGCGGGTGAGGGTCTCGCGTTGGACGTGCGGCAGACGTGGGAGGTAGGGGAGCGCGGGCCTCAGGAGTTGGTGGAGGCCGGCCAGGGGGATCCGGCTCTCGCCCGGCGCCGCGCGGGCGTGGAGCACGGTGAAGTCGGGTGCCTCGGACACGGCGCGCTCCAGGAGTGCGGTCCTGCCGGAGCCGGGAGGCCCCGTCACGAGCAGGCCGCCGCTCCGTCCCGAACGGGCGGATTCGAGCAGGTGGCGGAGGGAGAGCAGTTCGTGGTCGCGCCCGTACAGGGGCGCTGTACGTGTGAGCGGGTTCACGCTGTTCACCCCCTTAAGTTACTCGTCGGTTAAAAACGAGTAAAGGGACCGGCGATTCGGCCGATGCGCGCGCCATGGTCCGCGGCGCACAATCGGGATCCCCCGCCTCCCCCACCCTCGGAGCTCATATGAGACGCCCGATCTCCCTCCTGCTCGGATTCGTCCTCGCCCTCGGAATGTCCCTCCAGGCCGCCCCCGCCGGCGCCGACTCCCACACCCCCGTCGTCTTCGTCCACGGGTTCATGGGCAAGGGCGGCCAGTGGGACGACATGCGGGCCGCCCTCGTCGACTCCGGCTACCCGGAGGACCGGCTGCACGTCTTCTCCTACGACTGGGCCCGTTCCAACACCACCATCGCGGAACGGCTCTCGGAGCGGATCGACGAGGTGCGCGGCGAGCACGGTGTCGACCGCGTGCACCTGGTGACCCACTCCATGGGCGGCCTGTCCTCGCGCTACTACATCAAGAACCTCGGCGGCACGGAGACCGTCGACCAGTGGATCTCCATCGGCGGCCCCAACAACGGGACCGACATCGCGAACCTGTGCCCATCGCCGATCACCCCTTGCGCCGAGATGAGGCACGGGTCGGACTTCCTCGCCGACCTCAACTCCGGCGACCCCACGCCCGGGCCGGTCGGGTACACGACCCTGCGTTCCCCCTGCGACATCGTCATCTCTCCCACGGAGAGCACCTCCCTGCCCGGGGCCGACAACATCCGGGTCGGGTGCGTGGAGCACATCTCGATGATGTGGAACGGCGAGGTCATCGATCACGTCCGTCGCGTCGTCGGCTGACCCGTCCCCGACATGGGACGGGGCGACGGTCCGTTCCCACGAACCGTCGCCCCGTCCTCGACCGGAGGCCTACCCCGCGGTGGCGGGGTCGGCCTCGTCCGCGTGCAGGTCCCGGCCCTCCTGGACCTTCACCAGTGAGACCGCGGCGAAGGAGATCACGGAGAGCCCGACGATGTACACGCCGATGGTCCACGAGGCGCCGAAGCTGTTCAGCAGCAGCTCGGCGATCATCGCGGCGAAGGCCCCGCCCAGGATCGCCCCGAGGGCGTAGCCGATCGAGACGCCCGAATAACGGACCTCCGCCGGGAACATCTCCGCGTACAAGGCGGACTGGGGTCCGTAGCTCAGGCCGAAGGTCAGCGTGAAGACGAAGACCCCCACGAAGTACAGGAGGACGTCGCCGGTGTCGACCAGGAACCACATCGGCACCGCCCAGGCGGCGAGCAGCACGTAGCCGATCTGGAAGGTCCGCACCCGGCCGATCCGGTCGCAGATCCATCCGCCGTACAGCGTCGAGATCAGCCAGCCGAAGGAGGCCAGGGTCGTCGCCAGCAGGACCGGGCCGCGTTCCATCCCCAGCCCCATGTCCTCGACCGGCCTCGAGGCGTAGGTGGCGAGGAAGGCGATGACGAGGTAGCCCGCGGCGTTGTTGGAGACGAAGATCAGCGCGGAGAGGACGACCTCACGGGTGTTCTCGCGGAACAGGCGGCCCAGCGGGGCGGAGGACTTGGCCCGACGCGCCTGCATGTGCTTGAAGACCGGGGACTCCTCGACCGTCTTGCGGATGAGGTGGCCGACGACGATCAGCACGACGGACAGCAGGAAGGGGATGCGCCAGCCCCACTCGAGGAAGGCGTCGGTACCGATGATCGCGGTGATGACCCAGACCACGAAGGTCGCGAGGATCATGCCGCAGGGGACGCCGATCTGCGGGTAGGCGCCGAAGTAGCCCCTCTTGTGCACCGGAGCGTGTTCCACCGACATCAGGGCGGCCCCGCCCCACTCGCCGCCGGCGGAGAAGCCCTGGATGATGCGCATCAGGATCAGCAGGATCGGGGCGGCCATGCCGATCTGCGCGTAGGTGGGCAGCAGGCCGATGACGAAGGTCGCCACGCCCATCATGACGAGGGTCGCCACCAGGATCCGCTTGCGTCCGAACCGGTCGCCGAGGTGGCCGGCGACGATCGCGCCGAGCGGCCGGAAGAGGAAGGAGATGCCGATGGTGGCGAAGGAGAGCACCTGGGCGACGCCCGGGTTGCTGGCGGACAGGGGTTCCAGGAAGAGCGGTGCGAGTACGAGGCCCGCGGCCTGGGCGTAGATGAAGAAGTCGTACCACTCGATGGTGGTACCGACCATCGTCCCGGCGAGGACCTTGCGCTTCTCTCTTCGGTCGAGAGGGGCACCCGGTTCGGGGGTCGTGGCGTCGGAAGTCGCCATTGCTGCTCCGTAGTTCTCTGCCGGCATGGGCCGGATCCGTCGATGGGCCACGGCAGGCGCCGTCCGCGTATTCGGGGCGTACAAGGGGAAAACGGACGACATGCTCATGAGCCCCAGAACACCATGCCATGTGAGGCACGACACTTTCTACACCGGGGCCTTACTTTCGCAGTTGAGAACACATGTCCTTACCGAACGGTCGGTCGGAAAGTCCGGGTTCCAGCACACTCCGTGACGCCGTACCGCACCCCACCCCACGTCCTCGTAAGGACGGTGGACTACCTTGAGCACCAGTGACACGGGGTGCTTCGGACCGCACAGGGGTTCCGAGCTGAGATCACACCCGTCGAACCTGATCCGGGTAACGCCGGCGAAGGGATGTCCACTCACCCGCCCCCGGCGGTGACTCCTCTGTGCACGGCTCCCTTCTCCGCCAGACAGAAAGGGAACCGATGTCCTCCCCCGAAGCCGCACAGGCGATCCCTCTCGACCGACAGGTCGTCCTCGTCACCGGTGGAGCCCGCGGGCTGGGCTCCCATCTGGCCCGGGCCTTCCTGCGCGAAGGGGCCCGTGTGGTGATCAACCACCGGAGCAGCGCCGATGCCGCCCGCGAACTGGCCGAGACCCACCCCGACACCGCCCTGGCGGTCCGGGCCGATGTGCGTGACCGCGACCAGGTCACCGCGATGGTGGAGGAGGCCGAGAGCCGCTTCGGCGCCCCCGTCACCACCGTCGTCAACAACGCCCTCGTCGACTTCTCCTTCAACGGCGACGCTCGACCGCACGCCGACACCTTGACGTGGCAGGACCTCGACCGGCAGTTCAGCGGGACCGTCCAGGGCGCCTTGAACACCGTGCAGGCGGCCCTCCCCGGAATGCGCCGGGCCGGGGGAGGGCGGATCGTCAACGTGGGCACCAACCTGTTCCAGCACCCGGTCGTGCCCTACCACGACTACACCGCGGCCAAGGCGGCCCTGCTCTCCCTGACCCGCACCCTCGCCCACGACCTGGGCCCCGACGGCATCACCGTCAACATGATCTCGGGTGGTCTGCTGCGCACCACCGACGCCAGCTCGGCCACCCCCGAGGAGGTGTTCGACCTGATCGCCTCCGGCACCCCGCTGCGCCGGGTCACCACCCCGGCCGAGTTCGCCGACACCGCCCTGTTCTTCGCCTCCCCCTGGGCCCGGTCGGTCACCGGACAGAACCTGGTCGTCGACGGCGGGCTGGTGATGGACTGATGCCCGAGATCGAACGTCAGGCGCACATCAACCTGTTCATCTTCGGCTCCGGCCACCACAAGGCGGCCTGGCGTCACCCCGATTCCCCCGCCGAGCGGATCGGGGACATCCGTTACTACGAGGAGCTGGCCCGCACCGCCGAGCGGGGCCTCCTGGACGCGGTCTTCTTCGCCGACGGCCACGCCGCCGGCGAGGTGGCCGAAGGGCCGTGGTGGTTCCTCGAGCCCCTGACCGCACTGGCCGCGATGAGCCGGGCCACGGAACGGATCGGGCTGGTCAGCACCGTCTCCAGCACCTTCTACACCCCCTTCCACGCCGCCCGCATGCTGGCCTCGCTCGACCACATCTCCGGCGGTCGGATCGGGTGGAACGTGGTCACCTCCATGTTCGACACCGAAGCGCGCAACCACGGCTACGAGAGGATGCCGGAGCACGGGGAGCGCTACGCCCGCGCCGAGGAGTTCGTGGACGTGGTGCTGCGGCTGTGGGACTCCTGGGGCGAGGACGCCCTGCGCCATGACCGCGACGGTGTCTTCGCCGATCCCGAGCTGGTCCGCCCCATCGACCACCAGGGGGAGCACTTCCAGGTCGACGGCCCGTTGAACGTACCGCGCCCGCCCCAGGGTCACCCGGTGCTCTTCCAGGCGGGCGCCTCCGAGCAGGGCCGCGCGCTGGCCTCCCGTCGCGCCGAGGCGATCTACTCGGTGGCCTACGACCTCCCCAGCGCCCAGGACTACTACCGGGACGTCAAGGCGAGGATCCGGCGGGCGGGCCGCGACCCCCGTTCGGTGGCGATCATGCCGGGGCTGGTCACCTACGTGGGCTCCACCGAGGCGGAGGCCGAGGCCAAGCGGAACGAACTGGACCTGCTCCTTCCGGTGGAGGAGTCGTTGCGACAGTTGGGCCTGTTCGTGGAGCAGGACTGCTCGGACTGGGAGCTGGACGCGCCCGTCCCCGAACTCCCCCCGTTGGAGGCGTTCACCGGACCCAAGGGTCGCTACGCCACCATCCTGCGGATCATCGAGTCCGAGAGGCCCACGGTGCGCGGGCTGCTCGGACGTCTGGCCGCCGGCGGCGGGCACTGCACCATGACCGGCACCCCCGAGCAGATCGCCGACCGGATCGGCGTATGGCTGCGTGAGGAGGGCGCGGACGGCTTCAACCTCATGCCGCCGTCCCTGCCGGGAGGGATCGAGGACTTCGTGGACCACGTGATCCCCGTCCTCCAGGAGCGGGGGCTGTTCCGCCGCGAGTACACGTCGGAGACCCTGCGCGGGCATCTGGGGTTGGAGCGCCCGGCCGCACCCTCGCATCGGTGACCCTCGCCGGCCGGGTCCACCCACCTCGATCACGGTGAGCGGACCCGGCGGTGCCGTCGCGGTGGTCTGCTCAGAGCAGGTGCCTCAGGTAGCGGCCGGTGCGGCTCTCCGAGGTGGCCGCGATCCGCTCCGGCGTCCCCTCCGCCACGATCCGACCGCCCGCGGAGCCCCCGCCCGGCCCCAGGTCGACGACGTGGTCGGCGCCGGCCACCACCCGCATGTCGTGCTCGGCCGCGACCACCGTGGCCCCGGACTCCACGAGGTCCCGGAGCCGGTCCATCAGCACGTCGGTGTCGTACGGGTGCAGCCCCGTCGTGGGTTCGTCCAATAGATAGACCGTGTCCGCCACCCGACGACGCTGGAGTTCGCCCGCGAGCTTGATCCGCTGGGCCTCCCCGCCCGAGAGCTCGGTCGCGGACTGCCCCAGACGCAGATACCCCAGACCGACCGCGCGCAGGGTCTCCAGGGAGCGCCGCACCGCCGGCACCTCGTCGAAGAACTCCAACGCCTCCTCGACCGACATCGCCAGGACGTCGGCGATGGTGCGCCCCCGGTAGAGGACCCGCAGGGTGTCGGGGTTGTACCTGGAGCCGCCACAGGTGGGGCAGGGGGCGTAGGTGGTGGGCAGGAACAGCAGCTCCACCGAGACGAAACCCTCGCCCTCACAGGTGGGACAGCGTCCACCCGTGACGTTGAAGGAGAAGCGACCCGCTCCGTAGCCGTACTTCTTCGCCTCGTCGGTGGCGGCGAAGAGTCTGCGCACGGTGTCGAACAGACCCGTGTAGGTGGCCAGGTTGGAGCGAGGGGTGCGACCGATGGGCTGCTGGTCGACCCACACCACGCGCCCGCGTTCCGACGCGCGTTCCTCCACCGCCGCCAGCAGGCTGGACTTGCCCGCCCCGGACACCCCGGTGACGGCGGTGAACACCCCCAAGGGGAGATCGAGGTCGACGTCGCGCAGGTTGTTGCGGTCGGCGCCGCGTAATTCCAGCACGCCCCGGGCCTCGTGTCGAGGACGCTCGGGAACGACGTTCTCGAACAGGTAGCGCCGTGTCACCGACTCCGGCTCGTCGCGCAGACCCTCCACCGGGCCGCTGTAGAGGACACGGCCACCGTTCTCCCCGGCCCCGGGGCCGACGTCGACCACCCAGTCCGCCCCGCGCACGATGTCGAGGTTGTGCTCCACCAGGCAGACGGTGTTGCCGCCGTCGCGCAGCCGTCGCAGGATGTCGGAGAGCGCCTCGCGGTCGGCCGGGTGCAGCCCCGCCGAGGGCTCGTCGAGGACGTAGACCACACCGAACAGTCCGGTGCGCAACTGGGTGGCCAGACGAATGCGCTGTAGTTCCCCGTGGGAGAGGGTGGGGGCGGGCTGGGCCACGCTCAGATAGCCCAGTCCCAGCTCCATCAAGATCTCGGCCCGGCCGGTGATGTCCCGGGTCAGGACCCCGGTGGCCCCTTCCTCGTCGTCGTTGTGAGGACGCAGCAGCTCGACCAGGTCGGTCAAGGACAGGCGGGCCAGTTCGGCGACGTTGTATCCCGCGAAGGTGACCCTCAGGGCCTCCCGCCGCAACCGGAGCCCTCCGCACTCGCGACAGGTGCGGTTCTCCATGAACTCGGCGGCCTTGCGTCGCCGGGCCTCGCTCGCCGAGGTGCCGTAGGCCTTGAGCACCAGTCGACGGGCGCTGGTGTACCGCCCCTGGTAGGGGCGGTGGATCCGACCGGCCTCGCGGACCGGATGGACCGTCACCACGGGTTCCTCGTCGGTGAACAGGATCCACTCCCGCTCCCGTTCGGGCAGTTCCCGCCAGGGTCGGTGGATGTCGTATCCGAGGGTGTCGAGGATGTCGCGCAGGTTCTTGCCCTGCCAGGCTCCAGGCCAGGAGGCGATCGCCCCGTCGGCGATGCTCAGGGAGGGGTCCGGGACCAGGGAGGCCTCGGTGACCTCGTGTTCGACGCCCTCGCCGTGGCAGACCGGGCAGGCCCCGACGGCCGTGTTGGGGGAGAAGGCGTCCGAGTCGAGGTGTTCGTCTCCCGGTGGGCGCTCTCCGGATCGGGACAGGAGCATCCGCAACGAGTTGGAGATCATGGTGAGCGTGCCCACCGTGGACCGGCCCGAGGGGCTCGTCCTGGGCTGGGCCAGCGCCACCGCAGGCGGCAGACCGGTGATCGACCCCACCTCCGGGTCCGGGAGTTGGCGCAGGAGCCGCCGGGCGTAGGGCGCCATGGACTCCAGATACCGGTGCTGGGCCTCGGCGTAGAGGGTCCCGAAGGCCAGCGAGGACTTGCCCGATCCGGACACCCCGGTGAAGGCCACCATCGCGTCGCGGGGCAGCGACACGTCCACGTTCCTCAGGTTGTGGATGCGCGCCCCGCGGACACGGATGTGATCGTCGATTTCCGCCATGTCCCCAGGTCTACCCGGTTCGACCGCTCACCTCGACCGACGAGGCGCCGCGCCCCCATCGACCTTTCTTGGTCAGTGACCTACTATCTCTTGTTCAGCAACCAATAAGGGGTGGAACATGGACCAGAGGGTCGTGATCGTCGGGGCGGGTCCGGTGGGCCTGTGGCTGGCCGCGGAACTGAGATACGGCGGGGTCGAGGTGACGGTCCTGGAGCGCCGCACGGAACGGAACGCGAACTCCCGGGCACTGACCGTCCACGCGCGCACACTCGAACTGTTCGACTCCCGAGGGGTGCTCGACCCCTTGCTGGCGGAGGGCACCCGGATACCGAACGGGCACTTCGCCGTACTCGACAGCCGACTCGACTTCCGCGGGCTCGACTCGCCCCATCCGTTCACCGTGGCGATCCCCCAGGAGCGCACCGAGCGGATCCTGGAGGAGCACGCCCGAGGGAAGGGCGCCGACGTCCGCCGCGGGGTCACGGTGTCCGGTCTGGAGTTCGGCGAGGACCGGGTGCGCGTTCTGACCGAGGACGGGGAGAGGATCGACGCGCCGTGGGTCGTCGGGTGCGACGGCACCCGCGGCATCGTGCGCACGGCGGCGGGAATCGACTTCCCGGGCACCTCCTCGACCTGCCTCGGATGGTTGGCCGACGTCCGCGTCTCGGAGCGGCCCGACCCTCCGATCGTCGACGCCTGGAACGACGAGGGACAGGTCCTCGGGGTGCCCCTGTCGGAGGACCTCTACAGATTCGTGGGCATCGCGCGCGAGGACGTACGCGAGGACCGACCGGGCGAACCGACCTTGGAGGAGGTACGGCGCAAGATCACCGCGGTCACCGGACGGGACTGGGGCGCGCACTCACCGGTCTGGCTCTCCCGGTACGGGAACGCCGCACGGATCGCCGAGCGCTATCGCTCGGGCCGGGTCCTGCTCGCCGGGGACGCCGCCCACCGGCACATGCCCGCCGGCGGTGTCGGAATGAACGTGGGGATCCAGGACGCGGCGAACCTGGGCTGGCGACTCGCCTCGACCGCCCTGGGGACGGCCCCCGAGGGTCTGCTGGACGGCTACCACGACGAACGCCACCCCGTGGGCGTCGATCTGTTGCGCGCCACGCAGGCCCAGACCGCGCTGCTCACGGACTTCTCCCCGGACGGGCGGAGACTTCGGGAGTTGATGAGCGAGCTGATCTCTGAGGTCCCCGCCCTCGCCGACGACCTCGCCCGACGTCTCTCCGGACTGAAGGTCCGCTACCCGGCCCCGCCGGACGCGCACCCGCTCGTGGGGACGAGGGCCCCGGATCTCCCGCTCGCGGACTCCGGTGGGCTGTTCACGGCCATGCGATCCGGCGGGTTCGTCCTGCTCGACCTCACGGGCGGGCTCGAAGCCCCGGGCCTGCCCGCCCACCGGGTCGCCTCGATCGAGGGCCGCCGAGAGTGGACGAACGTCGACGCGGCGCTCGTACGTCCGGACGGACACGTGGCCTGGGCGGGCGACGCCTCCGGTGTTCCGGCGGCCCTGAGGTCGGTGGGTATCGGCACGACCAGGGCCGGGGCCGGCGGATGACGTAGGCTTTCGGGTCATGGTGAGGGATCGTCGGGCCGAGATCGTCCGGGCAGCGTTGGAGTTGTTGGACGAGAAGGGGCTGGAGGCGGTCAGCCTTCGCGCCGTCGCCGACCGGCTCGGGGTACGGATGAACACCGTCTCGTGGCACGTCAAGACCAAGGCCGGGTTGCGCGACCTCATGGCGGACGCGATCCTCGCCGAGATCCGGCTCGACGACCTGCCCTCCCCCGGTGAGGAGGCGGTGCGCGCGCTACTCCGCCGCTATCGGGGGGCCATGCTCGCCCATCGCGACGGCGGACGGGTCGTGGCCGGAACGTTCACCGCCGAACCGGCCACCCTGCGCTACGCCGACCGGCTCGTCGGTGCCCTGCTGGAGGGCGGTCTCGACGAGCGGGCCGCGGGTTGGACCGCCTGGACGCTGATCTACTTCGCCCTCGGTCTGGTCCAGGAGGAACAGGGCGCGGAGCGTGAGCAGGGCTCCCTCTCCGACCGTCTGGCCTCGGCGTTGGACGTCCGGGCCCATCCCGCGTTGGTGCGCGTCTTCCCGCACCTGACCGAAGGATCGTTCGAGGAGCGGTTCGAATACGGGATGGACCGCGTGCTCTCGCCCCTGGCCTGACCCCGACCCTCAGGAGTCGGCGGAACGGCGCAGGCCCAGTCGGCCTCGGGTGGCCAGGGTGAGGATCACCGCGACGAGGAGCACGGCGCAGACCTCGAACAGACCGGCCGGGTCGCCGACGAGCATGCCCTTGAGTCCGGCGACGACGTTGACCGCGGCGTGGGCGACCACGGCGGCGAGCACCCCGCCCCGGGCGGAGTTGAAGACGTGGCCGAGGACGACCGTGAGTCCGACGCAGAGCAGGGCGTAGGCGGGGAAGTACACCTCGGACTGGATCGTACCGGCCATCTCGAACAGCGGGGCGTGCCACACGGCCCAGATCGCGCCGAGGACGACGTTGGCGGCGAGCGGGGGAAGTGATCCCTGGAGGCGGGGCAGAGCGAACCCTCGCCATCCCAGCTCCTCGTTACCGCCGCCGACCAGAGCGATGAGCAGGAACTGGACGGGCACCATCATCAGCGCCGCCTTCAGGGCCTCCTCCTCGACCGAGGCCGTTCCCAGGTACACGGGGAGAGCGGCCGACCCCGCGATGGCCAGGACGACGAGCGCCGTGATCGCGTAGGGGGCGATGCCTCCCCTGTGTCGGAGCGAGTGGCGCCGGAAGAGCGCGCCCACCCCGGCACGTCCCTTCGTCGCGGCGGTGACGAGGATCGCGGCCACCATCGGGCCGAAACCGCCGACCAGGACGGCCGGGGTCGGATCACCGCCGTCGAGGAATCGGGGAATGAGCCACCAGGCGGTCCAGGAGAAGGCGAAGGAGATCACCAGGAAGGCGGTGAGGCCTCGGGGGTCGACGGCCGTCGTCCGTGACGGGTCGGGGGTGTGGGCGGGAGCGGGGGAAGGGGGAACGGGGTGCGTGGAGGGGGTCTCGGTAACCATGACGAGAAACATACATCGTTGGAGAGAAACCTACAACGTATGATTACTTGTATGCTGTCGGACATGGACGAAACAGGCTCCGACCGGCACGTCGACAGCGTCTTCCACCGCCCACAACGGCGCCGCAGGTCGCAACCGGCCCTCAGCAGGGAACGCATCGTCACCGCGACCATCGCGCTGCTCGATCGGGAGGGGGCCTCGGCGCTGACCATGCGCAAGGTCGCCGCCGAACTCGGGGTGCACGCGACGAGCCTCTACTGGCATGTGGACCGCCGAGAGGATCTCGTGGACCTGGCCGTGGACGAGATCCTCGCCGAGGCCGCCTCCCGGCTCCCCTCCGCCGGCCTGCCCTGGGACGTCGCCCTCAAGGAGACGGCCCAACGCTTCTATTCGGCCCTGACCGCGCACACCTGGGCCGCCGAGTTCGCCGGGTCCCGCCCCCTCGTCGGACCGAACGCCGTCGCCCTGTCGAGGCGGATCATCGAGGCCCTCGCCGCGCTCGGCGGGGAGGAGGAGAAGCGGGCGGTCGCGATCCGGGCGGTGTCGAACCAGCTCCTCGGCGCCGCCACGTCCGCCGTCGCCATGCGTGTGGCCAGATCCGGCGGGGCGGGGGAACACGAGGAGGCCGTCGCCTCGGCGGTCTCGGAGGCGGACGCCCTGGCCGTGGAGAACACCTACTTCGACCAGGTGCTGGACCTGATCGTGCTGGGCATCAAGGCCCGCCACGACGCCTGAACCGAGCGCGGGGCGGGCGGGCCCCGCTCCGGAACACGACCGAGGGCCCACCGAACGGATCGGTGGGCCCTCGTGACGTTCATGCCGGCCGGTCAGTCCCGACGATCGCCCTCGGTCTCCTCGGGACGATCCTCGGAGGCGTTCGGGGTGTCGGTGTCCTCGTCGGGGCGGTTCTCGTAGGGCTTCATCTTCAGACGCACGTCGACCTCCTTCTCGGCTCTCCCACCAACGTAGGAACGTCCGGGAACGACACCAAGCCCCTGACCGGACCCGGCCGGAAACGGGGAACCGTGTGGCCGATGGTCCTCATGAGGCCCCGGCCGTCGAGGGCCGGGGCCGTTGAGCGGGACGGTGGGATCAGCCCGTGTAGGAGGGCTCCCGCTCGATCGGTTCGGACGGCGCCGCCTCGGGGAACTCCGGACTCGGTTCCTCGACGGAGGGATCCTCCGGCTCGAAGGTGGGGTCGTCGGTGGCCGGGGTCGTGACCTCGGGGGCCGGGGTCGGGACCTCCGGCCCCTCCGTGGTGGAGACCGCCGGAACATCCGGGACGTCCTCCGAGGCGAACGCCGGGGCGGCGCCGAGGAAGGCCACCGCCAAGGCGGCGACGATGAGCGTTCGGGAATTCACTCGCATGATCGACCTCTGGTCTTGTGGGTGTCCGCTCGCTGAGCGGTCATTCGGTGATCTCGACCGGGGTGCCGATCGGCAGGCGTTCGGCCATCCAGGTGATGTCGTCGTCGGACACCCGGATACAGCCGTGGCTGACCTCGCCGCCCAGACCCGACTCGTCGTCGGTTCCGTGCACGCCGAGTTGGCCGGGCCCTCCCGCGAAGCTCTCCAGGGTGTCGGAGTGCCCGCTGAGGCCGAAGGCGTAGGCCCCGTACTCCCCTCCGGGGTCCGGGGGCCGGAGCAGCTCGGTGAAGTAGTACTCACCGGGCGGTGTCGGGGCGTCGCTCGTACCGATACCGACCGGTCCGGTCCGGAGCTCCTCCTCTCCCTCGGTCACGGTGAAGGAGAACTCCGACATGTCGACCACCACGCGGAAGGCGGTGACGGCGACCTCCACGTCGTCGGCCTCGATCCAGCCGGTGGAACCGTTGGGCCGTACCGGCAGAAGCACCTCCAGCCAATCGCCCCGGGTCCGCCTGACGAGGAAGACCCGGTCCGCGCCGAAATCGTTCGGGCTCGCGAGGGTGTGCACCACCTCGCCGCCGTCGGGTTCGGAGCGGATCTCGATCTCGTCGGCGAGGACCGTGGCGATGTGGCCGCCCGTCGCCCCCTCTCCCCGCTCCGGCGCCTCGGCGGTCTCCTCGGACTCCGCCGAGGTCTCCGAAGACGAGCAGGCGGAGGCGACGGCCAGGACGGCGACGGCGGCCAGGACGAGAAGCGTCCCGGCCGGCCCACCGGGTGTCAGGGATCGGAACATGGGGTCCATCCGGTCGAGGGGGTCCGGTGGGCCTCTCCGCACCGGACACCATGAAGACTGGCCGAGGAATGTGAAGAACCCGTGTGGCCGCCGTGTGCGTCCCATGTGGTGACCTGCGATGTCACCCGACACCCCCTTCGCCCCGTGTGTCCGCGGTCGTACGATCGTGGACGTCGGGGGGCCTCCCTCCCCGACCGGAGAACGGAGGCCCTCCACGTGTGCGCGCATGTCCTGGTGGCCGAGGACGACGTGAACCAGGCCGAGCTGATCCGGCGATACCTGGAGCACGAGGGCCACACGGTCCGCGTGGTCCACGACGGCCGGTCCGTGCTGGACGAGCACCACCGTGCCCGCCCCGACCTCATCGTGATGGACGTGATGATGCCCGTCATGAGCGGGCTGGAGGCGTGCAGGGTCCTGCGCGCCGAGTCCGACGTCGCGGTCCTACTGCTCACCGCACGCTCCACGGAGGACGACCTGCTGACCGGGCTGGACCTGGGCGCCGACGACTACGTCACCAAGCCGTACAGCCCGCGCGAGCTGATGGCGCGGGTGCGCACGCTGTTGCGCCGCTCCCGTGCGACGGTCCCGAACGAGGAACGGGTGCTGGAGGCGGGACCGATCACCGTGGATCCGGCCCGGCACATGGTGCGGGTCGACGGGGAGCCGGTGACGTGCACCCCCGTGGAGTTCCAACTGTTGCGGGCCCTGGCGGTCCGGCCCGGACGGGTACTGAGCCGAACCCAACTCCTGGAGACCATCCACGGGATCAGCGGGTACATCACCAAGCGCACCATCGACGTCCACGTGAAGAACCTGCGCCGCAAACTCGAACCCGACCCCCGACGACCGGTCCGGTTGATCACCGTCTACGGCGTCGGCTACAAGCTGGCGGGGCCCGACCGTGTCCGTTGAGGGGTCCTCGCCCCGACCTCACGGGGAACGGCGACGGGCCTCCCTGCGGCACGGGCTTCTCTTCCGGCTGCTGGCGGGATCGTCCCTGGTGGCGGTCTGCTCGATCACCGCGACGGCCTGGCTGGCGGTACAGAGGACCTCGGAATCCATCACCGACCAACAGGGCGAGACCCTGACCGTGGACACCCACATCCACGACACCCTCGTCGGATACGCGGCCACGCACTCGGACTGGGCGGAGGTGTCGGAGAGCGTCCAAGACCTGGCAGAGGAGACCGGGCGCCGGATCGTCCTCACCACCGAGGGCCGTGCGGTGATCGTCGACTCCGCCTCCCCGGCCGCGGGGGCCCAGGGTGAGACCCCTCCCCTGCCCGCTCGAACGTCGTCCGTGGTGGACCCGCTCGCGGTGGACGTGACCCTGGTCTCGGGGAACGGCGACCGCATCGATCCGCGCGCGACCGGACCCTTCACCCTGACCGATGAGGAGCGCGGCGCGCTGCGCTCCCGGGCGGAAGAGGGCGCGTCCTGCCTGGAGGAGGTCTACGGCGTCACCGCGGATGTGGTGACCGGGCCGACGGGACGTCCCGCGGTCGAATCGGAGCACGGGGACGCCTACATGTGGGCCGGCTGCGGCCTCACCGCCCTTGACCGGCCGTTCGGCGGCGAGGTGGAGGCACTGGCCGACCTGAACGAGCGCGCCTCCGACTGCGGCGACGCCGGAACGGACCTGGTCTACGCGATGGACGGCCGCACCGGGGGCCTCGTGATCACGGGCACGCCCCCCGACTCCCCGGGACCGGCCCCGGACGAGGCCCGACCCCCCGCCGCTCCGGACGACCCGACGGCCGAACTCCCGGAGGATGCCCCGGACGGCGCCGACCCCGTGGAGGGAGTCACCGAACCCACCCCCGGCCCGGAGCTCCCGTCCGGCCGGCCGGAGCCGCCCGCGCCCCCGTACGACGAGGCCCCCGTCGAGTCGTATCCGCTCCCGACCGAAGAGCCTTCGGAGGCGAGCCCCGGGGCCTGGCCGGACGACCCGGGTTCCGATCCCCCCGGTGCCGAGAGCCTGACGTGGTCGAGGGTCGAGTTGAGTCGGGAGACCGCCGCCTGCCTGGACTCCGCCCGGCGCGCCCAGCTCGACCCCTACGTCGCGCCCGCCGCCCTGCTGTTCATCGACGACCCCGCGGAGGGCCCGGAGACCGGACTGTCGTTGTCCAGGGAAGGCGCCCTGCGGCTGGGTGGCGTGGTCCTACTGGTGCTCTTGCTGACCGTGGTGGTGAGCACGACCCTGGCGACCCGCCTGCTGCGCCCCGTGCACGCGCTCACCGACGCCGTGAACCGCATGCGGGAGGGTGGTGGGCCCTCGATCCGGGTGCGGGTTCGCGATTCCGGGGAGATCGGCCGGCTCGCGGAGGCGTTCAACGAGATGTCCGAGCACCTGGAGCGGGCCGAGGACCAGCGCAAGGCGATGGTGAGCGACGTATCGCACGAGTTGCGGACCCCGCTGAGCAACCTGCGCGGCTGGTTGGAGGCCGTCCAGGACGGCATGGTCGAACCCGATCCGGAACGCGTGAGGATGTTGTTGGGGGAGACCCTGCTGCTCCAGACGGTCATCGACGATCTCCAGGATCTCGCCCTGGCCGACGCCGGTCGGCTGCGCCTGTCCCCGGAGGCCGTGGAGGTCGTGACCCTGATCGACCAGGTGATCGCGGGCCACGGGCTGCGCGCGGAGGAGGCCGGGGTGCGCCTGGTCGGCGAGGCCCGTGACGTGACCCTCGTCGCCGACCGGTCCCGGATGCTCCAGGTCCTGGGGAACCTGGTCGGCAACGCGCTGCGGCACACCCCGGAGGGCGGGACCGTCACCGTCGGCGCCCACCGGGCGGGCTCCCAGGTCGTGATCCGAGTGGCCGACACCGGGGTCGGCATCGCCGAAGAGGACCTGCCGCACGTCTTCGACCGGTTCTGGCGCGCGGACCGGTCCCGTAACCGACGCACCGGCGGCAGTGGGCTCGGGCTGGCCATCGTGCGCGGACTGGTGGAACTGCACGGTGGTTCGGTGACGGCGGACAGCACGGTCGGGGAGGGCACGACCTTCACGTTGCGGCTGCCCCTGACCGGCCGCCCCGAGGGGGACACGGACGACACCGGAAGGGGGAGGGCCGCCTCGGGCCCTGGGTGACCTCGGCAAGGTCGAGTCCATCCCTGGAACGGCACTCCCAAGGTCCGATCGCCATGGGTACGGCCCCGGCCGTCGAGGGCCGGGGCCGTACGGGTGCGCCCGTGACGCCGCTACACGCGGCCCTCGCCGGTTTCGGCGATGAGGGCGAGGAGCGCGTCGGCGGCCGGACCGGAGGAGGCCGGGTTCTGGCCGGTGACGAGCAGTCCGTCGGTGAGGACGTAGGGCAGCCAGTCACCGATCTTGGAGTAGTCGGCTCCGAGCCGCTTCAGTTCGTCCTCGACCAGGAAGGGGACGACCTCGGTCAGGCCGACGGCCTCCTCCTCCCCGTTGGTGAAGCCGGTGACCCGGCGTCCCTCGACCAAGGGGGCGCCGTCGGGGTCGACGGCGTGGCGCAGCACGCCGGGGGCGTGGCAGACCAGGGCGAGGGGCTTGCCGGCGCGCGAGGTGGTCTCGATGAGCCGGATGGAGTCGGGGTCCTCGGCCAGGTCCCAGAGGGGGCCGTGGCCGCCGGCGTAGAAGACCGCGTCGAAGTCGTCGACGGAGACGGTGTCGAGCCGGACGGAGTGCTCGAGGGCGGCCATGGCCTCGGGGTCGTCCTCGAACCGGCGGGTCTCGTCGGTCCGGAAGTCGGGCTCGTTGCTCTTGGGGTCCAGCGGCGGCCTGCCGCCCTTGGGCGAGGCGATGACGGGGTCGGCCCCGGAGTCCTTGAAGCGGTAGTAGGGGGCGGCGAGTTCCTCCAGCCAGAAGCCGGTCTCGCGGCCGGTGTCGCCGAGTCGGTCGTGCGAGGTGAGGACGATGAGGACCTTCATGATGACTCCTTGTTTAAGTAGACCGGTCGTCTCAAAGCAGACAGAACGGCGACCGGTCGGGTGATCACGGGTGATGAGCGTCCCGGGGCGGGCCCGCCCCGGGTCCTACAGGTTCAAGAGTCGACGGGTGACCCGCGTCGTGGTGTCCAGCGGGCCGATGTCACGGTGGATCTTGGCCATGACGCTCGCGCCGAGCCACATGTCGTACAGGACCTGCGCGGTGTCGCGCGGGGCACCGTCCACGACGATCGAGCCGTCCTCCAGGCCGTCCGCGATCGTCCGCTCCAGGCGGTCGATGATGGCGGTGGTGCCCTCCTTGAGGGCGATCCGCATCGACTCCGACAGGTCGGCGACCTCGGCGCCGAGCTTGACGGCCAGACACCTGCCCTGGCACTCGTCGACGCTCTGCGACTCGCGCCAGTTCCGCCAGTAGTTCATCAGTCGCTCCGCCGAGGTCGTACCCGACTCGCCGAGGACGCGGTCCATGTCCGCCAGGTAGTCGGCGAAGTAGGCCTTCATCATCGCCTCGCCGAAAGCGTCCTTGGAACCGAAGTAGTGGTAGAACGACCCCTTCGGCACCCCGGCCGCGGAGAGGACCTCGTTGATGCCCACCGCGGCGAACCCCTTGCGGGACATGATCCGCTGCGCGGCGTCGAGGATGCTGCGACGCGTGTCGCCCTGGTTGACTGTCACGATCTCACCCTATCGCTCATTAGACCAGTCGTCTAAGCGAGTCCGAGCGTCGACCCGGGCGACCCGCCGCGCCATCGGCCCAGGAAGTCCAAGAGGATCTCGTTGACCTCGGCCGTGTGGGTGGTGAGCAGCCCGTGCGGAGCACCCTCGATCTCGACGTACTCGGCGGTGGGCAGGGCCTCGGCGAAGCGGCGCCCGGTGGCGTCGATGGGCAGGGTCCGGTCGGCCGTACCGTGCACGATCAGGGCGGGCACGTCGATCCGGGGGATGTCCGCCCGGAAATCGGTGGGCCAGGTCAGCGGCGCGGCGGCCGAGGCGATCGGACCCGCGCCGGCCGCCACGTTCCAGGCGTTGCGCACGGCCTCCTCGCTCACCCGGGTGCCCAGGTTCTCGTCGAGGTTGAAGAAGTCCGCGTAGAAGCCGGTGAAGTAGGCGTAGCGGTCCTTCTTCACCGCCTCGGAGACACCTTCGAAGAAGGAGGGCGGAGCGGCGCCGTCGGGGTTGTCGTCGGTGATGGCCAGGTACGGCTCGAGCGAGGAGAGGAAGACGGCCTTGGCGACCCGGTCGGAGCCATAGGTGGACAGGTAGCGGGCGACCTCGCCGGTGCCCATCGAGAAGCCCACCAGGACCGCGTCGCGCAGGTCGAGGGTCTCCATGACCGTGTGCAGGTCGGCGGCGAACGTGTCGTAGTCGTAGCCGATGGAGGGCTTGTCGGACCTACCGAAGCCGCGCCGGTCATAGGTGATGACCCGGTGGCCGGCGTCCAGCAGGGCCGGGATCTGCCCCTCCCAGGAGTCGCCGCTCAGGGGGTAGCCGTGGATGAGGAGGACCGGCCGCCCGGCCCCCTTGTCCTCGTAGTGCAGTTCGATGTCGGTGCTGTTCTCCGTGCCGACCTTGATGCGTCCCATGATGTCCGCCCTTTCGAGGATCTCGGTGTCCGCCGTGTGCCGACAACAGGACTATACGACCGGTCTACTTTAATAACAACCCCCTCCGTCGCGGAATACGACGAGGGCCCACCGATCCGCTCGGCGGGCCCCCTGGGACCGGCGGCCTCGAAAGACCCCGGACATGAGAAAAGGCCCCCGCATGGGAGCCTTTTTCTTCGAGGTGGGCGTACCAGGACTTGAACCTGGGGCCTCATCCTTATCAGGGATGCGCTCTAACCGACTGAGCTATACGCCCTCGTTCCGTCAGGAACTCTACCGCATCCGGGGGACCGGGGCGAACCGGCGACCTCCTGGCGCGAGAGAGGGGACACGGGTCTCCCGCGTCCCTCTTCACCTCCCATTTTAGCCGGTTCCCGACAGTGCTCGGGACGGTCCGGGAAAGAGGTCGGGCCCGGCCCCACGAAGGGTCCGGGCCCGAAGGAGGCCGTGTGGTCCTACTCGGCCTCGGACAGGGTCACGTCGACCCCGCCGACCAGGTCGGAGACCAGGTTGTAGACCATCGCGCCCACCGTGGACAGGGCGGTGATCAGCACGACGTTGAGCGCGCCGATCACACCGGTGTAGCCCAGGACACGACCGGGGGAGAACCAGGCGGCCGGGTTCAGGCCCAGCTCGTCGTCTCCTCCGTCCCCCTCCAGGAGGGCGTTGATCATGTTGGTCAGCTCGTCGAACACACCCAGCATCGACAGGGTCGCGTAGATCACCGCGACCGCGACGAACAGGATGATGAAGCACACGAGGGAGACCACGAAGCTGAACTTCATGACCGACCAGGGCTCCACACGGGAGACCGTCAGGTGGGCCTTACGACTCGCCAGCGTCGCCTTGACGGCGCCGGGGGTCGCGGGAGCGGGTTCGGCCTCGGTCACCGTGTCGGTGCCCTCTGCCTCCTTCTCACCGGCAGGCTCGGTGGAGTCCGCAGCGGTCGAGTCCGCAGTCTCCACGTCCGAGTCCCCGGCGACACCCGCCGCGTCGGAATCTTTGCTGCTGGCGTTCGGCTGATTCTCAGACATAGAAACGTTACCGGTGGACTTTCGTTGAGACGGATCGGTCCGTGTGCCCCGTGGGGGCGCCGAAACGCACCCCACGGGACGTACTGCGCTTAACGCGCAGTCTAGGCCTCCTGGTTGCCTTCACCCGCGACCTCTTGATCGCCCGTGTCGAGCGGCCCCTCCGTGTCGTCGATCTCCTCGGCGTCCTCCGCCGCTTCGGCGTTGGCGGCGACGGCGACGATCTTGTTGCCCTTGTCGAGGTTCATCAGCCGGACGCCCATGGTGGTACGGCCGGACTGCTTCACCTCGGCGGCCCCGGTGCGGATGACCCCGCCCGCGGAGGTGATCGCGAAGATCTCGTCGACCTCCGGGTCCACCATGAGGGCGCCGACCAGCTTGCCCCGGGCCTCCACGACCTTGGCGGTCAGGACGCCCTTGCCGCCCCGGTTCTGGGTCGGGTACTGCTCGGACGGGGTCCGCTTGGCGTAGCCGTTCTCGGTGGCGACCAGAACGTCGGTCGAACCGTCACCGGGCCGGATGACGTCCATGGAGAGCAGGTAGTCGCCCTCCAGGAAGCGCATGCCGATCACACCGCTGGTGGCGCGACCCATCGGACGCAGCGACTCGTCGGAGGCGGAGAAGCGGATCGCCTGGGCGTCGCTGGAGATCAGCAGCAGGTCGTCCTCGGGGAAGACCAGTCGGGCGGCGATCAGCTCGTCGTCCTCGCGCAGGTTGATCGCGATGATGCCCGCCGAACGCGCGGAGTCGAAGTCCTCCAGACGCGACTTCTTGACCAGGCCCTCCCGGGTGGCCAGCACCAGGTAGGGGGCGGCCTCGTAGTCGCGCAGGGCCATGATCTGCGCGATCTCCTCGCCCGGCTGGAAGGGCAGCAGGTTGGCCACGTGCTGGCCGCGCGCGTCACGTGCGGCCTCCGGCAGCTCGTAGGCCTTCGTCCGGTACACCCGTCCCTGGTTGGTGAAGCACAGGATCCAGTGGTGGGTGGTGGTGACGAAGAAGTGCTGGACGATGTCGTCCTGCTTGAGCTGGGCCCCGCGCACGCCCTTGCCACCGCGCTTCTGCGCCCGGTAGTTGTCGATGCGGGTGCGCTTGGCGTATCCACCGCGGGAGATCGTGACGACCACGTCCTCCTCGGCGATGAAGTCCTCCATGCGCATGTCGCCCTCGAAGGGGATGATGTGCGTGCGCCGCTCGTCGCCGTACTTCTCGACGATCTCGCCGAGCTCCTCGCGGATGATGGAGCGCTGGCGCTCGTCCGAGGCGAGGATGTCGTTGTAGTCGGCGATGAGCGTCATGAGCTCGTCGTACTCGGCGGTGAGCTGGTTGCGCTCCAGCGCCGCGAGCTTGCGGAGCTGCATGTCGAGGATGGCGCGGGCCTGGATGTCGTCGATCTCCAGAAGCCCCATCAGTCCGGTGCGGGCCTCGTCGGCCGACGCGCTGGAGCGGATGAGGGCGATGACCTCGTCGATGCGGTCCATGGCCCGCAGCAGGGCGCGCAGGATGTGCGCCCGCTCCTCGGCCTTGCGCAGGAGGTACTTCGTCCGGCGGACGATGACCTCGACCTGGTGCTTGACCCAGTGCCGGATGAGCTGGTCCAGGCGCAGGGTGCGCGGCACCCCGTCGACCAGGGCCAGCATGTTGGCGCCGAAGGTCTCCTGGAGCTGGGTGTGCTTGTACAGGTTGTTCAGCACGACCTTGGCCACGGCGTCGCGCTTGAGCACGATGACCAGACGCTGACCGGTACGGCCGCTGCTCTCGTCGCGCACGTCGGCGATGCCGGTGATCTTGCCGTCCTTGACCAGGTCGGCGATCTTCAGCGCGAGGTTGTCCGGGTTGACCTGGTAGGGCAGCTCGGTGATGACCAGGGTCTGCCGGCCCCGGCCGTCCTCCTCGACCTCGACGACGGCGCGCATGGTGATGGAGCCGCGGCCGGTCCGGTAGGCCTCCTCGATCCCGCGCTTGCCCACGATGAGTCCGCGGGTGGGGAAGTCGGGGCCCTTGACCCGGGCGATGAGCTCGTCGAGCAGCTGCTCGTCGTCGACCTCGGGGTGGTCCAGGTACCAGTTGACGCCGTCGGCGACCTCGCGCAGGTTGTGCGGCGGGATGTTGGTCGCCATACCGACCGCGATCCCGGAGGAGCCGTTGACCAGTAGGTTCGGGAAACGCGCCGGCAGCACGACGGGCTCGGCGGAGCGGCCGTCGTAGTTGGGCCGGAAGTCGACGGTCTCCTTGTCGATGTCCCGGAGCATCTCCATGGCCAGCGGCGCGAGCTTGCACTCGGTGTAGCGCATGGCGGCCGCCGGGTCGTTGCCCGGAGAGCCGAAGTTGCCGTTCGGGTCGACCAGCGGCATCCGCATCGACCACCACTGGGCCAGGCGGACCAGGGTGTCGTAGATCGCACTGTCACCGTGCGGGTGGTAGTTGCCCATCACGTCGCCGACGACGCGGGCGCACTTGAAGTAGCCGCGGTCGGGCCGGTAGCCGCCGTCGTACATCGCGTACAGCACACGCTGGTGGACGGGCTTGAGGCCGTCTCGGACGTCGGGGAGGGCGCGGCCGACGATGACGGACATCGCGTAGTCGAGGTAGCTGCGCTGCATCTCGACCTGGATGTCGACCGGTTCGACCCGGTCCGTCACGCGCGGCAGGGACTCCACCTGGGAGTCGCCGCCCTCAGGGGCGTCGGGGTTGTTCGCATCCGTCACGGATGTCGATCCCTTCTAGGCTGGCTTGAGCGGGTGAGAGCGGGATTCCCTAGATGTCCAGGAAACGGACGTCCTTGGCGTTGCGCTGGATGAAGGAACGCCGGGACTCGACGTCCTCGCCCATGAGCACGCTGAACATCTCGTCGGCCTGGGCCGCGTCCTCCAGGGTTACCTGGAGCAGGACACGGCGGTCGGGGTCCATCGTGGTGTCCCACAGCTCGTTGGCGTTCATCTCGCCCAGACCCTTGAAGCGCTGGACCATGTCGCGCGGGCGCGGGTCCTTCTTGCCGGCGGCGATGCCGGCCTCGATGACCTGGTCGCGCTCGGCGTCGGAGAAGGCGTAACTCGCGTCGTTGCCCTTCTGGTCCCACTTGATCTTGTACAGCGGCGGCGCGGCCAGGTAGACGTTACCGGCCTCGACCAGCGGCTTCATGAAGCGGAACAGCAGGGTGAGCAGCAGGGTGCGGATGTGCTGACCGTCGACGTCGGCGTCGGCCATGAGGATGATCTTGTGGTACCGGAGCTTCTCCGCGTCGAAATCCTCGTGGATACCGGTGCCCAGGGCGGTGATGATCGCCTGGACCTCCTGGTTCTTGAGGATCCGGTCGATGCGGGCCTTCTCCACGTTCAGGATCTTGCCTCGGATGGGCAGGATGGCCTGGTTGTGCGGGTTACGACCGCCCTTGGCGGAGCCGCCCGCGGAGTCACCCTCGACGATGTAGACCTCGCACTCCTCCGGGTCCGTGGACTGGCAGTCCGACAGCTTGCCCGGGAGGGAGGTGGTCTCCAGGAGGGTCTTGCGGCGGGTCAGATCGCGGGCCTGGCGCGCCGCGACGCGAGCGCGGGCCGCCTGGCTGGCCTTGGAGACGATGTCCTTGGCCTCGCCCGGGTTGCGCTCGAACCAGTCGCGCAGGTGCTCGTTGGTGACCTTCTGGACGAAGGACTTGGCCTCGGTGTTGCCGAGCTTCGTCTTGGTCTGCCCCTCGAACTGCGGGTCGGCGAGCTTGACCGAGATGATCGCGGTCAGACCCTCGCGGATGTCGTCGCCGGTGAGGTTGTCGTCCTTGTCGCGCAGCAGCCGCTGGTCACGGGCGTACCGGTTGACCAGGGTCGTGAGCGCGGAGCGGAAACCCTCCTCGTGGGTGCCGCCCTCGGCCGTGTTGATGGTGTTGGCGAAGGTGTGGACCGACGAGGTGTACGACTGGTTCCACTGCATCGCGATCTCGACCGCGATGCCCTCGCCCTCCTCCTCGAAGGAGATGATCGAGGCGTGGGCGGGTTCCTTCTTGTTGTTGATGTGTCGGACATAGTCCGACAGACCCTCCTCGTAGTGGAAGGTGTTGACCACCGGGCCGTCGTCGGTGTGCTCGGGACGCTCGTCCCGAATGGTGATGGACAGCCCCTTGTTGAGGAAGGCCATCTCCTGCATCCGGCGGGCGAGGGTCTCGAACGAGAACGTGGTCGTCTCGAAGATGTCGCCGTCGGCCCAGAAGGTGATCTGGGTACCGGTCTCGTCGGTCGCCTCGCCCTTGACGAGCTCGCCCGTGGGGGCGGTCATCTCGTAGTGCTGACGCCAGACGTGTCCCTGCTGACGGATCTCCACGTCCAGGGCCGTGGACAGCGCGTTGACGACGGAGATACCGACGCCGTGCAGACCGCCGGAGACCGCGTAGGACTTTCCGTCGAACTTTCCGCCCGCGTGCAGCGTGGTGAGGACGACCTCCACGGCCGGACGCTGCTCCACGGGGTGGATACCGACCGGGATACCGCGCCCGTTGTCGGTCACCCTGAGGCCGCCGTCGGCCAGCAAGGTCACCTCGATGGCGTCGGCGTGGCCCGCCAGGGCCTCGTCGACCGAGTTGTCGACCACCTCGTACACCAGGTGGTGCAGACCGCGCTCGCCGGTGGAGCCGATGTACATACCCGGGCGCTTGCGTACTGCCTCAAGCCCCTCGAGAACCGTGATTGATCCTGCGTCGTAGGCCAAGTGGGAACACCCTCCTGCTGGGGACGCCTGTCGGCCGCGGCCGAGCGGACAACGGTCAACCCACGACAGGGCGATCGGAGGGGCAACGTACATCGCAGCACCTGGGAGATCACCGTTCGCCGCACGGGCCGCCCGCCCACCCTCTACATGGGGGCGTGGTACCGGCTACAGGCGTCTGAAGAACCTTCTCCATGATACCTCGCGCGGTACGACAAAGTGGCATTGGCGGCGCTGTGCCGCCCGAGAACGAACGATCAGGGAGGGAGCCGAGCCCCTACACGCGGGAGGGCCTTCTCGCAACTCCCGGCGCGGTTCAGTGCCCTTGCGCGCCCCTTCGCCCGTTCCCGCCCGAAGGGTGAGGTCCGGTCCTCGTGGGGTCGCCCGGAACGACCGGACCGCTCGATCCTCCCGAACAGGCCGTAAAGCCCCTGTTCATGGCGGTCTCGGACGAACCACCCCGCTCCCGACGCGTTCAGCGACGACGGGAACCGGGCCCCTTCACCTTGATGGAGACGACGGTCCCGTCCCCCAACTCCTCGTTGAGCCGGCGCATGAGATCACGCACCATCGCTCGCGCATGGGCCGCCATGGTCGGCGAATCGGCCACCACGACCAATTCACCTTCCGAATAGCTCTCCGGTCGCAGATGTTCGGCGTTGAACTCGCCGACGATGTCGCTCCACCGGCCGAAGACCCCGCCGATGGCCACCTGTTCCTGCCAACCGTGTTCGATCAGCCAGGTGCGGACCGCGTCTCCGAAGAGTTGGGGCTCGTTCCGTGACCGCAATCGGCCACGCGCGCGCGGGCGCGAGGTGCCTCTGGGGACCGCCCCTCGTTCACGGGCCTCGGCCCTGGCGCGGGCCAGGGCCTGCCGGGCCAGATCGGCCCCCGAGGCGTGCGGCACGGTGGGGACCACCGCCTCCCCCGAGACCGCCGACCCGTCCACAGGCTGTGGACGGTGCCGGTCGCCACCGCCTCCGAACGTTCCCCGTCCCGCCATCGGATCCACAGGCTGTGGATGACGCTCATTCACGCTCGACCACCCCCCGACGCACCCCGTATCTCACGCCGTCCAACTCCCCGGGGATGTCCTCGCCGACCGCGGCGGTCACCAGGACCTGCTCGGCGTCGCCGACCCGTTCCGCCAGACGACGTCGCCGCTCGGCGTCGAGCTCGGCGAACACGTCGTCCAGGATCAGGACCGGATCGTCCCCCTCCGCCCTGAGCAGATCGAACGCCGACAGCTTGAAGGCCAGCGCGTACGACCAGGACTCCCCCTGACTGGCATACCCCTTCGCGGGCAGATCACCGAGGCGAAGGTGCAGTTCATCGCGGTGCGGCCCCACAAGACCGACCCCGCGCTGGAGTTCGCGATCGCGTTCCCGTTCCAGGGCGCCACGCAGGAGGTCCACCAGCGCCGGGCGGTCGAAGGGGATCTCCTCCCCCTCCTCCACCGCGGAACTCCGGTAGGTGGGGACGGCGGGCCCACCGGAGTCGGTCAGCCCCGCGTAGTTCTCCGCCACCAAGGGCCGCAGCTCCTCCACCAGAGCAAGACGGGCGGCCAGGAGCTCGGCGCCGGCCTCCGCCAGATGCGCGTCCCACACCTCCAACGTGCTCAGGTCGGGGGCGGCCCGCTGACGAAGACGCGCGGAGGCCGACTTGAGCAGGGCGTTGCGCTGTTTGAGGACCCGCTCGTAGTCGGAACGCACCCCCGCCATCCGGGGAGTACGGGCCACGAGGAGGTCGTCGAGGAAACGGCGTCGCTCTCCCGGATCACCCTTCACCAGGGCCAGGTCCTCGGGGGCGAAGAGCACCGTGCGCAGGATCCCCAGCACGTCGCGGGGGCGCCCGGCCGCGCCTCGGTTCACCCGGGCCCGGTTGGCCCGGCCCGGGTTGATCTCCAGATCGACGAGCATGTCCCGACCGTCCCGCATGACCCTGGCGCTCACGATCGCCCGGGCGGCGTCCTGACGGACCAGCGGGGTATCGGAGGAGACACGATGGCTGCTCAGGGTGGAGACGTAACCGATCGCCTCGACCAGGTTGGTCTTGCCCTGACCGTTGGAGCCGACGAACACGCTCACGCCGGGTTCGAGTTCGAGCAGAGCCGACTCATAGGTGCGGAAATCGGCCAGTTGCAGGTGAGAGACGTACATCCGGCCTTCCTCCTGGTGCGGGGGAGCGCAGAACGATGACAGAGGGTGAGAAAAGGGAGAGGGGCGGTCCGGGTCGGGCCCGGCCGCCCCATGACGCGGGGATCAGCCCCGTGATCCGGCGTCGTCGGCCTTGGTGACGGCGTGTCCGCCGAACTGGTTGCGCAGGGCGGCGACGACCTTCATGGCCTGGCTGTCGTCCTGGCGGGAGGCGAAGCGGGCGAAGAGCGCCGCGGTGATGGCCGGGGCCGGGACGGCGAGGTCGACGGCGGCCTGGACGGTCCAGCGGCCCTCACCGGAGTCCTGGGCGTAACCGCGCAGCCCGGACAGGTCCGGGTCCTCCTCCAGGGCCCTGCTGAGCAGGTCGAGCAGCCAGGAGCGGACCACGGTGCCCTCGCGCCAGCTCTCGAAGGTGCCGGGGACGTCGTCCACGATGCCCGAGGCGACCATGAGCTCGTAGCCCTCGGCGAAGGACTGCATCATGCCGTACTCGATGCCGTTGTGGACCATCTTCACGAAGTGGCCGGCACCGACCGCTCCGGCGTGCACGAAACCGCCGCCGTCGTCGGGGGTCAGGGAGTCGAAGACCGGGCGCAGACGCTCCACGTTCTCGGCTCCGCCGCCGACCATGATCCCGTAACCGTTCTGACGGCCCCACACACCGCCGCTGACCCCGGCGTCGACGTAGCCGATGCCCTTGGCGGCCAGCGCCTCGGCGCGGTTGCGGTCGTCGACGTAGTGGGAGTTGCCGCCCTCGACGATCAGGTCGCCCTCGGTCAGGAGCTCGCCGAGCCGGTCGATGGTGGCGGAGGTCGGGTCGCCCGCCGGGACCATCACCCAGACCACGCGGGGCGTCTGAAGGCGGTCGACGAGGGCCTCCAGGCTCTCCACGTCGCGCTCACCGGGGGAGGCGTCGTAGCCGACGACGTCGTGCCCCTTCTCCCGCAGGCGGGCGGCCATGTTGCCGCCCATCTTGCCGAGTCCGATCATTCCGAGTTGCATGCTTGGGCTCTCCCTTGGGCACCTGTGGACACGTGGAAGCCGACCGGCCCGGGCATGGAGCCGCGGGCCGGGCGGCGGACGCCGGTCTTCGAGTTCGCCGGATCCGTCAACCGGACAGGCGCACCGGCATGATCAGGTAGCGGTATTCGGGGGAGCCGCCCTCCTCGGCCGGCTTTCCGGTGAGGATCGCGGGCTTGGTCGAGGTGGTGAAGTGCAGGCGGGCCACGTCGGTACCGATGGCGCCGAGCCCGTCGAGCAGGTAGCCGGAGTTGAAGGCGATCTGGATGTCCTCGCCGTCCAGCTCGGCCTCCAGGGTCTCCACGGCCTGGGCGTCCTCGCCGGTCCCGGCCTCCAGGACCAGGGCGCCCTGGGAGAAGGCCAGACGCAGCGGGGTGTTGCGCTCGGCGACCAGGGAGACGCGCTTGACCGCCTCGATGAACTCCGAGCGGCTGATCTCGGCCACCGTGTTGAAGGTGTCCGGCAGCAGGGCGCGGTACTTCGGGAACTCACCGTCCAACAGACGGGTGGTGGTCCGGCGACCGCCGCCCTCGAAGCCCATCATGCCCTCACCGGAGTCGCCGCCCGACAGGGCGATGGAGACCTCGGCGCCGGAGGTCAGCGACTTGGCGGTGTCGTGCAGGGTCTTGGCCGGGACCAGGGCGACGGCGGACAGCTCGGGGTTCTCCGGCTTCCAGCTCAGTTCGCGCACGGCCAGGCGGTAGCGGTCGGTGGAGGCGAGCGTGATGGTCTCGCCCTCGATCTCGACCCGGATGCCGGTGAGCATGGGGAGCGTGTCGTCACGCCCGGCGGCGACGGCCACCTGGCCGACGGCCGCGGCGAAGACGTCGCTGCCGATGGTGCCGCTGACACCGGGCATCTCCGGCAGGGAGGGGTAGTCCTCGACCGGCATGGTGTTCAGGGTGAACTTCGCGCTGCCGCAGGTCACCACGACCTTGGGGCCGTCGGTGGAGATCTCCACCGTCTGCGGCGGGAGGTTGCGGGTGATCTCGGCGAGGAGACGACCGGAGACCAGGGTCTGCCCGGGCTCCTCGATCTCGACGTCGACCGAGACCTGGGCGGAGACCTCGTAATCGAACCCGGACAGGCGGACCCGCTGACGACCGTCGACCTCGGAGGCGTCGAGCAGGATGCCCGCCAGGACCGGTACCGAGGGGCGTGTCGGGAGTGTGCGCGCTGTCCAGGCGACAGCGTCGGACAGTACGTCGCGTTCGACCCGGAACTTCACTTACCGACTCACTTTCCGCAAGGCCGGTGGACCGGCCATAGCCTCAACGTTGCAGCTCGTGGGCCCACCGAGGGCTCCGTCAACAGGGTGTGGACGCGCCGATCGCGGGAGCCGCCTCGATGCCCGTGGGACCACCGCCCGAAGCGGGGCGGCGAAGGACAGGGGCGAGAACACACGTTACCCGGATTCACCCGCTGTCGCTGCCGGCTCGGGACTCGACCGCCGTCACCTCGATCTGGAGGCGTTGTCCACAGTTTTTCCGCGAAGCTGCTTTGAAGCCCCAACTGAGCTTAGGTAGGTGCGTCGTAGTAGTAGGGCCTGTGGATAATGTGGATAACCATTGTTTCCGCAGGTCAGCTCAGGAATTTTTGTCCACAGGCCTTGTGGAGAACCCTGTGGGTAACTCGGGCCGCCTGTGGACGGAGCAGAGGCCTCTCAGTTTTTCCACACGCCGTCCACAGTCTCATCCACAGGTTTTCCCCATCTTTTCCACAACAGCCGGTGATGCGGTGGTCGGATCATGGGTTCCCCTGTCCACAGGGCGACCCCGGGTTACCCACAGGGCCGAGGCGGTTGTCCACAGCTTGTCCACAGGGTTATCCACAGATTTTGGGGCCTGGCTGTGGATAACTCGGCTCCGGTGCGGCAAAAATTTTTTTCCCGACCCTCGCGCATACCTCTCGAATCAGGGCGAAAGGTCTGTGCACAGGGTTTTCCACAGGTCACCGGAACTTTGTGAGCAACGTTCGTTGTCACGGTGGTCGCACCCCCTCCGGCCGGCACGGACAAAAGGTCGCCCCACCTCCCGAAAGCCCTGAGGAGCAGGGGCGAACCATACGTGTCGGGCACGGACGGTAGCACCCGGCGACGACACTCTCCTATCCCCCGAGAGGGGAGGAAACCTCGCACAAGCCTGTGGATAACTCTCCGTGGGCGGACCCCGGAGGGTTCGGACGACGGAGGGACGCGGAACCTGTGGACAACGTCTCCCTCCTCGGGGCGGAGGGGCTGTGGACGGCGGAACGGGGCTCTCGGAGGGACGAGGGCCCCGTTCCGGGGGATGTGGACGTGTCGACTTGTGGACGGAGCGACGAGGCGACTCGTCCACACGTGGGCGACGGAGAGCGGGAGAGAAGAGAGGAGGAGGGGCACCGTGCGGTGCCCCTCCTCCTCTCGCGCGTCGTCCCCGACAGGGACGGTCAGGTGAGCGTCGGTTGGTCCTTGATCCGACTGGTGAGCTCGTGGACCTGGTTGTAGATCGAGCGGCGCTCCGCCATCAGCGCCCGTACCTTGCGGTCGGCGTGCATGACGGTGGTGTGGTCCCGACCGAACTGCTGGCCGATCTTGGGCAGGGAGAGGTCGGTCAGCTCCCGGCACAGGTACATCGCGATCTGACGGGCCGTCACCAGCACCCGGGAACGGGAGGTCCCGCACAGGTCCTCCAGGCTCAGCCCGAAGTAGGCGGCCGTCTGGGACATGATCGTGCTCGCCGTGATCTCGGGGACCTCGCTGTTGGGCACCAGGTCGCGCAGGACCTGGCCGGTGAGGTCCAGGTCGACCGACTGCCGATTGAGGCTGGCGAAGGCGGTCACCCTGATCAGGGCGCCCTCCAACTCGCGGATGTTGGTCGAGATCTTGCTGGCGATGAACTCCAGCACCTCGGGCGGTGCCGCCAGGCCCTCCTGGGCCGCCTTCTTACGCAGGATGGCGATGCGGGTCTCCAGCTCGGGCGGCTGGACGTCGGTGAGCAGACCCCACTCGAACCGACTGCGCATGCGGTCCTCCAGCGTGGTGAGCTGCTTGGGAGGCCGGTCGCTGGAGATGACGATCTGCTTGTCGGAGTTGTGGAGCGTGTTGAAGGTGTGGAAGAACTCCTCCTGCGTCTGCTCCTTGTTCTCCAGGAACTGGATGTCGTCCACCAGGAGCACGTCGATGTCCCGGTAGCGGCGGCGGAACCCGTCCGCCTTACCGTCCCGGATCGAGTTGATGAACTCGTTGGTGAACTCCTCCGAGCTGACGTAGCGGACCCGCGAGCCTTCGTACAGCCGGTGCGTGTAGTGGCCGATGGCGTGCAACAGGTGGGTCTTGCCCAGACCGGAACCGCCGTGGATGAACAGCGGGTTGTACGCCTTGGCCGGGGCCTCGGCCGCGGCGACGGAGGCCGCGTGGGCGAACCGGTTGCTGGAGCCGATGACGAAGGTGTCGAAGGTGTACTTCGGGTTCAGCCGCGCGTGATCGCCCGGCGGGATCTCCGGAGAGCGCCCGGGCGGCGCGGTGGGGGAGGGGGCCTCGGCGGCGGGCCTCGCCGACTCCGGGGGCTCCTCCTCCGCGGTCTTCGCGTCCTCGACCTCGTTCGGGGCCACCGTGCCGACCTCGGGTGTCTCGGCGGCCTCGGACGCCGGGGTCTCCCAGCGGTTGGGGCGGTCCCAGTCGGCCTCGCCCCAACCCTGCTGGCGCCAGAGTTCCTCCTGGGTGGGCCATCCTCCGGCCGCCCCCCAGGACGCGGGGGTCTCCGGCGGCGTCTCCTGGAGTCCGGGCGCCTCGGCCGGGGTCTCCGGCGCGGGTGCCTCGGGCCACGGTTCCGCGGATCCGCCCGCGGTGGGGAGCGGCTCCTGGGTCCCGTGCGCCCCCTCGGGGCCGAGCAGGTCGGCGGGGACCGGGCCTCGCTCGGGGGCGGGCGGCGCGGGAGGGCTCGCCGGGCGCGCGTGCTGCCCGCGCGGCTCCTGGAAGGAGGGCCGGGCGGGGGAGGGGCGCGGTTCGGAGACCGGCGGCGCGTGGTCGGGCAGGGCCGGGCCCTGGTCCCGCCCGGGGGAGAACGGCCCGGGCACGGGCTCTCGGGGCCCGCCATAGGGCGACGGGGTCGGGGGAGGGGTGGGGACGGCGGTGGGATCCACCGTCACCGCCACACGGATCTCCCGTCCCAGGTGGGCGGAGAGAGCCTTGCTGATCGCCGGGTGGAGCCGGCTTTCGAGGACCTTCTTCGTGAACTCGTTGGGCGCCGCGATCAGCGCGGTGTCCTCGATCAGGCCCAGCGGACGGGTCTGCGGCAGCCAGGCGCGCTGGTGTGCGGGGAGGGCGTCGTTGTCGATCCCGTCCAACACGCTCGACCAGACCATTGCGAGGTTGACCTGTGCGTCAGCCAAGGTGACCTGCCATGGTTGCTGTCCCTTCGGTGCGGATCTGTTCGGGTGGGTTTCGGAGGCGGTGAGGGGACGGGGGAGATAGGTGCTGCGTGTCTCGGTGTCGGACCCCGGGAGGTCCGCCACTCCCATTGTCCTCCCCTGAGGGAGGTGTCGGGGCAGGGAGGGAGGTACGGATCCGGACTCTCGGGCCGGAACCACCCTGTGGAGAACTCCACCGCCCGCGTGTCGCGGGGGCGGCGAGGTCCCCCGGGTTTCCACAGGTTCCCGGGGTTGTCCACAGGTTGTGCACAGGTTTATCCACAGGATGTCAGGAGTCTGTGCACAGTGGGAGGTTATCCACAATCCCCTGGTCAGAAGGGGTTTATAGCGTTTCTGTTCGACGGCGGGGAGGCTGTGGACAGCTTCGGAGGTGAGTTATCCACAGGTTGAGGTTATCCACAGACCCCACCTTCTGTGGAAGTCTCACACGCCGACCGGGCGGGTTGTCCACAGGCCGTCGGGGTGAGCGCGCGCAGTGGTCTCCACCACCGCCCGGCCCCCGCCCGGAGGCCCACGCAGCGGTCTGATTTGACCCCGACCCGACCAGGTCGTATCTTCTTTATGCTTATGCCGAGGATTCTGCCTGCGCTCGTGAGATCACGATGTCGCGGCGACGGCGTACGCACTGTAAGGCCCCGCATATCCTGGGGGTCTGTCGTAGTACTTTCCTGACACGCCCCTGGAGCCAGTAGTGAGCAAGCGTACGTTTCAGCCGAACAACCGGCGTCGCGCGAAGGTCCACGGCTTCCGGCTGCGCATGCGTACGCGCGCCGGTCGCGCCATCATCGCCTCGCGTCGTCGTAAGGGACGCGCCGCGCTGACCGTGAGCCACTAGGCCACGCGCAGCCTCAAGTCTTCACTGGGACCGTCCGGCCTTCTCGCCGGCCGGTCCCTTTGTCGTGGCATGACGGCGTCGGTCGAGGCGTCCGGCCGTGCCACCTTCCGCTCCCGGAGGAACGCCGATGTTGTCGCCGCGGAATCGGATGCGTCACAGCTCCGAGTTCGGATCGGTCATGCGTTCGGGCAGGCGCGCCTCGCGTGACGCCCTGGGCGTGGTCTATCTCGCTCCGAAGAAGGAGACCGACGCCGCCGACCCGCCACGTATCGGTTTCGTCGTGAGCAAGGCGGTCGGGGGAGCGGTGGTGCGCAAGCGCGTCCAGCGCAGACTGCGTCACCTGATGCGCGCTCGATCGGAGTTTCTGCCAAACGGTAGCCTGCTGGTAGTACGTGCCCGACCCTCCGCCGCGCATCTGCGGCAGGAGGAACTGGCTGTACAACTCGACAGCGCGATCGCCGCGGCCCGACGACCCCGTGGGGCCTCGCGACGCCGACGCGGACGCGGGGGAGACGAACCCGCGCCGACCGAGGCGACGAAGAGCGGAACAGACGGGAACCGCCGCCCCGACGAGGGCGCAGAACGGTGGACGAGCCGATGACCGAGCACAGACCGACGGCGTTCGCGCGGTTGCTGATCCTGCCGATCCGCGGCTACCAACGTTTCATCAGCCCGCTCTTCCCCCCGGTCTGCCGCTTCTATCCTTCGTGCAGCGCGTACGCCGTCGAGGCGCTCCGCGTGCACGGCGCGCTGTACGGGTGGTGGCTCGCCGTCAGGCGCATCGCCCGTTGCCACCCCTTCCATCCGGGGGGTCTTGATCCGGTTCCGCCGCCCAGGGGGCGCCGGAACGAGGAGTCCGAGGAGTCTACGGGCGGAACCGGGTCCACCGGCACCGCTTCCGGGGACCAGTAGCTGAACCGAATCACCGAGGAGTTGGCCGGTGCTGGACTGGCTTTACAACATCATCGGCCACGTGTTGGTCTGGATCCACTCGGGTCTGACCATCGTTGGCCTGAACCCCGACAGCGGGTGGGCGTGGGGCCTGTCCATCGTGCTGCTGACCTGCCTGATGCGTCTGCTGATGGTGCCGCTGTTCGTCAAGCAGATGAACACGCAGCGCAAGATGCAGGAAGTGCAGCCGAAGATCATGAAGCTTCGGGAGCGCTACAAGCACGACAAGGAGCGACTCCAGCGGGAGTCGATGAAGCTCTATCAGGAGAGCGGCACCAACCCGATCATGGGTTGCCTCCCGCTGCTGCTCCAGATGCCGGTCTTCTTCGCTCTGTTCAGCGTGCTGCGCAGCGTCGCCGAGGGCAAGGTGCAGTTCGGCTTCACCCAGGAGTTGGCCGACAGCGCGCGTGAGGCGCTGATCTTCCACGCTCCGATCGCGGCCCAGTTCAACACCTCGCCCGAAGAGCTTCGGGCCCTGGGCGCCACCGACCCGATCATGGCGAAGATCGTCATCGCGATCGCGTGTGTGGTCATGGGAACGACGACGTTCCTGACCATGCGTCAGAGCATCAAGCGCAGCATGGCGCAGCAGCCTGACAACCCGATGATGCAGACCCAGAAGATCATGATGTACATGGCGCCCCTCTTCGGGCTCTTCGGTCTCATGATGCCGATCGGTGTCCTCGTCTACTGGGTCACCTCCAACATCTGGACGATGGTGCAGCAGCACTTCCTCTACCGGAACCAGCCGCTTCCGGGCGAGTCCGACGCCTCCGCCAAGGGCACCCCCTCCAAGGGGCCGGCCAAGGGGATGTTGGGTCGCAAGAAGAGCTCCGAAACCACGCCGGAGCCGCAGGAACAGCCTAAGATCGAACGCAGGCAGCCGAAGAAGCAGTCGCGTTCCAAGCGCGGCGGTGGGTCCAAGTAGGGTCGAATCCGCTTCGTGTCGACGGCGGTGACTTGCGAGTGCGCAGGCGACAATGCCCCTGAGGCGTACGGCGGTCAGGGACTTGACGGATACGAGGAGACGGGATCGCTGTGGGAAGTAGCGCGGAAGAGAGCGGTGGAGTAGCGGTGGCTGAGGCACCTGAGGCCGGAATCGACGTCGAGGCCCTGGAGAACGAGGGTGACATCGCCGCGGACTACATCGAGGGTCTCCTCGACATCGCGGACTTCGACGGCGACATCGACATGGACGTCGAGGGCGACCGGGCGATGGTCTCCGTCGTCGGTGCCACCCTGGACGAGCTCATCGGCGAGGACGGCGAGGTCCTGGAGGCCCTCCAGGAGCTGACCCGGCTGGCGGTCCACCGCGCCACGGGCGAGCGCAGCCGTCTGATGCTGGACATCGGCGGGTACCGGGAGGGGCGCCGCAAGGTGCTCTTCCAGACCGGGACCGAAGCGGCGAACAAGGTCAAGGAGACCGGTGAGGCCCGCGAGTTGGAGCCGATGACCCCCTTCGAGCGCAAGGTCGTGCACGACGCGGTCGCCGCGGCCGGCCTGCGCAGCGAGTCGGAGGGCGAGGAGCCCAACCGCTACGTGGTGGTCCACCCGGCGGACTGACGTCCGCTCTTCGAGCGTCGGGGCGGTGTTTCACGTGGAACACCGCCCCTTTCGTATGCGCTCGATCGGCACGGGGAGGTGTTTCACGTGAAACCCGGGGGCGCCTCACACATAGGATCGAGCCGAGACCCTTCCCTCGTGTCGTCCCGCTCTCGGCAGTGTGAGGGCGACCCTGAACCGCGCACCGCGCGATCCCTCGGTGGGAGAGTCTCTGTGCGCGCGGACTGCCGTGATCCGCCGTGCGCTCCGCTCGTCGTCGACCGATGGACAGGTCGACATGACGACTCAACGGTTCATGGAAGTGACGATGGACGAGTTCCGACAGGTGGTGACCGATGACCTCGGGCGCTGAGGAGACCGGCGCTACGCTCCCCGCACCGCCCCCGCAGGCGGAGGCGGTGTTCGGCGACAGCCTGCCCGTGGCCATCCGCTACGCCGAACTTCTCGCCGACGATGGTGTGCGGCGTGGGCTGATCGGCCCCCGGGAGGTGCCCCGCCTCTGGGGGAGGCACCTCATCAACTGCGCCGTCGTCGAGGAGTTGCTTCCGGAGGGCGCGGAGGTGGTGGACGTCGGATCGGGTGCCGGCCTGCCCGGGCTGGTGCTCGGCCTGGTACGTCCCGACATCCGGATGACCCTCTTGGAGCCTCTGCTGCGACGGACCGTCTTCCTCGACGAGGCGGTCGAACTGCTGGGGCTGAAGAACGTGACGGTGCGTCGAGGGCGTGCGGAAGAGGCCCACGGGGAGCTCCACACCGACTTCGTCACGGCTCGTGCGGTGGCTCCGCTCTCCCGATTGGCCGGTTGGTCGCTACCTCTGTTGCGCAAGGACGGCAGCCTGCTGGCCCTCAAGGGGGAGCAGGCGGAGGCCGAACTCGCGGAGGCCGAGAAAGACGTTTCGAAACTGCGGCCCAGTGCGTGCGATGTGATCAGGGTGGGTCGGGGTAAAGTCGATCCCGCTACCACGGTCGTTCGCGTCACGGTGACATCCGACGGTGGTCCGTCCCGATCCGGAGGTTCCCAGAAGAAGAGACGGGGCGGCAAGAAGAAACGCGGACGGAAGAGGTGAACTCATTCGTGTCCCAGAACCCAGCCGACAACGCCGGTGTTTCACGTGAAACACCGGTAGGCGCCTATGGAGACCTGCTCGATGTTTCCCCTGGAGCACCGGCGGATCCAGCGGTGGGTCAGTCCCCTGTTTCACGTGAAACATGGGGGGCGGCTCACGGTGGCGCTCCCGAAACCCCCCTCGCCCAGGCGGCCCGTTCGGCCATGTCCGGCCGAGGACGCGAGGAGATCTGGCCTCGTCCCCGGTCCTGCCGGGTGATCAGCGTCGCCAACCAGAAGGGCGGCGTCGGTAAGACGACCACGACGGTCAACATCGCCGCGGCCCTGGCCATGCACGGCCAGCGTGTCCTCGTGGTCGACCTCGACCCGCAGGGGAACGCCTCCACCGCTCTCGGTATGGAGCGCGACGATCAGACCCGGTCCATCTACCACTGTCTGGTGGAGGACGAAGAGATCCGGAAGCTGGCCAAGCCGGTCCCGGACATCCCCGACCTGTGGTGCGCCCCCGCCACGATCGACCTGGCCGGCGCCGAGATCGAACTGGTCTCCCTCGTTGCGCGAGAGGCCAGGCTCAAGAGGGCCTTCAGCGCCTACGACACCTCCGACCTCGACTACATCCTCATCGACTGCCCGCCCTCGCTCGGCCTGCTGACGGTCAACGCGATGGTGGCGTGCGACGAGGTCATGATCCCGATCCAGTGCGAGTACTACGCGCTGGAGGGCCTGGGGCAGCTGCTGCGCAACGTGGAGCTGGTCAAGTCCCACCTGAACACGGGGCTCTCGGTCAGCACGATCCTGCTGACGATGTACGACGCGCGGACCCGGCTCTCCCAGCAGGTGGCCGACGAGGTGCGTTCCCACTTCGGCGACCTGGTCCTGAGAACCCAGGTGCCGAGGAGTGTCCGTGTCTCCGAGGCGCCGAGCTACGCCCAGTCGGTCATGACCTACGACCCCATGTCCACCGGGGCGATGGCCTACCTCGAAGCGGCGCGCGAGATCGCGCATCGGGCCGAGGGGCCCGGTGTCGGCTGACGCCGATTGTTTCACGTGGAACACCCGTTCTCCGGTCGGACGGACGGCACGCTAGGAATGTGAAGGGAATTGCCGGTGAGTCAGCAGCGGCGCGGATTGGGCAAGGGACTGGGGGCACTCATCCCGCAGGGGCCGGCGGTCCCCGCGCCGGGGGAGAGTGTTCGAGAGACGGTGAACCCCGCGGTGATCCCGGCGGCCCCGGTGGCTCCGGTGACCGAGCCTCCGAAGACCGAGGGCCCCAAGGAGTTGCCGGACGGCACCTACCTGGAGGAGATCGCCCTCTCCGACATCGTCCCCAACCCCCGACAACCCAGGACGCACTTCGACGACGAGGCCTTGGAGGAACTGCGGGAGTCGATCGTCGAGGTCGGTCTGCTCCAGCCCGTGGTGGTCCGCAAGGTCGAGGGCGGCGACCGGCCGCGCTACGAGCTGATCATGGGCGAGCGTCGGTTCCGCGCGAGCAGGCTCGCCTCGCTCGAACGGATCCCGGCGATCGTCCGTAAGACGGAGGACGACGAACTGCTCCGGGAGGCCCTCCTGGAGAACCTCCATCGGCAGCAGCTCAACCCGTTGGAGGAGGCCGCTGCCTACCAGCAGATGCTGGACGACTTCGGCACGACCCAGGCGGAGCTCGCCCAGCAGGTCGGTAAGTCGCGTCCCTACATCGCCAATATGCTGCGTCTGCTCAACCTTTCACCGAAGGTGCAGACGAGGGTCGCGGCCGGTGTGCTCAGCGCCGGACACGCACGCGCACTCCTGTCGATCGACGATCCCGAGGCTCAGGATCGCCTGGCCCAACGGGTGATCAACGAGGGCCTGTCGGTGCGCTCCCTGGAGGAGATCGTCTCCCTGCGGGAGATCCCGGAGGAGGAGAAGCCGCGCCGGGTCCAGGCGGGGAGGATAGAGAATCCTCCTCAGGTCGAGGAGTGGGCGACCCGGTTCGGCGACCGACTCGACACCACGGTGAAGGTGGACATCGGCCGGCGCAAGGGCAAGATCGTCGTGGAGTTCGCGACGGTCGAGGACCTGGAACGGATCATCCGCCAGATCGAGAACTGAGGACGCGAGGCTCGATGTTTCACGTGGAACATCCGGGCCGAGAACGGCGAAGGGCCCGCGGGGTGATCCCCGCGGGCCCTTCGTGTGCTTCCGGCCTCCCGGTCACAGGAACTCGGCGAGCTCCTTCTCCAGGACGCGCTTGGGCTTGGCGCCGATGAGCTGCTTGACGACCTGGCCGTCCTTGTAGACGTTCATGGTCGGCAGCGACATGACGTTGTACTCACGGGGCGTCTGCGGGTTCTGGTCGGTGTTGAGCTTGACGACCTTGAGCTTGGCGCCGTGCTCCTCGGCCAGCTTGTCCAGAACCGGGGCCATCTGCTTGCAGGGGCCGCACCAGTCGGCCCAGAAGTCCACCAGGACCGGAAGGTCGCTGGAGAGGACCTCTTCCTTGAAGTCGGCATCGGTGACGGTCTTGACGGTCGACACTGCTCGGTTCTCCTTGGATCGACGGAAAAGGGTGGGAGGTGGGGGTCAGTTGCCGTGCTCGGCGAGGAAGCGCTCGGCGTCCAGGGCGGCCGAGCAGCCGGTGCCCGCGGCGGTGATCGCCTGACGGTACTGGTGGTCGACCACGTCGCCGGCGGCGAAGACGCCTTCGAGGTTGGTACGGGTGGACGGGAACTCCACCTGGACGTAGCCCTCCTCGTCGAGGTCGATCTGGTCCTTGAAGAGCTCCACGCGCGGGTCGTGGCCGATCGCGACGAACAGCCCGGTGACGTCCAGGGTGTCGCCCTCGCCGGTACGGGTGTTGCGCAGCTTCAGGCCGCTGACGCGGTCCTCGCCCAGGACCTCGGTGACCTCGGTGTCCCAGAGGAAGGAGATCTTGTCGTTGGCGAAGGCACGGTCGGCCATGATCTTGCTGGCGCGCAGCTCGTCACGGCGGTGGATGACCGTCACGGACTTGGCGAAGCGGGTGAGGAAGAGGGCCTCCTCCATCGCGGTGTCGCCGCCGCCGACGACCGCGATGTCCTGGTCACGGAAGAAGAAACCGTCACAGGTGGCGCACCAGGAGGTGCCGCGGCCGGAGAGCTCCTTCTCGCCGGGCACGCCCAGCTCGCGGTAGCCCGAACCGGTGGCCAGGATGACGGTGTGCGCGAGGAAGGTCTCGTCGCCCGCGGTGACCTCCTTGACCGGCTTGGTCAGGTCCACCGAGGTGACGTCCTCGGGGACGAGCTCGGCACCGAAGCGCTCGGCCTGCTTGCGCATGCTGTCCATGAGGTCGGGGCCCATGATCGCGTCGGGGAAGCCGGGGAAGTTCTCCACCTCGGTGGTGTTCATCAGAGCGCCGCCGGCGGTGATGGACCCTTCGAAGACCAGGGGGCGCAGTTCTGCGCGCGCGGCGTACACGGCGGCGGTGTAACCCGCCGGACCGGAACCGATGATGATCACATTACGGACGTCACTCACGCTCGTAGGCCCTTCACAGTCGTTGCCCTGGCCACGGTGGCGTGACCGGAGGGGAAAGATGGTTAGCACAACCGATGGTAGAGGCCCCGCATTCCCGGTCCGACATCCCCGCGGCTTACCCAGGAGGGGTATACCCCTCAGGGGTGGTGGGCACCGCGGTCGAGCGCCGCGCGCGCCACCAGGGCGAGCGCCCCGGAAAGGGCGCCCCAGAGGGCGTTCACGGCCAGGACCGAGACCGGCGCGAAGGGGTGGGTGAGCGGCCCTTGGAGCTCTCCTTGGAGGAGCGGTGACAGTATGGCGCTCGACACGACGGCGAACACCCCGTAGGCCAGTCCGGCGTGGACGAGGGTGAGAAGGGGGCGGGGGACCCGGGCCACCACCACCGCGGTCACCCATACCGCGGTGATCACCACGGTCGTCACCACGGGGACGGTCGGGCCGGGGGAGAGCACGTCGGCGATCCCCGTGACGTTCAGCAAAGGGCGGATCAGCGCCAAGGCTCCGAGCCCCAGCACGAGCGGCCAGGGGATCTCGGACCACGGGCCTCGCGAAGTGGACGGTGTCCGTTCTCCCACGGCTACCTCCCGGGACGGGCGTCGTGACGACGCGATCGGTTCGACGTCGACGACGCTAGGTCGCGGTCTCGACGTCGGCGTCGGATCCCGGGCGCTCACCATTACGTCCGAACGCGTACCGACGCGCGCTCGAAGGCCGGTGGAGCGGACACCCCCGCTTCGTAGAATCGGCGCATGACGGAGCCGCCGCCGGAGCAGTCCACCCGCCACGCCCTCGTCGTCGACCTGCTGTTCGGTTTCGCGGTCTTCGCCGTGGTGGCGATCGCGGTCGGCGCGGATGTCAGCGGGAGGGGGAACCAGCCGCTCGGATACGGGCTGGCGGTGGTCCTCGGGGTCCTCATGCTCGTCCGACGCCGTCGGCCCCTCTTCGTCCTGGCGGCCACCTGTGTCCTGGTCGTCGCCAACTACGTGATCGACCTGCCCACGATCGGCCTCGCGGTCCCCCTGGCCGGGGCGTTGTACTCGGCGGCGGAGGCCGGGCACACCCGGTGGGCGGTCGGAGGGGCGACGGCGCTCCTGTCGCTCTCCACCCTCATCAGGCTGGGGGAGGGACAGGACCCCGCCTATCTCCTCGGCTACGAACTGGCGTCCACCGTCGCGATCATGGGCGCCGCGATCGCGCTGGGGGACGGAACGCGACAACGGCGCGAGGGCGCGCGGCAACGGCGGCGCATCGCCGTGCTGGACGCCCAGGCGCGGGAGGCGGAGGCCGCGGAACGGACGGCGCGCGAACGCACCCGGATCGCCAGGGATCTGCACGACGCGGTCGGCCACCATCTGTCGGTGGTCTCGTTGCATTCGGCGGTCGCATCGGAGGCGTTGGAGGAGGGCGTGGAGGATCCGTCGGTGGCGAGGGCGGAGCTGGATCACGTCTCCCGGGCCGCCAGAGAGGGGCTGCGGGACCTGCGGGCCACGGTGCGGGCCCTACGCGATCCCGGGGGAGAGGTCGAGCCGGTGGCCGGCCTGGCCCATCTGGAGGCGTTGGCCTCCTCGGTCCGGGACGCCGGGGTCCGGGTGGAGGTGTCCGGTTCCCCGGGAGAGGGGCTGCCGGGGCTGGTCGACGCGGTCGCCTACCGGGTGGTCCAGGAGGCGCTCACCAACACGCTCCGGCACGCGGGGGCCCGTCACGCCCGGGTCCTGATGGCACGGGACGGGGACGGACTCACCGTCACGATCACCGACGACGGAGGATCCGTGCGGACACCGGTACGAGAGGGCAGCGGGTTGACGGGTATGCGGGAGAGGGTGCGCATGGCGGAGGGGACGCTGGAGGTCGGCCCCGATCCGGCCGGCGGGTTCCGGGTACGGGCGCGACTCCCCCTTGGAGGTGGGGCGTGATCCGGGTGCTGTTGGCCGACGATCAGCCTCTGGTCCGCGCCGGTGTGCGGGCCCTGGTGGAACGGGACGGGGACATCGAGGTGGTGGCGGAGGCGTCCGACGGTCGCGCGGCCCTCGTGGAGCTCGACCGCTTCCGTCCCGACGTCCTGTTGCTGGACCTGCAGATGCCGGTCCTGGACGGGTTGGACGTCCTGAGGGAGCTGGAACGCCGACGTACCGATGTGTCGGGTCGCCGACATGTCGACACCCGGGTGGTCGTGCTGACCACCTTCGGCGAGGACGACAACGTGTTCGGGGCGCTGCGTTCGGGGGCCGCCGGTTTCCTGCTCAAGGACGCGGGTCCCGGAGAGCTCAGGGAGGCGGTCCGCACGGTCGCCGCGGGGGAGGCCCTCCTCTCGCCCGGGGTCACCCGCAGGGTCGTCGAACGGCTGGTGGAGGTGGAGCCGCCACCGGGGGCGGACCGGCGACTGGAGGGGATCACCGATCGGGAGCGCGAGGTCCTGGCCCTGGTCGGCCGGGGGAGGTCCAACCAGGAGATCGGCGCCGAGCTGCATCTGAGCCCCGCGACCGCCCGCACCCATGTGGGGCGGTTGCTCACCAAGCTGGGGGTCAGGGACCGTGTGGGGCTCGTGGTGGTCGCCTACGAGAGCGGCCTGATCCGCCCCGGCTCCTAGAGCCGCTCCTCGGCGAGTACCTGTTCGGTGACGTCGCCGACTCGGGCGCAGGTCGGGTCGAGGACCACCACGGAGGCGCCGTCGGCGTCACGGACGAACAGGACCCAGGCGCGTTCGCCGCTCTCGGATCCCCCCTCCCAGAGGGCGTCGTCGAGCAACGTCACACGGGAACCGGTGGCCTCCTCATAGAGGGTCACGCACTCCTGGGCGCCGGCGGGGAGGTCGGAGGAGAGGGTCTGGACACCGGGGCCCGTGCCGCTCTCTCCCTCCTCGGTCATGGCCAGGACCCGGGAGGCCTGTTCGGCGAGCCGCTCCTCGGTGTAGACCGTGCCGCTCTCCAGGGCCTCGGTGGAGTAGGACCGGGTGATGTCGGGGTCGGATTCGCTCTCCTCCGTCAGGGGGGAGGAGGCGACACCCTGGTCGGCCCGGTCCTCGGAGAGCACGTTGGTGAGGACGGCGGTACCGCCACCGATCACGAAGACGGAGGCGGCGGCGACCATCATGAGCCTGGGCAGTCCGAGGCCGCGTCGTTTCGGGGTGAACGGGACCACCGTGGCGGGCCGGTTCTCCTCGACGGGAGGCGCCTCGTGTTCCGTCTCGTCCTTGGCCTCGTTCGCCGCGCGTTCGGCGACGGCACGGGCGATCCCGTCGTCGAGGAGGTCGGCGACGTCCCGCGGCATCGCGGGGGCCGGTGTCCCGGCGAGCGTTCTGGAGACCCCCGCGAGATCGTCGAGGGTGGTCGCGCAGGTCGCGCAGGTCTCTATGTGGTCGGCGACCGAACGTTCCTCGTCGGGGCCCAGAAGGTCCTCGGCGAAGAAGGCGAGTGCCTCCACGTCTGGATGGGACGTCACGATGGGTTGGCACCTCCTCTCTCAGATGTGACGTCTCGGGGAGATGCGGGGTTCCTTAGATGGGCCAGAGACGGAAGAAGTTTCGCGCGACCTCGGGCACACCGGCTCTTGATGGTGCCCGGGGCCACGTCGAGGATCTCGGCGGCCTCGTCCACCCGGTAGCCGAGCATGTCCACCAGGGTCAGCGCCATGCGCTGGTCCAGGGGCAGGAGCTCCAGCGCCGCGTGCACGTCCAGCCGGGCCTCGGTGCGGGAGGCGTGGTCGGGCGCGCCGCCGGTGCGCCCGAGCCGTTCGTTGGAGATGACGTCGAGGGTCTCGTCCTCGGTCGGCGTGGCGGGACGTACCTTCCTGCGTCTGAGCCGGTCGTGGCAGGCGTTCACCACGATCCGGTGCAGCCAGGTGGTGACCTGCGCCTCGCCGCGGAAACGGTCGGCGGCGCGGAAGGCGGACAGGAAGGCGTCCTGGAGGGCGTCGGAGGCCTCCTCCGGATCGCCCATGATCCGGATGGAGACAGCCCAGAGGCGCTCACGGTGTCGGCGAACGAGTACCGCGAACGCCTGTTCGTCACCTTGAGCGTGCCTCGACAACAGCTCCTTGTCGGGAAGCTCCTGGGCCGCTTCCATCAGCGCTGATCACATACCCCGTCACTCGAGAATCTAGAGTCCGCGTACCTCGACTTCGACAATGCTCCCACGGTAGCGACCCTCGTCCGTGGGCAGGGAGGTGAACCAGATCAGGACGTACTGTCCGGAGACGCTCTCGTCGAGGGTGACGACCTGTTCGCCGTTGATCGAACCCTCCCAGGCGACCGGGAGACCGGCGTCCAGGGAGGCGTCGTCGGAGACCGAGTTCGTGTCCCCGACCCTGACCTGGACCCCGTACTCACGGGCGGGCAGGGTCAGGTCCACCTCGTGGACCTCCTGGGAGGAGCCGAGGTCGAGGAGCAGACCGACACCGCTCTTCTCGGTGCCCATGGGGTCGTTGTAGCCCTCGGTGTTCCACTGGGTGGACGGATCGCCATCGTGGGCCCGGGGCGCGTTGGCGTCGTGCTCGGAGCCGTCGCCACCCGGCAACGGGTCGAACCCGGTGGACGAGGAGATCGGCAGGACCTCCAGGTCGGCGCTGTCGACCGTCTCCTCGGTGGTCTCGGATCCGGAGTCGGCCTCGGTCTCGCCCTCGTCGCCGGGGCGCATCATGGAGCCGACGACCCAGGCCCCCGTGACCACGGCGGCGAACAGGAGCAGGGCCAGGGCCCCGATCACCAGTCGCCTGGCGGACGGGCGTCGTTCGCGGTCGGTGTACTCCTCTTCCCGGGCCGGGGCGGGCCGGGAAGAGCTCCGTGCGGGCGCCGAGGCGTTGCGCGAACTGCGTCGGGGGCCGGTGGCGCCGAACTCTCCGGTGCGCCGCGAGGTGCCCTGCTCCGGCGGAGGGGTGGCCTCCGGAGGGGCCACGGGCAGCGGGATGAGCCGCGGTACCTCGGCCAGGGCCGCGCAGAAGTCGGCCGGTGTGGTGATCGGCGGGCCGGGCACCATCTGGCCCGCGAACTGCGGCAGGGCCGCGCGGGTGGTGATGGTGGCGAGCTGGTCGCTGATGCCCTGGCGGAGCTGGCCGGGCGGGTAGGGGCCCATGGGGCCCTGGGGGGCACCGGGCAGACCGCTCTGCGGCCCACCGGGCCAGTGCCCGGTGAGGGCCGCGTAGAGCAGGTTGCCCAGGCCCTGGGTGTCGACGGCCGCGGGGTCGGCGATGTTGCTGCCGAGCAGCGCGGCGTCGACACCGATGCCGGTGACCTTGACGGCCCCGCCGCTGCTCCACATGAGCTTGCCGGGGGTCAGGCACAGGTGGTGGAGACCCCCCGCGTGCGCCGCGGCGATGGCCTCGGCCGCCTCGGCGACCAGACCCGCGGCGCGCTCGGGCTCCATGGGGCCCTGGGCGAGGAGTTCGGCCAGGGAGGAGCCGATGACCCACTCCTCGACCACGTAGGGGACGGGGGTGGTGTCGTCGGCGTCGAAGACCTGGGTGACGCGCGCGTCGGGGATGCGGCTCGTGGCCCTCGCCGCGCGGACGACCTCGGATGTTCGGGGGAAACCCTCGGTGAAGGTCCATACCGCGACAGGACGCGCCAGCGTCTCGTCGGTGGCCTTCCAGCGGGTCGCTCCACCGGTCTCGCTCACCACGTGGTCGAGTCGGTAGCGGTTGGCCAGCTTCGCCCCGGGTTCGATCAGAAAGGTGCTCATGATGGGAGTGACGGGTGCCAGTGCCGTTGGGTCGCGCGTGCTCCTTGCGGGCTCACGCGAGGGGGTCGGCCCTGTCTGCTGTCCCCAGCCTCCCTTCGGGCAGCTCGGATAAACGATGCTCTGGTGGTCAAGCGGTGTCTGTCCATGCTAGGACGCGTGAACAGCCTCTTTGGAGGACATTGGCTACTCATTCACTTTCCGGGGCATATCCGGGTCCGATCGCCCAACGTCGGCCATTCCAGGTGATCAGCGGCGTCGCAGGCGGGTCTTGACCAAATCAAGGAACGCAGTGACTTCGGTCACATTGAGGAACTTGGCGGCAACCACGAACAGTACGGCACCGACCAGCCCCCCGGCCACCATCGCCCCGAGCGCCGGCCACAGCTCACCGGGCAGACCACTGAAGACGAAGATCATCAGGACACCGAACACCGCGGCGGGCACGGCCGCCAGGTGCAGTTTGAACAGGGTCGCCAGGGTGCGGCGCCCGTCCAACCCGTTGAGTCTCTTACGGAGGATGTACCACATGATGATCGAGCCCACGATGTAGTACAGCCCGTAGGGGAGCGGCAGCCACACCACGATGTGCTGCGGACTCTCCGCCAACACGAACAGCAGCGCGATCGCCGTGACCGCGTGAGCGATCTCGGAGGGGATCGAGACCAGCGCGGGCGTCCGCGTGTCGCCCAGCGCGTAGAACACGCGCATCTGGAGCTGGAACAGCGTGAAGGGGATCAACATCACGCAGAAGACCATGAGGATCCGGCCGATCGCGGCCGCGTCCTCGGCGCTGGTGCTGCCCTGCGCGTAGATCATCACGCAGAACGGGACGGCGAAGACGATCATCGCCACCGAGATCGGCACGATCAGGACCGAGGAGAGGCGGAAGCCCCGGGAGAAGTCGCTGCGGACCTGGTCCTTACGGCCGGCGGCGACGTGTTCGCTCATTCGGGGCAGCAGGGCGGTGATCACCGAGACCGCGATGATCGCGTACGGGAGCTGGAACAGCATCGACGCGAACTTGTACGCGGCGATGCCCGAACCGGTGTCGAAGCCCAGCTCGGCCGCCATCGAACCGGCGCGCGTGGCGACGTTGGTGGAGACGAGCGCGCCCACCTGGGCGACCACGATGTAGAGCATCATCCAGGAGGCGGCGCCGGCCGCCTCGCCCAGACCCGAACCGCGCAGGTCCAGGCGGGGACGCCAACGGAAACCGGCCGCCGCGAGCGCCCACACGAGCACGGCGGCCTGGACGACCTGTCCCAGGGCGGTGCCCAGCCCCAGCAGGGCCAGCTCGCTCTGGGTCACCGTGTCGGGGGAGCGTCCCGGGCCCGCGATGGACAGGAACCACACGCAGATGCCGATGATGACGACGTTGTTCAGCACCGGCGCCCACATCGGGGCCCCGAACCTGTTGCGCGCGTTGAGCATCGCGCTGGCCAGACCGCTGGCGCCGATGAAGAAGATCTGGAGCACCAGGTAACGGGCCAGGATCACCGAGACCTCGTACTGAGAGCCGCTGAAGCCGCCCGCGTAGATCCGGATGAACCACTCCGCGATCAGCACGGACACCAGGGTCAGTACGAACAGCGCCAGCAGCATCAAGGTGACGAGCCGCTGCTCTGTCTTGTCGCCGCCGTCGGGGTCCAGCTTGCGCCGCTTGACGAGGAACGGCACGAACACACTGGCCAACAACCCGCCGATGAGCAGGTCGTAGATCATGTACGGGACCATGCCCGCGGTCTGATAGGCGTCGCCCAGGAGCTGGGTGCCGATCGCCGCCGCCAGGACGATGGTCCGGACGAACCCGGTCACGCGGGAGGCGATCGTGCCGACCGCCATGATCGCCGTCGACTTGGCGATGTTGCCCGGCGCGGTGTGGGAGGACCCGCCGATCTCGTCGCCGTCCTCCAGACCGGCACGGTCCGCGGTACCGACGTCACCGATGTCCTCGGGGTTCCGGACGGTCTTCAGACCGGTCTCGGGCGCGGACTCCGGTTCGGAGCGTTCGTAGGCGTCGAGCACGTCCTCCGGCATCACCAACTGGCGACGGGCGGGGTGCTCCGTTCGTTCCGAGGGACCCGGGTAGGGCTCCTCGATCTTCTCACGGGGGTGGTCGCTGGACACCGTCGGGCGGTCCTTTTCTGGGTGGGACGACTACGTGCTCACCGGCGGGGCGGGGCCGGTGGAGGAGAGGGGCGGTGACTAACGACGCAGCCGGCCTCGGATGAGTTCCACCGCGGCGCTCAACTCGGGGACGCGCAGTACGCGCGCGGCGACGAGGAAGAGCAGGGCGCCGACCGCGCAACCGGCGACGGGGGCGCCGATGTAGGTGGCCAGACCGGGACCGACGTAGGTGTCGAAGAGCCAGAGCGCGCCGAAGCCCGCCGCGATGCTCGGGACGACTGCCAGGTGCAGCCGCAACATTGTTCCAATGATGTGCTTCCCGTCAAGCCCCTCGATCCGCCGGCTGAGGACCTGACCGGCGATGGTCAACCCGCTCAGGAACGAGAACATGAAGCCCGCGGCCACACCGACGACCACCATGTCGGGCGGCAGGAGCAGGTAGGCGACCAGCGCCAGACCGCTGTGAACGGCCAGGTTGGCGATACCGATGAGGGCCGGGGTCCTCGTGTCGCCGAGCGCGAAGAAGACCCGCAGCATGAGCTGGAAGACGGTGAACGGCACCAGACCGAGCGACATGACCGCGAGGATCTGGCCGATGGCGGACGCGTCCTCCACCGAGACGGAACCGCGGGCGAAGGCCAGGATCGACAGGGGCTGGGCGAACATCGCGACCGCGAACGCCGTCGGCACCAGCACGAACGCGGAGATCCGCAGTGTGCGGGAGAAGTCCGAGCGGACCGCGTCCCAGTTCCGGTCGTCGGCGTGAGCGCTCATCCGGGGCAGCAGCACGGTGATGAGGGAGACCGCGATGATCGCGTACGGAAGCTGGAAGAGCTGGTAGGCCAGGTTGTAGGCGCTGATACCGGCACCCACGTCCAGGCCCTGCTCGATACCGGCGACGTTGGCGGCGTTGGCGATGTTGGTGGTGATCCACAGACCGGCCTGGGTCAGCAGGGTGTAGAGCATCATCCAGCCGGCCGAGCGCAGCGCCTCGCCGAGCCCGGAGCCGCGCAGGTCGAGGCGGGGCCTCCAGCGGTATCCGGTGCGGGTCAGGGCGACGAACAGCACCACGGCCTGGAGGGCCATGCCGGCGGCGGTTCCGGCGCCGAGCAGGGTCAGCTCGGCGGAGGTGACCGTCTCGGGGGTCCGCCCCGGGCCGGCCACGACCAGGAACATCGCCGCCACACCCATGATCACGATGTTGTTCAGCACCGGGGCCCACACGGCCGCGCCGAATTTGCCTCGGGTGTTGAGCATGGCGCTGAGCAGGCCGCTCAGACCCACGAAGAAGATCTGGGAGAGCAGGAACCGGGCCAGATAGACCGACGTGTCGAACTGGAGGGACGTGAAGCGCGATCCGTACAACCAGATCAGCGCCTCGGCGGCCAGGATCGCGACGGTGGTCACCACCAGTAGCGCGAGCACCATCGAGGTGAAGAGCCGGTCCTCGGTGGCCTTGCCGCCGTCCAGGTCGTTCTTGCGCCGTTTGACCAGGAACGGGATGACCACGGAGGCCATCAGACCACCGATGAGGAGGTCGTTGAGGATGAAGGGGATCGTGTGCGCCGTGTGGTAGGCGTCGCCCAGCAGGTGGGTACCGATGGCGGCGGCCAGCACGATGGTGCGGGCGAACCCGGTCAGGCGGGAGGCCATGGTCCCCACGGCCATGATCGCGCTGGAGCGCATCATGCCGCCGGAGGGCTCCGCTTCGCCCGCGGACTCCTTCACCGGCTCCTCGGCCGTCTCCCGGCGTTCCCCGGCGTCCCGGCGGTCTCCGCCGAGCACGGGGCCGTACGGGTCGGCGGCGGGCTCGGGGAGCTCGCCCTCCTCGAAGGACGGGGTCGGCCCGGGATAGGGCCGGATCGGACCCTCTCCGGGAAGCGGCCCTTCGGAGGCCGGCCTGCGGTGCCTGGGGGCGTAACGAGGCGGATACTCGTCGCCGTTAGGGGAGTCGGTGACCACTGTGGATCAGGGTTCCTTTCGTCCGGCAGGGAAGGAGATCGGTACCGCGGCTCCGTGCGGGGATACGCGGAAAGGGCGGAAAGCCCGGGTCCGGGGACCCGGGGAGGGAAAAGGGGTGTGACACGGCCGACGGGGCGACATGTCGGAACGTCGCCCCGTCGGCCGCGGTGCCGGCGAGATCACTTGCGCGCGTCGCCGTCGTCGTCGGGCCGGTCCTCGGCCTCTTCGGAACCGTCGTCCCGGGAAGTCGACCCCTCGGTCCCGTCGGACCGTTCGTCGGTCTCGGACCCGGCGGCCTCGCCGTCACCGGCTTCGGCGCCCTCGTCCCGGGGGGTCTCGGCGGAGGGGGACTCGCCGTCCTCGTTCTTCTCGGCCTTGGCCGCCTGGCGGCGGGCCCACTTGCGCAGCGCCCGAGGGGCGAGCGCCGCGATCAGGATCAACAGGCCGATCCCGCTGATGAGCAGAGCCTGGGTCCCCAGGCCGGTGGCGTTCACCTGGAGCATGGTGTCCTGCGGGCTGATCGGCTCGCCGTCCGCGTTCTGGAGGCTCACGTGCACGGTGGTGCTGCCGTTGATCCGGGCCGAGAGCGGAACGTAGACCGTCGTCTTCGCTCCCGGGGCGATCTCGAAGGAGGACGTGTAGTCGCCGATGCTGAGCCGCTCGGAGTTCTCCGAGAAGATCGACAGGTGCACGTAGACGGACTCGTCCTCCAGGTCGTTGGCGACGAGCACACCGGTGATCCCGGTCCGGCTGGCCAGGGTGACCGGCTCGCCCGGGATGATGCGCACGTCCTCCATGCGGCTCTGGACGGCCTGGCTGACGAGGGAACGGGTCGCCCCCGCCAGGGCCTCGCGCTCACGCCAGTACACCGACTCCAGCCGCACCAGTGAGGGGCGGAAGGGGTCGCTGTCCCCGACGAGGATGCTGTTGAACAGTCGGACGTCCCGGCTCACGTCCTCGATCTGGCCGAGGTAGGTCGAGCTGAGCTCCTGCCCGTAGGACTCCTGGGGGTAGTTCAGGTCCTGCCGGGTGTCCTCCCACTCGTCGGGATCGGGGGTCTTCACCCGGTCCAGCCGCTCGGGCGACAGCCAGGGCAGGTCGTCGGTGGCCTTGAGCACCCCGGCGGCGAGTTCGGCGCTGGGGTCCCAGTCCCGTGAGGGGGCGGCGACCACCACGCGGTCCTTCCCACCGTCCTCGCCGGCGATCATCGCGGTCTCGGCGGCGAACCGTTGGAGCGCCAGCGCGGATTCCCCGGGGCCGTGCGAGGGCATGGACAGCACCTCGGTCAGACCGGCGTCGGCGACCAGGGCGAAGGGATCCACGCCCTCCTCCTCGGCCCCGGTGGCGGGCAGCGGTGCCTCGGCGGTCAGGGTCGTGTCGATCCACGGCTCCGGCGGGAGGGCCTCCTCCGTCAACAGGAAGCGGTCGGCGCCGTCCGAGGAGAACAACTCCTGCACGCCCTCGTCCATCAACCCCTCGGCGGGCAGGGCGAAGCGCTCATCGGCCTCCAGCGCCAGAGAACGTCGCAGAGCCTCCCTGGAGATGCTCAGCGAGGCCTCGGCGTCCGTGCGCATGTCGTTGCGCAGCAGGGACGCCAGGTCCGTGTCGGCGTAGGAGGACGCCACCACGGCGTCGGCCGCGAGCACACCGCGGGCCTCCCGCAGCCATACCTGCGCCGCCTGGTCCGCGGCGCGTTCGTTCCGCTCGGGGTCACTGCCGGCCGGAACCTCCGAGAGGTCCTCGACCACCGTGTGGTCGGCGGCGGCCATCCTGAGGATGTCGTCCATGGTCCCCGGGTCGACGGCCCAGGTCACCGGGATGCCCTCGGTGCGTTCGGGCGAACGTTCCTTCTCGCCGCCGTCCTGATCCTCGTCCTCATCGGACTCCTCGTCCTCCGGCGACGCGGAGGCCTCGTCCCGAGGCTCACCGCTCTCCTCGGGAGAGGGGGAGGAGTCGCTCGGCTCCTCGTCGGGAGAGGGTGATCCGGCCTCGGGGGACGGATCCTCCGCCTCCTCGGACGGGTCCTCGTTCAGCCCGAGCTCCTTGACGAGGTCCTCGTCCCCGACGTCGAAAGAGAGCGGAACCTGGGCCCCGGCCTCCAAGAGTCGACCGAGACGCCCCTCCGCGGTCACGGAGTCGTGGAGCCCCTCCCCGAGGAAGGTGTCGTCGTCCGCCCGACCCGGATCGTCCATCAACGGCCAGACCCACGCCAGGTCGACGGGTTCCACGTCCTTGTCGTCCTCGCCCACGTAGGGGAGGAAGGTGTACTGAGCGCCCAGCGGCTCTCCGTCACCGCCGACGGCCTCCACCACCAAGGGGTAGACGCCGTAGGACCCCAGCTCGAGATCCTCCACCGGGGTGCTGAGCGAGTACTCGATGGTGCCGTCGGGCTTCAGCTCGCCCTCGAACTCCTTCTTCAGACCCCGTGAATCGGGTTGGAGGCCCTCGCCCGAGGCGAACCCGTCGAGTTCGTCACGTGAGGTGAAGGCGTTCTTGGAGTAGCGGATCCGGACGGTGACGTCCTCCACGGAGACGCCCGTGGTGTTGGTCACCTCACCCGAGACGCGCAGGGTGCTGTCCTCGTCGAGCGAGGAAGGGGTGATCCGTTCCACGGCGACCGGAGGGGCCGACTCCTCGTTCTCGGGCTCCGCGGAGGCGGGCGAGAGCGTGGCCGGTATCGGGAGCAGCGCGGCGGCCATGGTCATGACCGCGGCCACGGGAGCAGTTCGACGCAACGCTTGACCGGTTTCCTGATTCGGGGCCAGATGTCCATCCCGCCGGGGATGTGGATGTGACAGGGCGGGGACGGAGCGGGGTGCCCGCACGGCGCGCTCGGCGGAAGCGGGGCAGGTGGCCTCGGGCTGACCGTGACAAGCCACCACTGCACCCGAAGATACCGCGTTCCCCGAACCCCGGTCCTGGCGCGGCCCTCGCCCTGGCGTGTGGTGAGGCCAGCCTTTCATCCGCCACGGGGTCCACGCCAGGGTCTCCACACCCTCCGCCGAAGGTCGGAGACGATTCGCGGTTTGCCCGCGCGGCCACTTAATCTGCGTTGTGTGCCGAACACAGAGTTTTCGAGTAACGACACCGCACGTGACGAGCGCATCGGAAGGAGCTCGGTCGTGGACGAGCCGACCGGTGAGCAGCGCGCCGCGATCACCGCGCTGATCGACTCGATGCGTACGGTCTCAGAGGAACTCGGCGACCGGTTCGCCGCGCACGACCAACAGCTCGCCCTCGTCGGCGGTCCGGTCCGTGACGCTCTGCTCGGCCGCGCCTCCAACGACATCGACCTCACCACCGACGCCGTCCCCCAGCGCATCCTCGAACTGGTCGACGGCTGGGCCGACTCGGTGTGGACGGTCGGCATCGAGTTCGGCACCGTCGGTCTGCGCAAGCGCGGCGACCAGTTGGAGATCACCACCTATCGCAGCGAGGCCTACTCGCCCAAGTCGCGCAAGCCCGAGGTGTCCTACGGCACCGACATCCGCGACGACCTGCTGCGCCGGGACTTCACCGTGAACGCGATGGCGGTCCGGTTGCCGAGCGGAGAGTTCGTCGACCCCTTCGGGGGTCTGGCCGATCTGCGCGCCAAGGTGCTGCGCACCCCCGGAAGGCCGGAGGACTCCTTCAGCGACGACCCGCTGCGCATCATGCGCGCGGTCCGTTTCGCCGCCCAGCTCGACTTCACGCTCGCCCCCGAGGTGGCCGAGGCCGCGCGCGACATGGCCGACCGGCTCACCATCGTCTCGGCCGAGCGTGTCCGCGACGAGCTCACCAAGCTCCTGCTCAGCCCGAACCCGCGCCGGGGCATCGAACTCATGGTGGACCTCGGCATCGCCGAGCACGTCCTCCCGGAGATCCCCAAGATGCGGTTGGAGATCGACGAGCACCACCGGCACAAGGACGTCTACGAGCATTCGCTCACCGTTCTCGACCAGGCCATCGATCTGGAGCGTTCGCGCGGACACGAGCCCGACCTGGTGCTGCGTCTGGCCGCGCTCCTGCACGACATCGGCAAACCCAAGACCCGCGCCTTCGAAGGCGGCAACCGGGTGACCTTCCACCACCACGAGGTGGTCGGCGCCTCCATGAGCCGTAAGCGGCTCACCGCGCTGCGCTTCCCCAAGGACGTCGTCGGTCAGGTGGGCCACCTGGTCGCCCTGCACTTGAGGTTCCACGGCTACGGCAAGGGGGAGTGGACCGACTCCGCGGTGCGCCGCTACGCCCGTGACGCCGGAGACCAGCTGGAGCGGCTGCACATCCTCACCCGCGCCGACTGCACCACTCGCAACCGGCGCAAGGCGGCGGCCCTCGCCCGCTCCTACGACGACATCGAACGTCGCATCGAGACCCTCGCCGAACAGGAGGAACTGGACCGTATCCGTCCCGACCTCGACGGCAACGAGATCCAGGAGATCCTCGGCGTCGGCCCCGGCCCCCTGGTCGGCAAGGCCTACCGCTTCCTTCTCGAACTGCGCCTGGAACACGGTCCGATGGAGAAGGAGACGGCCGAACGCGAGCTGCGCTCCTGGGCCGCCGACCACCTGGAGCGTTAGCCCCCCTCACTACAGCCCGGGTTTGACCGCGGTGACGGCCATGGCCATGCCGAAGACCCGGAGCGGGGTGCCCTCCAGCCCGTCCGCCACGTGCTGGAGGGCACGGGGGCGGCGGTCGAAGGGCGGCATCAGATAGTCGATGGCGCGTACGCGAAGGCCCGCGCCGCGCAACAGCCCGCCCATCTCCTGCGTGGTGAAGGCGCGGGCGTCCGACATCCTGTCGTGCAGGGGGCGCACCCAGGGCAGGAAGGGCGCGGTCAGGGCCGAACGGCGCCGCGCGCCCCACAGCACCCCGTGGGTCTCGAAGGGGAACCAGCGGTTGGGGGTGGTGAGGGAGAGGGCGCCTCCCGGTTTGAGCACCCGGCGGATCTCGGAGAGTCCCTCCTCCAGGTGGTCGAGGTGTTCCACGACCTCGAAAGCGGTGACCCGGTCGAAGGTGTTGGCGTCGAAGGCCAGGGAGTCCACGGACATCTTGTGCACGCCGACCCGGTCCTCCAGTTCGGTTCCGGCGATGCGGTCGGAGAAGGACTCCAACCGTCCGGGTTCGACGTCCACCGCGTCGACCCGCACGTATCCTCCGGCGAGTTCGACGGTGTAGGTGCCGTCTCCGCAGCCGACGTCGAGCAGTCGATCGCCGCGGACGGGGAGTTGTCGGCGCACCGTCTCGATCCGCTTGGCGACCCCGCGTTCCCCGAAGGAGCTCGAAGGGGCGCCGAGTCCGTGGTCACCGGTCATGGCCACCGTTCCCGCTCGTGGATGGGTTCTCCCGGGGGACACTACATCAGGTGACGCTCCGGTCACCGAACGATGGGGCGATATGTCGACCCATGGCGGGGGTCTCCCCGTCGACCCCGGTCTCGGCCGATCACGCGGGGATCGGGAGAATACCCCGGTGAGCACCACCATCTGGTATCTGGAGACCACCGACCCCGACGAGTTGCGTCCGGGGCGCGATCCGGGGGGTCACGTCGCCCTCGTCCACGCGGAGCTCCCCTCCGCCGAGCTCTCCCGTTTCCTCTACTCCGAGGTCGGCCGCGACTACCAATGGGTGGATCGCGGCTCCTGGGGGATCGACGAGTGGCGTGCCCGGACGGAGGATCTCCGTGTGGAGACCTGGGTCCTGTACGAACGGGGGACCCCGGCGGGCTACGTCGAGCTGGAGGGGCAGGACGCCGGGGACGTCGAGATCGTCTACTTCGGTCTCCTGCCCGGGTTCCTCGGACGCGGCCTCGGCGGCCACATGCTCACCGAGGCGCTGCGACGCGCCTGGTCGATGGGGGAGCGGCCGGCCGGTCACGAGGCGACCCGCCGGGTGTGGTTGCACACGTGCTCCCTCGACGGGGAGCACGCCCTGGCCAACTACCGGGCACGAGGCCTGCGGCTGTACCGGGAGACGACCGAGCCCTGATCAGGGGATCCGGGTCACCTCGTGGCGGTTCTCGCGGCGGGCGCGTACCGTCCAGGCCGCGCCCATCGACAGGAAGGCGATCACCATCGCCGCGACCACGGGAGCACTGGTCCCCGACGGGGGGATCAGAGCGGCGGCCAGCGCCGCGCCCAGGACGAAGGTCGCGTTGAACAGGACGTCGTAGACGGAGAAGACCCGGCCTCGGAAGGCGTCGTCGACGTGGCGCTGCACCAGGGTGTCGACGGTGACCTTCACCCCCTGGGACACGAACCCCAGGACGAAGGCGGCCACCGGGAACAGGGCGGGGGAGAAGGGCAGCCCGAACACCAGCAGTGCCGTCCCGGCGGCGAAGAGCAGGGAGGCGATCCAGGCGTTCTCCCCGATCCGTGAGGTCGCCGACGGGGTGGCCACGGCCCCGAGGAAGAACCCGAGGGCGAGCAGTCCGGCCGCCACGGAGAAACCGGCCATCCCGGCGACCCCGCCACCGGTGAAGGTGTTGTTGTACAGCAGCAGTGTGATCAGGGTGGAGATCCCGAACAGGACCCGGTGGCCGCCGATGGTGAGCAGCCCGACCCGGGCGGGCACCCGCTCCCAGACGTGCCGGACCCCCGAGGTCATACCGACCACCACGTTGCGCAGGGCGGCACGGACCTCCTCCGGCTCCTCGTCCAGGTGCGGACCCAGTTCCCCATAGCGCAGGGTGAGCGAGACCAGGGCGGCCCCGACGAAGCCCAACGCGGCGACGAACAGGATCATCCCGGTGCCCAGGGCCCGTTCCCCGCCGATCATCCCGATGGCCAACCCGACCCCGGTGCCCAGGGAACTGGCGACGGTGCCGCAGGTGGGGGTGACGGCGTTGGCCATCATCAACCGGTCGCGCGGGACCACGTAGGGCAGGCCGGCGGAGAGCCCGGAGAGCAGGAAACGATTGACGCTCAACACCAGGAGCGCGGCGATGAAGAACGCGGGTCCCTCGCCGTGGGCGATCAGGAGCGCGGTCACCGTGGCCAGGGCCGCTTTGATCAGCGAGGACAGGAAGAGGACCTGACGCCTCGGCATGCGGTCGATGAGCACCCCGGCGAACGGGGCGACCACGGAGAAGGGGAGGAGCAGCACGGCGAACGCCATGGCGACCTCGCCCGCGCCGGTGTGCTGCTCGGGGTTGAAGAAGACGAAACCGGCCAGACCGGCCTGGTAGATCCCGTCGGAGAACTGCGAGACCAACCGGGTACCGAACAACCGGCGGAAACGTGGGCCCCGCAGGACCTCGCGCAGATCACCGAAGAAGGACACCGACACAGGGTAGAGCGTGCGCCGGATGAGGAACGCCCGGGGCCGGAGACGGCCCCGGGCGGAGGATCAGACGTTCTCGCCCTCGATGAAGCGCTCGACACGGTCGTGCGCCTCGGCGTCGCTGTACTGCTCGGGCGGCGACTTCATGAAGTAGGAGGAGGGGGCCAGGATCGGTCCGCCGATACCGCGGTCCTTGGCGATCTTCGCGGCGCGGACCGCGTCGATGATGATGCCCGCGGAGTTCGGGGAGTCCCAGACCTCCAGCTTGTACTCCAGGTTCAGCGGGACGTCGCCGAAGGCGCGACCCTCCAGACGGATGTAGGCCCACTTGCGGTCGTCCAGCCACGGCACGTGGTCCGAGGGGCCGATGTGCACGGAACCGGCGTTGAGCTCGTGCGGGATCTGCGAGGTGACCGACTGGGTCTTGGAGATCTTCTTGGACTCCAGGCGCTCGCGCTCCAACATGTTCTTGAAGTCCATGTTGCCGCCGAAGTTGAGCTGGTAGGTGCGGTCGACGACGACGCCGCGGTCCTCGAACAGCTTGGACAGCACACGGTGGGTGATGGTCGCGCCGATCTGCGACTTGATGTCGTCGCCGATGATCGGCACCCCGGCCTTGGTGAACTTCTCGGCCCACTCGGGGTCGGAGGCGATGAAGACGGGGAGCGCGTTGACGAAGGCGACACCCGCGTCGATGGCGCACTGGGCGTAGAACTTGTCGGCCTCCTCGGAACCCACCGGGAGGTAGGAGACGAGGACGTCGGCCTTCGAGGCCTTGAGCGCGGCGACCACGTCGACGGCGTCCTCGGAGGACTCCTGGATGGTCTCGCGGTAGTACCGGCCCAGACCGTCGTAGGTCGGGCCCCGCATGACGGTCACACCGGTCGGCGGGACGTCGCAGATCTTGACGGTGTTGTTCTCGCTCGCGACGATGGCGTCGGACAGGTCATGGCCGACCTTCTTGGCGTCCACGTCGAAGGCCGCGACGAACTCGATGTCGCGCACGTGGTACGGGCCGAATCGGACATGCATCAGACCGGGCACCCGGGACTCCGGGTCGGCGTCCTTGTAATAGTGCACGCCCTGGACGAGCGACGCCGCACAGTTGCCGACGCCCACGACGGCTACACGTACCGAACCCATTGGTCCTTGCTCCTTCTTCTTGGTGAACATGGATTCCACAGCGCATGGCGACGGGCCCGCGCCGAAGCGGTCCGGGGCTCGTCGTCCTGCGTCCGTATCCCGTATGTGGTCAGCAGCGCACACGGCGGTTCTGTTCCCCCTCATGGTGGTCGACCACGGGGGGTGAACTGTGAATGTCCGGCTGGTTTGTTCTGCTATGACTCTATCTTTGCCTGTCATGTGAGCCGTCTCCGGCGGGGTGCGGCGGAAACGTGATGTTCACACGAGGGTAAGAATCCCCGCGGTCTCCCGGCCGGCGCGCGGCACCGGTCCCGACCTCGCCGGTCACCGAAGGCCCCGCCCCCTCTCGGGTAACGGGAGTGTCCGCGATCACAACGGCGCCCGCGAAAGTTCGCACCACCTCTGAGCAGCGGGGATGTGTGTATTCCGGTGCAAGGTGACGATCACGGTGAAAGCACGCGATACTCTCGCGCGTGGGTTGTGCTCTACCGTTCGGTCGCTCTAACGTGACCTTTGCTTTGCGTGTGCGGCCGGTAGGAACCCGGAACGAAGCCACCGCCGCGGCGACGTTCACGTCGGCTCGAAGCGCCGATGACAGGGGCAAACGCACCCGCAGGCCAACGACCAGGAGGAAGTAGCGGCCAACGTCTTCGCGACCTGTTGAAAACCTTCGACCTCAAGTGGGCGTCTCTTTATCAAGCCTTGAACGACAGGCGTAGCGGTGGAGACAGGCCACACCGGCCCGGACCCTCGCCGGTATACCGCGACAGGTCGCGAACCACCGATCCCCCAGGGGGACCGTCCCCCGTTTCCACCAAGGAATCGTCAGGCCGACCGGCCGTGAGAGGCAATCGAGGACCACGTGAGTACCGAACGACGACGGAGTGCCGACGGCGGCCGTCGCCGGGCCAACGGCCCGGACGACGGTCCGCGCGGTAACGGCGGAAGGCGCAGGGCCGACGGCCCGCCACGGGAAGAACGTGCCGGTGGGCGTCGCCGTCCCGACCCCGAGGACGAAGGCGGCTTCTGGGGGAACGACGAAGCCGAACCCCGGCGCAGGGCCCGCCCTCCCGAGGCCGGCGCCCGCTCCGAAGGACGCCCGCGCCCCGAGGGCGGACGCCGCCGCGCCGACGGCGAACGGCCCCGTGACCCCGAGGGTCGGCGCCGTCGTCCCGACGACGGGGACCGGCCGCGCCGCCGTCCCGACGGACAGCGCCCGCGCCGCCCCGAGGACGGCGACCGCCCCCGCCGCCGTCCCGACGACCCCCGGGCGGGAGGCCGCCGGCGTGCCGGTTCCGGGCCCCGTGACCCTCGCGACCGTGAGCACGGTGCCCGCTCCGAAGGAGGCCGGGGTTCCGGCAGAGGCGGACGCGGCTCCGGTGGTGGAGGCGGCGGACGGCGACGCCCCCGCGACAAGGAACCGGACGACCGCCCCTGGATCAAGCGCTTCCTGTCCAAGGCCTGGAAACCCGCGCTGGCCTTCTGCGGCCTGATGATCATCGGCGGCGTGGCCGCCTTCGTCATCCTCTACGCGATGGCGCCCGATGAAAGGGACCTGACCGAGAACGCGGAGAAGACCGCCTCGGCCACCCAGATCTACTGGGCCGGCGAGGAGGGCGAGGAGGAACTCGCCGTCACCACCGGTGAGGTCAAGCGCGTCTCCATCACCCGCGACGACATCCCCGAGGAGGTCGTCAACGGTGTGCTCGCCGCCGAGCAGCGCACCTTCTACGAGGACCCGGGCATCAATATCCGCGGTATCGGCCGCGCCATCCTCAGCCGAGGCGAGGACGGTGGCGGTTCGACCATCACCCAGCAGATGGCCCGTAACTACTACAGCGACCTCGACGGGCAGCCCCCCCTGACCCGGAAGATCCGCGAGATCTTCATCGCGATCAAGCTGAACCAGCAGCTCACCCACGATGAGATTCTCACGACCTACCTCAACACGATCTACTTCGGTCGCGGCGCCTCCGGTATCGAGATGGCCTCCCAGGAGTACTTCGGCAAGAGCGTGAGCGAGCTCGACGAGGCCCAGGGCGCCTACCTCGGCATCATCATCCAGATGCCCAGCAACTTCGAGGGCACCGAACTCGGCCCCTGGACCCAGAACTACCTGGAGAACGAGCGCTGGCCCTACGTCCAGAACCAGCTCGCCCAGATGTACGAGGAGACCGGCGGCGAACGCGGCCTTCCCGAGTCCGAGGCCCAGAACCTGGAGATCCCCGAGACCCTGGAGTACAACCCGGAGGAGGCGGCCGATCCCCAACAGGGCTACGTCCGTCAGGCCGTGATCGAAGAGGTCGAACGGCGCTACACCGAGGAAGGCGTGACCGGCGCCAAGATCGCCACCGAGGGTCTGGTCATCAAGACCTCCCTGGACAAGGAGCTGATGGACGCGGCCGAGGAGGCCTTCAGCGTCCTGCCCGAGGGTGCCGCCGACGACACCATGCGGAGCCTGACCTCGGTGGACCCCTCCACCGGTGAGATCGTCGCCTTCAACGGCGGCCCCGACGTCGCCACGGTGATCAACAACTCCCTGGTCCACCAGACCCAGGCGGGTTCGGCCTACAAGCCCTACGTCCTGGCGCGCGCGCTGATGGACGGCATCGGCCTGCGCAGCCAGTTCGACGGCGACAACGCGCGCGAGTTCCCCGGACTGGCCAGCCCGGTGCACAACTCCAACAACGTCGACTACGGTCCGGTCGACCTCATCCAGTCCACCGCCGACTCGGTGAACACGAGCTTCGTGGAACTGGCGATCGAGGTCGGCGAGACCCGCGTCGACGAGCTCGCGATCGAGATGGGCGTCGATCCGGCCCGGAGCACCACCTCCACGGTCGGTCCGCTCGTCGCCCTGGGCACCCACCAGGTGAACTCCCTCGACATGGCCAGCAGCTACGCGACCTTCGCGGCTCAAGGGCGCCACTTCCCGGCGCACATGGTCACCGAGGTCCAGACGGCCGACGGCAAGGTCCTCGAACCGGACGACAAGACCGAGCTGGAGACCGGGACCGAGGTCCTCCCCGAGGGGGTCGCGGCCGACGCCACCTACGCCATGCAGGAGGCCGTGCTCAACGGTGGTGCGAGCAGAGCCGCGCTCGACGACGGACGGCCGGTGGCCGGTAAGACCGGTACCTCCTCCGACGCGGTCTCGGCCTGGTTCTCCGGGTACACCCCCCAGCTCTCCACGGCCGTGGGGCTGAGCCGCCACAGCGGCCAGCCGCTGGACTTCGGCACCGATTTCGGCGATGTCTACGGCGGTACCACCTCCGCGATGGTCTGGAAGGCCTACATGGAGGTCGCCATGGCCGGCCAGGAGCACCAGCAGTTCCCGCCGCCCCAGTGGGTCGGCGAGGACCAGAGCTTCCTGCCCACGCCGCCGCCGAGCGAGGAGCCCAGCGACGAGCCCAGCGACGAGCCCAGCGAAGAGGTGAGCGAGGAGCCCAGCGACGAGCCGAGCGACGAGCCCAGCGACGAGCCGGAGGAGTGCGATCCCTGGGAGGTCGGTTGCGAGGACGGCGGGGAGACCGACAACCCCGATGACTGTGGAAACTGGCCTTGGACCCCGCCCTGTGAGGAAGAGGACGACGGCGGTGACAACGGTGGCGAAAACGGCGGCCCCGGACAGCCGGGGAACGGCCCCGCGGGGCTGATCCGACCGCGCGAGTGATCCGGCGGACCCGGCGATGATGAGGGCCGGTGCCTGAGGGGAGACCCTCCGGCACCGGCCCTTCGCCGTTCCCAACGGGGGCAACACCGGTGGTACGCCGCTGCTGGTAATCTTGGCTCCCGTATGGCTCAGAGCCTGTGCGGCCGCCCCACTCCGAACGGGGCGGTGAAAACCCCGGGCTCCTGCCCTCCTGCCATGGAGATTCCATGGCCGCGACAGTCCAGAGGAGGAACGTACGCCTATGCGTCGTTACGAAATCATGATCATCCTCGACCCGAACCTCGACGAGCGCACCGTCGCCCCGTCGCTGGAGAACTTCCTCGGCGTCGTCCGCAACGACGGCGGCTCGGTCGAGAAGACGGAGATCTGGGGCAAGCGTCGTCTCGCCTACGACATCGAGAAGAACTCCGAAGGCATCTACGCGGTCATCGACCTGACCGCCGAGCCCGCCACGGTCAAGGAGCTCGAGCGTCAGCTCGGCATCGCCGAGGCCGTGCTCCGCACCAAGGTTCTGCGTCCCGAGGTTCACTAGGCACCCCGGTGCCCGTCCCCCCTGTCCCTGTTTCTGTCCTCGGTGACGAGGATGATGCGGGGACAGGCGTAACCGCCTGAACCGAACTATCTCGAACCGGAGCCGATCATGGCAGGCGAAACCCAGATCACGCTCGTCGGCAACCTCGTCGACGACCCTGAACTGCGCTTCACGAACAGTGGAGCCGCGGTCGCCAGCTTCCGTGTGGCCTCGACGCCCCGCACCTTCGACCGTCAGTCGGGGGAGTGGAAGGACGGCGAGTCCATGTTCCTCACCTGCTCGGTGTGGCGACAGTACGCGGAGAACGTGGCCGAAAGCCTTCAGCGCGGCATGCGCGTCATCGTGCAGGGCCGTCTGCGGCAGCGTTCCTATGAGACCCGCGAGGGCGAGAAGCGCACCGTTTTCGAGGTCGACGTCGAAGAGGTCGGTCCGGCCCTGCGCAGCGCCACCGCCAAGGTGACCAAGACGCAGCGCCAGGGCGGCGGCTTCGGCGGCGGCGGTGGCGGTTTCGGTGGCGGCCAGCCCCAGGGCGGCGGCTACGGGAACCAGGGCGGCGGCTTCGGCGGCCCGCAGGGTGGCCAGGGCGGCCGCAGCGGTCCCCCGGCCGACGACCCGTGGGCGACCAACGGTGGTGGCGGCGGAGGCTTCGGCGGCGGTGGCGGCGGAGGCTTCTCCGACGAACCGCCGTTCTAGACCGGTACCACCACACCCGACCCGGCGGTCCGGAACCGCCGAGTCATCTCTTCCATGTCCCAGCCCATCCCCGGGAGGACCCCGGGGCTCTTGCGAAGGAGCACCACGATGGCTAAGCCGGCAGCGCGCAAGCCCAAGAAGAAGGTTTGCCTCTTCTGCCAGGAGAAGCAGTCCTACATCGACTACAAGGACACCACGCTTCTCCGCAAGTTCATCTCCGAGCGCGGCAAGATCCGTGCCCGCCGCGTCACGGGTAACTGCACCCAGCACCAGCGCGACGTCGCGACCGCGATCAAGAACGCGCGCGAGGTGGCCCTGCTGCCCTACACCAGCACCGCTCGCTAGCGGCGATATCCGAGGGAGGTTTTAGTCGTGAAGCTGATTTTGACCCACGAGGTCAACGGTCTCGGAGCCCCCGGCGATGTCGTCGAGGTGAAGAACGGTTACGGTCGCAACTACCTGCTGCCCCGAGGGTTCGCCATTCGGTGGACCCGTGGCGGTCAGAAGCAGATCGACCTGATCCAGCGTGCCCGCAAGGCGCGTGACATCCGCACCCTGGACGAGGCCCAGCAGGTCGCCGGCCAGGTCGGTGCCCTGACCGTGCGCCTGAAGCAGCGCGCCGGCGAAGGCGGCCGTCTGTTCGGTTCGGTCACGCCCGCGGACGTCGCCGAGGCCGTCAAGGTCGCCGGCGGTCCCGAGCTGGACAAGCGTCGTATCGAGATCAAGAACCCGATCAAGTCGGTCGGCGCCCACAAGGTCCAGGTCCGCCTGCACCCCGAGGTCGTCGCCACGATCAAGCTGGACATCGCCGGCGTCTGACCACGGACCCGGTGACCGGCCACGGTCTCGCGGCCCCGTCCCTCCTCTGGAGGGGCGGGGCCTTCGTCGTTCACGGGACACGCCCGGTCGTACATCCTCTTTGATTACTGTTTGTAACCTATCGTGTTCTCTGTGTCGTGTCGCCTTCCGCGACGCTCCGCACGGAGAGGACAACATACCGATGGCCGTTGAGAAACGATCCGAGACCGACCACCCCCTGGCGGTGGACCGAAGGACGATGCTGCGCGGCACGGCCCTGGCCACCGGAGGCGTACTCCTCGGTGGCGCGCTGGGGATCTCCGCGGTGGGATCGGCGGCCGCCGCGGCCGAACCCAGGCTGTACACCCGATCCGACTGGAAGGCGCGCGCGCCCAAGTCGCCGATCTCGATCCAGTCGCAGGCCCCGACCCACATCGTCGTCCACCACACCGCGACCGGGAACGCATCGGACACCTCCGCGAGCCACGCCGCCGCACTGTCGCGCTCGATCCAACGCCACCACATGGACAACAACGGCTGGACCGACACCGGACAGCAACTGACGATCAGCCGAGGCGGCCACATCATGGAGGGCCGCGACAACTCCTTCAAGGCGATCCGCGACGGTGGCCACGTCATCGGCGCGCACACCGCGAACCACAACTCGCACACCATCGGTATCGAGAACGAGGGCACGTACTCGTCGGAGACCCCGCCCGCCGCCCTGATGTCCTCCCTGGTGGAGACCTGTGTCTGGCTGTGCGCCGTCTACGGGTTGGACCCCCGGGAGGCGATCGTGGGCCACCGCGACTACAACTCCACGAACTGCCCGGGCGACAAGCTCTACTCGATGCTCCCCAAGCTGCGCGACGACGTCGGAAGCAGGCTCAGGAAGCAACTCGGGGACATGAGCCGCCAGGCTACGCGGGGCATCGACCCGTCCCGCCTCCCGGGCTTCCCGGAGGCGCCCTCCAACGAACGCGTCGCCGCCTTCTACCACGGTCCCACGCTCGGGGACCTCGACACCGGGCGCTGAGTCGCGGGGGCCGGGAGACCGGCCCCTCCCCACGCCTCAGGGCGTCAGCCCCGGGTGGCCCCGGTCACCAGCCAGGCGGTACCGCGGGCCCGCAGGCCCAGGGTGACCGCCCGCGCCACGATCCATACCGAGAAGGCGACCCAGAGACCGACCAGCCCCCAGGTCTGGGAGGTCGCCAACGACGGCAGGACCAGGGCGAACGGGAGGAAGATCAGCATCGTCCACAGAGAGGCCCAGGCCAGGTAACGCTGGTCGCCGGCACCCATCAGAACCCCGTCGAGCACCATCGTCACCCCGCTGAGCGGTTGGATCAGCGCCACGACCACCAACGAGGCCGTGATCAACGAGGCCACCTTCGGATCCGAGGTGAAGGGAAGGTGGGCCCAGGGCAGGACCAGGAACACCACCACGGTGAAGGCCAGTCCCGCCAGTACACCCCACTCGACCATGCGACGGGTGGCGGCCCGCGTGCCGCGCACGTCCCCCGCCCCCAGATAACGCCCCACGATCGACTGCCCCGCGATGGCGATGGCGTCCATCGCGAACACCAGAAGCGCCCACAGGTTGTAGCTCACCTGGTGCGCCGCGATCGACTCGTCGCCCAGCCGGGCCGCCACCGCCGTGGTCACCAGCGCCACCACACGCATGGACACACTGCGCAGGAACAACGCGAACCCGGCCGAGGCCGAGGCGCGCAGCCCCGCCACGCTCGGAGCCAGGGAGACACCCTCCCGCCGGGCCGACCGGGCGATGGACGCCACGTACCAGAACGCCCCCGCGCCCTGGGCCAGCACCGTCGACCACGCGGAACCGGCGATGCCCCAGTCCAGCACCAGTACGAAGGTCGCGCAGAGCACCGCGTTGCCGATATAGGAGGCGACCGCCACCACCAACGGGGTACGGGCGTCCTGAAGGCCGCGCAGCACACCGGTCCCGGCCATGATGATCAGCAGGAACGGCGTGCTCAACAGACTGATCCGCAGATAGGTCAGCGCGTAGGGCGCCACCTCGGGGGAGGCCCCGAGGAGGTCGATCATCCAGGGGCCCAGTGGCCAGCCGATGCCGATCGCGACGACACCGAGGATCACGGCGAGCCAGAGGCCGTCGATCCCGTCACGCATACCGCCGGGGATGTCGCCCGCGCCGAACTTGCGGGACACGGCCGCGGTGGTCCCATAGGCGAGGAAGATGCACACCGCCGCGAGGGTCAGCAGGACCTGGCCCGCGACGCCGAGTCCGCCGATCGCCTGGGTTCCGAGACTGCCGACGATCGCGGTGTCGGTCAGGAGGAAGAGCGGTTCGGCGATGAGGGCGAAGAAGGTGGGGACGGCGAGAGCGAAGATCTCGCGGTCGTGGCGATGCCGGAACGGAGCGGCGGAGAGCAGAGTGGCCATGACGGGGCAACAGTACCGGACAGACGTTCGATCGGGTGGGTGAAGTTTTCCACAGGAGGTCGTAAGCCTGTGGATAACCTGTGGAAAGCCCCTCTGTGAGACATCTTGCGCGTCTTGGCCGGGAACTGCGTTTTCGCAGTTCAAAGCGGGTATAGCCGGCACAGGGAAAAGTTATCCACAGGTGATGTGCACAACCTGTCCGCACAATGCCCCACAGGGCTCCGGATGTGATGGTAAAGGGCTTTCCACAGGGTGCCTCCACGGCCTCCTCCGTCTTCGGGATGGGGCATCCTGGAGAGGACGGCCCGAACCGGGGTCGGCGCACGTTGCCGGTGTGGGGGAGAGTTCGTGAGTGTCGCTGAGCAACCACCTGAAGAAGGCGGATACGAGCGCACCCCACCCCATGACATCCAGGCGGAACAGAGCGTCCTGGGCGGCATGCTCCTGTCCAAGGACGCCATCAGCCAGGTCGTGGAGATCATCCGCTCCGCGGACTTCTACCGCCCGGCCCACCAGATCATCTACGAGAGCGTCGTCGACCTCTTCTCCCGCGGCGAACCGGTCGACGCCATCTCGGTCAACGCCGAACTGACCAAACGCGGCGAGGCCGCCCGCGTCGGCGGGGCCCCCTACCTGCACACCCTGACCGAGGCCATCCCCACAGCGGCCAACGCCGGTTACTACGCCAAGATCGTCTCCGACCGCGCCGTCCTGCGACGCCTGGTCGAGGTGGGCACCCGTATCGCGCAGATCGGCTACTCCGGCGACGGCGAGGTGGACGACCTGGTCGACCACGCCCAGGCCGAGATCTACAAGGTCGCCGAGAAACGCACGGGCGAGGACTACGTCGTCCTCGGCGACATCATGCCGGGCGCCCTGGACGAGATCGAGGCGATCGGCGCCAACGACGGCAGCATGACCGGTGTGCCCACCGGCTTCGCCGACTTCGACGCCCTCACCAACGGCCTCCACCCCGGTCAGATGGTCATCATCGCCGCCCGCCCGGCTGTAGGTAAATCGACCCTGGCCTTGGATTTCGCGCGTGCGGCGTCCATCAAGCACGAGATGACCTCGGTCTTCTTCAGCCTGGAGATGGGGCGCAACGAGATCGTCATGCGTCTGCTCTCGGCGGAGGCGAGGGTGCCGCTGCACACCATGCGGTCGGGGTTGATGACCGATGACGACTGGGCCCGCCTGGCCAGACGCATGGGCGAGGTGGCGAGCGCGCCACTGTTCATCGACGACTCCCCGAACATGTCGATGATGGAGATCCGGGCCAAGTGCCGACGGCTCAAGCAGCAGCACGACCTCAAGCTCGTGATCGTCGACTACCTCCAGCTGATGAGCTCGCCGGGCAGGGTGGAGAGCCGTCAGCAGGAGGTCTCGGAGATGTCGCGTTCGCTCAAGCTCCTGGCCAAGGAGCTGGAGGTGCCGGTGGTGGCGCTCTCCCAGCTCAACCGTGGTCCCGAGCAGCGTACCGATAAGCGCCCCCAGGTCTCCGACCTGCGTGAGTCCGGATCGATCGAGCAGGACGCGGACATGGTGATCCTGCTCTACCGCGAGGACGTGCACGATAAGGAGTCGCCGCGCGCGGGCGAGGCGGACATCATCGTGGCCAAGCACCGTAACGGCCCGACCGCCGACGTGACGGTGGCCTTCCAGGGTCACTACAGCCGTTTCGTGGACATGGCGCCGAGCTGATCCCGATCTCGTGACGAGTCGTTCTTCTGGGGCGGCTCGATGAGGGTGTTTCGACCGAAGATGGACACCATGCCTTCAAGCGGATGATTCACCCTTCTTGATCTGGGATGATGTGATGTGAACGTATGCGGGGCGCGGCCTGTCCAGGCCACGCCCCGCAATATTGGTCGCTCTGTAATTCTGTTTATGTGATGGCCGAAAAGTCGACAAAGAGATTTGTCGATGCGGTGCTCCCTGTCTTCGAGGTCAGGACACCGGGAGTCGTTCCGCCGGCTCTCGAACGAGCATCCGGTTCAGGCTCCGGTCCACGGCCTCCAGGTCGGGGGAGCCGAGACTGTCGTACATCAGGTGCACGAACGCGTCGGAGATTCCGCAGAACCGGGAGATCCCGTCCCCGAGCTGGATCTCCAGGGACCGGTCGAATCCGTGCTCGGCGTAGGAGCTCGCGGATCCGCCGGCCAGGCCGATCCAGAGCATCCGTTTGCCGTGGAGGGTGCTCGGTTCGTAGGCGAACCCCCGGTTCCACACCCGGTCGATCCAGCCCTTGGCCATGGCGGGGAGGGAGAACCACCAGACCGGGAAGACGACCACGATCAGGTCGGCGGCGGACACGCGGGCCATGTGCTCCCGGGTTTCGGGCGTGTACGCCTTGTTCGGGTCGGTCCAGTCGGGTTCGTCCTCAGGAGGCAGGACCGGGTCGAAACCCTCTCCGTGAAGGTCGAGGGGGTCCACGGTGTATCCCTCGTCGGTCAGCCGTTCGGTGACGCGTTCCGCGACCGCGGTGGTGAGGGAGTCGGTTCTCGGGTGGGACCGGACGACGAGTGCGTGCATGACGGGGCTCCTTCGAGTCGCCGGGGCGGGGTCAGAGACGGACGAGCATCTTTCCGGTGTTGGCACCGTCCAGAACTCCGAAGAACGCCTTCGTGGCGTTCTCGAGGCCGTCGAGCACGGTCTCCCGGGTGCGCAGGGTGCCGTCGAGCAGCCACGGCATGGCCTTGGCGTGGAATTCGGGGAACCGGTCCAGGTAGTGGCCGACGATCATGCCCCGCAGGCTCAACTCCTTGGTGGCGGCCCGGTACAGGTCGGGTCCGGCGAGAGGGCCGGTCGCGTTGTAGCCGCTGATCGCGCCGACCAGGGCCACGCGGCCACGCGGGTTCATCGCCTCCAGGGCGGCGTCGAGGTGGTCGCCTCCCACGGAGTCGAGGTAGACGTCGATCCCGTCGGGGGCGGCCTCGCCCAGGCTCTTCGCGAGATCGCCCTCTCGGCGGTCGATCGCCGCGTCATAGCCGAACTCGGTGGTCAGAAGGGCCGTCTTCTCCGGGCCGCCGGCCGAACCCACGACACGGGCGGCGCCCAGACGGCGGGCGATCTGTCCCGCGACGCTTCCCACGGCGCCCGCGGCGGCGGAGACATAGACGGTGTCGCCCTCGTTGACGGGGGCGATCTCGGTGAGTGCCAGGTAGGCGGTCAAGCCGGTGGTACCGAGCGGCCCCAGATAGGCGGAGGAGGGGACCGGGTCGATGTCCACCACCACGGCGCCCGTCGCGTCGACCACGGAGTGCTCGCGCCAGCCGAGGAAATGGGAGACGTGCGCGCCCACCGGGATCGAGTCCGCTCGGGAGGCGATGACCTCGCCGATCGCGCTGCCCTCCAGTGGGGCGCCGAGTTCGAAGGGAGGGATGTAGGAGGGAGCGTCGTCCATGCGGCCCCGCATGTAGGGGTCGACCGACATCCAGGTGTTGCGGACCAGGATCTGTCCCTCGGCGAGTTCGGGGATACGGACCTCGGTGAGGGTGAAGTGCTCGTCGCCGGGGGCGCCGACGGGGCGGGCGACCAGGTGGATCTCGCGGGTGGTGGTGGGCAGGGAGTGCATGGTGTGCGCCTTTCTCGGGTGTCCTGTCGACACCTTCGAATCTAGGAGCGCACGATCTCCCGTCCCAGGTCCGCGGGCGCCACGAACCGGTCCGTACGTGTCAGGCGTCGTCGTTCCCGGCCGGGGGAGTGGCCGCTCCAACGGTGGAAGGCCTTGCGCAGCGCGCGGTCGTCGGTGAATCCCAGTCGGGCGGCGATCGTGTCGACGGGGAGGTCCTGGGCCAGGAGGCGGCGGGCCCGTTGGTATCGGGCCGTGTCCACCTCCGCCCGCCAGGTCGTCCCGTGCTCGGAGAGTTTGCGTTGGAGGGTGCGCGGGCTCAGGACGAGTCGGGCGGCCACGGCGTCCAGGGTCGGAGCACCCAGGTCGAGCTCGCTCTCCAAGGCGATGCGGAAGTGCTCCCGCCAATCGGGGAGGGGGCGTGAGGTCTCCAACAGCATTCCGGCGTGGTCGCGGAGCAGCGCGGCCAGGCGGGGGTCGGAGTCGGGCAGGGGGGACGTGCGCGTCCTCTGCGGCGAAGAGGATGGTGTCCCTCTCGGCCTCGAACTCGATGCGGTCGGTGCCGAAGGAGCGGACGAGAGGTCCGTGGTGCGGAGGGGCGGCGTGGCCGAAGGTGACCTTGGCGGGCACGATGTCCCGGCGGGTGGCCTCGCGTGCCCGACGTAGGTAGTAGGCGAGGACGTACTCGTGGACGGCGGCCGAGGTACGGGGGTCGTCGATGGTCGTGCGGTATTCGATCTCGACGGCACCGTCGCGGTCATGGACCTCGAAGTGCTCCTCGGCGGCGGTGACGACACGGTGGTAGGGGAGGCTTTCGGAGAGGGCGTCACCGAGGTCGACCCCGTTGACCAGGAGGTAGTCCCAGGCGGGCATGCTGCCCAATCGGGCGGACTCGGCGACGCGTAGCCCCGCGGTCCCTTCGGGGAGGGAGTAGGCCAGCAGCTCCCACAGGCGGCCCAGAGTGGTCAGGGGGATGCGGAGACGGTCGTCGTCGAGTGATGTCGCGCCGGGTAACGCGGTGATGAGCGGTGCGGACACCCCGGAGGCCAGCGCGGTGTCGCGGACCAGACGGACCAGGGCGGTCGAGGACGTTCCATCGATCATGGAAGCATCCTATTCTTGCCTTTATCGTGCGGTTTTGTCCTTGGGGGTGCGTCTTTCGTGGACTGCTTTCCCAGGTATCGGTCGCTCTATTTTCTGATTTATGTGTAGACCGAAAAGTCGACAAGGGGATTTGTCGATGAGACATCCGTGAGGGCCCGCTTCCTGCGCGGCGCGTGCCCGGTGAGGCTCCGCCGCGTTGTCCGGCCGGACCGCGTCGATCCGATGTCGCTGTCCTCCCATGGGCGAGACGGCGTCCTGGCCTAGGGGGCGGGGGTCGGTTTCGGACAGTGGATCGCGGATTCATGGGTGTCCGAAAGGGGTCGGTCGCCGTGGGAAGGCGAGGGTCGTCCTGGCCGCGAGGTGGGGGCACCGGCCGAGGGCGGCGCCCCGTGAGGGCGTGGGCCGGGCCGAGGGCGATGGGCGGGTGTCCCGTATGTCGGCTTCAGGGAGAGTCGGTGCTCCATAAATAAGACGATACGGTTCGTTTATTTATCATTCAGGGAGGAGGGATGAGACGGGTATCACCCTTGATGTCACTTCAAGAGGGGTGATCTGGACGTCCGTATTCGTCATTCATGTCGCGCCGATTGGTCGATGCGAGTGGAGTCGGGCATGACGAAGGGCCGCCCGCGCGATGCGGACGGCCCTTCGGGGATCGTTGCGATCTAGAGCCAGCGCGCCTCGGGGCGCGTGCGGCCGTTCTCGTCGGTGATCAGAACCCAGTGCACGATCGGGTGCTCCGTGGTGGTGGCGTCGGCGTCCTCGCGCGGTCGGGGGACCAGCGCGGGCTCGGGAGCCAGGCCGGAGAGGCGGCGGCTCGCAGCGGCGGAGCGGGTGCGCCGACGGTCGGTGGACGTGCGAGAGAGGTGCGGCGCGTGCTCGGTCCTGCGTGCCATGTAGCCCTCCTCGTTTCCTGTGTGGATGACCCATGTTAACCATCTGTTCACCTTTGAGTCAATTGGATTCGGGGCGATGTGCCCGATCTCGCAGGTGTGCCGGGAGGGTGTGGAGTTCAAGGTGAACAGAAGGTGAACAACCGGGTAACCAAGGCGTACCCGTGGAGCGGTGATCCGAACCCGGGTCCGTTCGGTGCCCGGTTCCCGGAGGGGGACGGAGCGCATACGAAAGAGCACCCGTCGACATGACGGGTGCTCTTCGACGACTGTCGTATCGGGTGCCGTACTCGGCTACTCCTTGAAGATCAACCCCACGACCTCGAGGTAGAGCTGCTCGGGATAGGGAATGAAGTCGATCCGACTGAGCGCCTGATCCTGACCGGCGGACTCCATGACGAAGGTGCCGTACCCGAGGAAGCGTCCGATCAGGGTGCGCTCGAACCTCATGTCCGTCACCTTGCCCAACGGCATCATGTTCACCTGGCGGGTGATCAGTCCGGTGGTCAACAGCAACCGCGCCGAGGTGATGACGAAATAGTCCACGGACCACTCCGCCACCCGCCAGACGAACCACACCAGCACCAGCAGCCAGAGCCACCAGATGACGGCGAGGGTGGCGGTGCTGTTGCCGCCGATCGTCCGACTCAGGATCCCGGCGAGGATCAACGCGGCCAACACCGTGGCCACCGGGCCGATGAGGACCGCGGGGTGGCGTCGGATGGTCACCACGTCCTGCTCGTGCGGCAGGAGGTAGCGGTTGACCGACGCCGGTGCCGCGTTGCTGGACGCTACGAGCCTCATGGCACCCGCTCTCTCACGCCTACGGCAGTAGTGCGTTGACGAAGCGGGACATCGACTCCGCGCCGCCCATCAGGCCGCCCAGGGCGCCCTGGATGACCCCGGCCGCGCTTTCCGGTTGCGTGAGCAGATAAAAAGCCACGAAACCGATGAGCGCGTAACCGCCCCATTTCTTCAACTTCGCCACGACTGACTCCCCTTGGAATCCACCTGACCCACCGACCCAGCAGTGATTGTTCCATCGACCATCATGCCCGTAAAGCCTCGGGCGCACCCTCGGCGTGGCGTTATGTCGGACCTTCCACGCTTGTGGTCTGTGTCCGGTTTCGGTGATGTTGTTAACCCTGGTAATGGCAGCCCGGAAAGGATCCCTCTCGCGACCCAGGTCAGGTGTGGTGTCGAGGAGCGGGAGGGTGATTCCGGAAGGGCGAGTCGGTACCGCACCGCGGACCCGGAACTCGGGAAGAGGGGTGTCGGGCGCGTGCGCGCCGGGTCATCCCGGTCTTCCGAAGTTCCGGGGTGGTGCAGGGCCGAAAAGGAAACGCCTGGGGTCAGTGTTGTTCGGCGAAGGCCAGGGCCAGCACCTGGAGGTGCTGTCGGGCGATCCGCTCGACGAGGTCGGGGGTGGCCCGCCCGGTCACGTCCTTGGCGCCGTGGTGCGCGGCGTCCACGCAACGGGACACGGTGGAGGAGTGGTGGACGTTCGAGAACTCCGAGGCGAGGCGGCTGACGACTCGGCTGAAATGAGGGTCGTGGGCGGCCTGGGTGGTCGAGGTGGAGGGGGTCTCGGGCATCTCACTCCTTCGAGGGCTGTGCGGCGGGTCGGCACGTTGCGTGCGCGCTCGGGGGCTTTGCGTAGCGACCGAGGGGTCGCCTGAGTGCCGCTCCGAAAGCGGGCGGCTGGGTGCTGATATCGGTGGCGGATCCCCTGGGGGCGGTTTCGGTCTGGCTGATCTACCCGGTTACGGGTGGCCAAGAACTATGATCACCCTAATCTGTTACGTTCCAATCTCGAAATGAATTCGGCTAATGCGGCATCGTGTCTCCCGGTGACCGGACGAGCGGGCTCGACCTGGAGGGACGTCGGTCGGGGAGGCGGTCATGAGGGACCAATGCCCGATTTTCGGACGATCATTCACCCCGAGCCGAAAAGAACCGAAAAAGCGTCCAGCCGGTGATCCGGCTGGACGCTCAGGGAAGGGTTCGGCGGGGGCGCCGCGCCTCGGTGGGGTTCAGGAGCAGCCGTACAGGCGGTCTCCGGCGTCTCCCAGGCCGGGGAGGATGAAGCCGTTCTCGTCGAGGCGTTCGTCCACGGCCGCGGTCACCACGCGCAACGTGGCCCCGTGGTCCTCCGGGAGGCTCTCGGCCAGCTTCCGCTCCACGGCGGTCAGGCCCTCGGGGGCCGCCAGCAGACAGATCGCGGTGATGTGGTCGGCGCCGCGCTCGACCAGAAGCTTCAGGGCGGCGGCCAGGGTGCCGCCGGTGGCCAGCATCGGGTCCAGTACGTAGCACTGGCGACCCGACAGGTCCTGCGGCAGCCGGTCGGCGTAGGTGGCGGGCTGAAGGGTCTCCTCGTCACGGGCCATGCCGAGGAAGCCCACCTCGGCGGTGGGCAGCAGACGGGTCATGCCGTCGAGCATGCCCAGGCCGGCGCGCAGGATCGGCACGACCAACGGCGTCGGCCGGGAGAGCTGGGTGCCGGTGGCCTCCACGAGCGGGGTCCGGATGGTGACCTCTGTCACTCGAACATCGCGGGTCGCCTCGTAGGCGAGCAGGGTCACCAGCTCGTCGGTCAGCCTCCGGAAGGTGGGGGAGTCGGTCCGCACGTCGCGCAGGGTGGTCAGTTTGTGCGCGACCAAGGGGTGGTCGACGACCAGGGTTTCCAAAACGTTCTCCGGGTGAGCTGGGACAACAGGACGTTGAGCGTGTGGAGGGGGCGCTTCGAGTCTAACCGCGCGTATCCCCCGAACCGGGGATTCTCGACGCGGTCGGAGGAAGGGTGAGGAGGTATCGGCTCTCGGAGGAGAGATACAGGTGGGAAACGGGTTCGCTGGTGGGGGCGCGGAGGAACGGCCTGTCGTGAGAACGTGGGTCCGGTCCACGTTGGACGAGCGGCGGCGGTGGCGCACGGGTGATCGTTACGATGGCATTCGCGCGGGCGTTCCGGATCCTCTCGTCCGCGCCGATATACCGTCCGGGTTGGGGTGACGATGACAGTGCTCGATCATGGTGACGACGACTCGGGTGACTTCGCGGCCGTCGCGTACAGGGAAGAGGAGTACTGGGATGTCGATCTTCTCCCCGTCGCGCTGACACACGATCTCAAGGGCCTGATCCACGCCCTGCGCCAGCAGCCGAGCATCAGCGGTTCCCTCGGTCTGGTCTCCGTCGGAGACGACTTCTTCATCATCGTTCGGGTGTACGGCGAGGAGGTCTCCCTCTTCCTGTCCGATGTGACCGCGTCCGTGGACTGGCAGGTGGCCCGGGACGTCCTCGACCACCTGGACATCGACCTTCCCGACGATGACGACCTCGACCAGGTGCTGCCGGCGGGGGATCTGTCCGTCGTCGCCGACCTGGGTCTGGACGAGATGGAACTGGGCGCCCTGGCGGGCGATCTGGACCTTTACCCGGACGAAGTGCTCGCCAGCGTCTCCGAGCGTCTGGGATTCGCCCAGGCCTTTCAGCGTGTCCTCGACGGGATGGGGTAAGGACGCCTCGGAAGCGACCTGGAGAGACGGGAGGGTGCGCGGTGTCGACCTTCGCAGCGGTCTTCGCTCCCGATGGCGGGACGTGGCGGGGAACCGAGGTCGATCTCGGCGATGCGGATGCCATCGACGACATCACCGACCTCATGTTGGACTTCGGGACGGAGTCGGGCAGTGACATGACCCTGCTCCTGATCGAGGCGGACGACGAGTGGTTCGCCGTCGTCAGAGTGGACGAGACGGGATCGGATCCGAGGGTCTACCTCTCCGACGAACGGGTCGTCCACGACCATCCGGTGGCCGGGATATTGTCCGAGGCCGGCGGGCTGGGCTCTCCGGCCCCGGTCGAGAGCGCGGGGGCCCGCCCGGACCCCCGTCCGGACGGCGACGACGACCTGTTGAGCGATCTGGGGGTGGACGGGGAGGAACTGCGGTCCCTCTCCGTCGGCGGCGGGGTGCTGCCCGGCGATGTGCTCGCCGTGGTGGCGGAACGCTCCGGTTTCGCCGACCTCCTCGACACGATGCGGCTGTGATCGGGTGAGCGGCCTGCCCGAACTCGACCGTGAGGCCGCGGACGAGGCGATGCGCGAGGCTCTGGCCGAGGCCGAGCTGGCCTTGAGGACCGGCGACGTTCCGGTCGGAGCCGTCGTGCTGGGTCCCGACGGGGCGATCCTCGGGCGAGGGCACAACGAACGCGAGGCCACAGGGGACCCGACCGGACACGCCGAGGTGATGGCGTTGCGCGCGGCCGCCGAACGTCGCGGCGAGTGGCGACTGTCCGGATGTTCCCTGGTGGTCACCCTGGAGCCCTGTGTGATGTGCGCCGGCGCCACGGTGCTCTCACGCGTGGATCGCCTGGTCTACGGGGCCCGGGACGACAAGGCGGGGGCGGTCGGTTCCCGGTGGGATCTGGTCCGCGACCCGCGCCAGAACCATCGTCCCGAAGTCGTTCCCCCGGATCTGATCAGCGAGGACGTCGCCTTCAGGTGCTCGGATCTGCTCAGCCGGTTTTTCGCACGGCGACGTATCCGGTAGAGTACCTCTCGGTGGATTCGCCTAGTGGCCGATGGCGCCCGCCTCGAAAGCGGGTAAGGGGCAACCCTTCGAGGGTTCAAATCCCTCATCCACCGCATGTGGCCGCCTCCGGTTCGTTCCGGAGGCGGCCTTTCTCATGTCCGGGGCCGGCCGGTGTCCCGGTCCAGTTCGTCGATGGCCTTGTCGAGCCAATCCACCCAGAACAGTTCCAGATCGATGCCGCCCTGGAGCACCAGCCCTTGGGCCCGGTCGCGTTCGGTCCCACGGTCCCGGGCGGTGTCGCGCCTTTGGAACTCGCGGTACTCGGCGAGCCGGGCGGCGTGCAGTTCCCGATGCCTGCGCAGTTCGGCCACGAAGTCGGGTCCCACGCCCACGACGCCGGTCGCGCGCAGGCGCAGCATCAGGGGGTCGCGGAGGGCGCGCGGCTCCTCGGTCTCGGCTACCCAGCGTTCGAGTTCGCCCCGTCCGGCGGCCAGCACCTCGTACTCCTTGCGACCGCCCCGGGCGGGGACGTCGGTCGGCAGCGCGCGGATGAGCCCGGCCTTCTCCAGCTTGCCCAGTTCGCGATAGATCTGCTGGTGGGTGGCGGACCAGAAGTAGCCGATGGAACGGTCGAACCGTCTGGTCAGCTCCAGCCCCGACGAGGGCTTCTCCAGCAGGGCGGTGAGGATCGCGTGGGGCAGGGACATGAGCGCATTCTAGGAAGGATCGGCGCGGCCGGACCGGTTCTCGGCCCGACCGCGCCGACGACGGCTACAGGGCGGCGGCGAGTTCGGTGCCCTGCTTGATGGCGCGCTTGGCGTCCAGTTCGGCGGCCACGTCGGCGCCTCCGATCAGGCGCACGGTGTGCCCGGCCGCGATGAGCCGGTCGGCGAGGTCGCGTCGGGGGTCCTGGCCGGCGCACACGACGATGGTGTCGACGTCGAGCACGCGCTCCTCGCCGTTCACGGTCAGGTGCAGGCCCTCGTCGTCGATCCGCCGGTAGTCGGCCCCCGCGACCATCTCGACGCCGCGGTGACGCAGTTCGAGACGGTGGATCCAACCGGTGGTCTTGCCGAGGTCCTTGCCGACCTTGGTCTCCCTGCGCTGGAGCAGGTGGACCCGGCGGGGCGGGGCGACCCGGGAGGGGCCGGTCAGACCGCCGCGCTCCCGGTAGTCGGTGTCCACGCCCCACTGGCGGAAGAAGGCCTCGGGGTCCTCCCCGGCGTTCTCCCCGGTGTCGGTGAGGAACTCGGCGACGTCGAAGCCGATCCCGCCGGCGCCGATGATCGCGACCTTCTCGCCGACCGGGGCCCCGCCGCGGAGCACGTCGACGTAGCCGACCACGCTGGGGTGGTCGATGCCGGGGATGTCGGGGGTGCGCGGGCTCACCCCGGTGGCGAGGACGATCTCGTCGTAGCCGCCGAGGTCGTACTCGGTGACGGTGGTGTTCAGCCGCACGTCCACACCGTGCTTGTCGAGCTGGACCCGGTAGTAGCGGAGGGTCTCGTCGAACTCGCCCTTGCCGGGGACCCGGCGGGCCATGTTGAGCTGGCCGCCGATCTCGGACGCGGAGTCGAACAGGGTCACGCTGTGGCCGATGGAGGCGGCGGAGACCGAGAAGGCGAGCCCGGCGGGTCCGGCGCCGACCACGGCCACGTTCTTACGGACCCTGGTGGGGGACAGGATCAGTTCGGTCTCGTGGCAGGCGCGCGGGTTGACCAGGCAGGAGGTGATCTTGAGGCTGAAGGTGTGGTCCAGGCAGGCCTGGTTGCAGCCGATGCAGGTGTTGATCTCCTCCGGGGTGCCGGCGGCGGCCTTGGCCACGAAGTCGGCGTCGGCGAGCATCGGACGGGCCAGGGAGACCATGTCGGCCTCGCCCTCGGCGAGGATGCGCTCGGCGACCTCGGGGGTGTTGATGCGGTTGACCGCCACCACCGGGACCGACAGTTCCTTGCGCAGTCGGGCGGTGATCCAGGTGTAGGCGCCGCGCGGGACGGAGGTGGCGATGGTGGGGACGCGGGCCTCGTGCCATCCGATTCCGGTGTTGACGATGTCGGCGCCGGCGGTCTCCACTCGGCGGCCGAGCTCGACGACCTCGTCATAGGTGGAGCCGTCGGGGACGAGGTCGAGCATGGACAGGCGGTAGACGATGATGAAGTCGGTGCCCACGCGTTCACGGACCCGGCGGAGGATCTCCAGGGGGAGCCGGACGCGGTTGTCGAAGGAGCCGCCCCAGCGGTCCTCGCGCTTGTTGGTGGCGGGCGCGATGAACTGGTTGATGAGGTAGCCCTCGGAGCCCATGATCTCGACGCCGTCGTAGCCGGCGGCGCGGGCGAGTTCGGCGCAGCGGGCGAAGTCCTCGATGGTGCGCTCGATCTCCTCCTCGGTCAGGGCGTGGGGGACGAAGGGGCTGATCGGGGCCTGGAGGGCGCTGGCGGAGACGGACTCCTCGCTGAAGGCGTAGCGGCCGGTGTGCAGGATCTGCATGGCGATGCGGCCGCCTTCCCGGTGGACGGCCTCGGTGATGAGGCGGTGCTGTTCGACCTCTTCGCCGGTGGTGAGCTTGGCGCTGCCGGTGAAGGTGGCCCCCTCGGGGTTGGGGGCGATGCCTCCGGTGACGATCAGGCCGACGCCGCCGCGTGCGCGTTCGGCGTAGAAGGCGGCCATCCGCTCGAAGCCGTTGGGGGCCTCCTCCAGACCCACGTGCATGGATCCCATGATCACGCGGTTCTTGAGGGTGGTGAAGCCCAGGTCCAGGGGTTCCAGAAGGTGCGGGTAGTCGCTCATCGTCTCTCCTCGCGCGGTGCCTCTCGGTCGGTGTCCGGCCGACCTCATCTCATTATGCAACAAGTTGCAAAACACAGGAAAGGGCGCCTCTCAAGGAACGGAGGTCCACCGTGTCGGTGTGAGGGATCTCGGTGATTAGAACCTTGGCGTTCTATGATGCCTGTAGCATAATGACTGTGTCATGGAACGTGATTCTGCTTGACGAGGTGCACGACTGGCTCATGATTCTGGCCAAGGAGGATCCGAGAACGGCCGATGGCGTCGTCGCGGCGATCGACACGTTGGCGGAGGTGGGGCCGACGCTCGGCCGCCCCTTCGTCGACGTCATCAATCACTCTCGAATCCACAACCTGAAGGAGCTGCGCCCCCGATCCACCGGGAACGCGGTGGTTCGGGTGTTGTTCGTCTTCGACCCGGACAGACAGGCCGTCCTGTTGGTCGCGGGGGACAAGACGGGGCGTTGGAAGCAGTGGTACGACAGGAACATCCCTCTGGCGGAGATCCGTTATCAGAGGTGGTTGGCCGGCGGCTACTCGGAAGAGAGGGGATGAGCGCCTTGGCGAGAACCTGGGGTGAGAGTCGTGCGGAGGTCATCGCGGCCGGTGGGCTCGATGAGGAACGCATCACCGAACTCGGGCGGAGGATGCGGGCGGCGGAGCGTGCCTATCGCCTGGCCGAGATCAGGCGTCGGCATGGCATCGACCAGACGACACTGGCGGAGAAGCTGGGGGTTTCGCAGTCGAGGGTGTCCCGTATCGAACGGGGAGAGATCGACCGTTCCGAGCTTGCCACCATCAAGAGCTATGTCGAAGCCCTCGGTGGAACGGTGGAGATCGTGGCCCGGTTCGGGGACGAGGCGCTGCGCGTGGGATGAGCCCGGTGTGGCGATGCGGGTGCTGACGGCGAGGCGCTCCTAGCGTTGACCCGGGGCGACGCAGAGTCCCCCGGCCGCCTCACGCTCCCGGGAGGGTTCGTCTTGAGTAGGAACACCGTCGCCGAACAGCTCGTCCGCACCCTGATCTCCGCCGGGGTCACCCGGATCTACGGGGTGGTGGGGGACAGCCTCAACCCGGTGGTCGACGCCGTACACGAGATCGACGGCATCGAGTGGATCCACGTCCGCAACGAGGAGACCGCCGCGTTCGCCGCATCCGCCCAGGCCCAGGTCGACGGCGGGCTCGCGGTGTGCGCCGGATCCTGCGGCCCCGGCAACACCCACCTGGTCCAAGGCCTCTACGACGCGCAGCGCAGCGGCGCCCCCGTTCTGGCCCTGGCCTCGCACATCCCCTCCCACCAGATCGGCACCGGCTTCTTCCAGGAGACCCACCCCGAACGGCTCTTCGCCGACGTCACCGAGTTCCGTGAACTCGTCGCCCACCCGAAGCAGATGCCCCGGTTGGCCCGGATCGCGATCCAGCACGCCCTGGGCGCCCCCGGAGTGGCGGTCCTCGTCCTGCCCGGTGACATCGCCGGGGAGAAGGCCGTGGGTCCGGCCGACACCACCCCCGTCACCGCGGGGAACGCCGTCTCCCAGCCCGCGGAGGAGGACGTGGAGGCGCTCGCCCGCCGGATCGAGAGCGCCGACCGGATCTCCCTGTTCTGCGGGGCCGGCGTCCGAGACGCCCACCCCGAGGTGATGGACCTCGCCGAGAGGCTCAAGGCACCGGTCGGGCACACACTGCGCGGCAAGGAGTGGATCCAGTACGACAACCCCTACGACGTCGGCATGATCGGCCTGCTCGGCTACGGGGCCTGTTACGACGCGCTCCAAGGGGCCGACCTCACGATCCTGTTGGGTTGCGACTTCCCCTACGACGACTTCCTGCCCAAGAGGAACGTCGTCCAGGTGGACCACGATCCGCGCCGGCTCGGCCGCCGCGTCCCCCTCGAACTGGGGGTCCAAGGCGACGTCGGCGCCACCCTGCGCGCCCTCCAGGGGAGGATCCGGGAACGGACCGACGTCCGCTTCCTCGACGAGATGCTGCGGCGCCACGAGCGGGCCCTGACCAAGGTCGTGGACGCCTACACCAGGAACATCGAACACCACACGCCGATCCACCCCGAGTACGTGGCCGGGATCCTGGACGACGTGGCGCCCGACGACACCGTGTTCACCGTCGACACCGGCATGAACAACGTCTGGGCGGCCCGCTACCTCACCCCGAACGGGCGCCGTCGCGTGATCGGGTCCTTCACCCACGGCACCATGGCCAACGCCCTGCCGCACGCCATCGGCGCCGCCTACGCCGCCCCCGAACGTCGGATCGTGTCGATGTCGGGCGACGGAGGTCTGAGCATGCTCCTGGGCGAGCTCATCACGGTCGTCCAGCACCGTCTGCCCATCACCACGGTGGTGTTCGACAACTCCTCGCTCGGCATGGTCCGCCTGGAGATGATGGTGGACGGCATGCCCGCGTTCCAGACCGACCATCCGCCGGTGGACTACGCGGCGATCGCCGAGGCCATCGGTATGCGGTCGATCCGGGTGGAGCGCCCCACCGACGTGCGCGCCGCCTTCGAGGACGCCCTGTCCGCGGACGAGCCGGTGCTGGTGGACGTGGTCACCGACCCCAACGCGCTCTCGGTGCCCTCCCGGATCACCGCCGGGCAGGTGACGGGCTTCGCCCTGTCGGCCGGACGCACCGTCCTCCAGGGCGGGGTCGGGACCATGATCGACATGGCCCGCTCCAACCTCCGCAACATCCCCCGCCCCTGAGAGGCGTGGGCGGGGTGCGGAAACGACGAAGGCCCCGACCGGTCTCCCGGTCGGGGCCTTCGCTCCTGTGGCGGAGGATAGGGGATTCGAACCCCTGAGAGGTTGCCCTCAACACGCTTTCCAAGCGTGCGCCCTAGGCCACTAGGCGAATCCTCCACGGACAACTCTACAGGCTTCCGGGGAGTGCTTCGAACGGGTTCCGTCGATGGGAGGGGCGGCGCGGGGTACACGGCGCCGGGGTTGCGGGGGTCCCCGGTTCGGATACACTCGAGGCAGACCCCTCGTGCGGCGTCACCCTATGAACCTCCCCAGGGCCGGAAGGCAGCAAGGATAAGTAGGCTCTGGCGGGTGCGCGGGGGGTCCTTTCTGTTTTCGGGGGTGCTCATCCCGAATCCACCCCTTCCGGTTTCCCGGACCTGGCGTGAGTTGTCACCGCCGGCGGGTTGAATGGGACCGTGGCAGGGACCAGGGGAGTGATCACACCGTGAGCATCGCGCTGTACCGCAAGTACCGTCCCGCGACGTTCGGCGAGGTGCGCGGGCAGGAGCACGTGACCGACCCGCTGCGCCAGGCGCTGCGGAGCGGACGTATCAACCACGCCTACCTCTTCAGCGGGCCGCGTGGTTGTGGCAAGACCACCAGCGCGCGGATCCTCGCGCGTTCCCTCAACTGCGCGGAGGGTCCCACCCCGGACCCGTGCGGCACCTGTGACTCGTGTGTGTCGTTGGCCCCCGACGGCGGCGGCAGCATCGACGTGATCGAGATCGACGCCGCCTCCCACGGTGGTGTCGACGACGCTCGTGACCTGCGTGAACGTGCCTTCTTCTCGCCGGTCAACTCGCGCTACAAGATCTACATCATCGATGAGGCGCACATGGTGACCCGTGAGGGTTTCAACGCGCTGCTCAAGCTCGTCGAGGAGCCCCCGCCGCACCTGAAGTTCGTGTTCGCGACCACCGAGCCCGAGAAGGTCATCGGGACGATCCGTTCGCGCACCCACCACTACCCCTTCCGGTTGATCCCGCCGAGCACCCTCAAGGAGCTCATGGAGGACCTCCTCAAGGAGGAGGAGGTGACCTACGACCCGGCCGCGCTTCCCCTGGTGGTGCGCGCGGGGGCGGGGTCGGCGCGCGACACCCTGTCGGTCCTGGACCAGCTCATCGCCGGTTCGGACGAGGGCGGCATCACCCGTGAGGGCGCCGTCTCCCTGCTCGGCTACACCGACTCCAGCCTTCTGGGCGAGATGGTCGACGCCCTGGGCGCCCGGGACGGCGCGGCGGCGTTCGGCCTGGTGGACCGGGTGGTGGAGGGCGGTCACGATCCGCGTCGCTTCACCACCGATCTGCTGGAGCGCTTCCGCGACCTGGTGGTGCTCTCGGCGGTGCCGGACGCCATCGACAAGGGTCTGGTGAACGTCTCTCCGGAGTCGGTGGACCAGATGAAGGAGCAGGCCGCCCGGTTGGGTCCGGCCGAGCTGTCCCGAGCCGCCGAGGTGCTCAACCAGGGGCTCACCGAGATGCGCGGTGCGACCGCGCCGCGTCTGCTCCTCGAACTGCTGTGCTCGCGGATCCTGCTGCCGGCCACCGACGGGGACCAGGGTGTCGCGCTGTTGGCCCGGTTGGAGCAGATGGAACGTCGAGTGGCCTCGGGCGCGATCGCCCCGCAGGCCTCGGCTCCCGCCCCGGCCCCGGCGGCTCCGGCCCCCGTGCGTCAGCCCTCTCCGCCTCAGCCCGCGGCTCCCGCCCCTCAGGCCGCGCCGCCTCAGCGGCCGGCCCGCACGGAGGCCCCCGAACCCGCGCCGCGGCAGGCCCCCCGGCCTTCGCAGCCCGCCTCTCGGAACGAGCCGTCGGGGTGGGACGCCCCGGCCCCGGCTCCGGCCGAGCCCCGTCCGGCGGCGCCCGCCTCCGGTGGCCCGTTGGACCTGGGACGTCTCCAGGGGGCCTGGCATCAGGTGATGGAGGCGGTCAAGGGCCGTCGCCGGTTCACCTGGATGATGCTGCACGGCGGCGACGTGCAGCCGGTGGGCGTCGAGGGCAACACGGTGCTGCTCGGTTTCTCCAAGCCGAACGAGGCCAAGGGCTTCACCACCAGCGGCAGCGATCAGGTGGTGGCGGGCGCGATCCAGCAGGTGCTGGGCGCCGAGGTCCGTGTGGCCCCGGCGGGTGTGGGTGGTCCGCCGGCTCCGCCCCGCCGCCCCGAACCGGCCCCGCGCCCGGCGGAGCCCTCGGGGTGGGACGCGCCTCCGGTACGGAACGAACCCGCCCCGGTCCAGGCCCGTCCGGAACCGGCTCCGGAGCCCGAGCGTCCTGCGGGGCCGCCGCCGGAACGGCTGCTCAGCGACCGTCCGGAGCCTCCGCCGGACCCCTATGAGGACGCCGCGGCCGCCCCGCCGCCCGAGGACCACGGGCCCCCGGCCCCCGTTCGGAACGCCGGCCCCGGGAACGGGCGTCCCGAGGAGAGCGCGCCCCGTGAGGAGCGGCCCGCGAACGCTCCGGCCCCTCGTCCGGCCTCCGCCGGCGCGGCCTCGGCCGGCCCCTCCTCTTCCGGTGGGTCCGGGAACGGGGGCGGGGGTGTCTCCCTCATCGAGACCGAGCTGGGCGGCAAGTTGATCGAGGAGATCGAGCACGAGCCTTCCGAAGGGTTCTAGAAACCTCGGGGCGGGGCCGGGCCGACCGCGTGGATATACGTGGCCGACCCGGCCCCGCTTCTTTATCGGAGGGTGTTCCCCCTGGTGGGGGTGGCTCGAGCGGTGTTCACGGAGCGGACCCGGAAAAGGAGGGGACGTTTCGTTCCATCCGGGCTAGGATCAAGATGTTCCGCTAAAACAAGACGAGACGACTCGTTTCTTTATCTTGAGGGGGTCGTGTTGGCGAAGAACAACAGCCTGCTCGGCGTGGGCGGTCAACGCTCCACCGTTTCCCGTTCCGCACTGCGCGGTGGTCAGGCCGGAGGCAGGGGCGGCGCCGACGGCGACGCCCGCGAACGCAAGCAGGACCTCCTGCGCCGGCTTCGGGAGAAGCAGGAACAGCGCACGGACGAAGGCGCCGATAAGCAGGCCTGAACACGTCGCGACGGCCCCCGCGCCTTTCGGGACGGGGGCCGTCGTCGTTCCACGGGCCGCTCAGGCCGGCGAGTCGACCGGCCAGGAACGACCCTCGGGGGAGTCCAGCCACACCCGCTGTCCGCCCGAAGGCGTCACGGTCAGCCCGAACCGCTCCGGTTCCGGTTCGCCCAGGTCGCCCCAGAGCTCCAGGGCCTCCTCCACCTCGTCCCAGATGCTCCTGGGACCGCCCTGCTCGACCATCCACGAGGTGCCGTACGGGTAGATCCGGACCCAGGATTCGCCCTCCCGGTCGCACAGCCACATGCCCGAACCGGTGCCGATCCAGCGTCTGCGCATCCGCCAGTCCGGGACCAGCACCGACAGGGCGAAGGCCGAGGGGAAGGCCATGAGCGGGGCCACCGGGTCGGCCTGGGTGAGTCGGTACTCGTCCGGCTGCCGGCCCGTGTCCCGGATCGGAGGCCGGATCGAATCGGGGGTGCGCAGCGGGACGAAACCCACCCCGGAGCGGAAGCGACCCGAAGCCGCTCCCTCCTCGTCGAACTCCAGACGCATCAGTACGCCCGCGTTCTCCAACAACCCCCACGGGCACACCACCAGGCCGCCCGGACGGATCTGCTCGGCCCAGGCCCGGGGCACCCGTTCGATCCCGCAGACGCTGATGATCCGGTCGTAGGGCGCGCCCGCCGGGTAGCCGTGCAGGCCGTCGGCCAGATGGGTCGTGGGGGAGAGCCCGGCCCCGCGCAGCGCCTTGCGCGCGGTCTCCAACAGCCGTTCGTCGATCTCCACGGAGGTCACCGCGTGGCCTCCGAGCCGGTGGGAGAGCAGGGCGGTGTTCCAGCCCGTGCCGGTCCCCACCTCCAGGACCTCCAGACCCTCGGAGAGGTCGGCCATCTCCAGGACGCGGGCGAGCACGGTCGGCGCCGAGCTGGACGAGGTGCCGCCCTCCTTGACCGCCTTGCTCCGGCTCCGTGTCCCGGAGTCGTCCACCCGGGTGACGATGGCGTTGTCCGCGTAGACGGCGGCCAGCCACCGGTCGGGGTCGGTCTCGGCGTTCAACGTGTCGCCCCGGGTGGTCGACACACCGCTCTCCGGGATGAACAGATGGCGGGGCACGGCACGGAAGGTCTCGACGAGCGCGGTGTCCGTCAGCGTGCCGTCCGCGATTATCGCCTCGATCAGAGCCGAGTTGCGCTCCTTGGCGGTCAACACGTCCTCAGTCCCCCGGTCTTCGCTGGTCGGGGGCGGTGTCGATGACACCGCCGGGAGTGATCTCCTCTTGCCGACCATTATTTCAACCCGTGTCCCGCCGTGCCCCGTTCTTCGTCCTTGCGGCTGGTGAAATCAGGACAACGGTGCCACCAAGTCCGCCCGACGGGAGAAGCGGTCGGGGTAGTCGACGTAGCCGTGGGGGCCGGACGTGTAGTGGAAGTCCTTCTCCGCGATGGGCTCCCAGGGGAACCCGTCGGCGATCCGCTCGACCACGTCGGGGTTGGAGATGTAGGGGCGGCCGATCGAGACCAGGTCGGCCCTCCCCTCGGCGATCAGCGCCGCGGCGCCCTCCTGCGTGGTCTCCACGTGTTCCCCCGTGTTGCCGACGAGGGTGCCGTTCCAGTGGCGGCGGGCCTCGTCCAAGGCCGGGTGGTCCCGGACGTCGGCCACGTGCAGGTAGGCCAGGCCGAGCGGGGACAGGGCGGAGAGCAGGGAACGGTACACCGGGGTCGGGTCCGACTCCACCATCTCGGCCTCCGGGTTTCCGGGCGAGAGCCGGATCCCCACCCGGTCGGCCCCGACGGCGTCGGCGGTCGCCTCGGCCACCTCCACCGCGAACCGGATGCGTCCGGCGACGTCGCCGCCGTAGCGGTCGGTGCGCAGGTTGGTGTTGTCGGCCAGGAACTGGTGGATCAGGTACCCGTTGGCGCCGTGGAGCTCGACCCCGTCGAACCCGGCGCGGACGGCCGCCCGCGCCGCCTCGGCGTGGTCCTCCACGGTCCTCTCGACCTCCTCGAGGGTCATGGCCCGGGGGACGACCGGTTCGACCTTGCCGTCCAGGGTGTGCACGAGGGCGGTCCTGCCCACGGCGGAGGGCGCCGTGGGGACACCGTGGTCGGGCCGGTTGTCGGGGTGGCCGCCGCGTCCGGCGTGCATGATCTGCGCGAAGATCCGCCCCCCGGCCTCGTGCACGGCGGTGGTGACCCGGCGCCAGCCCTCGACCTGGGCCTCGGTGTGCAGTCCGGGTTCGGTGAGATACTGGCGGCCCTCGACGCTGGGCGTGATGCCCTCGGAGACGATCAGCCCGGCCCCGGCCCGCTGGGCGTAGTAGGAGACCATGAGGTCGCCGGGCACCCCGTCGCGGTCGGCGCGAAGACGGGTCATCGGGGCCATGAGGACCCGGTTGGGAAGGTGGATCGGGCCGAGCTCGTAGGCGGTCAACAGCGGGTTCGTGAGATTCCGTGCGGTGCTCATGGCAGGAGCGTAGAATCTGACACCCATGTGAGATTCAAGCCTTTGTGGCCGGTGTCACCCGGTCGGGCGAGACGGGGAGGCGCCTATGCGGATCGGGGAACTGTCCAGACGGACCGGGGCCAGCCCCCGCTCCCTGCGCCATTACGAGGACCAGGGGTTGATCTCCTCCCGGCGGACCCCGGGCGGACACCGCGAGTACGGCGAGGAGACCTTGGAAAGGGTCGACCGTGTACGCGGGCTCCTCGGCGCCGGCCTCAACCTCGCCACCATCCGCGACCTTCTGCCCTGCCTGTACGCGCGAGAACGCGGAGAGCCCGCCCCCGACCTCCTCGACCACCTGTGCGCCGAACGCGAACGGGTGACCCGCTCCATCCACGAGTTGGAGCACATGAGGGAGGCCCTGGACAGCGTCATCCACCGGAGCGCGGACGTCGGAGGGACACTCGTCGGAGGATCGCGGGTGGAGGCAGCGGCTACCCTCGCAGACAAGTGACACCAGCATCGACACCCAGCACCACGCGTGTGACGAGGAGACGGCCGTGAACCCTGGCGGAATGGACATGCAGGCCCTGCTCCAGCAGGCCCAGCAGATGCAGCAGCAGCTCGTGGAGGCCCAGCAGGCCCTGGAGGAGAGCGAGGTCGAGGGCACCTCCGGTGGCGGCCTGGTCAAGGTCAAGCTGAGCGGGCGCGGTCAGGTCGAGGACATCACCGTCGACCCCAAGGCCGTGGACCCCGAGGACGCCGAGGAGACCGCCCAGACCATCGCCGACCTGGTCCTGGCGGCCATCCGTGACGCGGAGGCCCAGGTCGAGCGTCTCCAGCAGGAGAAGATGGGCCCGCTGACCCAGGGCATGCCCGGTGGCGGCGGCATCCCCGGTCTCCCCGGGTTCTAGTCGATACCCGAGGCCGCCCGGTACGCGTCGTCCCGGTGGGAGAGAACCGGGACGACGCGGACACGACACGCGCACCCTCGGCCCAAGAGGTCGCCGGCCCCCGATACGGTGGAGGGCGAGGGGCGGAGAACGCCCCGCCGGGGCCCTCGCCCCGGCTTCGACCAGGCGGGTAGGCATGTACGAAGGCGCGGTACAGAATCTGATCGACGAGCTCGGGCGGCTGCCCGGCGTCGGTCCGAAAAGCGCGCAACGCATCGCCTTCCACCTGCTGTCCGCCGAACATGCGGACGTCAAACGCCTGGTCAACGCGCTCGTGGAGGTCAAGGAGCGAGTCCGCTTCTGCTCCATCTGCGGCAACGTCGCCGAAGAGTCCGAGTGCCGTATCTGCCGTGACCCCCGCCGCGACGCCGCCGTCATCTGCGTCGTGGAGGAGTCCAAGGACGTCGTCGCCATCGAGCGGACCCGGGAGTTCCGGGGCCGTTACCACGTGCTCGGGGGCGCCATCAGCCCCATCGAGGGCGTCGGCCCGGACGACCTGCGGGTCAAGGAACTCATGACCCGTCTCGCCGACGGCACGGTGACCGAGCTGATCCTGGCGACCGACCCGAACCTGGAAGGGGAGGCCACCGCGACCTACCTGGCGCGGCTGGTCAAACCGATGGGTCTGAAAGTCACCCGCCTCGCCAGCGGGCTGCCCGTCGGCGGCGATCTGGAGTACGCCGACGAGGTCACTCTCGGACGGGCCTTCGAAGGCCGCCGAAGCCTGGAGTTCTAGGTCACATTTCCCCGTGATACGGGCGAAATATGAGTAACCTCCGCCTTAACGGGTAGGTCCGAGCGCTGGCGTGTCAAGACGCCACGCCCCTTCCATCGCAGGTCGGAGCGGGTGCGGTGTGCGTCCCTGATTACACTCCATTGTTAATTGTCTTGATCCCAACTCCTCAGGAGCATCGATCGTGGCCCTAATCGTGCAGAAGTACGGTGGGTCTTCCGTGGCCGACGCGGAAGCCATCAAGCGAGTAGCCCAAAGGATCGTGGCTCAGAAAAAGGCGGGACATGACGTCGTGGTCGTCGTCTCCGCGATGGGCGACACGACCGACGAACTGTTGGACCTGGCGGAGAAGGTCTCCCCGATGCCCCCGGCGCGCGAGCTCGACATGCTCGTCACCGCCGGAGAGCGCATGTCGATGGCGCTGGTGGCGATGGCCATCGAGAACCTCGGCTACGAGGCGCGCTCCTTCACCGGCTCCCAGGCCGGTGTCATCACCACGTCGTTGCACGGCAACGCCAAGATCATCGACGTGACGCCCGGGCGCATCCAGGAGGCCATCTCCGAGGGTTCGATCTGTATCGTCGCCGGGTTCCAGGGTGTCTCCCAGGACACCAAGGACATCACCTCCCTGGGTCGTGGCGGTTCGGACACCACCGCCGTCGCCCTCGCGGGCGCGCTCAACGCCGACGCCTGCGAGATCTACAGCGATGTGGACGGCGTGTTCACCGCCGACCCGCGTGTCGTGCCGACCGCGCGGCGCATCCCCCAGGTCTCCTACGAGGAGATGCTGGAGATGGCCGCCAGCGGCACCAAGATCCTGCATCTGCGCTGCGTCGAGTACGCGCGTCAGTACAACATCCCCCTGCACGTCCGTTCGTCCTTCAGCCAGAAGACCGGAACGTGGATCGTCTCGGAAGTCGAGGAAAGCGAAGGCATGGAACAGCCGATCATCTCCGGGGTCTCCCACGACCGGAGCGAAGCCAAGATCACCGTCGTCGGCGTCCCCGACAAGGTCGGTGAGGCCGCCACGATCTTCAAGGCGCTCGCGGACGCCGAGATCAACATCGACATGATCGTCCAGAACGTGTCGGCGGTCTCCACCTCCCGCACCGACATCTCCTTCACCGTGCCGAAGGACTTCGGCAAGCAGGCCGTCTCGGCCCTGAAGAAGGTCGAGGAGCAGGTCGGTTACGACTCCCTGCGCTACGACGACAAGATCGGCAAGGTCTCGCTGATCGGCGCCGGCATGCGCTCCTACCCGGGTGTGACCGCCCGCTTCTTCGACGCGATCGCCACCTCCGGCACCAACGTCGAGATGATCTCCACCTCGGAGATCCGCATCTCGGTCATCGTCGAGGAGGACCAGGTCGACGCCGCGGTCCAGGCCGCGCACAGTGAGTTCCAGCTCGACGCGGACCAGGTCGAGGCTGTCGTCTACGGAGGTACCGGCCGATGAGCAACCGTCTTCCCACCCTCGCCATCGTCGGCGCGACCGGTGCCGTCGGCACCGTCATGCTCGACATCCTCAGCAAGCGTGAGAACGTGTGGGGCGAGATCCGTCTGATCGCCTCCCCGCGCAGCGCCGGCAAGGTCCTGCGCGTCCGCGGCGAGGACGTCGTGGTCCAGGCCCTGGCCCCCGAGGTCTTCGACGGCGTCGACGTCGCCATGTTCGACGTTCCGGACGAGGTGTCCAAGGAGTGGGCGCCGATCGCCGCCGCCCGCGGCGCGGTCGCCGTCGACAACTCCGGCGCCTTCCGCCTGGACCCCGATGTCCCCCTGGTGGTGCCCGAGGTCAACGCGGACCAGGTCCGCAACCGCCCGCGCGGCATCATCTCCAACCCCAACTGCACGACCCTGTCGATGATCGTGGCGATCGGTGCCCTGCACCGCACCTACGGCGTCAAGGAGCTCGTGGTCTCCTCCTACCAGGCCGCCTCCGGCGCCGGCCAGGAGGGCATCGACGTCCTGCGCGACCAGATGGCCAAGGCCGGCGGCGACCGTTCCCTCGGCGACACCAAGGGCGACATGCGCGAGGCCGTCGACGAGCTGGGCCCGTTCCCGGCCCCGCTGGCCTACAACGTCGTGCCGTGGGCGGGTTCGCTCAAGGACGACGGCTGGTCCTCCGAGGAGCTCAAGGTCCGCAACGAGTCCCGCAAGATCCTGGGACTGGAGGACCTGCGCGTCTCCGCGACCTGTGTCCGCGTCCCGGTGATCACCACGCACTCGCTGGTCGTGCACGCGACCTTCGACCAGGAGGTCACCGCGGACGCCGCCCGTGAGCTCCTGGGCGGGGCCGAGGGCGTCGAGGTCCTGGACGACCCGGCCAAGGGCGAGTTCCCGACCCCGAACGACGTGGTCGGCACCGACCCGACCTGGGTCGGCCGTATCCGTCAGTCGCTCGACGACCCGAAGTCGCTCGACCTCTTCCTGTGCGGGGACAACCTGCGCAAGGGCGCCGCGCTGAACACCGCGCAGATCGCCGAGGTCGTCGCCAAGGAGTTCACCCAGGCCTGACCCGGTCGTCTCGCGTGTGAAGCGGTAAGAGCGGTGGCCCCTCTCCCAGCGTGGGGGAGGGGCCACCGCCTTCGTCGTTTCCGCTTCGTGGTCGGGGCCGCCGCTATCCGCGGATACGCGGGCGGCCGAGGGACAGTTTGTAGAGGAGACGGCACTGTTCGGCCGCGCCGATGAGGTCGGAGGTCTCCACGGGCCGATCACCGCTGAAGTGGGTGCGCTCGACCACGAGGACGGGTACCCCGGGAGCGGAGTCCAAGAGGATGGCCTCGGAGTCGTGCAGCGCGCGAACGCCGACCTCCTCCACGACCCGGTCCACGGGGTAGCCCGCCGCGCCGAGCCGTTCGAGGGGACCGACGTCGGCGGCGTCGAACGGTGTGCGCAGGGTGCCCGCGGTGAGGACCGCGGGTTCCCAGGAGCGATGCAGGGTGACCGGTCGGTCGGCGGAGAGCCCACGTGAGGTGGTGCGGTAGACCGGGTCCCCGTCGCGGAGCCGCAGCCGTGCGCCGAGACGGCCGGAACAGCGTTCCTGTTCGGTGCTGATCCGCTCACGTCCCAGCCGCCCCAGGCCGGAGCCCGAGGTGGCGTCGGTCCGGGACAGTCGGAAGATCTCGGGGACGGTGCGGACGAAGTAACCGGAGCCGGGTCGGGACTCGACGAGGCCCTCGGTCACCAGGAGCCGCAACGCGGTGCGCGAGATCTGCTCGCTGACCCGGTACGTGCGCGCCAGGCTGGTGCGGGAGGGAAGCCTGGCCCCCGGGGCCATCTCTCCGTCGAGGATGGGTCGGCGTAGTTGTTCGGCCAGCCAGAGATATCGGGGTTGCCTGGCCACCGGTCACCCGACCTTCGAGGTCGGCGGCCGATACGCCCGAGCCGTTCTCGAAGGGGGTCGGTGGTCGAGGATGTCAGGGGCCCGGTGGTCGCCGGTGCCGACGCCGGGCCTGAGGGAGGGAGTGAACCTGCCAGATCGCCGAAGCTCGCCCATGGTTCCAGTAAAGCAGCGGAAAAGCCTGGTGGGGGGTGCTCTCGGAAAGTGATCGTCCCTGCTCGGGTCGGGGGCGGTGGTGGACACGGGTGGAACGTGGCCGGGGAAACGCCCGAAACCAAAGGAATGTACGCTCCTGACCACCCCGATTATTACCCTATGTATTGAGGCAACTACGCATTGCTTGGGGGAGTCATGTTCACGAACCTGTCGGAGCTGTCGCGTCTGGCGGAACCGGGTGGCCGGGAGATCACCTGGCTGGGCGGTATCGCCGGCGTCCTCGTCCTGATCGTGTTCCTGGCCGTCCTGGTGCTGGTGATCGCGGCGATCGTCTCGACGTTGATGGACGCCGACACCTCCGGCGGCGGAAAGCTGCTCTGGGTGGTCCTCATCCTCTGGTTCCCCCTGTTCGGGGCGATCGCCTGGTTCGTGGTCGGGAAGAAGGGCCACCTCAACCGGCTCCTCGGCATCGACAAGGGGAAGGCTCGACACACGATTCCCACCAGTGTCGGCCAGCACAGCAACGTCGCGCCGCCCGACCAGACCGGGCTCGGCAACGCCTGACGCGACTCGCCCGGGCGAGCGTGTAGAGGCCCCGGGGCGGAGGGAGGCCTTCGCCCCGGGGCCTCGTCGTGTCGGCGTGTTCTGTCCACAGCCTGTGGGCAGAACACGCGGAGTCTTGACGCACCCCTGGCCGAGCTGCCGGTGGAGGTGAGGGCGACCATGCGAAACGCATGGTGAAGTCATGCGGAGTGCCCTTCTCCGGGCAAAGGAGAAGGGGAGAGGCTCCCGGAGAAGGTGGATCGTGCTGTCGGTGGCCGACGATGGGGCCCCGGTGACGGGGGAGATCGTGCCGGGCACGGGGTTGAGGAGCATCGCCGAGCGCTGTGCCCGTCTCGGCGGGGAGATGAGGGTGGAGGCGGATCAGGGCGGTCGGTTCACCTTGACCTGCCGCGTCCCCGGGTGAAGGCCGGTTTTATCCGGCGGCCGACAACACGACGCCCCCGGCTGGTGCCGGGGGCGTCGTGGGTTCTGGTGGTTCAGGCCTGCTCGATGTGGGTGGTGGTGAGCAGGGCGGTCCATTCCTCGGTGGGGAAGGAGAGGTGGCCGAGGTCCCTGTTCTGGGTGTCTCGCATGTGCACGATGGTGGGCGTCTCCCGGACCTCGACGCAGTTATTGGTTCCGCCGCTGTACGACGACTTGTGCCACTGCTGATTCATGCCTTGTCCAACCTCTTGATCTCTTCCCGCACACGCTCTATGGAGCTGTCCGGGGCCGGCGCCACGGCTTGGAGCGCGGCGAACAGCATCCGGCGGTGTGCCACCTCGTCGGCCTCGGTGACGGACTGTCCTTCGCGGGCGTTCTCCACGTACCCCGAGTCTGGATTGTCCTGCGTCACGAGCACGCTGAAAGCTCTAGCGTTTCCTGGGTGCTTAGGGACATCCAGAGGGGCCACCTGAAGGTTCACGCGCTCCCGCTCCGCCAGTTTCGTGTTGTGTGCTCAGAATCCTTCGTGATTCCACACTCATGTTCGATGTCGCTCACAATCACGTTCGCACTTACGCCCATGTGACCAGGTCATCCATCATGTGAGTGTGCTTCAGGGAAGGTCTCCCGTGGAGGTCGGTGCGCTGTGAGAAAGAACGTGAAATGGATTCTGAAAGAGTCGAAAGTGAGCGATATCGGGGTACTCCGAAGTCGAGTGGAGGGTTTCCCTCAACTGATTTCTAAATCCGGTGGCCTGGTGTCCCGACGGTCCCTCTCGGGGGTATCCGCATGAAGAGTTCCAGCGATCGAGGCAAGGGGAACCCGGGTAACCCGCAGGGAGGTTCCGAGGAGGAGTGGGCGCGGTTCGGGCTGCGGGTGAGGGAACTACGGGAAGCGGTCGGGCTCAGCGTCGGTGACCTGTCCACCAGGGAGATACGTGAAGGCTCCACGGTCCAACGGATCGAGAAGGGCGACACCGACGTCCCCCTCTACCTCGCCGAGTACCTGGACCGAAGGCTCAAAGCCCAGGGAAGCCTGGTCAACGCCTGGGCGCGCACGAAGCCCGACATCCATCTGGCCACCGGCGGCCGTCCCCATGACCGGTCGAGACCGCCACCCTGTGTGCGAGCGAGATGGTCACCAACCCCAGGCTCGCCCACCGCATCGAGCACGGGATCCTCCCGCAGTGGATGAACGTGGCGCGGGAACGCCGGGAGCGCGAGGTCGCCGCCATGAACGCGGCGCCCCCGCCGCCCCTGCCTCCACAGACCCTGACCCCACCCCGCCGGGCACGAGCACGGGGACGTCACCGGGCCCCGAGCCGATGGTGCCGCCGGCAGGCCCTGCTTCAGGGAGCGCTGTCGATGCTCGGGGCGATGATCGCCCCGAGCGTCGGGCCCTTCCCCTGAAAGCACCTCAGGTCTGCTCCGGGTGCCTCTCCAAGGCGGTGTAGGTTCCCTGGGCGTCGCGGACCGGGCGCAGCACCTCGGTCACGGCGGCGCGGGGGATCGGCCCATAGACATGGGGGAAGAGCACCTCCGCGCCGACCCCGGGCGGGGGAGCGGGGTCGGCTGCCTCCCAACGGACCTCGGCTTCGAGGCGATCCGTATCGACCGCCAGGACCACCATCGGCTCCGCGGTCCGCGTATAGAACCGGTTCGCCACCGCGAGCATGGTCGGCTCGTCCGGAGAGGCGTGCAGGAACCCCTCGGTGGCGAGCGACTCCGCCTCGATGTCCCCGCCGGCGCGCCAGTGGGACAGTTCGGTCAGGTGCAGGATGCGAGTCATGAGCCGGACGCTACACGTTCGGGTGCGGCCCTGACGTGGGGTCCGCTCGCCCCCGGCGGTCCAGAAGTGAGCACGGGCGTCGGTGCATCGGGGCGCGTTCTCCGGTCGGACGGTGGAGGGAGAACCCCCTGCCCGGCCGCTTCGGACGCGCTCGAACCAGCTGATAACGCAGGTGGAGGCGTGATTCACGTCTCGCCGTCCCACTCCGTCGGAATCCCGGTCCAGGGACGGTCGCCCCGTTCGCTCTCCCCGAAAGGACACGGGTCGAGGTTTCCACATCTCGGAGTCACTTCTCGGACATTTGCTCGACTCAAGGGGGGATCGTCACTCGGCGTCATAAGGGGAATTCCTTATGTAATTCCAATAATTGACGATCCTGGATTGTCGCGGTCCGCGTGCCCAGGGCCAGCGATAACTCCCGCAAGAGCGTCTGAATCACGCTCTGGAAGATCAATTCAAACCGAAGGAGTCTTGAATCCTCTCTTCCCTGGCGCAGTGGACGACGCTAGGCTGCCAATCGCCGAGTGAGGGTTTCGCGGGGCGTCATTGGAACAGTCGCATGATCCTGCCAAGGGAGGTGAGGTGGCGATGTCCGTTGTCGGGATCATTGGATCCGGAGTGATGGGTAAGGACGTGGCCGTTACTTGCGCCGCCAGCGGGTATAACGTGGTGCTTTACGATCACGACCCCGGTGTTCTCGGGGCGGCCGAAGGTGACATACGCACCCTCGTAAGGCGTTACCGGATGACGGCTCCAGAAGATCCTCGGTGGCGTGACAAAGGCATTCCCGACCGTATTCGTATCACCGATGACATGGCGGAGTTCGCCGGGGCCGACCGGATCATCGAGAATGTCGTCGAGGACGCCGCCGTCAAGGAGGAGGTCCACCGCGAGCTGCGGGAGGTGTGCGGGGAGGGCCCCCTGATCGCGGTGAACACCAGCTGCGTCTCGATCACGAGGCTCGCGGCCCTGGCCGCACGGCCCGAGTCGGTGATCGGCATGCACTTCATGAACCCGGTACCGCTCATCGAGTGCGTGGAGCTCGTGCGAGGTCACCACACGTCCGACGAGACGGTGAAGCTGGCCGAGGGTTTCGTCGACTCGCTGGGGAAACGGCCCGTCGTCGTGCGCGATAGCCCCGGGTTCGTCTCCAACAGGCTGTCCCACCTGTTCATGAACGAGGCGGCGTTTCTCGTTCAAGAAAGGGTCGCCGACCCTGAACAGATCGACGAGATATTCACCTTGGGCTACGGGCACAAGATGGGGCCGCTCGCCACCGCTGATCTGATCGGTCTGGATACCGTCGTCGACTCTTTGCGGGTTCTGTACGACGATCTACAGGATCCGAAGTTCCGCTGCTGTCCGCTATTGAAAAAGATGGTCGACGCCGGACTGACCGGTCGTAAGAGCGGACAGGGTTTCTACACCTACGGTGTTTCTCGTTGAACGTGAAAGTCATGTGACGGTTCGCGCATGGGAGTGAAGCAGTCGGTGAAGATGGCGAAATGTGTCGTGTGGGATCTCGACGATACGCTCTGGAAGGGAACCCTCTCATCGGGTGACGAAGTGGTTGTGGATCCGCGGATTCTCGAGACCGTCAAGACGCTGGACGAGCGCGGCATCCTACAGTCCATAGCGAGCAAGAACAACCACGACGACGCCATGCGCAAACTCGAGGAATTCGGTCTCGCGGAGTACTTTCTCCACCCGCAGATCAACTGGAACAGCAAGTCCAGTTCCCTGACCGAGCTTCAGGCGAAGCTGAACATCGGTCTGGACACCTTCATCTTCATCGACGACCAGGAGTTCGAACGTGACGAGGTCGCCTTCGTTCACCCGGACGTCGAGACGATCGACGCCGCCGACCGGTTCCTGCTGACGGACCTGCCGCGGTTGTCCCCGGTCCACGTCACCGAGGACGCGAGGCGCAGGCGCCTGATGTACCGGGAGGGCGAACAGCGCGACCGGTCCGAGCTCGCCTTCCAAGGACCCCACGACGAGTTCCTGCGCAGCCTCGACATGGTCCTCGACATCTCCCCGGCCGGAGGGGACGACCTGCTGCGTCTGGAGGAGCTGACCCACAGGACCAGCCAGCTCAATTCCACCGGCATCCACTACTCGTACGACGAACTCGAGAAGCTCATCGACGATCCGGGCCATGACCTGTGGGTCTGTGAGCTGACGGACCGCTATGGCTCCTACGGCAAGGTCGGGATGGCGCTGGTGGAGAAGTCCGGCGACCAGTGGACGATCGCGCTGCTGCTCATGTCCTGCCGAACGGTCTCCAAGGGCGTCGGAACGGTGCTGTTGCAGTTCCTGGTCAAGCGGGCCGCGGAGCGCGGAGCCCGCCTCTTCGCCAGGTTCCGGCGTACGGACCGCAACCGCCAGATGCTCCTCACCTACCGGTTGGCGAACTTCCACGTCGTCTCACGTGACGGAGTGGACCACCTGTTCGAGAACGATCTCGAGATCGTCCGTGACTACCCCGACCACGTAAGGGTGAACGTCGATGCATGACAGCGGAACACCGGTCGATGCGGCTCCCGACATGGATGTTCGCGAGAGCATCCGGGGCTACATCAAGGACAACATCGCCTCGCTGGGCGAGGACGGCCTTCGAGACGACGACAACATCTTCGAGAAGGGTTTCGTCACCTCGATGTTCGCCATGCAACTTCTGGCCCACATCGAGAGCGCCTTCGACGTCGAGGTCCCCGACGAGCACCTGAACCTGCACCGTTTCAGCTCGGTCGAGCGGATGGCGGAGATGGTGTCGGAGCTGAGAGCGGTGCGCCGTGAGTGACCGTTCCCCGGATTCCGTCCTGAAGCGGGCCGAGGCCTTCGCCGTGGAACTGGCGCCCCGCGCAGGTGAGTTCGACCGCGAGGAGCGGCTTCCACGCGAGGTCGTCGAGCGGATGGCGGACGAGGGTTTCCTCGGAGCGACGGTCCCGGTCGAGTGGGGCGGCCTGGGCCTGACCCCGATCGAGTACGGCGAGCTCACCGAGATCATCGGCAAGGCGTGCGCTTCGACCCGCGCGCTGCTGACCGTTCACGCGTCCCTCGTGGCCCAGACCCTGGCCGGCAGGACGTCCCGAAGGATCAAGGAGAAGTACCTGCCCGACCTCGCGCGAGGCCGGAGGATCGCCTGCTTCGCGTTGTCGGAGGCCGAGTCCGGGTCCGACGCGGGGTCCGAGGCCGGAGGGATGTCCACGAGGTACACGCGGAAGGGCGACGTGTTCCTTCTGAACGGCCGCAAGAAATGGATCTCCTTCGCCGGGATCGCCGATGTATTCCTCGTCTTCGCCGTGGACAACGGCGTCGTCAGCGCCTTTCTCGTCGACCGGGACATGCCGGGGGTCGAGACTTTTCCGATGTCGGGGATGCTCGGAAACCGGGCTACGCACATGGCCGAGATCGTCCTCTCCGACGTAGAGGTCCCGGCTGAGAACCTCGTTTCGGGAATCGGTGCGGGATTCGCCTTCGTCGCCAATACGGCACTGTTCCACGGGCGCTACAGCATCGCCTGGGCGGGTGTGGCGCTCGCGCAGGCCGCCCTGGAGGAGATGTGCACGTACGCGGTCCGGCGTCGCCAGTTCGGCAGCAGGATCGGGTCGTTCCAGCTGGTACAGGGGATGATCGCGGACGCGGTCACCAGCGTGTCCGCCGCACGCGAGCTGTGCGTGAGGGCCGGGAGGCTGAGCGCCGAACGCAGCCCGGACGCGATCGCGGCGACGAACATCGCCAAGTACTTCTCTTCGACCGCCGCCTGCCGTGTCACTTCGAACGCGGTTCAGGTGCTCGGTGGGAACGGGTGTTGGAACGGATATCCGGCCGAGCGTCTTTTCAGGGAAGCGAAGATTCTGGAGATCATTGAGGGGACCTCGCAGGTGCAGGAGACGCTCATTGCTGATTTCGGTCTCAAAACTTTTTCCAGGAAAGGTTGACTCGGGAAAGATGTACAGCTTCTGCTTTCTGGTCGCCTCCGGGTACGGGCGGCGGTGTCGATGACGACTCCATGGGTTCTGAGCGCACCGAGTAAGAGGGCCCTGCGCGATCGCGCGACACGGCTCCTGAGGAAGGTCGAGAAGGGGACGGCCGGTTCCTCGGACGCGGCCGACTCCCTGGTGTCGACGCGCCCGGCACGCGCGCACCGGGCCGTCCTGCTGCCCCGCGGAGACGACTGGCGGGAGCCTTTGACCGCCGTGTCCAAGGGACACGAGGACCCGCGGGTGGTGTGGGGCGTCGCCGACCGTGACGAGCGGCCGGTGTTCATCTTCCCCGGGCAGGGCACGGTCTTCCCGGGGATGTGCGTCGACCTGTTGGAGGCCTCTCCCGAGTTCGCCCGGCGGATCGGCGAGTGCGCCGACGCTCTCGCCCCGCACGTCGACTGGTCCCTCGTGGACGTCCTGCGCGGCGCGGGCCCGGAGTCGGAGCTGCGGCGGCCCGACGTCGTGGAACCGGTCCTCTTCTCGATCATGGTCGCGCTGGCCGGCCTCTGGCGCTCCCATGGCGTCGAGCCGGCGGGTGTCCTCGGTTTCAGCCTCGGTGAGATCGCCGCGGCGTGCGTGACGGGTGCTCTGCCGCTGGACGAGGCCGCGCGTGTCGCCGTGCTGTGGAGCAGGGCGCACGTCCCGATGGTGGGCCAGGGCGGTATGGCGATGGTCGGACTGACCACCGAGGAGGTTCATGAGCGTTTCGGTTCCGGCGGATCCGACGCCATCGACGTCGCCGGGGTGTTCGATGCCCGTTCGGTGGTGATCGCCGGCACCGATCCGGCCGTCGACCGCATCGTCGAGGACCTGCGCGACGAGGGGATCTACGCCCAGAGGCTGTCCGTCGAGTTCCCCGCGCACTCTCCAAGGGTCGAACCGCAACGCGAGTCCCTGCTCGCCTCGCTCGGTCGTGTCTCCCCGCGGGAGACGGAACTCCCCTTCTACGCCGGTACCACCGGTGGACGTATCGACACCGCGGAGCTGGACGCCGAGTTCTGGTACCGCAATCTACGCAGTCCGGTGATGTACGAGCGGGCGGCTCGTGCCGTGCTCGCCGACGGCCACCGGACACTGGTGGAGCTCAGCGCCCACCCGGTGCTCGTTCGTCCCACGAAGGAGGTCGTCGCGGATCTCGGGAGCGACGCGCGGGTGATCGGCACCCTGCGTCGTGACCGTCAGGGGGCGTCCCGTTTCGTCGTCTCCCTGGCGGAGGCCTGGACGCACGGGGCGCCGGTCGATTGGAGCCGACCGCTGCCGGTGGACGACGACGCCACCGGGCCGACCGTGTCCACCGGGTCGGACGCGCCCTCCGAGCCGGTCGCGGCCGGCAGTGAGCTGGTCGACGCGATCGTCTCGTACATCGTCGGCGAACTGGAGGGCGGGTCCGCCGACGACGTCCTCCTGGACCCGGCGCTGCGCGAAGCGAACCTGTTCTCCCTCGGCCTCGACTCGATCCGGTTGGTCTCCCTACAGGCCAAGCTCGAGCGCAGGCTCGACATTCGCCTGGAGAGCACGTGCATCATCGACCACCCCGAGCCGATGGCGTTGGTCGAGGAGATACGGCGGACGCTCGATCCCCCCGACCGGGCGAGGGAACCGGCCCCCCGTCCGTCTCCGTCCCCCGCTCCGGCGGCGTCGGGCGGACCCGTCGCGATCGTCGGTATGGGGATGCGGCTGCCCGGGGGCATCGACGATCGGCGACGGCTCTGGGACGTGCTCATCGAGAAGACCGACGTCGTGGAGCCGATCCCCGAGGACCGATGGGCGCAGAGCTCCTTGGACACCGCTGAGGTGACCACCACGCAGGGCGGCTACCTGCGCGACGTCGACCGGTTCGACCCGGCGTTCTTCGGTATCTCGCCGAGCGAGGCCGAGCTGATCGACCCGCAGCAGCGGCTGCTCCTCGAGCTGACCTGGGAGGCCTTCGAGGACGCGGGCCTCGACCCGTACGCCGCGGGTACCGCCGGCCGGGTCGGAACGTTCGTCGGCATCTACAACAACGACTACCGCCAGGTCGGGCAGGACCTCGGATACTCCCACGAGGCGTACACGTACACCGGCAACATGGCCAACGCCGCCGCCGGGCGTATCTCCTACACCTTCGGTTTCCGGGGCCCCAGCATGGCGATCGACACGGCGTGCTCGTCCTCGTTGTACGCCCTCCACCTGGGCGGTCAGGAGCTGAAGCGGGGCGGATGCGACCTCGTCGTGGCCGCGGGCGTCAACCTGATCCTCAGCCCCGAGGGGCACCTGTCGTGGTCGAGGCTGGGCGCCCTGTCGCCATCGGGCCGCTGCCGCAGCTTCGACGACGGGGCCGACGGCTACATCCGCAGTGAGGGTGGCGTCGTCGTCATCCTCAAGCGGCTGGCGGACGCCGAGCGTGACGGCGACGACGTCCTCGCCGTCCTGCACGGCTCCGCGGTCAGCCACAACGGTCGCGGCGGCGGATTCACCGTACCCAGCAGCGTCGCCCAGAGCCAGGTGATCAGGGACGCGATGGCCGAGGCCGGGGTGGGGGTGGAGGACGTCTCCTACGTCGAGGCCCACGGATCCGGAACACCCATCGGTGACCCTCAGGAGATCAACTCCCTGGCCAGGGTCTTCGCGGGCCGTACGGAGAAGGTCGGCGTCGGCAGCGTCAAGTCGAACCTGGGGCACCTGGAGTCCGCCGCGGGCATGGCGGCGCTCTGCAAGGTCGTGACCAGCCTCCAGCACGGGCGTCTGCCGGCCACACTGCACTTCCGCGAAGGAAACCGCCTCATCGACTGGGACGACGCCCCGGTCGAGGTCATCACCGATGACGTTCCATGGGAGCCCTCGAACGGGCGCCGTGTGGCGGGGATCAGTTCGTTCGGCGTCAGCGGGACCAACGCCCACGTCATCGTCGCGGAGCACGAGAAGCGGCGGGAGGAGACACGGCCCACCCTCGGCGCTTCGGACACACCCCGTTTGCTGCCGGTCTCGGCGAATTCCGCCGAGGCGCTCCGCAGCGGGCTGCGCGGTCTCTCCGACTGGAGCGCCCAGAGCACGGCGGACCTCGGCGACGTGGCGCACACGTTGGGCAGGCGGCGCGGCCTGAAGTACCGGAGGGCCCTGGTCTGCGCCTCGATGGAGGAGATGCGGACCGTCGCCGGAACGGAATCCGCCGGAGAGATGGTCAAGGCCGACCCGCACGGGTCGGGGCCGGTGTTCATGTTCTCCGGTCAGGGGACGCAGTACCCGGGCATGGCCCGTGAGCTCTACGACCACGCGGAGGAGTTCCGGCGCGAACTGGACGAGCTCGACCGGGAGTTCCGCAGGGTCGCCGACATCTCCCTCCTGGAGGTCATGTTCGCCGAGGAGGAGGACGAGCGCTTCCGGTCGCCGATGTACACCCAGCCGATGATCTTCTCGGTCGGGTTGGCGCTCGCCCGATACTGGGCGAGCCGGGGCGTCACCCCCGCCGCGGTCATGGGCCACAGCATCGGCGAGTACGCCGCCTCCTGCTTCGCGGAAGCCATGAGCCGCGAACAGGCCGTCGAACTGGTCGTTCACCGGGCGCGCGTGGTCGCGGACTCTCCGGCCGACGGTTCGATGGCGACCCTTCTGTGCTCCGCCGAACGGGCGAGGGAGCTGCTCGCCTCCGCCCCGGACGTCTCACTGGCGGCCGTGAACTCCTCGGAGAACGTCACCGTCTCAGGCCCGGCCGACAGCCTGGCCGCGGTCCTGAAGGCCGCGCGTCGGAACCGCGTCTTCGTGGAGCGGCTCGACGTGTCGCATCCCTTCCACTCGGCACGGATGGCCTCGGCGGCGGAGAGCCTGCGGGATCGGATCCGCGGATGGGACTTCGACGCCCCGTCGATCGAATGGATCTCCACGCGGACCGCGAGGCCGGTCGAACCCGGTTCTCCGGTCGACGCCGACCACTGGAGTCGGCACATGGTCGAACCCGTCCTGTTCAAGGACGCCGTGGCCTGGGCCGTCCGGGCGGGTCTGCGTACCTTCGTCGAGATCGGCGCCACGGCGACGCTGGGCGGGCTCGTCGCCCAGGAGTTCGGTGACGACGTGGTGGTCCTCCCGAGTCTGCGCAAGGGCAGGTCCGACGTGCGGCAGTTCCTCGAGGGCGTCGGCCGGCTGTGGGAGCTGGGCGCCGAGCTCGACCTCGGCCGACCGTCGGGCACGGGGCGGCTGCTCCACGACCTACCGCACACCCCGTTCGACAGGCAACGGATCTGGTATCGAGACCGCACCGGAGAGGGTGGCGCGACCGTGGACGTCCGAGCCGACGACACCGTGACGGCCGACGTCACGCCGAGTGGTCCGACGAGCGGCTCCGCGGGGGACACCGCGGCCGTTCCCGCCGACGCCCCCCGCAGGCACGCCGAGGAGAAGGCCGTGGCGGAGGTCATCACGCGGGCGCTGAGCGAGGTCACCGGCGTGGCGACCTCGGAACTGGACCCGGACGTGGAGCTGTTCTCGCTCGGTGTCGACTCGCTCATGCTCGTGCAGCTCGGCAAGCGCATCGAGAAGCACTACGCGCTCGACATCCCGATCACCACGTTCTTCGAATCGCTCCACACGGTGGGACGGGTGACCGACTTCGTCCTGCGGAACCGTCCGGAGCCCGAACCCTCCCCGGAACCGGCGCCGGCGCCTTCGGTGCCGTCCGTGCCCGATCCGCGGCCGGGCGAGGCGTCGTCCCCGCCCGTCGCCGGGCCGGGCGGTACCTCGGCCTCCGGGATCGAGGCGGTGGTCCATTCCCAACTGGCCCTCATGCGGGAACAGCTCCAGGTGCTCGGGGGCACGGCGCCCGCTGCCGGCGCGGCCGGCGCACCGGAGCCGGACCTCGAGGCCGTGCCGCGGCGCCGGGCGCCGGGCAGGTCTCGCAAGGTCGGCGCGTACACCAACAACATCTCGCTGAGCGGCAGCAGGCTCACCGAACGGCAGCGGCGGTTCATCGCCGACTTCGTCGCCCGTTACACCGCCAGGACCGCGGGGTCGCGGGCCTATGCCGACTCCCACCGCCGGCACATGGCGGACTGGATCAACTCGCTCAACTTCGACACGGACCTGAGGGACACCTCCTATCCGTTGGTGTCCTCCCGCTCCCAAGGCGCCGCGTTCTGGGACGTGGACGGCAACCGGTACGTCGACACCGGGATCGGTTACGGCGTCCACTTCTTCGGACACCAGCCCGACTTCGTCGTACGCGCGGTGCGCGAGCAACTCGAGTCGGGGTTCGAGCTGGGCCCCCAGAACAGGGTCGCCGGAGAGGTCGCGGAACTGATCCACGACATGACCGGTGCCGAACGGGTCGCCTTCTGCAACACCGGTACCGAGGCGGTGATGGTGTCGCTGCGGCTCGCCAGGGCGGTCAGCGGACGGGACAAGATCGTACGGTTCACCGACTCCTACCACGGCGGTTCCGACGCGGTCCTGGCCGAGAGCGACGGAACCGATAGCGTTCCGCTGACCATCGGTATCCCCCCGGCCATGGTCGAGGACACCGTGGTTCTCCGCTACGGGGCCGAGGAGTCGCTGGAGCGCATCCGCCGGCAGGGCGGTGACCTGGCCGCCGTGCTGGTGGAACCGGTGCAGTCCCGCAATCCGGGCCTGCGACCCGCGGAGTTCCTGCGCGAGCTCCGACGGATCTGTACCGAGCACGGGATCGCGCTGATCTTCGACGAGATGATCGTCGGCTTCCGGCTCGCACTGGGCGGAGCCCAGGAGTACTTCGGGGTCGAGTCCGACATCTCGCTGTACGGCAAGCTCGTCGGCGGCGGTATGCCGGTGGGCATCGTCGCCGGCAAGAGCACCTATCTCGACGCCGTCGACGGTGGAGGGTTCTCCGACGCCGACGATTCCCGGCCGGCGGTGCCGACGACCTTCTTCGCCGGAACGTTCTGCAAGCACCCCTTGACCATGGCCGCCTGCCGTGCGGTGCTGACCTTCCTCAAGGAGAACGGCGAGGAGCGGCTCGCCGAGCTGAACAGGTTCACGGACGACTTCGTGCGGAGGGCCAACGACTTCTTCGATCGGGAAGAGGTACCGATCCGGCTGTCGCACTGCGCCTCGATGTACAAGTACGAGAACGTGGCGCAGCGCGACATGGCCCTGATGACCCTGACCACGAACCTCTTCTTCAAACTGATGGCCCACCACGGCGTGTTCGTGTGGGAACGCCGGTCGGGGTACTTCTCGCTGGCCCACACCGAAGAGGACAAGGAACGCGTCCTCGAGGCGTTCCGGACGGCCGTGCGGGAGATCCGGGCCGGGGGCTTCGAATTCCGGCGTTCGCGGTCGGTCTCCCGCTCCGGTTCCGACGCGGTGGGCACCGGGACGGAGCCCGCGGCCACGCGGAGCGGGCCCCGATCCATGGCGCTCTCCGCGGAGGAGAAGCGGGTCTACGTGAACTCCCGTATGCGTGGCGGGAACGAGGCCTACCAGGTCCCGGCCCGCCTCCACTTCGACGGATCGCTGGACCCGGACCGGGTGGACGCGGCCTTTCGCGCCATCGCCCGAAGGCACCCCAAACTGCGTAGCCGCTACGAGATCGATTCCGGAGACGTCGTCTGCCGTGTCCTCGAGGACATCGATCCCGAGGCCCACCTCTTCGACGGGGCGGGAACGGAGGAGATCGCGGACGTGATGAACGCTCCGCTCGACATGACCCGGGCGCCGCTGTGGCGCTACGGCATCGTCGTCGGCGAGGACGGCACCGATGACCTCGTCGTCTCGTTCCACCACATCATCGTCGACGGCCGGGGGTTGGAACTGATCATCGGCGAGCTCGCCGACCATCTGTCGAACGGGCGTCCGACCGACACCGAGGAGCCCGCGGGCTACGAGGAGTACGTACGGATCCGATCCGAGCTGCCCGATCGACCCGATTACCAGGACCACCGGCGGTGGTGGCTCCGCGAGTTCGAGACACCGCCCCCTCCCCTCGCGGTCCCGACCGACGAGCCCCTCCCCGCCATCAACGACTTCAGCGGGGGCCACCACTACACGCGCATCGACCCCGAGGTGCACGAGGCGGCCACGAAGGTCATCCGCGAGCACCGGACGACACCGTTCTTCTTCTACCTGTCGTTGTGGTCGGTACTGCTGGCCAGGACGAGCGGCGAGAGCGACCTGTGCGTCGGAGTGCCGTTGGATCAGCGTTCCCTGGGCTCCTTCGAGGGCACGGTCGGGATGTTCGCCCAGTCGCTGCCGCTGCGGCTGAGGCCGGACTCCGGTACCCGCCTGTCGGATCACCTTCGGCGGGTACGCGACACGGGTCTCGCCGCGATCGAACACGCGCACTACTCCTACGAGACGTTGATCGAGGAGTTGGACCTGGAGCGCGACCACGGACGCAACGCCCTGTACGACACGATGTTCATCTACACGAACGCCCGGGGGCGCGCGCACAGGTTCGGTGATCTCACCGCCACCACCGAGGACTTCGGCATGCGCGGCTCGATGCTCGCCCTGACCCTGGAGATCACCGAGCGCGACGGTGGTCTGTTCGTCGACCTGAACCACTCCGGCGTGTTCGGCGAGCGGAGAATCGCCGATCTGATGGCCCGGTTCCACGCACTCGTCGCGCAGGCCGTGCGGGACCCCGATCGCAGGATCGGTGAGATCCCGCTGATCGACGACGACACGACGGAGCGGCTCCTGTCCTGGGGCTCCGGTCCGCGTACGACCGACGTGCCCGGCCTCGCGGAGCTGTTCGACCGGGTGTTCACCGAGCACGCCGACCGTCCGGCGATCCGTTTCCAGGACGAGGTGACGACGTACGCCCAACTGTCCGAGAGGGCCGGGCGGCTCGCCGCCCTGCTCCGTGACTCCGGGGTCGAAAGGGGGGATCCGGTCGGGCTGCTGCTGCCGCGGTCGCCGGACCTCGTGGCCGCCATGCTGGCCGTCCACCGGGTCGGTGCCACCTGGCTGCCGTTGGACGTGACCGATCCGCCGGCGCGGCTGCACTCCGTGATCGAGGTCGCGAAGCCGACGAGGATCCTGTGCCTTCCCGAGAACGAATCGGTCCTTCCACCGGACGGGAGGGCGCTGACGATCCGTGACCGGGACCTCCCGGAGACGGTCGTACCGGAACCCTCGGAGGACGACCCCGACGGTCTCGCGTACATCATCTTCACCTCCGGTTCTACCGGTCGCCCCAAGGGCGTCACGGTCGCCGACGACGCGCTGGCCAACTTCCTCTGGGGCATGCCCAAGGCGCTGGACTGGGAGGAGAACGTGACGACGGCGTGCCTGACGACCCCGTCGTTCGACATCCATCTCCTCGAGACCCTGATGACCCTGGTCACCGGTGGAACCGTGGCGATGGCGGGCGAGGGGGAGGCACGGACACCGGCGGAGATCGCGGAGTTCGTGGCCGCCAACGGCGTCGCCTACATGCAGATGACGCCGAGCCGCCTGCGCATGCTGTGCGCCGACCCGGACGCGGCGCGCAGGGCACTGGCGCCGTTGGAGAGGCTCGTCGTCGGAGGCGAGGCCTTCCCCGAGGACCTGTTGCCGGATCTGCGGGCCGGGACGTCGGGCCGGATCTTCAACGTGTACGGGCCCACCGAGACCTGTATCTGGTCCAGCGTCAAGGAGCTCACCGGCCAGGCCCCTGTCACCATCGGTAGGCCCATCGCCAACACCACCTTCTACGTGCTCGACGACGACCTCCAACTCGTCCCCGAGGGCACCGAGGGCGCCCTGTGGATCGGTGGCCGCGGAGTGTCGCCCGGGTACCTGTACCGTCCCGAGCTCACCCGTGAGGCCTTCCGCGACGACCCCTTCCGAGAGGGCCGGATCTACAACAGCGGGGACCGCGCCCTGTGGCACGACGGTGAGGTCCGCTGCCTCGGTCGGCTGGACAACCAGGTCAAGGTCCGGGGGCACCGCATCGAGCTCGAGGAGATCGAGCAGGCCCTCACCGAGCACGTACACGTGGTCGGGGCCGGGGTGATCGTGGACGAGGTCTCGCCGGGGAACCGGGTCATCCGCGGGTTCTACGAAGTACGCGAGGACGCGGAGGTCGGGCCGGAGTCGCTGAAGGACTTCCTGAACGGGAGACTGCCCGGCCACATGGTCCCGGCCACGCTCACGGCGGTCCCCGCCGTGCCGATGACGACGAGCGGCAAGATCGACCGCCCGGCCCTGGCCCTCCTGGAGGCCGTACCGGTCGGTGGCGGCCGGCCGGACGAGCCCTCGGAGGTGAGCGAGGACCTTCTCATGGCGTGGAGGTCGGTGCTCGGCGACGTCCCGTTCGGCCCGGACGAGAGCTTCTTCGACCTGGGAGGCAACTCGTTCAGCCTCATCCTGCTGCTGGAGAAGCTGAACGCCGCCTTCCCCGGGACGCTCGACGTCAGCGACCTGTTCGCCGAACCGACTCTCGGAGGGCAGCAGGAACTCCTGGAGCGGAGATCGGCGCGGAGCCGCCCGGCCGACGCCCCGACCGACAGCGGTGTGCGGCCGCCCGAGGACTGGTTCGTGCCGGGCCGGGGCGTCGACGGGACCGCGGAGGTCGCCCTGCCGGACCGGGTGCGGTCCGCGCTGCTGCGGCACGGCACGGGCGACGGGGCCACGGCGCGGGCCCTGGCGCACGCCGCGTTCGCGCTGACCGTCGGCAAGGCACTGTCCTGTGACGACGTCACGCTCCACGTGGCGACCGCCCCCGGACGGGTCGCCGCGGTCACCTTCGACCTCGTCGGCCGGACCGACCTCGCCGAGCTGGTCGACGATCACCTGCGATCCGTCGGCGACGCCGACCGCGAGGTGGAGCTCGACCGGATACGCCCGGGTCGCGGCGACGGCGCCAGGGTGACCATCGCGTGCACCGATCGCGCACGAACGGAGGAGAGCGAGCTCCTCCGGTACGCCGACCTCGTTCTGGGGACCGACGTGACCGCGCGGCCGGCGACCGTGGCGCTCGCCCACCGGGGGGAGATCGCCCCCGAGGCCGTACACGGACTGCTCGACGGCTACGTGCGGCTGCTGGGGCTCCTCGCCCCGCCCACCGGAGACTCCGGTTCCCGCACCCCTCCCCGTGCGGTCGACACCACAACTGGACACGCGCACGCACCGGACCGGAAGGATCAGTCATGACCAACCTCGCGCTCCTGTTTCCCGGCCAGGGGTCCCAATTCACCGGAATGGGTCGTTCCTGGTTCGAGTCGGAGAGCAGCGTTCGAGAACGCTTCGACCAGGCCTCCGAGATAGTGGGTTACTCGCTCGCCGATCTCTGCTTCACCGGACCCGCGTCCGAGCTCACCCGGACGCGGCACGCGCAGGTCGCGCTGCTGGTCCTGAGCTTCGGTATGTACGAGGTGATCAGTAGGGACCGCAGGCTGCCGGTCACCCACATGGCCGGGCACAGCCTGGGCGAGATCACCGCGCTGCTCGCGGCGGGAGCGATGGGCTTCGAGGACGCGGTGCGGCTGGTGAAGGTCCGGGGCGAGGCCATGGAGGCCTGCACCACCGCCGGTGACACGGGCATGATCGCCGCGCTCCGGACGCCGGCGGCCCAGGTCGAGAAATGGGCCGAGGAGTTCAACTCCGACGGCCACGCGGTACAGGTGGCCAACTACAACGCCGAGCAGCAGACCGTGCTGGCCGGCACGCTCGAAGAGCTGCGGGGGATGGCCGGCCTGCTCGAGGAGCGTGGCGCCAGGGTCGCCTGGCTCAACGTGGCGGGCGCCTTCCACAGCACGCACATGGCCGACGCCGTCCCCGCGTACGCGGCGGAGATCGGGAGGATCGGGTTCACGGAGCCGACCGTCCCGGTCTGCAGCACCGTCACGGGCCGGGTGTACGAGAGCGTCGAGGAGATCAGGGGAGCCCTCTCCGAGCAGCTCACCAGCCCGGTCCGGTGGGACGCCGTCATGTCGACGCTGACCGCGGACGGTGTCGGGCTGTGGATCGAGGTGGGGCCGAAGAACGTCCTCGGCAAGATGGTCGCCGGTGCCGTCGAGGACGCGCGTGCCCACAGCCTCGGCGAGGACGCCGAGGGGACGTACGCGGCGCTCGATCGGGCCATCGAGGAGCGGAGGAACCGCCCCGGTCTCGTAGGCCTGTGCCTGGGAGCGGCCGCCGCGACCCGGAACAGGAACTTCGACGACGACGAGTACGCCTCCGGTGTCATCGCGCCCTACCGCCGGCTCCAAGAGCTCGCCTCCACCGAGGACGAGGAGCTCACCGACGCGGGGAAGAGGGAGGCCCTCGACCTGCTGCGCACGATCATGGGGACGAAGGGCGTCCCCGAAGCCGAGCAGCGGGAGCGGATCACGTCGATCCTGCGGCGCACCGGCGACTCCGCGCTGCTCGAGCCGACCGGAGGGGCCGTCTCATGAATCCCCTGCTGTCCATCGGCGACCTGGACCTGGCCGACCTCCCCGAGGACGCCGAGGTGCGGATCGACCACTCCGGGGTCGGGAGTCGGGACACCCCGATCGCCATCATCGGGATGAGCGGGCGGGTGGGCGACGCCGCCGATCTCGACGAGTTCTGGGAGATGGTCGTGCGAGGCGAGCGCGGCCACCGGGAGCTCTCCGAGGAGCGGCGCGCCGACGTCGACGCCTACCTGGCCGCCCGGGGGGCGCGACGACCCTCCCCCGAACGCTACTGGAACGGCACCCGCCTGCCCTCGGTGGCCGGATTCGACTACCGGTTCTTCTCCATGTCCCGGCAGGAGGCCCGGGCCGTCGATCCCGACCAGCGGATCTTCCTCGAGACAGCCTGGGCCGCGCTCGAGGACGCCGGGCACCTGAACACCGAGATCCAGGGCCGGAGGGTCGGGGTCTACGTGGGCATGTCGAGCGACTTCGGCGAGGACTATCGGACGATGATCCAGGCCGTTTCCCCCGACGCCCCGGAGATCTCCGTCGCCGGAAACGTCAAGTCGATCATCGGGAGCAGGATCGCGTACCTGCTGAACCTCCGGGGCCCCTCGATGCTGGTCGACACCGCGTGCTCCTCGGGCCTGGTCGCCGTCCACACCGCCTGCCGCGCGATCCAGCGCGGGGACTGCGGCATGGCGATCGTCGGAGCCGTCAACAGCGACCTGCTCCCGGTCGTGGACGACGGCTCCGGGATCGGCATCAAGGACCTACAGGACACCTCGTCCCGGGACGGCCGCACGCGGACCTTCGACCGCAGGAGCGATGGGACGAGCGCGGCCGAGGGCTGCGTCGTCTTCGTCCTGAAGGCGCTCGATCGGGCACAGCGCGACGGCGACACCGTCCATGCGGTCATCCTGGGCGGCGCGGTCAATCAGGACGGCGCCTCCAACGGCATCACCGCGCCCAACGCGGACGCCCAGGGCGACCTCATCGACGCGGCGCTCGCCGACGCCGGTGTCCCCGCGGAACGGATCAGCTTCATCGAGGCGCACGGCACCGCGACCCGCCTGGGCGACCCGGTGGAGATCGGGGGGATCGAGCGGGCGTTCTCCCGTCACACCACGCGGAAGCAGTTCTGCGGGATCGGCACGGTCAAGACGAACATCGGCCACATGGACAACGCCTCCGGACTGGCGGGCCTGGCCAAGCTGGTGTTGTCGATGAGACATCGGACCCTGCCGGCGAGCCTCGGGTTCGAGGACCCCAACCCCAACATCTCCTTCCCGACGTCTCCGGTGTACGTCAACGACCGCACGGTGCCGTGGGGCGGCGACCCGGACGAGACCCTGTACGCGGGCATCAGCAGTTTCGGCCTGAGCGGGACCAACTGCCACCTCGTGGTACGCAGCGCGGACCCGGACCCCGGACCCGAGCGGGTCGCCGCGACCGGTCCGATGCTGCTCCCGTTGAGCGCGCCGGACACCGAGGGCCTCAAGCGGCTGGTGGAGCGCTATCGGCGGTTCCTGGGCGGACGTGACGTGCACCTGGCGGATCTGTGCCACACCGCGTCGACGGGGCGCATGCACCACCGGTCCAGGGCCGCCTTCGTGTGCGAGGACCGGGAGGAGTTGCTGACCCTCCTCGAACGCTTCGCCGACGGCACGGACGGCACCGACGACATCGCCACCGGGGAGTTCCGACTCGCGGCCGCCGGCGGCGAACGACGCGATCCCCGCGGCCTCACCGCCGACGAGAGGAAGCGGCTGAGCCGTGAGGCGGCACGGTCGCTCGACGGAGGGGCACCCGACCGCGACGGTCTGCGGCGCCTCGCCCGCCTCTACGTCCGCGGCGCCGACGTCGACTGGAACAGGGCCGCCTCCCCGGGCGCCCGCCGGATCCCGTTGCCGACCTATCCGTTCGAGCCGTTGCGCTGCTGGCTCAAGACCGACGGCGGGGAACGCCGCGGCGGGCCGGGCGCGGAACTCCACCTGGTGCGTTCCCTGGAGTCGGACATCGCCATGTGCGAACTCTCCCCACGGCGGTTCTGGGAGCTGTCCGAGCACCGGATCGACGGGGTCGGCGTGCTCCCCGGCACCGGGATCCTGGAACTGCTCGTGCGGGCCGCCCGCGGCCTCGGCCACGGTGGTTCCGGGATGAGGCTGCGCGACCTTCGGTTCCTCACGCCGCTCGCGGTCGACGACGGTACCGAGGTCGAGGTCCACATCGTCTTCGGGCAGGCCGATACGGATGGCGGCGTCCGCCAGGTGACCGTCGCCGCACGGGGCGCGGACGGCGCGTGGGTGCGCAACGCCACCGCCGAACTCGTCACCGAGCCGGACATCGCGGTACCGGAGCCGGTCGACCTCGCGGGGGTGCGGAGCCGAATGAGCCGCGCACTGCATTACGACGACCGGCTCGACCTCTCCAACGGACTGACACTGGGCGAACGGTGGACCGGGAGCCTGCGGGGCGGTCGGGCGAACGCCGACGCGACCGAGATGCTCTACGAGCTGGAACTGCCATCGCGGTACCACGGTGAGACCGACGACTACTTCCTGCACCCGGCGCTGCTCGACACCCTGATCAACGCGGCCAACGGCCTCTACGACGACGAACGGCTCTACCTGCCGCTCTCCTACGGCGAACTGACGGTCCACGGGCCGCTGCCCGCCCGCGTACTGGCGCACTTCCGCAAGCGTCCCACCTCGGTCGAGGGACGGTTGTACGCGTTCGACGTAACGGTCACCGACCCCGACGGTCGGGTCGTACTGGCGGTGGACAACTACTGCGTCAAATCGGCGGTCGGCCTCGACCTGGGCGGCTCCGGTGGATACGGGCACGTGCAGGGCTACCGGAAGGCCTCACCACCGGTCGAGGTCGGAACCGGGGACGCCCTGACGGGGACGGTCCTGCTCTGCGGCGACTTCGGGCCGATGCTCGACGACCTCACCGACGAGCTCCGGTCGGCCGGTCACGACCACCTGCACGTGGCCGACACCGCCGCCGTCGACCGGATCGACGAGGGCCGCGCGTTCGCCTTCGCGATCCTCGCCGGTGTTCCGGAGGACGACGGCACGCCCTTGGCCGAACGGGCGGTCGAGCCCGTGGAGAGGACCGTCTCCCTGCTGAAGGGGCTGGCCGCTCGTCGGCCGGAGCTCGGCGCGGGTCTACTGGCCGTGACCCGGAGCGCGCTCGCCGTCACCGGTGAGGAGTCCGTCGATCCGGGGCAGGCCGGTGTGCTCGGCCTGACGCGGATCGCCGCCCTGGAGTATCGGGCCCTCGGGATCCGCTGCGTCGACATCGACGAGCACACCCCGCCGAAGGCCCTGATCACGGAGGCACGCGCCACCGATCGGCCGCCGCTGCTGTTCTATCGCGGGGAGCGGCCCCACGAACCGGTCGTCGAGCGGCACGCCGTGGTGCCGCGGGACGAGACGCCGGGGCCGACCCCTCCGGACGGTGCCGTCATCATCTCCGGTGGCACGGGCGGCCTGGGCGCCGCGGTGGCGCGGGACCTGGCAGGGCAGGGGTTCCGGAACCTCGTCCTGCTGGGCTCGGAAGGGCGGGACCCCGCCTCCGCTCCTCCGTTCGGACCGCAGGACGACCCCGCCGTCGCCGAGGTCCTCCGCCTGGACATGGGAGACCCGGAGGCGGTGGAGCGCACCGTCCGCGAGATCAGGGAAAGGTACGGACGGATCGGGGGAGTGATCCACCTCGCGGGACGGCCGGGCGTCGGATTCCTGCACACCAAGACCATCGACGAGTTCATGGCCGTGTACCGACCGAAGGCGCTGGGCGGTATCGCCCTCCATGAGGCGACCCGGGACGACGATCCGCGCTTCTTCGTGGTGTTCTCGAGCGTCTCCGGGCTTCTGCCGATCCACGGCCAGACCGACTACACGGCCGCGAACCTGGTGCTCGACAGCCTGGCCCAGTACCGCGGCGCGCGGAACCTGCCCGCTCTGAGCGTCCAGTGGCCCGCGTGGCGGGAGGTCGGGATGGCCGAGCGCCTGGGCGCCGTGGACGAGGACGAACTCTTTCCTCCGTTGGACCCCGCCGAGGCGACCGGCCTGCTCCGGGAGCTCATGGCGGGTGAGGGACGGCCGCCGGTCATCATGCCCGGCAGGAAACGGCCGGCGGCGAACGTGGCGGAGCCGGCACGGCGGGCGGACGGGCCCGGCGCGGCCGGGGACCGGCCCGTCTCCCTCTACGGCCTGGACCACGTCGGGGAGATCGAGCGGGCCGTCGCCGAGATCTGGGCACGGACGCTCGACGTCACGGAACTGGACGCCTACGACGAATTCGTCTCCCTCGGCGGCAATTCTCTGCTGACCTCGCAGATGTTGAAGCTCTACGACGAGCGTTTCCCCGGCCTCATGGACATCACCGACCTGTTCCGATTCCTGACGATCGCCGACCAGGCCGCGTGCGTCGCCTCCCGCCTCGGCGCCGGAGGGGACGGCACGGGCGGCGGGGCGACGCCGACGGACGACACGGCAGGCGCCGACGACCTCGACCGGCTGCTGGACATGGTGGAGCAAGGGGAGATCACGGTGGAGGAGACCCGTGGACTTCTGTAGCTGGACCGCGCTATTTCGACAGAATCGGGATGCCAGATGGACAAGGTGAAGGCTTTCATCCTCGAGCAGGTCGCGCAGCGGCGGATCGGCAAGGAGGAGGCGAAGACGCTGTTGCAGGAGGTGACGACCTCGTCGTCCCCCCGGCCCGACATCGCCGTCATCGGGATGGCCGGACGCTACTCCGCGGCCGGGAACGTCGACGAGTTCTGGGACTTCCTACGGGAGGGCAGGAACAGCGTGCGCGACTTTCCGCGCTCCCGCAAGGAGGACATGTACGAGGTCCTGCGGAACCCCTACTACTCCGAGGTCATCCTCGGTTCGGTGGTGGACGGAGCCGACCTGGACCGCATCTATTCGAAGAGCGGTTATCTGGACCGGATCGACCGGTTCGACGCGCGCTTCTTCGGTATTCCGCCGCTGGAGGCGGATTACATGGACCCGTACCAGCGGATCGGACTGGAGACCGCGTACGAGGCGCTCGAGAACGCGGGATACGGCGGCGACGGCGTCCGCGGCACGCGGACCGGGGTCTTCCTCGGGCGTGACCAGACGAACTACTCGTACTACCGCATGTTCTCCGAGCGTGATCCGATGCAGCTCTCCGGTTCGTGGGAGGGGCTGGTCGCCAGCCGGATCTCCTACGTGCTGGACCTGACCGGCCCGTGCCTGATGACCGACACCGCCTGCTCCGCGGGCGCGGTGAGCATCCACCAGGCCGTCCAGTCGTTGCAGGCCGGCGAGTGCGACATGGCGCTCGCCGGTGGGCTCAACATGTCGCAGGTCGGTGAGGTGAAGGCCGCGTACATGTCCGGGGCGACGATGGACAGCGTCGAGTCCCACGACGACACCGTGCGCACCTTCGACGCCCGGGCCGACGGGACCGTGTGGGGCGAGGGCGCCGGCATGGTCGTTCTCAAGCCGCTGGCGCGCGCCTTGTCCGACCGGGACCACGTACTGGCGGTCATCAAGGGTTCGGCCATCAACAACGACGGTATGTCCAGCGGGATCACCGCGCCGAGGGCCGAGCAACAGGAGCGGGTCATCCTCGACGCCTGGTCGAGGGCGGGCGTCGACCCGGAGACGATCACCTACGTCGAGGCCCACGGCACCGGTACCGCGCTCGGAGACCCCATCGAGATCAAGGGTCTGTCGGACGCGTTCCGTCGACACACCTCGCGTCGGCAGTTCTGCGGGGTCGGGTCGCTGAAGACCACCATGGGACACATGGTGGGCGCCTCCGGGGTGGCGGCCGTCACCAAGGTGGTCAAGGCCCTCGAGACGGGCGTGCTGCCCCCGACGGCGAACTTCGAGGTACCCAACCCCTACATCGACTTCCCCGAGAGCCCGCTCTACGTCCACGACCGTCTTTCGAGTTGGGACACCCCCGCGGGGACCCCGAGACGCGCCGCGGTCAGCTCGTTCGGCTTCGTCCGGACCAACTGCCACCTGGTACTGGAACAGGCCCCCGCGTACCGCCCCGCGGAGCAGAGCAGACGGCGCTACTGCCTCACCGTCAGCGCCCGGACCGGCGAGGCCCTGGACGAGCTGCTCGAACGCTACTCCGCGATGCTCGCGGAGAGCGCGTGGTCGCTCGCCGACATCTGCTACACGTCCAACGTCGGGCGCGCGCACCACGAGCACCGGCTCCTGATCACGGCGGAGAGCAAGGAGCAGCTCGCGGAGGCCGTGGACCGGGTCCGCGCCCGGGGCCTGGGCACCGACGAGGACCAGGGCGTCCACTACGGGGCGCACACCGTGGTCAGCGACAAGAAGGGCGTGTTCTCTCCCGGGGACGTCACCCGGCAGTCGCTGGAACGCCTCTCGGCCGAGGCCGACGCGGTCGTCGCCGATCGGACGTCCGGCGAGGAGAAGACGCTCGACAGGCTGGCCTCCCTCTATGTGCGGGGCGCGCGGGTCGACTTCGCCGCGTACCACCGGGGGGACGCCCGACGGCGGGTTCCGCTGCCGACCTATCCGTTCGCGCGGACCCGCCATTGGGCCAGGCCGCTGCGGACCCGGGTGCGGGACTTCAGGAGCTCGGAGGCCCACCCGCTGCTCGGCACCGAGGTCGGTCGGACGGACACCGGTGCCGTGTTCGAGAACACGCTGTCGGTCGAAAGGCACTGGGTACTGGCGGACCACCGGATCGATCGCAGGGCGGTGGTGCCGGGCACCACGTACCTGGAGATGGCCAGGGCCGCCTACGCCGCCGTCGCCGGAGCCGGAGCCGTACGGTTCCAGGACGTGGTCTTCCTCATGCCGCTCTCCGTCGACGCCGGCTCCGAGGCGGCCGTCCGGACACGGCTCGACCGGTCTGGCGACGACTACACGTTCCAGGTGCTCAGCAAGGACGGAGAGGACTGGATCCCGCACGTCGAGGGCAGGGTGGGCGGGGCGCCCGCCGAGGAACGGCCGGGCACCGTGGACGTCCCCGCGGTGCGGAACGCGGCGGCCCGGACGGTCGACCCGGTCGCTTTCGAGGCCGACACCGGCGTCTTCCGGTTCGGTCCGCGCTGGGACTCCGTACGCGCGGAGTGGCGGGGCGAGGATCGGACCCTGGCGTTGCTGCGGCCTCGGGAGGGCGTCGACGCCGAGACCGAGGTCTACGGACTGCACCCGGCGATGCTCGACAACGCGGTCAACGTCAGTTCGCAGAGCGAGGGCCGGACCTACCTGCCCTACATGTACAAGGACTTCGTCCTGCACCGGTCGGCACCCGAGTCGTACTACTCGCTGGTGCGCACGGTCCGCGGTGCCCCCGGCGACGAGACGATCACCTTCGACATCGACCTGCTCGACCTCGACGGCGCGGTCTTCGGAAGGATCGGCGGCTACACCGTCAAGAAGGTCGACTGGACACGCTTCAGCGTCACGGGACCCCGTCGCTTCCTGCGGGTCGGCTGGACGGAGACCGAGCCGCCCGAGGAGCGGGAGGACCCGGACGCCGTCTGGGGGGTCGTGGTGGGCGAGACCGCGGCCGGCCATGAGCTCATCGGAGCGTTGACCGAGGCGGGGGTGCGGGTCCTCCCGTGCCACCTGGGATCGGGCGCGCCCGACGAGGACGACGTACGGGCCCTGTGCGCCCGGCTGCGTTCGGAAGGGGCCCAAGGCCTGCTGTTCGCCGCCGACCTCACCGCCGACGAGGGGCTCGCCCACGCGGACCGTCGCGGCGGCGGCGTCGACGCTCTGTTCGAGCTGTACAAGCAGCTTTTGACCCACCGGGTCAAGCTCCCCCTCGGGCTGCGGGTGCTCGGCGGCAACGCCTGGCGGGTGACCGACGACGACACCGCCACGGACCCCTACGCGGCGGCCACCGCGGCACTGGCCATGGTGATCGGGCAGGAGCACCTGCCGGTCGGCGTCCTCGACGCGCCGCCGGGTACGGACACGGATCTGCTGGTCCGCGCGTGCCTGGGCGCTCCGGGACCCGTGCCGCGGGCGATCCGCGGGACCCGTCTGTACACCCGGCGCCTGGAGCGCGTCACGGCGGTCGAGGACGAGGTCTCCGAGAACCCCTACGCCGGAGGCGCCTTCCTCGTCACCGGAGGCGCGGGTGGACTGGGTCTGAACATCGCCGAGGAGATGGCGGCGCGGGGGGCGGAGAGGATCGTCCTGACCGGACGCTCGGAGTTGGGCGAGGCGACGAAGCGGCGCTTGGAACGGCTCCCCGCGGCCGAGTACGTGCGCTGCGACGTGTCGCGGGCCGAGGAGGTCCGCGGTCTGGGCGAACGGCTGAAGGCCGACGGGGTGCTCCTGACCGGCATCGTCCACGCGGCGGGCGTCGCCGGCGACGGTTTCCTCGGCTCCAAGCGGCGGGAGGTCTACGACGCCGTCCTCGCCCCGAAGGTCGACGGAAGCGTCGCGCTGCTGGAGCTCGCCTCCGAGCATCCGGACCCGTTCGTGGTGCTCTTCTCGTCGATCACCGCGGTCACGGGCGGATTCGGGCAGGGGGACTACAGCGCGGCGAACGCCTTCATGGACTCCCTCGCGGCCGGGGCACGGGCGGAGGGCGCACGTGTCCTGTCCGTCGACTGGCCGACCTGGACCGGTGCGGGTATGGCCGTCGACCACGACGTGGACGCGGACGACGCCCCGTTCACGCCCGTCTCGATCCAAGGCGGCCTGGCCTGGCTGGCGTACTTCCTGCGCCATCCGGTCGACGGAGCCGTTCCGGCCGACTTCAACCTGCCGGTACTGGAGCGCGAGTGGGACACGCTCCCCTTCACCGTCTCGGCCGAAGTCGCCACGGCCGCCCGCAACGCGGCCAAGGAGCCGTCGGAGACCGGCGAAGCGGGCGGTGACGCCGTCCTGGCCGGAGTGTCGGATCCGACCCCGACCCAGCTCCGGATCGCGTCCATCTACGGTTCGGTGCTCGGCCTCACGGAGATCGACGCCTACGCCGGCTTCCAGGAACTCGGCGGGAACTCGCTGATGACCGCGAACCTGCTGTCGAAGGTCGAGCAGGCGTATCCCGAGACGGTGGACGTCGCCGACCTCTTCTCGTACTCCACCGTCGTCGACCTGGCCGCCTACATCGACGAGCAGCGCGGCGCGGACGCCGGAGGGACGGACGACCGGGAAGGCGACCGGTCCCTGCGGGAGGCACTGGCCGAGATCGGCGACACGGAGCTGATCTCCGTCTTCGACGACATCGAGGACAGCGGAGAGCGATGGTGACCGGGGTGCGGGAACGGACACGCAAGGAGCTCCTGAAGTACCTGCTGACGCAGGTGCGGGAGGAGCGCCTGGGCGTCGAACGGGCGAAGGAGTTCATCCGCGCCATCGAATCCCCCCAGAGCGCGGCGGGCTCGGGAGACGACCCGATCGCCGTGGTGGGGATCGCCTGCCGCCTTCCGGGCGCGTCGAACAAGGAGGAGTTCTGGGACAACCTCGCGGCGGGACGTGAGTCGATCGGCGACTTCCCCCCGGCTCGCATGGAGGATCTGCGCCGGGTCCTTCCGAACCCCACCGACCTCAGCCGGGGCGGGTTCCTGGACCGTATCGACCTGTTCGACCCGGAGTACTTCGGGATCCCTCCGCGCGCGGCCATGGAACTCGACCCCTACCACCGGCAGGTGCTGGAGGTCCTCATCGAGACGATGGAGGACGCGGGTCACGCCCGTGACTCCATGGACGGCGCTCCGGTCGGTGTCTTCGTCGGCAACGACCACTCGCACCGGTTGAGCATGTCCTATCTGCCGTTCCTTTCCGAGACGGACTTCGCGGCGTTCACGGGGTCGTGGCCGGGCATGCTGGCCGGTCGGCTCTCCTATCACCTGAACCTGCGGGGGCCCGCCTCGGTCACCGACACCGGCTGCTCATCAGGGTTGGTGGCGCTCGACTCGGCGATGAAGGCCATCCGCCAGGGCGACTGCGACAGCGCCCTCGTCGCCGGGGTCAACCTGTTCCTCTCCCCGGGAAGCCTCGGTAGCGAGACCGAATCGGGAGACCACGTGCGGGCGTTCGACGCCCGTGCGCGAGGCACGGTCTGGAGCGAGGCCGTCGTCGGTGTCCACGTCAAACCGCTGGCCAGGGCCACGGCCGACGGAGACCACGTCTACGGGGTCATCCTCGGCAACGCCGTGAACAACGACGGTCGAAGCAACGGCATCACCGCCCCCAACGCCCGGGCCCAGAAGGAGGTGCTCGTGAAGGCCTGGAAGCGGGCCGGCGTCCCGCCGGAGTCGCTGTCCTACATCGAAGCGCACGGAACCGGAACGGCCCTCGGGGACCCCATCGAGGTCAAGGGCCTCAAAGCCGCGTTCGGCGAGTTCACCGATCGCAGGCAGTTCTGCGCTCTGGGATCGGTGAAGTCGAACGTCGGGCACACGGTCGGGGCCGCGGGGCTGGTGTCGCTGGTCAAGACCGTCCTGTGCCTCGATCGCCGGAAACTCCTCCCGTCGTTGCACTTCGACGTCCCCAACCGGTACCTCGACCTCGTCGACTCGCCGGTGTACATCAGTTCCCGGTTCGCGGAATGGGAACCGGGAGAGACGCCCCGGCGGGCGGGTGTGAGCAGCTTCAGCCTGACCGGGACCAACACCCACGTGGTGCTCGAGGAGGCGCCTCCGCTCCCGCCACGACCGAGGACGGACGGGGAGCCCCACCTCTTCGTGATCTCGGCGCGCGACGAATCGCTGCTCGCACGGTCCGCGGCGCGGCACTTGGAGTTCCTCGACAGGAACCCCGAGTACCACCTCGACGACATCTGCCACACCATGCGCGTGGGCCGTGAGCACCAGCCGGTGCGGGCCGCCGTCCTCTGCGAGGATCGCGCCGCCCTGCGGGCCGGCCTGGAGCGCCTCCTCCGTCCGTGCGATGAGCACGAGGAGCCGTTCCCCGACGGGCGTACGGCCGTCCTACGCGGGCGCCCCGAGGCCTCCGCCGCCGACCGTGGGCGGCGGAGCGGAGGAGCCGCCCTCCCCTCCGGCGACGGAACCGACCGATGGACCGACCTCCCCGAACGGTTCCGGCGCCATCGGGACGTGGTGACCGCCTATCTCCTCCGTCGAGCCAGGCCCTTCGAGGCCCTCGAGGAGAGCGGCCGCCGGGTCCCGCTTCCCCCACAGCCCTTCGACCACGCCCGCTACTGGGACGAGACCGTGGTCGCGGCCTCGACGCCCCCCATCGGGGGCGGCGAGGGAGACGCGGCGGGCACGGGCCGTCTGCGGGAGGTCCTGGAACGGTGGGCACGGGGCGTGGACGGCTCCGGCGACGCGCCCGAGCCGCTCACGGCGCACACCGTCGTCGCGGCGGTGTGGTCGGAGGTCCTCGGCCACGCCGAGATCGGCGGAGACCAGGACCTCTTCTCCCTCGGGGGCGACTCCGTGTCCTCCCTGAAGATCGTCCAGTTGCTGAACGCGGAGTTCGACCTCGGAGTACCTCCGCCCCTGCTGCTGAGGACGCCGGTGTTCGACGACTTCGCCACCGCCGTCGCCGAGGAGTTCGGTCTCACCGAGGAACGGATCCGCGCCCACCTCGCCCGCGCCCCGGAGACCGCCGGAGACGGTGACGGCCCCGTCGGCGAAGAGCCCCGGGAGTACGAGCTCCCGCTCACCGCGTCCCAGCGGTCCATGTTCCACTCCTCCGACCTGGTGGCCGACTCGGTCGCGTACAACATCACCGGGCTGACGATCAGTGACGAGACGATCGACATCGCCCGTCTCGAAGCGGGTATGCGCGATCTCGTGCGCCGCCACGACAGCCTTCGCGCGACCTTCCACCTCGTCGACGGCGAACCGGTGCAGCGCGTCCACGCCGACGTCGAGGTCTCGGTGGAACATCGCCTCCTGGACGCCCCCGGCCCCGGAGAGAGCCACGAGGACCGGGCCCGGGAGCAGATGGCGTCCTTCGTGCGGCCGTTCCGGCTCGACCGGGGCCCGCTCTTCCGCATCGGCTGCTTCGACTTCGGTGACGGCGTGAGCTGCGTGGCGATCGACTTCCACCACATCGTCACCGATGGCACGTCGATGGGGATCCTCTTCCGCGACCTCGCGGCGATCGTGGAGGGGGCCGAGCTCCACGCGCCGACCCGCGGCTACCGTTCGGCGGTGATCGGACTGCTCGAACTGGAGGAGTCCGAGGAGGTCCTGCGCGGGCGCCGGTACTGGCGGGACCGGTTCGCCGACGGTGTCCCGGTGCTGGACCTGGTCACCGACCGGCAGCGGACCGACGCCGTCTCCGGGGCGGGGGCGACCCTGTTCACCGAGGCGGACGCCGCGACCCTCGACGCGGTGAAGGAGTACGCGCGAGCCCGTAACCTGACGCCCTCCATGGTGTTGCTGGGGGTCTTCCAACAGCTGCTGAGCCGGCTCGGCGGGCAGCGCGACGTCGTCGTCGGCATGCCCGTCCACGGTCGGCCGGACGCCGGCTACTCCGATGTCGTGGGCATGTTCGTGAACACGCTGCCACTGCGAACGTCCGTCGAAGGCGACCACGGTGTCGGTCGGTTCTACTCCGCCCTGCGGTCCACGGTGCTCGAGGCGTTCGAGCACCAGAACTGCCCGCTGGAACTGATCATCGAGGACCTGCGGCCGCCGCGTGAACCCGGGCGCCGTCCGCTGTTCGACACCTGCTTCGTCTACCAGAACACCGACATGGGTCTGGAGCACTCCGGGGAACGGGTGGTGACGTTCGACGACGGCAGCGCCAAGTACGACATCACGCTCAGCGCCCGCGAATCCGGCGGACGGCTGCTGATGGAGTGGGAGTACTCCACGGCACTGTTCCGGGAGGAGACGCTGCGGCTCTACGCCGACCGCTACATGACGCTGCTGCGCTCCGTCCTCGCCGCGGACGACTCGGACGCGTTGGGCACGCTCCCCCTGGTGCCGGAGCGGGAGACCGAGCTGATCCGGAGCTTCGCCACGACACCGTCTCCGCGGCCGGAGGAGCACGGTGTCGCGGGGCTCTTCGAGCGACAGGCCGCCATCGCACCCGAGCGCACGGCGCTGATCGCCGGTGACGAGCGGGTCTCGTACGGCGAGCTCAACGCGCGGGCGAACCGGGTCGCGCACCACCTGGCCCGGCAGGGGGCCGCACCGGGGTCGCCGGTCGCGATCCTCGCGGACCGCTCGCCGGAGATGGTCGTCGCCGTCCTCGGAGTGCTGAAGGCCGGGTGCTACTACGTGCCCCTCAACCCCGAGTTCCCCGGCGAACGTCTCGGCCTGATGTTGCGGGACTCGGGCGCGGAGTTCGTCGTGACCACGGCCGGACGGGCGGAACGGGCCGCCGGGTTCGCCGACGAACGGGTCCGGATCGTGGAGTCGGCCACGGCCGAGTCCACGGCCGGTCCCGAGGACGCCCTCGACCCGGGCCTGTCGGGCGGCGGCGAGGATCCGATCTACGTCATGTACACCTCCGGCACCACCGGTGTCCCGAAGGGCACGGTGATCCGGCACGAGAGCGTGCTGCGCGTGGTGCGCGGATCGGTGTTCTACACCGCAGGCCCCGACGACGTCTTCCTGTTGATGTCGGACTACTCCTTCGATGGGGCGGTCTACGACATGTTCGGCGCGCTCACGAACGGTGCGTCGCTCGTCGTCCTGGAACGGGCGCAGGTGCTGGACCTCGACCGGCTCGGTTCGGAGATCGAACGTCACGGCGTCACCAGCTTCTTCATCACGGCCACCATGTTCCACGCCCTGATCGACAACGTTCCGGAGCGCCTGGGAGGCATCCGTAGGTTGATCTTCGGGGGAGAGGCGGCCTCGCCCGCCCACGTCGAGCGGGCCTTCCGCCTCCTCGGCCCGGGACGGATCGCCAACGGCTACGGGCCGACGGAGTCCACGGTCTTCGCCGCCGTGCACGTCTTCGACTCCTATGAGGAGCGGGAGGCCGTACCCATCGGCCGTCCCATCAACGACACCTCGCTGTACGTCCTCGACGAGGCTCTGAGGATGCGGCCGATCGGGGTCCCCGGCGAGCTCTGCATCGGCGGCGCGGGGTTGGCCGACGGCTACCTGAACCAGCCCGGGCTGACGGCCGAGCGTTTCGTGGAGTCGCCCGACGTCCCCGGCGTCCGGCTGTACCGGACCGGTGACCTGGCCACCCTCCGGAGCAACGGGCTGTTCTTCTACACGGGCCGTATCGACCAGCAGGTCAAGCTGCGGGGCCACCGCGTCGAGACCGCCGAGATCGTGCACGCCGCGGTCGACGAACCGGACGTCCGGTGGGCTCACGCCGCGGTCCACGAGGCCGGCGAGGGCGGCGGAAGCCTCTGCCTGTGGGTCCGCTACGAGGACGGTGCCGAAGCCGACGAGGCGCGCCTGCGCTCCGTCCTGAGCCGACGGCTGCCCGACTACATGGTGCCGTCGTTCATCGTCCGGGTCGACGAGGACGTCCGCTTCACCGACAACGGCAAGCTGGACGTGGCGGCGCTGCCGGCTCCGGACCTCTCCGCGGCGGCGACCGCGACGCCGCCGCGGACCGGGGCCGAGCGGCGGATCGCCTCGGCATGGGAACGTGCCCTGGGTGCCGAGGTGGCCGACATCGACGCGAACTTCTTCGCCCTCGGCGGGGATTCGATCAAGGCGATCCAGATCGCGGCCGCGCTCAAGCGAGAGGGGCTGGTGATCCGGGCATCGGATCTGCTCGAGAACCAGACCGTGCGCATGCTGGCCGGGCGGGCGTCCGTCGACCGGGGCGAGGAACGGCTCCACGACCAGAACCCCGTGTCGGGGCCCTTGGTCCCCAGCCCCGTCCAACAGGAGTTCGTGGACGCGGTCGACGACCGCCACCGGGTCTTCACCCAGAGCGTGCTGCTCACCTCCGAGACCCCGCTGCCCGAACGGGCCCTGGTGGAGGCGGTCGAGCGGCTGGTCCGCTTCCACGACGCCCTGCGCGTTCGACTCGACGGTGACGCGCTGGTGCTGTGCGATCCCGACGCGGAACGATCGGTCCATTCCGAGACGGCGCCCGCCGGCCTGGCCGGGGAGGAGCTCACCGACTACCTGAGGACGCTCCAGAGGCGGGTGGACGTGGAATCCGGCCCCGCCGTCGCACTGGCGACGGGGCTCGGGGAGCGGGGCGAACAGTGCGCGCTGGCCGTCCACCACCTGGCCGTGGACGTGGTCTCGTGGGGGATCCTGATCGAGGACCTGCTGTCCTGCCTCGCGGACCCGTCCGCTCCGCTCGCCCCCAAGACCGTGTCGTTCCCGTCGTGGACCGCGGAACTGGCGGCACACGCGCGGGAAGGGGGATTTCGCGATCAGAGGCCGTACTGGACCGGCCTGGCCCGGCGGGCCGACGCGGCGGGAAGGATGTTCGACGAGGACGACGTCCGGCGCGCGGACACCGTCTCGGAAGTGCTCCGCTTCCCGGCGGCCGAGGTCAAGGAGGTGTTCGACGCGGCCCGCACGTCCCACGGAGTGGAGCCCGGTCAGACCGTCCTCGCCATCATCGCCCGTGCCCTGGGCGCCTGGCGGGACCGCGACCGGATCCTGGTCGCCCTCGAAGGGCACGGGCGGGAGCGGTTCTCCGAGGAGCGGGACCTGACCCGGACGGTGGGATGGTTCACCTCCGTCTTCCCCCATCTCGTGCGGGTCGAGGACGGGGTCGCGGACACCCTGCACGCCGTCCGCCGCTCGTTCGACCGGCTTCCCGGCAAGGGGTCCGGTTACGGTCCTCTGCGCCGATTCGACCCGGGGACGGGTGAGGACGGTGCCCTGCTCACCGGAATCCGTCCGCAGGTCGGCGTCAACTACCTCGGCGAGCAGGGCGGGCGCACGGAGGGTGTCGAGGTCGTCCATCTGCCGGCGGAGGTCACCGTCGACGAGGACCTCCGTTCCCCTCGGGTCCTCGACGTCATCGCCTGGCGTAGAGAGGGGGATCTGCTGATCGAGCTGCGTCATCCGGCGGCGTGGCGGGCCCGCGGAGACGACCGGGCCCTGGCCGACGCCGTTCGGAAGGAGTTCCACACCGTCCGTGACGCGGTGACGGCACCGGACCGGCCGGGCTTTCGCACCTCGTCCTCGGTCCGGCCGGGTGTGCTGGACGACATCCTCGCCGGTCTCGGAGGTGGAGAGCGGTGACGGTCACCGCCGGGCCCCGACCGGGCACGGACCCCTCCCCCTCGGAACCCGCGTCCTCGCCGCACGTGGCGTACAGAGAGAGCTCAGTTCATGATTGACACAGAGAACATCGAATCGGTCTCCGGCCTCGCCGCGATGCAGAAGGGCATGTTCTTCAGCTACGCCGTCGACACCGGATCCGACGCGTACGTGGAACAGTTCGACTTCACCGGTACCGGCGACGTGGACGCCGACCGGCTGCGCGAGGCGCTCGTGGCCACCTCGCGCCACTACAGCGTGCTGCGGACGGTCTTCTCCTTCGAGCGGACCGACGACCCCTACCAGCTGGTCCTCAAGGAGTGGCCGCCCCGGTTCGAGGTGATCGACCACCGCGACCGGGAGGACGCCGCACAGGCGGTCGAGGAGTTCAAGGCCGCCGACCGGGCCAGGGGCTTCGACCTCGGTGCGGACGTGCTGCTGCGGGCGGCGCTGCTGCGGACCGGCGACGGCCACTGGCACCTGGTCGTCACCTTCCACCACATCATCCTGGACGGCTGGTCGCTGGCACCGCTGTTCCAGACCTGGTTCGGGTACTACGACGAACTGGTCCGCACCGGTTCGCTCACCCAACGGTACGAGGACCGCCCGTACTCCGACTACGTCTCCTGGTACGAGGACCGGCACGACGAGGACGAGGCGCGGCGGTTCTGGACGGAGGCGCTGGACGGATACGAGCGTCCCGCGTCGCTCCCTCGGGACCGTCGCGGCGCGCCGTCCGCGGTGCCCGAGAGATCAGCGGACTACGTCGACGCGACCCATCGGTTCGAGCTGCCGCGGCACCTCCACGACGGTCTGGTGTCCCTCGCGCGTCGGCTCTCGGTGACGCCCAACAGCGTCTTCCAAACGGTGTGGGGCGTGGTGCTACAGAAGTTCACCTACACCGACGACGTCGTCTTCGGCAGCGTGGTCTCCGGGCGCAACGCCGACATGGACGGCATCGAGGAGATGCTCGGCCTGTTCACCAACACCCGGCCGGTGCGGGTGACGGCGGGGGAGGACACGGGGTTCGCGGACCTGTGCCGTGCGGTGCACGCGGACTCTCTGAGGGCGAGCGGCCACGAGCACTTCCCGCTGCACGAGGTGCAGAGCCTGTCGCCGCTGCGCAACGCGCTGTTGAACCACGTGATCGCCTTCGAGAACTATCCGCTGTCGGAGCGGCTGCGGGACTTCGGGGCGGGAGAGGGCGGTGGTCCTCGCCTCCACGGCGTCGAGGTCTTCGAGCGGACCGATTACGACTTCAACATCGTGGTCACCCCCGGCGCCCGCCTGGGTGTGGCCTTCCTCTACAACGCCGCCGTCCACTCGGACGGTCTGATGGAGACGCTGGAACGGTGCCTGGTCGCCGTCCTGTCCGCCGTGGTCCGGGACGCCGACGTCCGGGTCAGGGACATCGGAATGTGGGAGCCGGAGCCGCACGTGTCGGAGCCCGCGCCGACCGGCGCGGGTCGGATCCCGATCGATTCCTCCCTGGCGGAGGTGTTCGGGGAGGTCGTCCGTACGCGCGCCGACCGGACCGCCATGGTCTGGAGAGGCACGGAGTACACCTACCGGACCCTGGACCGCTGGTCGGACGCGGTCGCCCGGACCCTCATCGACCGGGGCGTCGGCGGGGGCACCGGGGTCGGGGTCCTGGCGGACCGCCGTCCCGAACTGGTGGTGGCCCTTCTCGCGATCCTCAAGACCGGGAACCACTATGTCCCGGTCGACGTCAAGGACGCCCCGGTACGCATCGAGACCGTCCTGGCCGACGCCGGGGTGCGACACCTGTGCACCGTCGCGGACTTCACCGACCTGGTCCCGAGCTCGGTGGAGGCCCTCCTGGTCGAAGGGCCCGGAGAGGACACCGGCCGGGACGCCCCGGAGCCGCCGAGGATCAGTGGCGAGGACCGCGCCTACCTCATGTACACCTCCGGGTCGACGGGCGTGCCCAAGGGCTGCTACATCACGCACCGCAACGTGCTCCGGCTCTTCGCCGACCAGGAGTTCGTGGACTTCCGCGAGGAGCAGTCCATTCTGTTCGTCAACTCGCCCGCCTTCGACGGAAGCACCCTCGAAGTGTGGGGGGCGCTGCTGAGCGGGGGGACGCTCGTCCTCCCCGACGACGAACTGGACCTGCTCGACGCCGATCGCTTCCGGGACACGATCGTCCGGCACGGAGTCCGGAACGTCACCATCCCGACGGTGCTCTTCAACCAGCACGGCGACCACGATCCGAAGATCTTCGCGCCGCTGCGATACCTGTGCGTAGTGGGCAGCGCGCTGTCGGTCCGACACGTCGCGAAGGTGGCCCAGGCCTGTCCGGACGTGAAGCTCGTCAACGGATACGGGCCGACCGAGAACACGGTGTTCTCCACGACGCACACCATCCGGCCGGAGGACCTCGAGGGTGCGCGCGTCCCCATCGGCCGGGCGATCGCCCATTCGACCGCCCATGTCCTGGACAACGGCCTGAACCCTCTGCCGCCGGGCGCGGTCGGAGAGCTGTGCGTCGGAGGAGAGGGCGTGTCCACCGGCTACCACGACCGGCCGGATCTGAACCGCGAGCGGTTCGTCTCCCTCGCGAGGATCCCCGGAGAACGCCTCTATCGCACCGGGGACCTGGTTCGCGAGCTTCCCGACGGCACCCTGGACTGCCTCGGCCGCATGGACGACCAGGTGAAGGTCGGCGGATTCCGGGTCGAGCTGGGCGAGGTGGAGAACGCCCTGTGCTCGGTCGAGGGAGTGAAGGAGGCCGTGGTGACCACCGTCGAGCTCGAGCACGGCACACGGCTCGCCGGATACTACGTGGCCGACGGGGAACTGACCCCCGACCGTGTGCAGCGGGAGCTGGGCACGAAGGTGGCCGGCTACATGATCCCCGCCTCGGTGACGCGGATCGAGGCCGTCCCGATCAACCGCAACGGGAAGGTCGACAAGGAGAGGCTGGAGAGCTCCCGTCTTCGCGCCGTGGCCGACCGCGCCCGCCGGGACCCGGGGCCGGCCCACGGCACCGAGCGGATCCTGCACGAGATCGTGGCGGACGTCCTCGAGGTCGACAGCGGTGACGTCGACGTCGAGCGGAACTTCTTCGACCTGGGAGTGACCTCGTTGACGCTGTTGGCGATCAGGAACCGGCTGCGCGCGAAGGCCGACCGCGATCTGCCGTTGACGTTGTTCTTCGAGTTCACCTCGATCTCCGCGCTGGCGGAGCACCTCGACTCGGGTTCGGTCGCCGGACCGTCCGTGGACGAGGAACCCGAGGACGAGCCCGAGCAGGAGCAGGCGGTAAGGACACAGCTGTTGATGGCCCGGATGATGGACGACAGTGAAGGGGGCGTCGACGATGTCCGACGCGACTGAGCCCGACTACCGGTACACCGGACTGGAGATCGCCGTCATCGGCATGGCGGGTCGGTTTCCCTCGGCCGCGTCGGTCGAGGACCTTTGGAGCAACCTGCTCGCCGGAGTCGAAGGGATCTCCCGGTTCGATGACGACGAGCTGATCGAGATGGGGGTCTCCCCGAAAGCGCTGGAGGACGAGCACTACGTTCGGGCGAAGGGCGTCTTCCCGGACATCGAGTATTTCGATTCGAGGTTCTTCAACTACACGCCCGCCGACGCGACCGTGCTCGACCCGCAGGTACGCGCCCTGCACGAGGAGGTCTACCACGCGCTCGAGGACGCCGGTTACTCCGCCGAGGGACGTAAGGAGGCCATCGGCCTGTTCCTGGGCGCGACGAACAACATGCCCTGGGAGGTCGACACCCAGCGGAGGTTCAACGAGGACGCGGGCTCGGCCTTCTCCGGCATGCAGCTCAACGACAAGGACTTCGCCGCGACCCGGATCTCCCACTCCCTCGGTCTGAGGGGTCCGGCCTTCACTCTGCACACCGCCTGTTCCAGCTCCCTCGTCGCCATCGACGTGGCGTGCCGCAACGTCTGGACCGGCTCGTGCCAGATCGCGCTGGCCGGCGGGAGCGGTCTGAGCCTGCCCCACAAGAACGGCTACCAGCACCGGCCCAACATGGTGCACTCCCCGGACGGGCACTGCCGGGCGTTCGACGCGGCGGCCGGCGGCACCGTCGAGGGCAATGGCGTCGGGATCGTGGTCCTCAAGCGGCTGGAGGCCGCGCTGCGCGACGGAGACCGCGTCTACGCGGTGATCAAGGGCTCCGCGGTCAACAACGACGGCACCCGCAAGGTCGGCTACACCGCGCCCAGCATCGAGGGGCAGGCGGAGGTCATCCGCAAGGCCCATCGCGTCGCCGGGGTGCAACCCTCCGAGATCTCCTACGTGGAGGCGCACGGCACCGGCACCGCCCTCGGCGACCCGGTGGAGATGGAGGCGCTGTCCAAGGCGTTCGGCCCCGGTGAACCGGACTCGTGCGGCGTCGGCTCGCTCAAGGCGAGCATCGGGCACCTCGACACCGCCGCGGGGGTCGCCTCGTTCATCAAGGCCTGCAAGGTGCTCAAGGAACGCACCATCCCGCAGAGCCTGCACTTCGACACGCTCAACCCGGGGATCAGGCTCGACGGCACTCCCTTCTACATCGCCGGGGAGCGACAGGAGATGCGGCGCAAACGGTCCGAGTCGGGGCGGGAACTCCCGCTACGGGCGGGCGTCAGCGCGTTCGGCATCGGCGGGACCAACGCCCACCTGGTGCTGGAGGAGGCCCCGGAACCCCGGCGTCCGGCCTCCGACGGCCGCGCCCACAACACGTTCGTGCTGTCGGCGGCCTCCGCCGAGGCGATCACGCGGATGAAGCGGGACTTCGTCGACCATCTGGCCGCGAACCCGGACATCGACGGCGCCGATCTCGCCTGGACCCTCCAGAATCGCCAGCGCGACCTGCCGTATCGCTACGCCGTCGGTTTCGGGGGGATCGGTCGGCTGAGGGAGCGTCTACAGGAGTCGTTGGACGCCGGAGACGAACCGGCGCACCTGCCCAGGAACGGGCGGCGCGACGTCTACCTCCTCTTCAGCGGGGCGGGCGCGCAGCACCTGCGTATGGCCCGCGGCCTCTACGAGACCGAGAGCGTCTTCCGGGCCCGTGTGGACGACTGCCTGGCCATCACCGACGAACTCGGAAGCCCGGTGGTGCGGGAGGTCTTCTTCGGCGAGACGGTGGCGCAGGAGAAGCAGCTGAACAACATCGCGGTCAGCCTGGTCCTGCTGTTCGTCGTCGAGTACTCGATGGCGCGCACGCTCCTCGACTGGGGGATCCGGCCGCGCGGGATGATCGGGCACAGCACCGGCGAACTGGTGGCCGCGTGCGTGGCCGGGGTGTTCTCCCTGGAGGACGGGCTCCGGCTGGTGCTGACCCGGGGCTCTCTGGTGGACACCACCCCCGAGGGCGCGGTGACCTCGGTGAAGGCGTCCGAGGACACGATCCGGCCGATGCTGACCGACGAGCTCTCCATAGCGGCGGTGAACGCGCCGGAGGACTGCACCGTCAGCGGCGCCTCCGCCGCGATCGCCGCGTTCGAGGAGCGGTGCGCCGAGCAGGGGATCACCTTCACCCACGTCGAGGCGGCCCACGCGTACCACTCGCAGTACATGGAGCCGATCCTGGAGGAGTACCGAGAGATCGCCTCGTCGGTGGACCTCAGAGCGCCCGAGATCCCCTACGTCTCGAACGTGACGGGTACGTGGGTGACACCGGAACAGGCCACCGATCCCGACTACTACTGCGAGCACATCCGACGCACGGTCCGGTTCAAGGACGGCGTGGAGACGATCATGGAGCGGGGCGACGCCCTGTTCGTCGAGGTCGGGCCGGGGAAGTCACTGTCGTCGTTCGTACGCGGTACCGCCCGGGGCACGCGGACCGGTGCGATCAATATGCTGCGCCACCGGTTGGAGGAGGTCGACGACGGCGAGCACCTGGCCACCGCGATCAGGAAGCTGTGGGAGGCGGGCGTCGCGCTGGATTGGCCGGCGTTCCACAAGGGCCGAGCGCCGAGCAAGGTGCGGCTCCCGCTCTACGCCTTCGACCGGACCGAGTACCCGATCGACATCGGCGAGTTCCAACAGCTCCTCTCCACGGCCGACGACCGGCCGCGCCCCGTCGTCGAACGGCGGCCGGTGTCCGTTCCCGCCACCGGAGCACCGCGGCACGCGCTCCAGCTGACCTGGTCCTCCGCTCTGCTCCCGGACTCGGGTGAGAGCGGCAGGCACAGGGTGCTCCTCGTGTTCACCGAGGACCGGTCGCGGATCCGGCGCGTGATGGACGAGGTGCCGTACTGGACGCCGCTCTACGTCGAGTTCGGCGGGGAGTACCGGTTCGACGGGGCGGTCGGCGCCCGCGTTCGTCGAGGCCATGAGGACGATCTGCGGAGGTTGGCCGCGGACCTGGAGGAACACGCGCTGGTCGGGGACACCGTGGTGGTCCACCATCGGCCGGGCGCGGACGCGTCGGTACTGGTGCGGCGGCTGTGCGACGTCGTATCCGGTCTGCGGGACAGGCCGGTGCGCGATCTGGTGCTCTTGGAGACCGTCGCCCCCGCCGGCCCCGAGGGTCCACCGCTGCCGGAGATGATCGGCCTGAACCTGGAGTACCCGCACCTGCGGGTCCGGGCGCTCGGATGCGACACCGCGCTGACCGCTCCCGGCGGCCCGAGGGCCTGGAGCGAGAGCCTGCGCAGGGAGCTGGAGGCGGAGAGGGAGGAGGCCGTCGCCGCTCGTTACCGGGACGGCGGCCGGTTCGTTCCCGCGATGGTGCCGCTGCACGGTCATCGTGGTCGGTCCGCGGCCCGTTCCGGCCGGACGGTGGTCGTGTGCCCGGTCGACGCGGTCGACGACGTGCTCTCGGCGACCGGCCCCGAACGCAGCGTCGACGTCCTGCCCTTCGCCGTCGGCGCGGACGGGCCGACGGAGGCCGGGGCCCGGACGGAGGGACGGAGCACCGTCATGGCCGCCGTCACCGGACGTACGGGGGAGGACACCACGGAAGGTCTGATCTCCCGGCTCCGCGCTCTGAAGGGGACGACGCACCTGGTGCTCTGGGACACGTCGTTGCGGGACGCCGCCCGTACCGGCTCCGACGCCTCGGACGCTCCGGACCCGGGGACGCTGTCGCGCCGCCTCCGCGAGGCCGGGGACGAACTGGGAACCTCGTACGGCGTGGTGTCGCGTGCCGACCTCGACCGGTTCGAGTGGAACGCGGACGTCACCGCCCGGTTCGCCCGGAACGCGGTGACCGACGCGGAGGCCGACGGCGTGCGACTGTACTCGTTCGGGCGGCTCGATGACGGGGACCCGTCGGTGCTGGACCTGCTGTACGAGATGCGTGTCTCCGGCATGCGGACGGGCTACCACGGGCTGGACCTGCTGGAGACGGCGGCGACACGGAAGGCGATCGGGGAGCCGGAGGAGTCCGGCGCGGTCGACGAACGGAGCTCCGTCGCGGCGGTGATCGAGCGGGAGATGGCCGACCTGCTCGGCCTGGAGGGGATCGACGCGCGCGCCGATCTGTTCGACACCGGGCTCGACTCACTGAAGCTGATCCAGTTCACCAGCGCCCTGGAGCGGCACGGTTACACCGTTCTGGCCAGCGACGTGCACAGCCATCCGACCATCGGCGAGCTGGCCGGGCTGCTCGCCCGATCGGACAAGCAGGTCAATCAGGAGTGCGACTCGCTGGAGAGCGCGGCGGCCCTGCTCGGAGAGCGCCTGGAGAGCGGATGCGCCCTCTATGAGATCACCGCCGGAGCCGACGAGGAGGAGTTGGTCGTCCTGTTCGTCGACGGCTTCCGCGAGGAGGACCGGGTGTCGATCGTCAGGAGGATCAACGAACTGCGATTGCCACAGGCCTTCACACCGCACTACATCCTGCCGAGGGAGGCCGAGCGGGACTTCCTGGCCGGACGGGACTTCGCCTCCCTGCGGCTCGGCGGCGACCCGACCCGGGAGGGAGGCCTGGACCGGCTGTTCGGCGAGATCGACCGGCGACAGGAGGACATGCGGCGCTCGATCCTGTCCCGGCCGGTGCGATGGACCTATCCCATCAGCGGGACCCAGAAGCACTACTTCTCACGCGGGGCGCGCCCGCAGTTGTACCTGGTGCAGTTCCGTGAGCTGATCGACGTCGACGTGCTGGAGCGTGCGCTGGGCGACGTCGTCGGACGCCACGGGCTCATGCGCAGTGTCCTCGTCAGATCCCTCGGACGGAGGATGTGGAAGGAGCACGAGCCCCCGATGACGTTCACGCTGCCCCGGATCGATCTCTCGGCGCTCCCGCTGCGACGCCAGGAGGAAGTACGGGCGGAGCTGGTCAAACGTGAATGGAATGTCGACCTCAAGACCGACACGATCCTGTACCAGGCGGTGCTGGTCAAGTACAACGAACGCAGCTACGACATGATCTTCCAGTTCGACCACTCGATCTTCGACGGTGCGTCCGGTCAGGCCTTCCGCGCCGACCTGGTGAAGCGCTATCAGGAACTGGCGGAGGGGACGACCCGGGCGCTGCCCCGCACGCGTAGCTTCCGGCACCTGAAGGAGCAGACGGGCAAGGGCCCGGTGGGTATCGGCGCCGACGAGATCATCGAGAGGTTCGATCTCGAAGCGTGGGGGCGGTACGGCAAGGAGATCCTCGCCGCGTCGGAGGGCCGGGGGACCGGCCGGATGTGCGACGTCCGCTACTCGGTCGACCTACGGCGCCTACAGAGCGGTGACGGAGAGGACGTCGAGCCGTTCTCCCTGGTCCTGTACCTCTACGCGCGTCTGGTGGCCCGACTGCTCGGCGTCGACAAGGTCGCGCTCGACCTGGTCTTCAACTCTCGTGTGTACGAGGACGTGGACTACTCCGGGGTGATGGGGATGGTGGCGGACGTCCTGCCCCTGGTGGTGTCCGGAGAGCAGGGCGTTCGTGAGGACCTGGAGGTGCTCATCCAGCAGAAGTTCCAATCGATGAACAAGTTCAACGTCAACTTCTCGAACCTCGTCACGGGCCCGCTGACGGCGCTCAAGTACGGGAAGGTCTTCCAGACGACCAAGGAGGCCCGGGGGACCGGGTTCCGACCGTCGTGCATGCTCAACTTCGCGGGCAGCACCGAGGCCGAGTACGACGCCATCTGGGACATGACCCTCGAACTGCTCACCGAGGACCAGGACACGCTCGACTACGCCGACTGCTACTGCGTGTCCAAGGTCAGCGGGACCCGACAGGACATCGTGATCCTGTCCACGTGGGTCGAGGACCCCGCCGAGGTGGTCTCCATCCTCGACGAGGAGGTCGAGTATCTGGCGCGGAGGGCCGCGGCCGAGTCCGGGGAGTCGGACGTGAACGTCGAATCGGAAGGTGCCCGGTAATCCTTATGGACAGTATTTCGATGGTGTGTTTTCCGCACGCGGGCGCCGGCAGGTTCTACTACAGCCGGTGGCAGCAGGCGTTCAGTGGAATCGTGGACCTGAACATCGTCCAATACCCCTTGCGCGAGAACCGGTTGAACACCCCGATGCCCGAATCGGTCGGTGAACTCGCGGAAGACATTTTCGAAGAGTTCGAAGACGTGCTTCGCGGTCCTTACGCGATCTGGGGTCACAGCATGGGCGGCGTCCTCGGTTACGAGGTGGCGAAACTGTGCCAGGATCGGCTGGGAAACGCGCCGTTGACGTTTTTCAGCTCCGGCTCCTCGGCGCCGTGCCGGGCCCGGTTCAGGAGGGTCGGGAACCTGGACACGCCCGAGGGCTTCCGGGACGTGTTGCTGCGCTACGGCGGAGTGCCGGAGGAGTACCTGCGGGACGCGGACTTCATGACGTACTTCGCGCCCGCGATCAAGGCGGACCTGCGCCTTTTGAGTGCTTATCAGGACACCGGGCGCGTGCCCCTGCGCTGCCCCCTCGTGCTGATGCTGGGGCGCGGCGACACGGTGACCCCCGATCAGTGGGAGCACTACACAGATCACTCGCTCGAGGTCAACGAATACGAGGGCGGGCACTTCTTCCTGGATCGACACCGTGAGTCGATGGTGGCGCTGATGGAGTCGAGGCTCCAGTTGGCGTGGCAGCTGAGGGAGACGCGTACGGCCGTGGGCGCGCCTGCGCGCCCGGGGGGAGAGGTTCTCTGATGGTTCGAGCGCGGGCGACGGAGGGACGGAACATGGAGAACGCCCTTGCGGCCGAGGTGGGCGATTGGCTGCTGTCGCGAACGGAGGGTTCGGACGGCGCGAGGTCGACCACGACCCTGATGGGGATGCGATGGGACGTGCTGCCCGGGGTCTGGAAGCCCAATCCGGGGACACGCCTGTTCACCTCGTGGTTGCCACTCGCCGAGGGCTCCCGGTTCCTGGAGGTCGGCTGTGCCGCCGGCGTCACCTGTGTGGTCGCGGCCAAGAGCGGCTGCACGCGGGTGGTGGGCCTGGACGTGGTCCCCGCCGCGACGGAGAACACGAGGCGCAACGCGGCCCGGCACGGTCTGGCCGGCCGGGTGGAGGCGTTGACCAGCGACCTGTTCGCCGAACTGGACCCGGACGACGAGTTCGACCTGGTCTGCTCGAACCCCCCGCTGGTCAGGGCGCCGGAATCGCGTCGACACGCCACCGAGGTGGAGCGGTCGGTCTTCGACCCCGGGTACGCGCTGCACCGGCGCTTCTTCCAGGAGGTCAGGCCGCACCTGGCCGACGGAGGGCGGATCTACATGTTGACCAGTGAGACGCTGGGCGACCCCGCGGGGCTGCGGACACTGGCGGCCGACGCCGGTTTCTCGGGCCGGGTGTACCGCAGTGAGTCGATCGGGATCCCCGCGGTGCTCATGGGGTCTCCGCCCGCCGCCACCGCCGCCGCCGACGAACAGGGCGTCGTCCACGTGGACTTCACCATGTTCGAGTTCCAACGGCACTGACCCGCACGCGCGGAGCCCGTCGTACGGGTCTCCGGCCGTGCCCGCCGATCGGCGGGCACGGCCGGAGATCAGGCCTAATCGGAGGTGTCCGACTCCGACGTGCCGTCGTTGATCAGCCGTTGCACCTGCTCGACGGTGGGCAGGATCGAGGTGTGATCGGACCGGTCGGTGGAGCCGCCCGAGTCGCCGAGCAGTCGCCGCATCCCCAGGCGCAGCAGAGAACCGTCGATCGAGGAGATGCCGCTGAGGGCGAGGACGGACACACCCTGCTCGAGAGCGGCCATGAGCCGGGCGATCTCGTCGACCTCGAGCTCCTCGTCGGGTGCCCGGTGGGTGACCACGACGCGCTGGTAGGCATCGAGCAGAGCCTGGATCCGGGTGCGCAGAGCCGGGACGAGCGCGTCGTCCCGGGCGGCGGTGGTGATGAATTCCAGCGTCGCGAGCTCGAATCCGCGCACCAGCTTCTCGGCCTGGTCCCGGTCGTCGAAGATCTGGCCGGGGAGGGCCTCCCCGGCGGAACCGGCGAGGGAGAGAGGGTCCCATTGTTCCCCGCGCAAGATGCTGAGATTGTAGTCCAGGACCGCGAGAAAGAGTTCGGATTTGCCTCCGAAATTCGAGTAGACCGCCCCTTTTGAGAATCCTGCGGTATCGGCGATCTCCTCCAATGAAGCGCCATGGTAACCGTCACGGCTGAAGGTCAAAAGACCCGCCTCGATCAGAGCATTGCGGGTTTCCTGCTTCTGCTCGGCCCGCGTTTTTCGTTTCCTTCGAACGGGCGTCAGCCGATTTTGATCCATGTTCTTATTGTAGCCCTTGGCGTAATCCCGTTCGGAGCTCATCCTGAAAGCCCGGAGGGTCGTCGTGGATCTGGCGCGATCACGTGCCGTGCGCGGCACGCCGCCCGAGGGCTCATGGAAGTTCGTCCGGCCACGGGGTCTCCTCCTGTCCGACGCCCCTTGGAGAGCGCCCTCCGCCGGTCACGCTCGGGTCACCTCTCATTCAACGGTAGCAGTCTTGACGTTCCATCGGTACGCTCCTACTGTTGTTACGAAGATACCAGCGGTATTTCAAGTCTGATGGTTTGTGAGCCGCGAGGAAGCTACGGAGGTGACGCGTGGGTGACGCGATACTCGAGATCGAGGGCTTGACTCGGCGATTCGGTTCGGTCGTGGCGAACGACGAGGTCGGCCTGCGGGTCAGACCCGGAGAGGTGGTCGGTCTGCTGGGGCACAACGGTGCCGGCAAGACCACCCTGGTCTCCCAGGTCGTAGGGCTGCTCCGACCCCACGGCGGGTCCATCCGGGTGGTGGGGGTCGACGCCGTCGCCGACCCCGGTACGGCGCGTCGCTGTGTGGCTCTTCAGGCCCAGGCCCAGGCGCCACTGGACGGATTGACGCCCAAGGAGGCGATCGTGATCGCCGGGCGGCTGCGCGGCATGTCCCGTTCGGCCTCTCGGGACGCCGCCGAGCGCATGGCCGATGAGCTGGACATCCGGGAATGGATCGATCGGCGGGCCACTCCCGACGGCGGGGGGATCTCCGGCGGGGTGCGCCGTCTGACCGCGTTCGCGATGGCCGCGGTCGCACCGGTGCCGCTGATCATCCTCGACGAGCCGACCAATGACGTGGACGCGGCCCGCCGCAGGCGGCTGTGGAACATGGTCCGCCGGCTCGGTGACGAGGGAGCGGGGGTCCTGCTGGTCACGCACAACGTCGCCGAGGCCGAACACGTGATGGACGAGCTGGTGGTGCTCGACCGCGGTCGAGCGGTGGCCTCCGGGTCGCCGAGCCAGTTGCGCGGAGCCGAGGGAGACGAAATGCGTCTCGAGCTCTCCCTGCCCCTGGACGCCCAGGACCCGTCCTCCCAGGAACCGCCCTTCCGGTTCGTCCGCCGAGTCCGTAACGGGCGTCGGGTGCTGTTGAGCCTCGCCGAGTCCGACGCCGCGACCGCGGTCGCCTGGGCGACCGCGCTCCGTGCCTCCGGTCGGGTCGAGGGATACACGCTCACACCCACCACGCTCGAGGACGCCTACCTCGCAGCCACGGCCGACGCCGAATCGATCCACGAGGAGTCCGCCCATGTCTGAAGCGATCACGCGCGAGCGCCGTGAGGGTCAAGCGCTCCCACCGATCCCCGAGCGCGCCCACCTGGGGATGACGGTCTGGACCCTGTTGCGCTGGACGATGGCCCAGACCGGGGCGATGATGCCGTTGTTCATCGTGGTCCAGGCGGCCATCGCGGGAGCGGTCGTCGTCGGGTTCGGGCTCCTCGTCCCCGATATCGACGCCCCCACCGCCGAGCTGCTGTCCACGGGCGCTCCCACGATCCTGATCCTCGTCATCGGGTTGGTCCTGTGCCCGTGGGGGGTGGCCGGTGCCCGGACCAGCGGCACCTTGACCTATCAGCGGGCGCTGCCCGTTCCGCGTCCGCTGCTGCTGGTGGCCGATCTGGTGGTCTGGCTGGTCATCGCCCTGCCCAGCATTCCGGTGACGGTGCTGGTGGCCCGCCTGCGCTACGGGATCGAGTACTCGATCGACTGGCCGCTGCTGGTGGGGGCGTTCGTGCTCGCCACGATCATGGCCGTCTCGGTGGGCTACGCGACGGCGATGTTGCTGTCACCGATGATGTCGCAGCTGGTCAGCCAGGTGATGGTGTTCTTCGTGATGCTCTTCTCGCCCGTCACCTTCCCGAAGGAGCAGCTGCCCGAATGGTTCCAGGCCGTTCACAGCGTCCTTCCCTTCCAGGCCGCGGCCGACCTGCTGCGCGCCGGTCTGCTCTCGGACAGGTTCGAGCCCAGCGGCCAGGGCCTGGTGGTGCTCATCGTGTGGTGCCTGCTGGGGCTGATCATCAGTGTTCGCGCCGTGATCCGACGTGGTTAGGAGTGACGAAATGAGTCGTTGGTTGGTACTGGGCGGTACTCAGTTCCTGTCCCGAGAGGTGGCGGCCGCCGCGGTGGCCCGCGGACACGAGGTGGTCTGCGCGGCGAGAGGTCGGTCCGGGCCCGTCCCCGAGGGCGCCCGACTGGTGAGAGTGGATCGTGACGACGAGGACGGACTGGCTCCGCTGCGCGGCGAGAGGTTCGACGCCGTGGTCGATACGGCGATCATCTCCTACCGGTGGGTGCGCGAGGCCCTCGCCGAGTTCGCGGATACGGCCGGGCACTGGACGTTCGTCTCCACGATGAACGTGTACTCCGACCTGTCCCGTCGTGGCGGCGGTGTGGACGACCCCCTGTTGGAACCGCGTTACGCGGACCCGGAGGGCCCCGAGGACTTCGGCGCCTACGGGTCCATCAAGGTCGCCTCCGAGAAGGCGGTCGTCGAGACGGTCGGCGACCGCGCCCTGGTGGTGCGGCCCGGTCTCGTCTGCGGCCCCGGCGACCCGTACGACCGGTTCGGGTACTGGCCGGCCCGGTTCTCCCGCGGCGGGCGGGCGCTGGTTCCCGACGCACCCGACCAGCCGTGCCAACTGATCGACGTGCGCGACCTCGCGGAGTGGATCGTGCTCTCCGGAGAGCGCGGACTCACCGGAACCTTCGACGCGTCCGGTCCGCGGACGACGCTGGGGTCGGTGCTGGAGGGGATAGCGGACGCGGTCGGCGCCTCCGACCTGGAACGGGTTCCGGTGTCACCGGACCGGCTCTTCGAAGCGGGCGTGATGCCCTGGCAGGGGCCGCACTCGCTGCCGCTCTGGCTCCCCGAGAGCCATCACGGAGTGGTCGACCGGGACACCGCCCCCGCCCTGGAGGCGGGGCTGTCCGTCCGTCCTCTCGCCGAAACCGCCGAAGCGACCCTGGCGTACGAAAAGGAGGCCGGGCTCGATCGTGAACGGCAGGCCGGTCTGACCTCGGTGGAGGAGACCGAACTGCTCGAAAGGATCGACACCGCCGTTCCCTGACCCCGGGTCGCGGACCCTCGTGGCTCGGAGAACAAAGGAGAACGCCCCCAATGCCGGAAATCGTGAAAGGGACAGGTCGAATGCGGGAAATCGCGGATTATCTTGCCTCAGGTGACATCGACGCCGACACGGTCGCCGGCATGGGCGTCCCGGAGAGCTACAAGGGGGCGGTCGTTCTACGGGAGGACACGGAGATGTTCTCCGGTCTGCCGTCGCAGAGCCGGGACCCGGCCAAGTCGCTGACCCTCCGCGAAGTGCCCACACCCGAGCCCGGTGTGGGGGAGGTACTCGTCGCGGTCATGGCGAGCAGCATCAACTACAACACCGTCTGGAGTTCGATCTTCGAACCGGTTCCCACGTTCGGCTTCCTCCGGCGGTACGCGAGTCAGGTCCCCTCCGCGGGGATCCACGACCAGCCGTTCCACGTGCTCGGTTCGGACATGTCCGGTGTCGTGTTGAGGGTCGGAGCGGGCGTACGGCGATGGAAGCCCGGTGACAAGGTGGTCGCGCACTGCCTGTCGGTCGAACTGTCCGAAGCGGACGGTCATGACGACAGCATGCTCGACCCTGAGCAGCGCATCTGGGGATACGAGACCAACTACGGTGGGCTCGCTCAGCTCAGCCTGGTCAAAGCGAACCAGTTGATGCCCAAGCCCGCCCACCTGACCTGGGAGGAGTCGGCGGTCTCAGGGCTGGTGCACTCGACCGCCTATCGTCAGCTCATCTCCCGCAACGGGGCGCGTGTGAAGCTCGGAGACGTGGTCCTCATCTGGGGGGCCGCGGGTGGACTCGGCTCGTACGCCACCCAGTTGGCGCTGCGCGCCGGGGCCACCCCAGTGTGCGTCGTCTCCAGCCGGGCCAAGGCCGACCTGGTGCGGTCCCAGGGCGCGGAGCTGATCATCGACCGGGCGGCCGAGGGCTACCGGTTCTGGAGCGACCCGGACACACCGGACCCCAAGGAATGGAAGCGTTTCGGTGCCCGGATCCGCGACCTGACCGGCGGCGACGACCCCGATGTGGTGTTCGAGCACCCGGGGCGGGAGACGATGGGCGCCAGCGTGTACGTGGCGCGGCGCGGCGGCACCATCGTCACCTGCGCGTCCACCTCCGGTTATCAGCACCAGTACGACAACCGTTATCTGTGGATGGGGTTGAAGCGGATCGTCGGTACGCACTTCGCGAACTACCGCGAGGCGTGGGAGGCCAACCGACTCATCGCCAAGGGCGTGATCCACCCGACCCTTTCCGCGGTGTACGGATTGGACGACGTGGGACTGGCCGCTCGTCGGGTGCACCAGAACGAGCACAGCGGCAAGGTCGGTGTGCTGGCCCTGGCACCCCGGCCGGGTCTGGGAATCGACGCTCCCGAGTTCCGGGCCTCGCACGTCGAGCAGATCGAACGTTTTCGTGAGGGCGACGCGCATGACACGGTCTCCGGTTGATTCCGCTCTTTTCCGGAATCGGGAAATTCGTGATTCCTCTACTGATCTGATGGCCGTTGGTAATGATTCACATTGGTAGGTCGGTGGCAATGTCGTTGACGGATATCGGTGCACGGATCGAGCGAGCCCGGGCGGCGGCGGGTCTGAGCCAGCGTGCTCTCGCCGATGCCACGGGCATCTCACAGTCCACCCTGTCGCGGATCATCTCCGGGAATCGGGAGGCGAAGACGGCCGAGATCGCGGCGATCGCCTGGGAGACCGGGTGTACGGTCGCCCAGCTCACCGGGGTCGGGACGGTGGCCGAGCGGGTTCAGTGCGTGCCCCTCCTCACCACCGGTTCCGCGATGAGCGGCATGCGCCAGACACTGCTGGACTTCCTGGAACTGGACGCCTACCTGGACGACCAGGCCGTCTCCGCCACAACCTGAAACCGGACGGTCGAAACGTGAGCGCAGAAGTCGAAGGCCGCACCGCGGCCGAACGGTTCCGGGAGGAACGGAATCTCGGTGTGCAGCCCTTGGGCGACCTCATCGCGATCATCGAGCGGGCCACGGGGATCAACGTGGCCGCGCTCGAAGCGGACCAGGACCATCACGGCATGATGGTGCGGGACCGGCAACGAGACGTCATGTTCATCGGTGTCGCGTCCACTCGTCGCCCCATGCGGCAACGCAAGACACTCGCCCACGAACTGGGCCATGTCCTGTTCGGGGACGCGATGGGCGGTCCGGCGGGCGCCTGGGGTCACCCCCCTTTCGAGGAGAGCCGGGCCGACGCCTTCGCACGGCATCTGCTCGTCCCCCTCGACGGCCTGCGCGAGTTCCTCGGTGAACGAGGATCACCGGCCAAGGCCGAACTCTCCGAACTCTCCGAGGTCGTCCAGCGCTTCCTGGTCGCACCGCCGATCGCCGCGATCGCGTTGTGCCAGGCCGGCTACATCGACGACGCCACCAAACGGGCGTGGCTGTCGCCCACCACGCCGCAGTTGGCGACGCGGTTCGGGTGGAGCGATCAATACCGTGCCCTGCGGGAAGAGTCCGCCCGGCGCCGGGCACCGCAACGACTCCTCGGCCGGGCCGTCAACGCCTACGCCGAAGGCGTCCTGTCGGTACAGGCCATCGCCACGTTGCGCGGTATCACGAGGCAGGAGGCCGAGATGGAACTGCGGGACGCGGGCGTGGTTCCCGTACGGCGTCCGCGCTTCGCCGGTTGACCCGCGGACCCACGAGGGCGGCCGCCGAACGGCCACGCCCCGGCCGCTATCGGCGGCCGGGGCGGTGGTGGCCGGTGGAGGGATCGGCCCACGGACGCGGGGGAGGGACGCACCTCCGAGCGCGGACCATGGTGGTCCTTCCGGTTCCGGTCAGGGGTTCTCGGTGACGGCGAGGCCGTAGTCGCTGATCCGGTAGTCCGTGTGCGGGCCGTCTCCGCCGGGGTTGGGGATACGACCGCCGTTGTCGGTCAGCGACAGGCCCTCCGGAGAGGCGATGCCCAGAGCCTCGGCGGTCTCCAGGACCAGCATGGCCAGCCGCACCGCGTTGACCTCGTCGTACCGGTAGCTCGGCGCGAGGTAGGCGATCTCCTCCTGGAGGTGCCGCGCCTCGGTGGCCTCGGTCCAGCCCAGCTCCTCGGGATCGGGCATCTCGGGGGAGCGCTTCATGATGTCGGCCGCGGCCTCGTCCAGCCCCAGCTCCACGTCTTGCCCGAGCGCCAGTTGGAAGACCCAGGGCCCTCCTTCACCGGGGATGTCACCGTGCAGGCCGAAGGAGCGTTCGAACCCCAGGGCGGTCAGCTCGGCGGGCATGGTGCGCAGGACGTCGACCAGCCGGCGCGCGTAGCCCTTCCAGTCGTCTCCCCTGGTGATCCCGGCGATGGTCATACCGGCGATGTCCCCGGTGAGGGAGACCCCGAGGAAGCCGCCCACGAGGCCCGCCCCGTGTTCGCGGTCGTACCGGTACCGGCCCTCGGCGGGAGAGGTGGGCAGCAGTGACAGCACGGGGTCTCCCCTTCCGGAGACCCGCAGCTCCAGGCTGTTGGCCCGATCCCTCCAGCGCAGGAAGGGCGCGCCCCACTCCGGGGCCGAACCGTGCAGAGGATCGTCGGGATCGTCCGAGCCGATGACGTTCGGTTCGCCGAGCCGCTCGCGGAGGACACGACCCGTCTCTCGGAAGGCCTCGACCTGCTCCCGGACACCGCCCTCGACCCGTCCCAGCGGGAAGTGCAGCCCCGTGTACTCCTCGGTGGTCACGTGGATGTCCATGTGGTCTTCGACGGGCAGCAGCTGCCCCTCGCCGAACGGTCGGCCCGTGTGCAGGATCGGTCCGAGCTCTCCCGCGCTCCACTCCCAGCCTTGGGCGACCGCCCCCTGGGACAGGTCCGCCTCGGTCCACTTGCCCGGGCGGAACCCTCGGAGGAGGACGGCGAGTTCGGCGACCCGGTCGGCCGGCCAGAGGGTGTTCGTCATGGGTGTCCGTTCCTTTCGGTGACGAGAAGATCCTGCCAGGGGCAGGGGACGAGAACGCCTTGAGGAATCGGGGAGCGGGCCCGACATGACGACGGACGCCCCGACCGGAAGGTTCCGGCCGGGGCGTCCGAACGCCGCGACGTGCTACGACGTCACGACATCCCTACAGGATGATGCGCATCGGCTCTTCGAGGATCTCGGCGAGGTCCTTGAGGAAGGCGGCGCCGACGGCACCGTCGACCGCGCGGTGGTCCACGGACAGCTCCAGCGAGATGCGGTTGCGCACCCGCACCTCACCGTCGACGACCACGGGCTCCTGGCGCATGGCGCCGACCGCGAGGATGGCGGCCTCCGGCGGGTTGATCACCGCGGAGAAGCTGTCCACGCCGAACATGCCCAGGTTGGACACGCTGAACGTGCCGCCGCTCATCTCCTGCGGCTTGAGCTTGTTGTCGCGGGCCTTGCCGGCCAGCTCACGCGTGCGGGTGGAGATCTCCGACAGCGTGGCCTTGTCGGTGTCGTGCAGCACCGGAACGACCAGGCCGGCGTCCACGGCGACCGCGACACCGACGTTGACCCGGTGGTGCTGGAGCAGCTTCTCGTCGACCCAGGAGGTGTTGACGGCCGGGTGCAGCTTGAGCGCGGTGGCACAGGCCTTCACGATCAGGTCGTTGAAGCTGATCTTGACGCCGGTACTGGACAGCTGCTCGTTGATCTGACCTCGGAAGGCCTTGAGGGCCTCGGCGTCGATCGTCCGGCGCAGGTAGAAGTGCGGGACCGTCTGCTTGCTCTCGGTCAGACGGCGCGCGATCACCTTGCGCACGTTGTTGATCTTGAGCTCTTCGGAGTCGCGACCATCGTCGAAGGCCTGAGCGGCCGGGGCCGGAGCGGACTTCGCCGCGGCCGGCTCGGGGGCCGGGGCGGCGTGCTCGGCGGAGCCGTCCTTGGCGGCGGCCTCGATGTCGGCGCGGACGATCCGACCCTTGGGTCCGGAGCCCTTGATCTTGGTGATGTCCAGGCCGTACTCCTTGGCCAGCCGGCGGGCCAGCGGGGAGGTACGGGGACGGTCCGCCGGAGCCTCGTCCGACGAGGCCGCGGGGGCGGTCTCGGCCGGAGCGGCGGGGGCGGGCTTCTCCTCGGCGGCGGGCTCCTCGGCCTTCTCCTCGGCCGCGGGGGCGGCCGGGGCGGGGCTCTCCTCGGGCACGGCGTCCGGGGAGTCGGCGATGAGGCCGATGACCTCGCCGATCGGTACGGTGTCGCCCTCGGAGACGTTCTGCTTGACGAGGTAGCCGTCCTCGTAGGCCTCGAACTCCATGACGGCCTTGTCGGTCTCGATCTCGACCAGCACGTCACCGGCCGCGACCTTGTCCCCCACCTTCTTGACCCAGGTGGAGATGACGCCCTCCTCCATGGTGTCGGAGAGGCGCGGCATGTGGATCTCGCTCATTGAAACTCCTCTACCCGACCCGTTTGCCGACGGCGCTCAGGGTCTCCTTGATCGCGGTGGTGATCGACTCGACCGACGGCAGGGCCGCGGTCTCCAGCGGCTTGGCGTAGGGCATGGGAACCTCCGCCATGGCCACCCGGCGGACCGGGGCGTCGAGGTAGTCGAAGGCCCCCTCCTGGATGGAGGCGGCGATCTCCGCGCCGATGCCGTAGGTGAGCCAGTCGTCCTCGCAGATCACCGCGGCGCCGGTCTTCTTGACCGAGTCCACGAAGGTTTGGCGGTCGAGCGGGCGCAGGCTGCGCAGGTCGACGACCTCGACGCTGATGCCCTCGTCGGCCAGCTTCTCGGCGACCTGGCCGGCGACCATGGCCATCCGGGAGTAGCCGATCAGCGTGATGTCGCTGCCCTCGCGGGTGACGGCGGCGCGGCCGATGGTCGCGACGTTGTCGTTCTTCGGCTCGGCGTAGTCGTCGGGGACCTCGCCCTTGGAGTTGTACAGACCCAGGTTCTCCAGGAACAGGACCGGGTCGTCGTCGCGGATGGCCGCGCGCAGCATGGAGGAGGCCTCGGCCGGGGTGCTGGGAGCCATCACCTTGAGACCGGGGATGAAGGAGTAGAACAGCTCGATGTTCTGCGAGTGCGTCGCGCCGAGCTGCTGGCCACCGCCGCCGGGGGTCCGGATGACCAGGGGAACGCTGGTCTGACCACCGAACATGCCGTAGATCTTGGCGGCGTGGTTGATGATCTGGTCGATGGCGATCAGCGAGAAGTTGATCGTCATCAGCTCGACGACCGGGCGAAGGCCCAGCATCGCGGCACCGATGGCGGCGCCGACGAAGCCCTCCTCGGCGATCGGGGTGTCCTTGACGCGGCGGGGCCCGAACTCCTTGAGGAGTCCCTCGGTGATCTTGTAGGAGCCCTCGAAGACTCCGATCTCCTCGCCGATGACGAGGACGTTCTCGTCGCGCACCATCTCGGCGCGCAGGGTGTCCCGCAGAGCCTGGCGGTATGTGATCACGGACATGTGACTGGTTCCTTCCCTACTCCGCGAACACCGGGTCGGCGGGCATGCGCCGCGACTCGTTGGGGACCGGGGTGGCGTATGTGTAGTCGAAGAGCGTGGACGGGTCCGGCTTCGCGCTGTTCTCCGCGAAGTCGGCGGCCGCGGCCACCTCGGCCTTGACGGAGGCGGCGATCTCCTCGCGGAGCTCGTCCGTGAGGATGCCGGCCTTGGCGAGCTGGTCGCCGAAGGTCAGGACCGGGTCGTTCTCGTCGGCCGAGGCCAGCTCGCGCTGCTCGTCGGTGCGGTACTTGGCCGGGTCGACGACCGAGTGGCCCTTCTTCCGGTAGCTCCAGGCCTCCAGGATGAAGGGGGTCTGCTCCTCGCGGGCGCGCTCGATCAGGCGGGAGGCGGTGTCGCGGACGGCCAGGACGTCACGGCCGTCGACGCGCTCGCCCTCGATGCGGTAGGCGGAGCCGCGCTTGTACAGGTCGGGCTCGGCGGAGGACATCTCCACGGTGGTGCCCATGCCGGTGAAGTTGTTGATCACCACGAAGACGATCGGCAGGTTCCACAGCTTGGCGATGTTGAGGGACTCGTGCCAGGCGCCGATGTTGGTGGTGCCGTCGCCCATCTGGCACATGACGACCTCGTCGCCACCGCGGTAGGTGACGGCCAGGGCCGCGCCCGTGGCCAGGGGGAGCTGGCCGCCGACGATGCCGTAGCCACCGAGCATGCGGGTCTCGGTGTCGTACATGTGCATGGAGCCGCCCCAGCCCTTGGACACGCCGTCGACGCGTCCGTAGAGCTCGGCCATGACCCGCTTGGGGTCCATGCCCTTGCCGATGGCGTAACCGTGGTCACGGTAGTTCGTGAACAGGTAGTCGCGCTCCTGGAGGGCCGTCATCAGACCGACGACGGTGGCCTCCTCGCCGAGGTTGAGGTGGCAGTAGCCGCCGATGCGGGCCTGCGTGTAGGCCTGGCCGGTGCGCTCCTCGAAGCGCCGGATGAACAGCATCTGGCGGTAGTAGTCGAGAAGGGTCTCCGGCGTCTCGTTGCCGAGGCCGTTGGTGTCCTTGCGGCTCCGGCGCCTGGACCCGGAGGCCCGGGCGCTGCCGCCCTTCGGCTTGGCCGTGTCAGCCATGGTGTGCCTTTCTACGTGCGAGAAGGCCCGCGTTCCGGCCTGTGGGACGGGTGGCGAGGCCTGCCCGGGCCCGCTGTCAGGCGTGGCCCTGGCGTGTGTCGCCGCCGGGCTCATTCGGCGACGACACCTGTGGCTGTTGCGGGGCGCGTCCGTTCGGGCCGTGGCGGGGACCGAGGACGGACGCGAAGCGAATCGGGTCGCGTGTGCAGTTGTGGCGCCGCGACCCTTGAGGGCATTGCTTCCCGTTGCGGAGAGCGGTAAGCATGTCCGGTCTCGCTCACCAGCCGGATGAACGATCCCGTACCACCAGGGGGCACGCGCGCATGGATGTGACGTGCGTCGCGCACACTCTACGGTCTGATCGATGATCGATCAATACAACTTTACGTCAGATGCCCGTTTTTTTGTGTGGAGGGTCAGGTGGTGACGATCGGTGAGGGAAGGGGTGTCGGCAGGTCAGAGCGCGGATCGAGTGGGACGGGGGTCCGCCCCACCGCTCCTAGCGTCCGCCCCCGTGGGTTCTGAGGGCCGCCTCGACGTAGTTCAGGACATGCTCGCTGAGCATCTGACCCACGGCCGGATCCCCCTCGCGGAAGGCCCGTGTGATCTGTGCGTGGTCGGCGGCCTTGGCGTGCAGCTCCATGTCGAGCCAGCGCACCGACAGCGCGGTCCACACCTCCACGCCCAACGACTCCCACGTGTGCAGGAGCACGCTGTTGTCGGCGGCCTTCACGATCTCGCGGTGGAACTCCACACTGTGGCGGATCTGCTCGGTGACGTCCCCGCGGGCGGTGGCGTCCTTGAGCGCCTCCACCTCGTGTTCCAGGGCGGAGGGGTCCTTGGCCAGGCGAGGAGCGGCCAACTGCGCGGCGACGAGCTCGAGGCCCGCGCGAACGGGGTAGATCTCGGCCATGTCCTGTACACCGAAGGCCCTGACCCTGGCACCCTTGTTCGGCACCGTCTCGATGAGACGCAGGGTCTCCAGTTCGCGCAGAGCCTCGCGGACCGGAGCCTGGCTCACGTTGAGCTCCGTGGCGATCCGCCGTTCGACGATGCGCTCGCCGGGCTGCCATCGGCCGGACAGCAGGCCTTCGACCAGTACCTGCCGGATCTGTTCCCTCAGTGGTTCTCGGGCCAGTTTCGAGGGGTCGTCCGGCAACCGCGGGAGGTCGACCATCCAGGGCCCTTCCGTTCTCCGTCCCGTACGCGAGTGGCACACGGGTCGACGCACTCTCTTGTCTGACAAGCTCTTTGAAGAGTGCCACATGCGGACGGGTCGCCTGGACGAACGGCCACGGGCCACTAACGAAACACTCACGAACGGATCGCGCCCCGGTGAAGCGGAGGGATCCGGGAGGGATGCCTCGGGCAAAGTCCGAGGCAGAAGGGTCACACTCGGCCCCCGAGACCACCAATGGAGGGGTGTGTCCGGGTAGGCTCGTCTGTCGGCGATATCCAGACAAGGCCGTACGGAGTGTAGTCCACGTCACGGTCCAGGCCCGAGAGGGCCGACCTGACCTGCGCGAACAGAATCGGAGTGGGAGCGAGTGCCGGTGCGGCGCCGCTCGACTGCCGGTTCCGTCCCTCGGAAGCCGGACCTGCGAACGCCCGGTCGCGAACCACGCGAACCGGTCGGAAGGTTCGGCCGTCGAACCAGGGTGGAGGGGAGAGTCCCCTCGGCACCCTACCGACACCCGGTGTCGACCCCGAGGACGTCAGAACCAGTCCCGACAACCGCGGCTAGCCCGTCCCCCACGCCTGAAGCAGTGCCACAGGCAAGCCCACGACGTGTGAGACAGCACTGAGCACATGACGCATTCTTCGAGGACCAGGCACGCAAGGTCCGGACAGACGACCGAGCATCACGAACCGGAACGGAGTAGACCCGTGCCCGGTCCCTACAGCGGTCCCATCCCCGTGGTGAGAGCCAAGGAGTACGCTCCGGGGCCGCCCGTCGTGCGCGCGGTGAAGTGGCCGAGTGTGAGCGAGATCGCCTGGGGGCTCGCCTCGGATCGGATCGCGATCATCCTCTTCGTGGCCCTCATCGTGGTGACGATGCTCGCGGCGGGACCCCTCCACCCGGTCGACAACTTCCTCAACGAACTGCCTCGGCCCTACTGGGACACGCTGCGCGAACCACTGATCTTCTGGCCCGACAACGTGGCCTCCCGTTACGTGGCGCTTCCGGTCCTGGGGGTGACCACGCTCCAACTGGCCTACTGGCATCGAAGCTGGCGGCCCATCATCCTGGGGGCGGGCGGCGTCTTCGGGATGATGTCGATGGTCTCGGTGATGAAGCTGTTCTTCAACCGGGGGCACGCCAAGTACTTCGACCCCGACTTCTTCGCCGGGATGGGGAACGTGGCCTTCCCCTCGGGGCACGGGGCCAACGCGATCCTCATCTACGGGCTGGTGCTGTTCCTGATCATCAGGTTCGGGGCGGCCCGGCCGCACATCATCAAACGCCTGGGGTACTGCATCGTGGGCATCGCCCTGTTGCAGTCCACCGTCTCGATCTACCTGCACTTCCACTGGTTCACGGACCTGGTGGCGGGGATGATCGCGGGGGGTTTCGCGCTGCGGCTCACGATCCGCCTGGACCGGATGATCCCGCACGGGCACACCGTGCAGTGGTGGCCCTGGTACGGCAAGGAGTCGGAGCTCAAGACCTGAACGGACCGCACGAAGAGGGGCGCTCGTCGAAGATCGACGGGCGCCCCTTCTCGTGTCCGGACGAGGTGTGTGACACGCGGAACTCGCGGACATCCCCGTAACGGATACCCCGGTCGGGTACTGGATGGGTGGGGAGGAAGGGCCGGGCGAAGTACGGCGCGACGACAGGCTCGGACCCGCGCACACATGGATCACGGCGCACACGACGAACACGGGCACGGGGGAGAGGAAGACGCGGGCCACGGTGACCATGGCGGCCACGCGGGGCACGGCGACCACGCCGCGATGTTCCGCCGACGCTTCTGGTGGAGCCTGCTGCTGAGCGTCCCGGTGGTGTTCACCAGCCACATGATCTCCACCTGGCTCGGCTATGAGGTCCCCGAGGCCCTCACCTGGATCCCCCCGATCCTGGGGACCGTGATCTTCCTCTATGGAGGATGGCCGTTCCTGTCCGGGCTCCCCGCCGAGTTGCGCGACCGGCGCCCCGGCATGATGACCCTGGTCGCGATGGCGATCACCGTCGCCTTCGTCTCCAGCATGCTCGCCACCCTCGGGGTGGTCGGCATGCGTCTGGACTTCTGGTGGGAGCTCGTCCTCCTGATCGTGGTGATGCTCCTCGGGCACTGGTTGGAGATGCGCGCCCTCGGGCAGGCCTCCGGAGCCCTGGAGGCCCTCGCCGCCCTGCTGCCCGATCGGGCCGAGCGGGTCGACGATCAGGAGCGGATCGAGGAGGTCGCCGTCTCCGACCTGCGGCTCGGGGACACCGTCCTGGTCCGTTCCGGAGGACGGGTGCCCGCGGACGGGGACGTGGTCCGGGGGAGCGCGGCCGTCGACGAGTCGATGATCACCGGTGAGTCCCGCACCGTCACCCGGTCCGAAGGGGATCGGGTGGTGGCGGGCACCGTCGCCACCGACTCCTCGATCAGGGTCCGGGTGGACGCCGTCGGCGACGACACCACCCTCGCCGGGATCCAACGCCTGGTGAGCGAGGCGCAGGCCTCCAGGTCCCGGTCCCAGGCCCTGGCCGACCGGGCCGCGGCGCTGCTGTTCTGGTTCGCCCTGTCCGCCGCCGTGATCACCGCGTTCGTGTGGGGAGTGCTGCTCGGCGAGAGCGGCCAGGCCGTCGAACGGACCGTCACCGTGCTGGTCATCGCCTGCCCGCACGCCCTCGGTCTGGCGATCCCCCTGGTCATCGCGATCTCCACGACCCTGTCCGCGCGCAACGGCATCCTGGTCAAGGACCGGTTGGCCCTGGAACGCACCCGTCTGATCGACACGGTGCTGTTCGACAAGACCGGGACCCTGACCAAGGGCACGCCGGCGCTCTCGGGGACGATCGCCGCCACGGGGCGCCGGAGCGAGGACGTCCTGGCCCTGGCCGGCGCGGTGGAGTCCGAGTCCGAACATCCGCTGGCCAGGGCGATCGTCCGGGCGGCGGAGGAGCGGGGGGCGGTGCCGACCGCCACCGACCTCCGTTCCCTCACCGGACGCGGGGTCCGGGCCACCGTGGACGGGGTCGAGGCCTACGTGGGCGGACCGGCGCTGCTGGAGTCCCTGGGGCTCGACGAGCCCTCCGAGCTGGTGGAGGGCGCCCGGACCTGGCGGGACCAGGGGGCGACCGTCCTGCACGTGGTCTCCGACGGAGAGGTGGTCGGCGCTCTGGCGCTGGCCGACGAGATCCGCCCGGAGTCCGCCGCGGCCACGCGCGACCTCCAGGCGCAGGGCGTCCGGGTGGCGATGGTGACCGGTGACGCCCGCAACGTCGCCGACACGGTGGCCGAGCGGCTCGGCTTGGACGAGGTCTTCGCCCAGGTCCTGCCCGACCAGAAGGACGCGGTCGTCCGTGACCTCCAGGAACGAGGGCACCGGGTCGCCATGGTCGGCGACGGGGTCAACGACGCTCCGGCGCTGGCCCGAGCGGACGTGGGGATCGCCATCGGCGCGGGCACCGACGTGGCCATCGAGTCCGCCGGTGTGGTGCTGGCCTCAGACGATCCGCGCGGGGTGCTCTCGGTCCGTCGGCTCTCGGAGGCGGGCTACCGGAAGATGATCCAGAACCTGGCCTGGGCGGCCGGCTACAACGTGGTCGCGGTGCCGTTGGCCGCCGGCGTCCTGGCCCCGATCGGGATCGTGCTGGCGCCCGCGGTCGGCGCGGTGCTGATGAGCCTGTCGACGATCATCGTGGCGCTCAACGCCCAGCTTCTGCGGCGGCTCGACCTGAGGCCGGCCGACTGAGGGACGCTCTCTCGACGGGAGGGGCGCGACGATCCCGTCGGACGTGATTCACGGCCGGCGGCGGGATCGTCGCGCGCCTCCATCCGCTTCGCCCAGGGAGGGCACGATCTCGACCCGACGCCCCGCCCGGTGCCGAAGGCGGTGATCGTCTCCTCGCCCACGAAAAGTTCGCATGAGTCCCTGCCGTCACAGAGGGCACTTTGTGAACACCCACCTCAGAGCGGTCACTTGTCCCGTTCCACACCTCCCGACTCCGGAATGGCCTTAGTCTCGGCACGAACGAGGCGGGGAGGAGCTCTCATGTACTGCGACTACTGCGGAAGCTGGAACGGCGGAGTGAACCAGAAGTGCAGGAACTGTCAACGCCCACTCGGTGTTCGTTCCGGAACATCGGCGGGGAACGGGCGGTCCTAGTGCCCCCTGCCACCCCCGACCCCACCGAGGTCATCGAGGCCTGGATCCCGCACGACGCCCGATGGCACGCCCAGGCGCGTCGGCACGCCCACAGGGGCTCCGACCACCTGCGGAACTATGTGACCGAGCTGGTGCGCGACCATCGCGACGGCCACATACCCATCACCGACGACTGGGATCTGCGCACCCTGAAGGCGGTGGTGGAGGACCTCCGGTGGGGCGGTCTGGGCGACGTGGACTGGCGTCGGGTCGCGCGGGCCCTCACCGATCCCGGGTTCGTATGACTTTCCGGTTCCACCTTCGTCGGTGGTCTGGACCCGCGTCACCGCGACTGCGACCATGGTGAGGTCGTGATCGCCCTCTTGTAGCGGGAGGGGCACGCGATGGGGCCGCCGCCTCGACCGGTTACGAGGCGGCGGCTCTCTTCGAGAAGGAGCCGGAGAGCGGCGGATGTTCCACGTGAAACATCACGCGCGTCCGTGACCTCCTCCTATGCCCCACGCCTCTCGGCGAGGAGATCGCGACGTGGTTCGGGGTGGTCCAGGCAGAGCCCCATCGCCCGCAGCCAACGGTTGCCGCGCAGTCCCGGCTCGAGCGCGGCCAGCGCCGCGGCGTACTTGCTGAAACGGGCCTCACGGAACCCGAGTTCGTGCAGACGACGCTCGGTCGGGGTCAGTCCACCCCGGGTCTTGATCTCCAGCAGCACCACGTCCGGCCGCATGCGCACCATGCGATCCCCGCGGTACCCCACCAGCCCGGTGTCGACGGTCACCCGCTCCAGCCCGGAGAGGGAGACCACCGTGCTCCGGCGGTAGTCGGTCACCGCCGACGCGGTCAACGTGTCCGGGGATCCCAGCCGGCACCGGTCGAGGGTCCGATCGAGGAACCGCCGGGTCCGCGGGGTGAGCCGATCCTCCGGCGTCTCCATCGGCAGCTCGATCCGTACCTTGTCGGTGATCCCCCGCGCGCCCTTCGTCTTCACCTCGAACATCCTCGTGCCCGTGTCCAGGTAGGTGCGGGTGCGCACCTTGTACCGGAGTCGGCGTCCTTGCCGGTGGTCGTGGAAGGTCCTCAGGTCCGGTGTGTCCAGGTAGGTCGACGAGTACAGGAAGGAGGTCCGGCCGCCGATCTCCAGCACCCCGAAGTCGCGCTCGGCCCCCGCGAAGAGGTCGGACATCGAGCTCACGGGCACCAGGTACTTGCGGCAGGTGCGGGTGACCAGGGAGGCGCGTTCGTTGGTCTCGGCCAGGGACAGGGGGCGTAGCCGCTCCAGTCCGGGCGGCATCGGCCCGAGCGGGGAGGGGTCGAGGTCGTTCCCGGCGGTGAGGGACCCCGTCGGGGCGGGGGAGGGACGGACGCTCACCGGCCACCCCACAGCGTCGCGAGGGGGCGGGTCCGCTGCCCGGTACGGGGGACCGACTCGGGAGGGGGCACCTGGAAGCGGACGTCCAGCACCATGAGGTCGCGCACGTAGTCCACCTCGGTGACCTCCACGTGCCGGACCTTGCCGCGAAGGCGACCCTCCAGATCCTGGCGGAGCGCCAGGGGGTCCTCGTGCACGACGTCCAACGTCATGATCCGACGCTGGGTGCGCGGCAACAGCCTCGGGTGTCCGGCCACGTACAGCACCCCCAGCAGCAGGACGTTCAGACCGACCATCACCAGAGGCGGCGCGATCGCGTTCACCAGGCCCAGGGAGATCGCCACGAAGTAGTAGCCGATCTCGCCCTGGCTGATCAGATCCGAGCGCAGCCGCAGGATCGACAGGACACCGAACAGGCCGAACCCGACCGCGAGCCCCACCTCCTGGCGGGCCATCATCGCGACCACGGCGAAGATGCCGACGTTGAGGGCCACGTAGGCCAGCACCAGATCACGACGGCCGTGCCGACGGAAGTAGAGGACGTAGGACAACACGGTGATGGCGGCCAGGTCGACCGCGAGAGCGAACCAGATCATGGCCATCATCCTGTGGGGCGGTCGTGAGACGTCCATGAGCCTCGGATGAGGAAATCCTCATGAACGCCGCACGACCCCGGAACGAACCCTCGAAGCGCTCCGGCACCCGCGGATCAGCCGGTCAGCCGGTACCCCATGCCCCGCACCGTCACGATCCGCTCCGCGCCCACCTTGCGACGCAGGGCGCGCACGAACACGTCCACCACGTTGGAACCGGGGTCGTAGTCGTAGCCCCACACGTGCGACAACATCTGCTGTCGGGTCATCACCTGCCCCGGATGGCGCATGAGCAGTTCCAACAGAGCGAACTCGCGCGCGGTCAGGTCCACCGTGGCCTCCTCCACCGACACCCGACGGGTCCTCAGGTCCAGTGACAGGTCTCCGACGCGCAGTACCGTCAGGTCGGCCGTGCGCTCGTTGCGCATCCGCAGCCGGACCCGCGCCAGCAGCTCCTCGAAGCGGAACGGTTTGGTGACGTAGTCGTCCGCCCCGATCTCCAACCCGGTCACGGTGTCGCGCACCCCGTCCCGGGCGGTCAGGATCACCACGGGCAGATCCACCCCCATGGCCCGGAGCCGACGCAGGACGTCGAAACCATCGGTGTCCGGCAGCCCCAGGTCCAACAACATCAGGTCGAAGCCGCCGGTGACGGCGTAGTCGACCGCGTCGGCCCCGGTCCCCACCACGGTGGTGGTGAACCCGTTGGCGGTCAGCCCCTTGCGGACGAACGAGGCGATCCGTTCCTCGTCCTCGACGATGAGTACGCGACTCAAGCCTGTTCCCTTCCGATGCTTCCTCCCGCGGGCCGATCGACCGGCAGGACCAGAGTGAACGTGGACCCCTGACCGGGGGCCGAACGCAGATCGACCCGGCCGTGGTGGGCCTCGGCGATGGCCCGTACGATCGCCAGCCCCAGCCCGGCGCCCCCTTCGCCGCGTTCCGTGCGGCGGCCCCGGGAGAAGCGCTCGAACACGCGACCATGGTCCTCGGCGGGGATCCCCGACCCCTGGTCGGACACCCACAGACGCACGTCCGAACCGACCAGGGCCGAACCGATCCGGACGGTCGAACCGGCGGGAGAGTAGCGGACCGCGTTGGCCGCCAACTGCACCATCGCCTGGGTGACGCGCTGCGGGTCCAGCCTCGCGGTGCCGTCGGCGATCGCCTCCAGCCGCCACGACCGGTCTCCCAGAGGACGGACCTTGGCGTCGATGTCGCTGGTCAGCTCGGCCAGGGAGACGGGTTCGGGGCGGACGAAGTCGGGCTGCTGCGCCTTGGCCAACAGCAACAGGTCCTCGACGATACGGCCCATCCGGTCCAGCTCGTCGGTGACCAGCCGGACCACCTCACGACGCTCCTCCGGATCGTCGCCCATGAGCTCCAGGTGGCCGCGCACGATCGTGATGGGGGTGCGCAGTTCGTGTCCGGCGTCGTCGACGAACCGACGTTGGGCGGTGAACGCGCCCTCCAGCCGGTCCAGCATGCTGTTGAACTGCTCGGCCAGGGCCGCGATGTCGTCCCGCCCGGACACCTCGATGCGCTGGGTCAGATCCTCCTCGCCGATGGCCGCGGCGGTCTGGCGGACCAGCCGCACCGGGGCGAGGATGCGCCCGGCCACCCACCATGCCGCGGTGGCCGCCGCGAGCAGGCCGAGCCCGCTCACCAGGGCGATCGTGCCCATCGTGGAACCGATGGTGTCCTGTTCCTCGGCGGTGAAGTAGCCGATCACGAACCATCCGGCCGGGCCGTCCCGCCCGTCCGGCGGTAGCACGCGCACCTTCTCCCAGCGGACCGGGCCCGCCGGGGTGTCCAGGGAGCCGCGGGCGTCGGGGGAGTCCAGGATCTCCCCGACCGCCTCGGGGTCGGCCGACAGGTCGTGCGGAGGCTCCTGGCCGTGCCGGAGCCGCCCGGAGTCGGCGGGCGGGGCCTCGCCGCCGGGTGCGCCGCCGCGCTGCCGTGAGGACTCGCCCGTGCTCTCGTCGACCCAGCCGAAGAGGATCTCGGCGTCGTCCGGGTACTGACGCTCCAGGTAGACCCGGATGAGCGAGGAGACGTCGGTGAAGGGCTCGCCGGTGCGGGGGTCGACCCCGATCGAGGCGAACTCCTCGAACTCCGCGGTCTCCTGGCTCAACGCCCGGTCGACCCGTTCCTCGCCTCGGGTGGTCAGGGCGCTCCAGGTCACGACGTTGACCAGGACCAGGACGGCGGTCATCAGCAGGACCAGCCACGCCATGATGAGCAGGCGAGCGGGGATCCGCCGCCGTTGGGGGAGTTCGGGCTGAGGTCCGCGGATGACCATCGTCGGGAAGAGCGAGGTCGCGCCGGACCCGCCCCCGGGTCTGCCTCCGGGGGGTATCCGCACGGTGGTGGAGTCGGGGGATTCGTCGGGGTCAGTCGTCATCGTCGTCCTCGAACCGTGCTTCCAGGCAGGCGTCCCACCAGCTCTCCCATTGGTCCTCTCCCCAGTTCTCGTGGCCGGAGGCGCCGTCGAGGCAGTCGACGGGGAAACCGGTCGGCGATGGGGGAGGTTCCGTCTCCGCGGGCTCCGACGGTCGTTCGCTCGCCGCGGGCTCCTCCTCGCCGGTGACGGTCGAGGGAGGCGACACCACGCCCTCGTCCGTGGGGTCGGGCGACGCGTCCTCGGGCGAGGTCCCGATCACCACCTCGGAGACGGGTGTCGACTCCGGAGCGCGCAGGAACAGCACCCAGACCAGAGCCGCGGAGGCCACGAGGACGACCGTCAACGCCCCTGTGACCAGTGGCATCAAAGGTGATCTCATATTCGCCGAGCCTGCCCGATCCACACGAAGTCCTCATGAAACGAAGATGAGGAGATCTTCATGTTCCCAGGTCGCGCGCGGGGGGGGAGGGGAGGCCCCTCCGCTCCGGAGGGCCCCGCCCGGGGGTTCATGCGTCGTCAGAGGACCTCGATGGTGGCAGTGGTTCGTGCTCCGCGTTCGATGCGCCGGTCCGCGGTGACGAGAGGTACGTCCAGTTGTTCGGCCAAGGCGACGTACGCGGCGTCGTAACCGGAGAGGTTGTTCGCCAACTCTCGCATTCGAGGCCACAAGGGGTGGAGACCGTAACGAACGATGGTCAAACGTTCGAAGGCGTTCATGGCCAGGTCGCGGTCATGCCGAGGTAGTCCGGCGGCCCGACCTCGTGAGGGCTTCGACAGAGAGAGCAGGACCGAGGAGACCTCCCAGTCGATGAGGGCGGGCGCGGTCAATTCTTCGGAGCCGAGTCGATCGCGGGCGACCTTGCCGATCTCTCCCTGAGAGGTGAGCGCGTTGATGAGGGCCGAGGTGTCGACGACGATCAACGGCCCTCCCTTATCTCGGATATGGCGTCTGTGACGTCTTCCCTGGTGACGGAGGTCGTCATGCTCCCGCTGCTCTCCTCGAACACCTGGGCGTTGGCCCGGGTGACGTTGACCGGGTGAAGGATGACGGTGCCGTCCTCGGCCATCTCCACTTCGTAGTACTCGCTGGTGAGGATTTTTTCTCCCAGGGTGATACGCCCTCGGCTGCCTCTCTTGACCAGTTCCATCGTGCCACTCCTTCCCTGAATCCCCATGTGGGTAATACCCACAATACCCGGTCGAGGTTCGGGCAAGAGAAGGGTGACGAGAGAGTGGTCGCGCGCGGGGGGAGGGGAGGCCCCTCCGCTCCGGAGGGCCCCGCCCGGGGCGACCCGTGTCGACGGGCCTCCCCGGGCGGGACGGGTCCCGTCCTCAGACGGGCATCAGTGTGAACGCGAAATCGGTGTTCCTCGGACGGCGCAGTGAGACGTCGGCCTTGATCCGGCGCGCCACCTCGCTCCGGCTCAGGCCCAGACCTCGGGCGAGGAGCCGATCGGGACGCAGCGGCACCGGAGCGTCGAAGACGACCTTCGACCCGATCGGCCACGCATGGTCGATCGGCACCGTCGGGGCGTCCAGCCGCCAGGCGTCACGCCAGTCCAGTGTGAAGTGGTGGCGCCGTGCCAGAGCCGGATCCAACAGCCGGGACGTCACGAGGTCCAGGTCGTTGGCGTGGTATCCGTCCAGCACGGCCGGGTCGAAGGAACCCACCGCCGCGCGCTCGTGCACGGTCAGCTTGTTCGTGCGGTCGCAGCCCACGCAGCGGACCAGCAGCCACACGTCCAGTCGTCCGCCGTTGGCGTTGACGCGGAACCTGCCCTCGCCGGTGGTGGCCGATTCCGATCGGCAGTCCACGCACCGCAGCGACAGCAGGGGCAGCCCGGTCCGACGGACGGTCCAGGACGGCACGGTATGAGGTTGTGAAGACATGAGTGCTCTCGAACCTGACACGAGGCCGATTACGCGCGGCCTCGAACGCTGTACTACCGGGCGCTCGAAGGCAGCCCGGCGGAGCCGACGGCATGGTCGGCCTCACGTTGAGCGAAAGGTGTCAGGTCAAAGGGCAGGCGGGGTCACGCGGGTACTTCCCCTGTCTTCACGATGAACGGTCCCGGGCAACCTACGAGGCTCCGGGGCCGACTTCAAGGGGTTTTCCGGCGTGTGCGCGAAGGCCCTCGCGTGGAAGGGGCGAGGGGCGGACCGTCAGTAGCGGCGGCCGCGCAGCTCGGCGACCAGGACCGCGGCCTGGGTACGGCGCTTGAGGTCCAGCTTGGCCAGTAGGGCCGAGACGTAGTTCTTCACGGTCTTCTCGGCGAGGTAGAGGCGTTCGCCGATCTGCCGGTTGGTCATGCCCTCGCCGATGAGGTCGAGGATCTGACGCTCCTGCGGGGTGAGTTCGGCCAGCGGGTCGGGCTCGGCCTGGGCGCCGCGCAGGCGCTCCAGCATCGCTCCGGTGCTCCCGGAGTCCAGCAGCGAGCCACCGGAGGCGACGGTGCGCACCGCGCCCACCAGATCGGCGCCGTGGATCTGCTTGAGCACGTAGCCGGCGGCACCGGCCATGACGGCGTCGTAGAGGGCGTCCTCGTCGGCGAATGAGGTGAGCATGAGGCAGGCGATCTCGGGGTGGTCGGAGCGGATCTCACGACACACCTGGACCCCGGAGCCGCCGGGGAGGCGGACGTCGAGCACGGCGACGTCGGGCAGGACGACGGGGATGCGCGACAGGGCCTGCTCGGCGGTCCCCGCCTCGCCGACCACGGTCATATCGTCCTCGGTCTCCAAGAGCGAGGCGACACCGCGTCGAACGACCTCGTGGTCGTCGACGAGGAAGACCCTGATCCGCTTCTGAGGCCTTTCGGTCCCACCGCCCGCCATCGGTTCTCCCTCTTCCCGTCTCCTGAGGCTCGCGACATCACTCCGAGAAAGACGTTAATACGTGGACGAGGTCCAGCGGGGGTCTTAGGGCATCGAAGTGACCTGCCAAAAGTCCTATTTCAGGACAAAGTGCATAGCGACCGTTCAAAGCCCCTGTTCACCCACGGTTCGGACGTGGTGGCCGCGGTGCCGAAGTCAACCTATCGCCCCTCGGCCCGGCCGACCGCATCCGGTCGCGAAAACGCCCGCCCCGGAGCGGATCCGGGACGGGCGGCGGCGGTGAGGATCAGGGCCTGAGGCCGGCCCACGGGCGGGCCAGCTCGAAGGCGCGGCAGGCGCGCAACACCCGGGCGTCCGAGTGGCGGGGACCCACCACCTGGAGTCCGATCGGCAGTCCCGAGCCGCCGAACCCGCAGGGAACGCTCGCGGCCGGCTGCTGCGTCATGTTGAACGGGTAACTGAACCCGGCCCAGGACGTCCACCTGCGGTCGTCCGACCCCGGAGGCGACTCCAGGCCCGCCTCGAAGGCCACGATCGGCATGCTCGGCGTCAGCAGCAGGTCGTAGGTCTCGTGGAAGCGCCCCATCCGGGCGCCCATGGCCATCCTCAACGCCATCGCCGTCAGATAGTCCTGAGCCGAGTAGGTCAGACCCTCCTCGATGATCTCCCGCAGCCCCGGATCCTGGAGTTCGCGCTGGGCGTCGGTGAGCGCCTCCGTGGCCTTCGCGGCCCCCGTGTACCAGAGCACGTGGAACTCGTGCCTGGAGTCCGGCAGCCCCGGGTCGACCTCCTCCACCTCGGCGCCCAGCTCCTCGAACACGCGCACCGCGTCGGCGACCACCCGGGCCACCTCCGGGTCCACGTACTGGCCGCCCAGGGTCGGGCTGTAGGCGATCCGCATACCCTGGACCAGCGCCCTCGGGTCCTCGCCGCGCCCCGCTTCGGCCAGCCCCGGGGGCGGGGTGGGCATGGCCATCCAGTCCCGGGAGTCGAAGCCGGAGATCACGTCGAGCATGAGCGCCAGGTCGCCGACGGTCCGCGTCATCGGCCCGGTGTGCGCCAGCGAACCGAACGGGCTGGCCGGGTAGTGCGGGACCAGCCCCCAGGTGGGCTTGATGCCGCAGATCCCGCTGAAGCTCGCCGGGATCCGGATGGAACCGCCTCCGTCGGTGCCGGTGGCCAGCGGACCCATGCCGGCGGCGACGGCGGCGGCCGAACCTCCGCTCGACCCTCCCGGGGTCGTGGACGGGTCCCACGGATTGCGGGTGATACCGGTGAGCGGGTTGTCCGTGACCCCCTTCCAGGCGAGCTCGGGGGTGGTGGTTTTGCCGACGAACACGGCGCCCTGCTCGCGCAGGCGGGCCACCACGGGGGAGTCCTCCTCCCACGGCCCCTCCGCGGAGGAGGCCCTCGACCCCTTGCGGGTCGGCCACCCCTTGGTCAGGTGGATGTCCTTGACCGAGGTGGGCACTCCGTCGAGCCGTCCCGCGGGCTCGCCCCGTCGCCACCGTTCGGCGGAGGCGCGGGCGGCCTCCAAGGCCTCCTCCGGGCGGACCAGGCAGAACGCGTTGAGCGCCGGATCGTCCTGCTCGATACGCGCGAGCACCGAGGCGACCGCCTCCACCGGGGACAGCTCCCCGGTGGAGTAGGCGCTCAACAGTTGCTCGGCGGACAGGTCGGCCGGTGTGCGGTCGCCGGAACGCGCCCTGGGGACGGTGTGGGCGGCCCCCGGCTCGGTTCCGGTCGGGGCCGCACCGAGGCCCGAGCCGGTGTCGTCGGCCCCGGCTCGGTCGGAACGGATCGTCACTACAGCCTCCCAAGTCACGCGAGGGGTCAGCCGGGTACGTAACCCCGGTCCTTGTCCACGGCATTGCGCAGTTCCCGCCCGCCCAGGTAGCGGTCGAGATTGTCCAGGAACAGCTCCCACAGGTCGTCGCGCCAACCGATCACGTCACCCGACATGTGCGGTGAGACGACGGACCCGGGCAGGCCCCACAGTGGATTGATCGCCTTGAGCGGTTCCCGTTCGAAGACGTCCAGGGCCGCCCCGGCGATCGAGTTCGCCTCCAGGGCTCGGACCAGGTCGGACTGGACGACGATGGGGCCGCGGGCCACGTTGATCAGCCGCGCGGTGGGTTTCATCAGGTCGAGGAAGGGCCGGTCGACCAGACCTCGTGTGGAGTCGGTGAGCGGCGCCGCGACGACCACGTAGTCGGCCTCGGGGAGCGCTTCGCGCAGGCCGGGGCCGTGATCCGGGTCGAGGTGGGAGGCGTACACACGGCCGAAGTCGGGGTCGCCCTCCCGGGCGTGGCTGCCCGAGGCCTCGACCCGCATCCCGATGGCGGTGAGCTTGCGGCCGATCGCGCGGCCGATCGGGCCGGTGCCGACGACCAAGGCCCGTTTGCCGGTGACGCGTTCGGTCTCGCGGTGCAGCCAGTGCCGTTCTCGCTGGAGCTCCCAGGAGCGCGGGAAGTCCTTGGCGAAGGAGATGATCAGCCCGAGGACGTATTCGGCGATGTGCTCGTCGAAGACACCGCGCGAGTTGGTGACGACGACGTCGCTGTTCACGAGCCCGGGGAACATCAGGTTGTCCACACCGGTGGTGGCCGCGTGCACCCACCGCAGCGAGTCGGCCTTGGGCCAGGCGGCGGACAGGGCCTCGGTGAACAGGTCCCAGACGAGGAGCGCGTCCGTTCCGGGGAGCGCTCCTGCGAGTCCGTCGGCGGTGGTGTGGACGACCTCGCCGAGTCCGGGGTGGTCGTGGAGACGTTCGAGCCCCGACGGGGTCTCCTCTCCGTGGAGGACGAGGAGCCTGGGCCGTTCGGGTGCGGAGACGGTGGCGGTACTGGGCGGACGGTTCACTGGCGTGAGCTTTCCGGTTGACGGGTTCTGGACTGGTGCCGTCGGGGTGAGGGTTCGCCCTGCACGGAGAACGCTAGGGAGCCCGCATAGGATTGTCAACAATCCACAAAAGGACTGTCGTACGACAAAGCTCCACCTCATACCCGGTCGGCGATCTGGGGATACCCGTACTAGACGGGTCTATTGCCGCATTCGGAGGGTTGATCATAAGATTGTCGACAATCAACAGTGCCGTGACCCCGCAGGCCCGGAACAGGACCCCGGGCCGACCGTCCCACAAAGGAAGCACGTAGGCCCCGCCGAAGGGATCCCACTTGCCCAGGTACATGACAGTCACGCTCGCCCGACGCGGGGTCTCCTGCGTCGCCGAACTCCTCGACGAGGACGCGCCCCGCACCTGCGAGGCGGTATGGAACGCCCTCCCGCAAGGGGACGCGGTCCAACACGCCAAGTACGCGCGCAACGAGGTCTACACGATGGTCCCGAGGTTCGCCGATCCCGAACCGGGCCAGGAGAACCCCACCGTCACACCCATCCCCGGGGACATCGTCTACTTCTCCTTCGACTCCGGCATGCTCGACCGCTCCTTCAAGGAGGACAAGGGCATCGGCCACCTTCCCGGAGTGATCGATCTGGCCCTCTTCTACGGACGTAACAACCTGCTGCTCAACGGCGACGTGGGCTGGGTGCCGGGCAACGTGTTCGCCACCGTCGTGGAGAACCTGCCCGCCATGGCCGAGGCCTGCAACGACGTCTGGCGCTCCGGCAGCGTCGGTGAGCGTCTCCTGTACGAACGGCTGGAACGCTGACCGGCCCCGTGGCGCCGAGACGGCACGAGACCGACGAATCGACCGACACACCCGAACGATCACCACAGAGCACATCAACGGGAGGTGAGTGACCGATGCGAACCGAGGGAAACGGACCGAACCCCGCGGGCGGCTTCGACCCCATGACCCCGGCCGTCCCCGTACAGCCGGAGACGTCCGAGATCGTCGAACTGTCGGCGTCGACGACGACACCCTGGCAGGCAGGGGTGGGCGTCATCGCGCCCTACGACTTCGCTCTCGACCGCGAACTATGGCGGTGGACGCCCGACGACGTCTCGCTCTTCATCACCCGCCTGCCCTACGTGCGCGTTCCGGTGACGGTCGACCAGGCCGCCGCGCTCAGCAAGGGCAAGAGGGTGGGCAAGGCGGTACGCGAGCTCATGGCGCCCGAGCCCCTGGCCATCGGCTACGCCTGCGCGTCCGGAAGCTTCGTCCACGGAGCCCACGGGGAGCGCACGCTGCGCCACACCATGCTGACGGCCGGGGCGCCCGAGGCCGTCACCACGTCGGGGGCGCTGATCAGCGCCCTGGAGACCCTGGGCACCGACCGGATCGCGGTGGTCACCCCGTACGTGGACAGCGTGACCGACCGGCTCCTGGCCTATCTGGCCGAACACGGCGTCGGGGTCACCTCCAGCGTCGGGCTGGGGTTGCTCAGCCACATCTGGAAGGTCACCTACTCCGAGGTCGCCCGCGCGGTGCACGAGGCCGACCGACCGGACGCCCAGGCCGTCTTCATCAGCTGCACCAACGTCCTCACCTACGACATCATCGCGCCCTTGGAACGCGAGCTGGGCAAACCCGTCATCGCGGCCAACCAGGTCACCATGTGGGCGGTCATGCGGGCCGCCGGCCACCGGGCGGTCGCCCACGGACAGAGCCTGATCGGCATGGCTCCCACCGGGGTCGGCTGAACCGACCGTTCGACCAACGACCCACCGGGGCGGTCCCGACCTCGACGGCCGGCCGCCCCGGTGGGCCCCACAGACCTTGAGGAGAAGCATGACCCGCGTCGGAATCCTCTACCCCGGCTTCAGCGCCGAGGACGACTACCAGACCTTCGCCTCGCAGATCGACGACGTCGAACTGCCCCTTGTACACACGCTCATGCGCGAGGACGCCCACCGGGTCGACGCCCTACTGGACGTCGGCAGCGAGGAGGTGCTCTCGAAGGGGGCCGAGGAGCTCTCCGCGATGGAGATCGACTCCGCCATCTGGGCGTGCACCAGCGGAAGCTTCGTCTTCGGCTGGGACGGGGCGCGTCGGCAGGTCCAGGGGGTGCGCGACGTCGTCGGCGTCCCCGCCTCCAGCACCTCCTTCGCCTTCGTGCACGCCCTACGACAACTGCGCCTCTCCCGGGTCGCGATCGCCGCGACCTACCCCGACGACGTCGCCCGACGCTTCGAACGGTTCCTCACCGAGGCCGGCGTCACCGTCCTGTCCCTGGCCAGCCACGGCATCGTCACCGCCGCGGAGGTGGGGCGGCTCGACCCCGATGAGGCGCTCGACTTCGTCATCTCCAACGACCACCCGGGCGCCGACGCCGTGCTGGTCCCGGACACCGCCCTGCACAGCGCCGACCTCATCGACCCGATGGAGGCCCTGCTGGGCAAGACGGTGCTCACAGCCAACCAGGTCAGCGTCTGGGAGGGGCTGCGTCTGGTCGGCCGCTGCGAGTCGCGTCCGGGGCCCGGGAACCTGTTCCGCTCCGGAACCTCCACGGTCCGCGACGCCTTCGAACGGCGATGACCTCGGGGACCCATCCGTGCCGATTCGTCCATTGATGTCCGGCACGTCCCCGTATTCTCGATCGAGTTCAGACCACGTCCCGAGAAGGGAAGTCCCATGTCGGCCCCCGGCCAACTTCGTCCCGTCCCACGGCGGTCCACCGCCGAGCTGATCGCCGACCAGCTCCGCGCCGCGATCATGTACGGCTCCCTCTCACCGGGGGACCAGCTCGGCGAGGCCGACCTGGCCGGACGGTTGGGAGTGAGCCGGGGTCCGCTCCGTGAGGCGATGCAACGCCTGGTCCAAGAAGGGCTGCTCCGCAGTGAACGGCACAGGGGCCTGTTCGTGCGCGAGCTGACACCCGACGACGTCCGGGACGTCTACGTCGCCCGGCTCGCGGTGGAGAGGACCGCCTGCGAGCTGATCATGCGGGGCAACAGGGGTGAGGCCGTGGCCCGCCTCACCCCGGCCCTGGACCGGCTGGCCCGGGCCGCCGCGGCCGCGGACCGCCACGCGATGAGCGAGGCCGACCAGGAGTTCCACGAGACCCTCGTGAGCTGTTCGGGCAACTCGCGTCTGGAGCGCATGGCGCGAACACTGCTGGTCGAGACCCGTATGTGCCTCACCGTGATGCAGGACGTCTACCCCGAACCCGAGGAGCTCCTGGAGGAACATCGCAGGATCCTGGACGCGATCGTCGAGGGCGAGGAGAACCGTCTACTCGGCCTGATCGAGACCCACATGCTCGACACCGTCGACCGGATCAACGGCGAGACGGCCGACGAGGCGACGGCCGAGGACGAGACCTCGGACTGACCGGAACGACGAACCCGACGGGCCCCGACCACGGTCCGTCGCGGTCGGGGCCCGTCTTCGCGCCCTCTAGAGCCCGCCGATGCCGACGTACTTCGACTCCAGGAACTCGTCGATGCCGACCCGACCGCCCTCACGGCCCAGGCCGGAGTGCTTCACCCCGCCGAACGGGGCCGCCGGGTTGGACACGACACCCTGGTTCAACCCCACCATGCCGGTCTCGAGCGCCTCGGCCACCCGGAGCGCCCGGTTCAGGTCACGGGTGTACACGTAGCTGACCAGCCCGAACTCGGTGTCGTTGGAGGCCCGCAGCACCTCCTCCTCCGTCTCGAAGGGCATCACCGGGGCCACCGGACCGAAGATCTCGGTGCGGGACAGCTCCGCCGCGAAGGGCACGTTCGCCAACACCGTCGGCCGGTAGAAGTGCCCCGGACCGTCGCCCGGTCCGCCGCCCACCAGTACGTTCGCGCCGAGGTTCACGGCGTCGTCGACCAGGTCCTGCACCTTCTTCCGGGCCTTGTCGTCGATGAGCGGGCCCACGTCGACGTTGTCCTCCAGCCCCCGGCCCAGGCGGAGCGCGCCCATGCGCTCGCTGAGCCTGCGGGAGAACTCCTCCGCGATACCCGACTGGGCGTAGATGCGGTTCGCGGCCGTGCACGCCTCACCGATGTTGCGCATCTTGGCGAGCATCGCCCCGTCCACCGCGGCGTCCAGGTCGGCGTCGTCGAACACCAGGAACGGCGCGTTGCCGCCCAGCTCCATGGAGGTGCGCAGCACCTGACCCGAACTCTGCTCCAGCAGCCTGCGGCCGACCGCCGTCGAACCGGTGAAGGAGAGCTTGCGGATCCGCCCGTCGGTGAGCAGCGGCTCGGTGATCCCACCCGGGTCCGTGGTCGGCAGGACACTGAGCACACCCTCGGGCAGCCCCGCCTCCGTGAGGATCCCGGCCAGCGCCAGCGCGGACAGCGGGGTCTGGTGGGCCGGCTTGAGGATCATCGTGCAACCCGCGGCGATGGCCGGGCCGATCTTGCGGGTCCCCATCGCCATGGGGAAGTTCCACGGGGTGATGAGCATGCAGGGCCCGACCGCCTGCTTCATGATCAGGAAGCGCGACTTCCCGTCCGGTGAGAGGGAGAACCCGCCCTCGATCCGCACCGCCTCCTCGGAGAACCAGCGGAAGAACTCGGCCGCGTAGGCGATCTCCCCACGCGCCTCGGCGAGGGGCTTGCCCATCTCCAACGTCATGAGGGTCGCCAGATCCTCCTGGCGCTCCATGAGCAGGGCGTAGGCCCGGTACAGGATCTCGCCGCGCTCGCGCGGAGCGGTCCGCTGCCAGCCCGGCTGGGCCTTGGCGGCGATGTCGAGGGCCTCCATGGCGTCCCGCTCGCCCGCGTCCGAGACCTCGCACAGCACCTTTCGGGTCGAGGGGTCCTCGACGGCGAAGGAGGCACCCGAGGCGGGTTCACGCCACTTCCCGCCGAGGAAGAGCGCCTTGTTCACCTGTTCGACGACCCGTACTTCCCGATCCGACATGTTTCGCTCCTCAGTCGACGGGCCGACCCGACGGGACGGCCTGTGGTGTCAGAACTGCCCGGCGTGCGTCCTCTGGACACCGCCGCTCCCGGATGTTTCCATAGCAGCGTCGATTGTCAACAATCCTACGGAACCCGATACAAGGAATTGAGGCCATCGCATGGCGGAACTCTCCCCGGTTCTCAAGCAGGCGACACCGGTCATCGCCGCACGAGGCGAGGGTGTCTACCTGTACGACGAGGACGACCGCCGTTTCCTCGACTTCACCGCCGGCATCGGGGTGACCAGCACGGGCCACTGCCACCCCAAGGTGGTCGCCGCCGCCCAGGAGCAGGTCGCGACCCTGATCCACGGCCAGTACACCACCGTGATGCACCGGCCCCTGCTGCGACTCACCGAACGTCTCGGCGAGGTCCTGCCCGAAGGGCTCGACCGCCTGTTCTACGTCAACTCCGGCAGCGAGGCCGTCGAAGCCGCCCTGCGCCTGGCACGCCAGGCCACCGGGCGTCAGAACGCCGTCGTCTTCCAGGGCTCCTTCCACGGACGCACCATGGGCGCCGCCTCCCTCACCACCTCCGGGACCAAGATCCGCGCCGGCATCGGCCCGCTCGTCCCCGGCGTCGTGGTCACGCCCTTCCCGTACGCCTACCGGCTCGGCATGTCCGAGGAGGAGGCCGTCGCCTACGCGCTGCGCGAGCTCGACTACCAGTTCGCCACGGTGACCTCCCCGAAGGACACCGCGGCCGTCTTCATCGAGCCCGTCCTCGGCGAGGGCGGCTACGTTCCGGTCCCCGACGCCTTCCTCCAGGGGCTGCGCGAGCGCGCCGACCAGCACGGGTTCCTGCTGGTCCTCGACGAGGTGCAGACCGGCTTCGGCCGTACCGGCACCTTCTGGGGCCACGAGCCCTCCGGTGTGCGTCCGGACATCGTCATCACCGCCAAGGGGCTGGCCAGCGGCTTCCCGATCTCCGCCATCGCCGCCCCCGCCGCGATCATGGACAAGGCCTGGCCGGGCTCCCAGGGCGGCACCTACGGCGGCAACGCCGTCGCCTGCGCCGGAGCCCTCGCCACCCTGGAGGTCATCCAGGAGGAGGGCCTGGTGGAGAACTCCGCCCGCCAGGGCGAGCGCCTCCACCAGGGGCTGGCCAAGATCGCCGAGGCCCACTCCGCCATCGGCGACGTCCGAGGCCGGGGCCTCATGCGGGCCTGTGAGTTCGTCAAGGCCGACGGAACCCCCGACGGCCAGTCCGCGCAGAAGGCCCAGCAGGCGGCCGCGCAGAACGGCCTGCTCCTGCTGACCTGCGGCCCCGCCGGCAACGTCGTCCGCTTCATCCCGCCGCTCATCGTCGATGGCGACCAGGTCGACACCGCCCTCGAACTGTGGGCGGCCTCCGTCGAGGAGACCGTCTCCTAGCCACCAGGGCCCCATGGGGGCGCCGTCCGAGGTGGCGGCGCACCCATGGTCCGGGTCACACCGGAAAATGGCGCAAAGGCACTCCGACACCGTGATAGAGTCGGAGACGTCGCAAGGGAGAGCGCAGAGCCCGCCCGGGCGACACACAACCGAATACCTGCACTCGTAGCTCAATGGATAGAGCATCTGACTACGGATCAGAAGGTTGGGGGTTCGAGTCCTCCCGAGTGCGCCACCTTGAGACAGTGGAGAAGACCGCCGGACCTGCACACCACACAGGCCCGGCGGTCTCTTTTCCGCTGTCGAGAGTCCCTCACCCCCAGAGCGGAGCCCGAACGGTGAACGACGGAGCCGAGAGCCCGGGGATGATGGTCCTCTACGGATGCATGGTCGTCATAGGGGTGCCGTCGGCCATCGTCATCTGGGTCGTGGAGGGTCGTTTCTCCTGGATGTCATGTCTGGGAGTGTCGGTGGGGGTCTGGAAGCTGGTCGAGGCCTACCGAGCCCGGAGAGCGGCCGCCTCCGAAAAGGGCCCCACGTCGTAGCCGCCGCAACGGGGCCTTGACGGTTCAGCCGCTCGAGCGGTTCAGGATCTGTCGGGAGTGGGCCTCCAACGCAGGGATGGTCCGCTCCGCCTCTCGGGCCGGGGGCTTGCGCGAGTGGTCCGGCCCGGGTTGTCTTATCGGTAGGGGGCGGCATCAGCGTCACCCCCACGGCCACAGAGCGGGAGCCCCCACCCGATGAACGACACCGGATCAGTGGATCGCTGGATGGTCCTCAGGCATGGAGTGCCCAACCTGGCCGTCTTTCTTCTGCTCTCCTACGCAGGATGGGCTTACGCCCTCGCGGCACTGCTGCTCTGGTACACCCCGATGTTCATATGGGTCGCCCGGGAGAGGCGCCGACACGCCGCGGACTCCCATCGGCTCACCTCCTCGGCAGAAGGAGAGTCGGCGATATAGCCGCACGCCGGTGTACGTCCCCGCGGAGTGGCCACCTCTTCCGAAGGAGAGGGCCGGCCCACGCTGAACCCGAGGTCGACGAGAATGACCAGGCCGCGGTGCCCGAGAGTCTGTTCGACCATCTTTCGGAGGTCTTTTCGGGGGTGGACGGGATCGGCTATGACGGTGAGTTCCTGGATCCGGATGAGACCGTTCCGACGATTCTCGACGAGGTGTTCACCTGGACCTGTCATCAGGCTTGCCAGGGCCCTACATAGAGGTTCGAGCAGCTCGAACGAGAGCACGTGAGGACACGTTGGGCAGGAAGGAAGGTGCCTGATCGGGGGATTCGCGGTCCAGGTGGCCCACGATCTCGCCCGACAGCAGGACGTACAGACGTTCAGGCATCATCGTTCCCATCTCCGATGGGCAGACCCTACGATGCTCGGCGGGCCTCCGATGCGTAGCGTGGCTCGGTGTGGGCCCGGTCCTGCGGTGGTTTCGGTGGGGGACCCCTGCCCCTGTGGAGGCCTGGTCGGGTGGCGGGTCCGTCTCCTGAACGCTCTCGGTGGTCGATCTCAGGATCAGCGTCAGGTCCAAGGCGTCGAGCAATCGGAGCAGGGGTTCCAGCTCGACACCGCGGTGCCCCGCCTCGACCCGGGCCAGTCAGGAGCGGGCGACGCCGGCCTGTGAGGCCACGGTCGCTTGGCTGAGGCCTTTGGAGAGTCGGGTGTCTCTGACCAGCCCGCCCAGTTTGGACCACCCTGTCAGAGCGAACTCTTCGACCATCGTGACCACCCCGTCCTCGAACGAGGACAAGAGGTTGTTGTCCTCGTTCGAGGACACTGCGGTCGCCGGAGAGGTATCGCTCTTCCCAAAGACTCGAGATTGTGAGGGCCACCGGGGAAGATGGTCTGATTCGGTGGTGGGCGCTGTGGACCCACGTCGTAGCCGGGGAACAGGAGTGCTCGTGATGGAGAATCTCAGCGCTCAGGGACTTCTGGTGATGAGGGTGTGCGGTGCGCTGATGTTCGTCGGCGCCCTCACGATTCTGGTGGCCGCGGGCTCTCTGATGGGGGAGCCGATGTGGTCATGGACGGCGGTCGGTGCGGCGGCCCTCGTGATGGCGTCCTGGCTGTCCCTGCTGTGTCATCGGGAGGCCCGGCATCGTAGCCGGGCGGCCTTCTCTGAAAAGGGAGGGGCGGCCCGACGGTGATGGCGGGCCGCTCGGGGGTTTCCGGCTACGAGCCGAAGAGGACGTCGCGCTGTTCGTCGAGGATCACCATCATCGCGTCGGTGTGCTCGGGGCAGTCCTCACCGACGTAGGTCATCAGGAATCGACGTGCGGACTCCTCCACCTCCTCGCCTTTGCCCACGGCCGCGAGAGCGCCGGCCAGGCCGATCTGCATCACCAGGGTCCGGGTGTAGGACATGGACTGCGCGCCGTCTTCGATCTCGCCGTAGGTGATCTCCTCGTCGGCGACGGAGCACAGGTCCGCGGAGCCACTGTGGACGAGGTCGAGTTGTTCGTCGGTGAGGCCCTCGTACCAGGGGTCGCCCTCCATCGCCTGTTCGACGGCCTCGCGTGTGGTCGCGGGGGTGGGGGCGGATTCCGGGCTCGATGCCGTCCGGTCCGTGGCCGTGTCCGTGGTGTCGTCACCCGCGTCGGCCGGGCCACAGGCGGTGAGGGTGAACAGAAGCGCCGCGCAGGCGGCGATGGAGGAGGAACGCATGGGGGATGCTCCTTGTCGTCGATCTCCTCTGGACTGTAGGGCGCTGCTGTTGTCTATGTGCTGATTTGTGGGCTGGTGACCGATTTCAGCCATGGAGGCAACGGAACGGTCCGCTCGGGCGTCCGGGTGGGTCGTGCGCGGTGGTTCGGTGGCCTTCTGTGGAGAATTCTATGCTTGTCCGGTCGGGAACAAGGGAATTGCGCGAGGGCTTCTCGGGGCGCTTTCGTTTCGTTTCGGGGCGGCGGTTCTCCATGACCTCGGAGGGGCGCGTTTTTCCGACATCGTCGCTGTTCCCGGGCTTGACGAGGAGATGGGGACGTAGGGGCGGGGCGCCTGGTGGCGGCCCTGATCCGAGGGAGGTCTCCGCCCAACAGGCCTCTTCGGCGAAGGGCGGGATCGGCTTCTCCTCGCTTGCCGGAATTCCCTTTCCGGGATCTCTTCACGCGGGTGTAACGGCGGATTGATCGGCGTGAAATCGGGGTGCTGTCGTGTGTTCTCTCGAAAGGACCTCGTGTGGTCCGTCCGCGGACGCGTCGCTCCGGCCGTCGGGGCGGGCGGGTCGCCGGAGCGGGGGAGGAGGCCTCGCGGGCCCGATGCCGTGGAACGTCGAAGGGGGTGACCGAGCCGTCGGAGGGGATGCCGAACGACCCCGTCGGAGCCTTCGAAAGAACGCGAACGCGCGCTCGTCCCGGAGGCGTCCCGATCACTCCGTCGGAGCGGGGCGGAGGGGGTCATCTCGCCAAAAAATGTACCAGCGTTTGTCGCACCTCGGTCGCGGTGTTTTCCCTTGTCCGACAGGGCTTCCCGGTACACCGAGAGGCATCCTGAGGCGTCTCTCTGGCGAGGGGTGGGCTTGCCGCACGCCTCTCACGTGCTAAAACCTAGATGGGTTGGTTTTTGCTACCAAACCCATAACGAATCGTTGAGAGGTGGTTCATGCATCTACTTCCCTCCGATACCGAGAAGCTGCTCCTGGCCGTCGCGGGCATGATCGCCCGGGATCGACGGGAACGGGGCGTCAAGCTCAACCAACCGGAATCGGTAGCGCTGCTGTCCTGCTGGGTGATCGAGCGGGCACGAGAAGGTGCCAGGGTCGCCGAGCTGATGAGCGAGGGTCGCAACGTCCTCACCAGGGACGAGGTCATGGACGGGGTCCCGGAGATGATCCCCAACGTCCAGGTCGAGGCCACCTTCCCCGATGGACGCAAGCTCGTCACGATCACGGAGCCGATCCAATGATTCCCGGTGAGATTCGTACCCGCTCCACCCCCCTCGACCTGAACGACGACCGCGAACGGTTGTCCCTCGTCGTCGTCAACACCGGTGACCGCCCCATTCAGGTGGGCTCTCACCTGCACTTCCCGGACGCCAACCCGGCTCTGCGCTTCGATCGCGAACAGTCCCAGGGGTTCCGTCTGGACGTTCCCGCCGGTACCTCGGTCCGCCTGGAGCCCGGCGTGAGCCGCACCGTCGAACTGGTCGCCTTCGGCGGCCGACGGTACGTCCCGGGTCTACAGATCCACGACCTGAGCAAGCAGCCCGAGACCGGGGAGCGTACCCCGCGTCCGGTGGTCCCGTTCGGTACCCCGGGTGTCGACGTGCCCGAGCCGGAGCGCGCCTCCGGTACCGCGATGCGCGTCGGTGAGGTGGACGCGCACGACGGTGACCCGGCCGAGGTGGTACCCACCGAGGCCCCGCCCGCCGAGAACGCCGATCAGGAAGCGGACGCCGAGGAAGCGACAGAGGACACAGAGGAGCAGCAGCCGTGAGCCGCATCGACCGCCGTGAGTACGCACAGCTGTACGGACCCACGGTCGGGGACCAGATCCGCCTGGGCGACACCGATCTGTGGATCGAGGTCGAGGAGGATCGCACCGCGGGTGGAGACGAGGTCGTCTTCGGTGGCGGTAAGACCATCCGTGAGTCGATGGGGCAGGGCATGACCCTGCGTTCCGAGGGAGCCCTGGACCTGGTGATCACCAACGTGGTGGTCCTGGACCACTGGGGGATCATCCGAGGTGACGTGGGCATCCGCGACGGTCGTATCGTGGCGATCGGCAAGGCCGGTAACCCGGACGTCATGGACGGTGTGCACCCGGATCTGCTGATCGGTCCGGGCACCGACGTGATCGCCGGTGAGGGCAAGATCCTCACGGCGGGCGCGGTCGACACCCACGTGCACTTCCTCAGCGAGATCGAGATGCACGAGGCGCTCACGACGGGCACGACCACGCTGATCGGTGGCGGTACCGGGCCGACCGAGGGTTCGAAGGCCACCACGGTGACCCCGGGCGCGCACGCGCTGCGGACGATGCACCGCGCCCTGGACAAGTTCCCGCTCAACATCCTGCTGTTCAGCAAGGGCAGCACGGTGTCGATGGAGGCGCTCGCCGAGGACGCCCTGGCCGGGGCCGGCGGCTACAAGGTCCACGAGGACTGGGGCGCGACCCCCGCCGCGATCGACGCCGCGCTGCGCGGCGCCGACGAGTTCGGTCTCCAGGTGGCCCTGCACGCGGACTCGCTGAACGAGACCGGTTACGTCCAGCACACGCTGGAGGCGATCGCCGGTCGCGGTATCCACGTCTTCCACTCGGAGGGCGCGGGCGGTGGTCACGCGCCGGACATCATCATCACCGCCGGTGAGTCGAACGTCCTGCCCGCCTCCACCAACCCCACGCTGCCGTTCACGGTCAACACCGTCGACGAGCACCTGGACATGCTGCTGGTGGTGCACCACCTGAACCCGCGTGTTCCGGAGGATCTGGCGTTCGCCGAGTCCCGGATCCGCGCGTCCACGATGGCGGCCGAGGACGTCCTGCTGGACATGGGCGCGATCGCGATCACCTCGACCGACGCCCAGGCGATGGGTCGTATCGGTGAGCTGATCTCCCGCACGTGGCAGGTGGCGCACGTGATGAAGAACAAGTTCGGTCCGCTCCCCTCGGAGCTGCCCGCCGACAACGCCCGTGCCCGCCGGTACGTGGCCAAGTACACCATCTGTCCGTCGGTGGCCCACGGCGTCGATCACGTGATCGGCTCCATCGAGCCCGGGAAGATGGCCGACCTGGTGCTGTGGGACCCGGCGTTCTTCGGTATCCGGCCGACCGCGGTGATCAAGTCCGGGGCGATCGTCGCGGCCCCGTTGGGCGACCCCAACGGCGCGGTCCCCCTTCCGCAGCCGGTGCTGGTGCGGCCGACCCTGGCCGCGCAGGCCACGTCGGCGGCCGACCTGGCGGTGACCTTCGTGTCCCCGATGGCGATCGAGGACGGGTTGGCCGAGCGGCTGGGGCTCCAGCGCGAGCTGGTGGGCGTGAAGCCCACCCGCGACATCACCAAGGCGGACATGCCGAACAACACGGCTCTGCCCGATATCGACGTGGACCCGGAGACGTTCGCGATCAGTATCAACGGCGAGTTCGTGAAGCCGCAGCCCGTGGACGTCGTACCGCTCGCGCAGCGGTACACGATGTTCTAGGTCCTCGTGTGAGCACGGGACTGGGCACACTGCTGCTGGCCGACGCCCGACTGCCGGTGGGCGGTCACACCTATTCGGCCGGACTCGAACCCGCGCTCCTCGACGGCCTGCCGGTGGAGCGCATCCCCGCCTACATCGAGGCCCGGATGCGCACGGTGGGTCTGGCGGAGGCGGCGGCCTCGGTCCTGGCGTATCGAGCGGTCGGGGGCGCGTTCGTCCCCGGCCGGATCGAGGCCGGACCGGAGGGGCTCGGCGTGGACGCCGATGCCCTCGCCGACGTGCACGAGGCGTTGTTGGCCCGTTCGCCGAGCGCTCCGCTCCGGGAGATCTCGGGGCTTCTCGGCCGTGGGCTGGTCCGTCTGGCCGACCGTCTGTGGCCGGAACACCCGGCGGTGAAGGCGCTGCGCACGTTGGGACGGGCCCCGCAACGGCCGATCGCCCTCGGGGTGGTGGCCGCCGTCATGGGGTCGGAGGAGGCCGAGGTCGCCCGGGTGAGTCTGTACGACGACGCCCAGACGGTGGCCTCCGCCGCGCTGAAGCTCGCACCCGTCGACCCGGTCGACGCCGCCGGGTGGGTTCTCGGGGCCGAGGGGGTGATCTCCTCCGTGGTCGCCGAGGCGCTCGCGGTGGAGGGGATCGACGACCTGCCGGCCCGTACCGCTCCTCAGATCGAGGGGTGGTCTCTCGAACATCAAGTCAAGACCAGGAGGATCTTCGTTGCCTGAGCAGACCGAAGGAAACGCGACCACCGGCACCCGCCGCGCCATGCGCCTGGGTGTGGCCGGGCCGGTCGGTACCGGTAAGAGCACGCTGATCGCGACCCTGTGCCGCGAGCTCGCCGACGAGCTGAGCATGGCCGTGGTCACCAATGACATCTACACCGACGAGGACGCCCGCCTGCTGCGCGCGGCCGGGGTCCTGCCGATCGAGCGGATCCACGCTGTGGAGACCGGCGCGTGCCCGCACACGGCCATCCGTGACGACGTCACGCCGAACCTGCTCGCCGTGGAGGACCTGGAGGCGGAGTTCGCTCCGTTGGACCTGGTCGTCGTGGAGAGCGGTGGCGACAACCTCACCGCGACGTTCAGCCCGGCGCTGGCCGACGCGCAGATCTTCTGCCTGGACGTCGCCGGTGGCGGCGACGTGGCCTGTAAGGGCGGCCCGGGCATCGAGCGCGCCGACCTGCTCGTGGTCAACAAGACCGACCTGGCCCCGCACGTGGGGGTCGACGCCGAGCAGATGGTCACCGACGCCAAGGCCTCTCGCGGCGGGCTTCCGGTGCTGGCTCTGAGCCAGCACGACGAGGTCTCCATCAAGGCTCTGGCCGGGTGGGTGCACCAGGTGCTGGCGGACTACCGTTCCGGCACCCACGTGCCCCGCGACCCGGGCCCGATGGCCCCGCACAGCCACGCCGACGGCACCACGCACACCCACGAGGGTGGCGAGGACGGCCACGAGCACGCATGAGCGGGACCGTGGCGGCTCGGATCACCGTCGAGCGGGTCGGTGGTCGTGTACGCATGACCGACCTGGTCGGTGGAACGTATCTGAGGGCCCAGCCCCTGGGTGTTCGGGGCGGGGCCGCTCGGGTGGCCCTGCTCGGGACCTACGCCCTGCTGTTGGCCGGCGATGACCTGCGGATGGAGGTCTCCGTCGGCCCCGGCGTGTGGCTGGAGCTGGTGGAACCGTCGGGGATGGTCGCCTACGACGCCCGTGGCGGCTCCGCGAGTTGGCGGGCCGATCTGCGGGTGGCCGACGGCGGCTGTCTGGTGTGGCGCAGCGCCCCGTTCGTGGTGACCTCGGGCGCGGACATCACCCGGAACATGAACGTCCACCTGTCCGGCTCCGGTCGGGCGTTGGTGCACGAGACCCTGGTGATGGGCCGTAGTTACGAGTCGTCCGGGGGGCCGTTGCGCTCGCTCACCCGGGCGGACGTCGACGGACGGCCGCTGCTGGTCGAGGACCTGGATCTGCGCGATCCGGTGCTGGCCGGGGCCCCCGGGGTCATGGGCGGCAACCGTGTCATGACCTCGACCTTCCTGCTCGGAGCCCGACCGGAACGGTCGGTGGGCGTGCAGGAGACCCTGTTGCACGGTCCGGGGGCGCTGTCCCGGGCCGTGGCCGGCCAGGCACACGAGGCCGAGGCCGCGGTCGCCGACTCCTGGGGGAGATGGCGGTCGGGGTTCGCCGACCCGGTCGGTTATGAAGAGGAGAACGAGGACGAGGCGGCCTGAGCCTCGTCGAGATCGCCGAGGGCCGAGGAGCGCGCTCCCCGGCCCTTCGTCGTGTCATTCCGCGGTGTGGTCCGCGAGCGGTTCGGCCGCGCGGGAGGTGGTCTCCTTCAGGTCCACCACCTCGTCGGCCCAGGCGTTCAACAACGCGTGGTCGTGGCTGATCGCGAGGAGGCCGACCCCTTCGGCGGCGAGTTCGGACAGCAGGTGCGCGATGGTCGCGGTGGAGGCGGCGTCGAGCATGGCGGTGGGCTCGTCGCAGATCAGGTAGCGAGGTGAGGCCGCCAGCGCCCGTGCCACGCACGCCCGTTGGAGCTGGCCGGCCGAGACCCGATCGCCGTGACGGTCGAGCAGGTCCGGGGTCAGGCCGACCTTCCGGGCCAGTTCGGCGACCCGGTCGTCGGCCTCCGACCCGCGTGGCCCGGAGCGACCTCGGGCCGAGAACGGTTCCGCGATGATCCTCCGCAGCCGCATCCTCGGGTCCGTGGCGGCCCGGGGCGACTGGTGCAGCAGCCCGACGCGGCCGTCCATCCGCCCTCGTCGGGTGGTCACCGGTTCGCCGTCGACCAGCACCGTCCCCCCGTCGGGGGGACGCAGCCCGGTGAGGATCCGGGCCAGGGAGGACTTGCCGCTGCCGGAGGGGCCGGTGAGCCCCAGGACGCGGCCGGGTTCGAGGGTCAGGCTCGCCTCTTCGAGGACCACGTGATCCCCGTAGCGGCAGGTGACGCGGTCAGCGGTCAGCGACATCGGTTCCTCCCGTCCGGTCGGCGAAGGAGTGGTCGTCGGGCAGGTCGGTCAGTTCCGGCGGCAGCCCCGGGAGCGGGTGCAGTCCGTGCGCGGGAAGCGCCGCCATCAGCGCCCGACCGTAGGGGTGTTCGGGAGCGGTGAGCACGTCGCGCGCGGGACCCTGTTCGACGATCCGTCCCGCGTACATGATCGCCATCCGGTCGGCGACGTCCGTGGTCTCCAGGACCTGGAGGTCGTGGGTGATGACGAGGACGGCGGTGCCCGCGTCGGCGACCCGGCGGAGCAGGAGCAGGATCTGCGCGGCGAGCTCCGGGTCGAGCCCGGCGGTGGGTTCGTCGGCCACGAGTACGGCCGGTTCGCCCGCGAGCGCGGCGGCGGTCACGGCCCGCATGGCCATTCCGCCGGAGAGCTCGTGCGGGAACTTGTCCGCGGTGTCGGCGGCCAGGCCGACCCGTTCCAGGAGTTCGGGGACGGAGACCTCGGTGCCCAGGGCGTCGATCACCTCGGCGATCTGCGGTCCCACCCGTCGCACGGGTGTGAACGTCTCGGCCCCGGACTGGGCGGCCAGGCCGATCGTCCGGCCTCGGAGTCCGCGCCAGGCGCGTTCGTCGGCGTCGAGCATCTCCCGGCCGTCGATCGACACGCTTCCCGACGATCGGGTGCCGGCGGGCGACAGCCCGCACAGGGCCGAGGCGAGGGTGGACTTCCCGGAACCGGACTCGCCGACGAGGGCGGTCAGTTCGCCCGCGCGCAGGTCCAGGTCGACCCCGGTGGCCGCGTGCACCCAACGATCGTCCTCGGTGGGCAGCCGCAGGGTCAGGGAGCGCACTCGGACGAGCGGCGGGGTGGCGCGGGGTGTCCCCGTGCCCTCGCCGTCCCGGTCGGATCCTTCCGTGACGATCCCGGCCAGCGGGTCCCGGCCACGCCCGCGACCGAGGGCGGATCGGCTTCGGCCGCCGAGCGCGTTGCTCAGCCCGGCCACGGACAACGTGGTGGCCACCAGCACCCCGGCCGGGGCGGCCAACGTCCACCAGGCCCCGGTGAACACGTCTCCGCGCGCCACTTCGAGGAGGGTTCCCAGGCTGGCCTCGTCGGGGGAGAGCCCCAGACCGAGGAAGCTGAGCGTGGACTCGTGCCAGACGGCGTGCGGGACGAGCATGACCAGACCCACCGCGGCCTGGGGGAGCGCCGCGGGCAGCAGGTGCCGGTACAGCACCTGACCACGGGAGGCGCCCCACAGATAGGCGGCCTCGACGTACTCGGAGGAGCGCACCGAGAGCATCTCGGCGCGGACGACACGGGCGATCTGCGGCCAGTGGGTGAGCGAGATCGAGGCGATGATCGCCGTCAGCGACCCGGGGTAGAGCGCCACGATGACCACACCGATCAGAAGGTGGGGCAGGGCGTTCACCCCGTCGGTGGCGCGCATGAGGAAGCGGTCGATCCGGCCGCCGACGGTGGCGGCGACGGCCCCCACGGCCACACCGAGGACCGTGGCCACCACGGCGCAGACCAGGGCGATCAGGAGCGACACCCGTAGCCCCTCGGCGGAGCGTACGAAGAGGTCGTAGCCGGAGTGGTCGGTGCCGAACCACTGTCCGGGGCCCGGCGGTAGCAGGGCCTGGGAGAAGTCGGCGGTCTGGGTTCCCGCCCACCAGGGTGTGAGGACGGCGTAGCCGATGAGGATGAGCAGCGTCGCCACCGGCAGAGGACGCAGGGCCCGGCGTCGGCGGGGTCGCGTGGTCGGTTCAGACATCGGCGCTCACCCTCGGATCCAGGAAGAGGTAGGCGGAGTCGGCGAGCAGGGAACCGAGCAGCACCACGGCGGTGGTGGCCACGGTGAGGGCGGCCAGCAGGGGGAAGTCGAGCGACTGGGCCGAGGCCACCAGGGCGGCGGCGATTCCGGGCCAGGCGAAGATCTCCTCCACCAGGACCGCTCCCACCACGAGCTCGGGCAACCGGGCGCCCACGATCGTCACGAGGGGTGCGAGCGAGACGGGCAGCACGTGCGCGGTGATCACCGTGGCCGGGGGCACCCCGCGCGCCCGGGCGGCGCGGACCGGTTCGGAGCCGCGGGCCCGGGCCACGGCGGTGCGCACCGCCAAGAGGAGCCAGGGGAGCTGGGTGAGGGCGAGGGTGCAGGCCGGCAGCACCAGGTGGGTCGCCACCCCGCCGAGCGTGTAGGGCTCGCCGGGCTCGGCGGCCCCCGCGACCGGGGCCCAGCGCAGGATCACCGCGAACGTGGTGACCGAGCCCAGGGCGAGGACGAACGGGGGCACGGCCTGCACCAGTACGCCGAGGCGGGTGATGATCCGGTCGGACCACGACCCCGGGCGCAGACCGGCGACCGTGCCCCAGAACAGGGCGAGGACGATGGCCAGGGCGAGGGCCGTGCCGGAGAGCAGCAGGGTCCAGGGGAGACGTTCGGCGAACACCTCCGAGACCGGCATCGAGTACCCCCGTGACCAGCCGAGATCGCCTCGGAGCAGGTCGCCGGCCCAGGACCACCAGGCCTGCCACCAGGGGACGTCGAACCCCAGGGCCCGGCCGAGGGACTCACGCTGCTCGGCGGTGGTCCACTGATAGCCCGCGCCCAGGTAGGCGGCGAGAGGGTTGAACGGGGAGCGCGCGGCGAGCAGGAACACCAGCGCGCTCAGTCCCACGAGCATCGGGAGTCCGATGGCGACGCGGCGCGCCACCAGTCCCGCCAGCTCACGGCGGCGATCCCGCCACCGGGTCCGGCGACGCCGGTCCTGTACCCGGTGGGCGGGATCGGAGCTCATCGACGCCATGCGGCGAGGTTCCACCAGGGGCCCCAGGAGACCCCGTGGGCGTGGGGTTCGAGCACGAGCGGGCCGCGATCCCAGTCGTCCTCGGCGGCGATGTAGGTGTGGTCGACGAACGCCATGAACACGTAGGTCGGGTTCTCGATGTAGGCCCGCTGGACCTTGCGGTAGGCCTCGACGCGCTCGTCGGGGTCCAGGGTGGCCCGGGCCTCTTCGAGTGCCTCGTCGACTCCCGGGATGGAGAAGTCGCCCGGGTTCTCGTAGGTGGAGGTGCCGTCCTCGCGGCTGTGCAGGGTGGCGTAGACCTGGGTGTCCAGGTCGTAGGGCTTGTCCCCGCCGCCGAGGAGGATGCCCGCCTCGGTGGTGTTCTTCTCCATCTCGTCCCAGGAGGCGCCCTGGATGTCCACCTCGATGCCCAGGGGCAGCATCTCGGCGGCGAAGGCCGTGGCCAGGTCGCGACGCAGGTTGTCCGAGGCGAGGTAGTAGAGGGTGAACTCGGCGCGGTCGCCGTCGCGGACCCGGATCCCGTCGGATCCCTCCTCCCAGCCGGCCTCGTCGAGGAGGGCGGCGGCGGCCTCGGGGTCGTACTCGAAGACGGCGTCCGGGTCGTGCGCCTCACCGTAGACGTCGGGGATCGGCGTGTGGGAGGGGCGCCCGTGCCCGGCGAGCACGTTCTCCACGACACCGTCGCGGTCCACGGCCAGGTTCATCGCGAGCCTGGCGTCGGGGTCGGAGGTGAAGGGGTTGTCCGAGGGAAGGGAGAGACCGCGCCACTCGGCGGTGCGGACCGGGAGGACCTCGGAGCCGTCGACGTCGGCGAAGGTCGCGGCGGTCACCGGTGGGAGGACGGTGCCGTCGATGTTACCGGCGCGCATGCGCTGGGCCCGGGTGTTGTCGTCCGGGATGGAGAGGACGACCATCTCGGTGACCTCGGGCTCCGGGCCGTGGTACTCGGGGTTGACCTCGAAGACGGCCTGGTCGGCGCTCAGGTCGGCCAGCACGTAGGGGCCGGTGCCGATCGGGTTCCGGTCGCGCCCGGAGTCAGCCGCCGGCCCGGAGGTGATCTCCTCCGACGAGGTGATGCCCAGGGTCAGCCGCGCGGGCATCGCGTAGTAGGGGGCGTTCAAGGTGAAGCGCACGTTGTGGTCGTCGAGGGCGGTGACCGACTCGATCATCGAGTAGGAACCGGCGACCTCCGAGGCGGTGTCGGGGTCGAGCACGGCGGAGTAGGTGGCCACCACGTCCTCGGCGTCGAAGGCCGAGCCGTCGGAGAAGGTGACGTCGGTGCGCAGCTCCACGTCCCAGACGGTGTTGTCGTCGTTGGGTTCGGGAGGGGCTGCGGCGAGGGCCGGTACGAGTTCGGGGAGCGCGTCGTCGCCGGTGGACTCGGGGCGCAGGAGGCCCTCGAAGATCGGGGAGACGCCGAGTTCGCCGTAGCCGTTGACGGGGTCGAACTCACCGACGGGTTGGGCGTCGGCGAGGACGATGCGGGTGGGGGTTCCGGAGGCCTCGGTCTCGGCGGCGCCGGAGCAGGCGGTGAGGAGAAGGGTCGGTACGAGAGCGGTCGCGAGGAGGGCACGTGTAGGGACGGTTCCGGTCATTCACTGCTTCCTTGTCGGAGTCGTGGCCTTTCGATGGCTAATAGTTGACCATCTGATCAGATGATAAGGTATGTCCCGTTCGCGTCGGCCACGCGGTCGACCACAGGGCCCTCGATCCCGGTTCCGGCGCGTGCCCCTTTCGGGGGGATCGGAGACGACTGTCACCCTTCGGCCCGGATCGGGGATAATGGACCCGATGACCTCCCGCAGTGAACGACCTCCTACGGATGCCCAGATCGACATCGGAGCCTGGGCGGACCGGTTCCGCCTGCTCGGAGACCCGACCCGGTTGCGCCTGCTGGCCGCGATGCACCACGCCGGACCGGCCAAGGCCTCGGTCGGCGAGCTCGCCGAGATGGCCGGGATCACCGACGTCGCCGCGTCCCAGGCCCTGAGGACCCTGCGTCTTCAGGGATGGGTGCAGGACGAGAGGGACGGGCGCACCGTGCGCTACACGCTGGTCGACACCACGGTGCACGCCTTGTTGCACCAGATGGGCGCCGAACACTGAGAACGCCGACGGGGCCGCCCGGCCGCCCTCGACATCTCACGTCCCCGCGCGCATGGGCACACCCGCCCACCTCTCCCAGCGCGCGAACCTCGGGAACGCCGACGGGGCGGGCGCGTCACAGGTGACGCACCCGCCCCGTCGGCGGTCGATGCCGGTTCTAGGAGTCGATGCGGAACAGCGTGGTGGTGCCGGAGACCTCGTTGGCCACGGCGAGCACCGGGACGCCCGGGATCGGTGAGTCGCCGCCGCTGATGAAGGTCAGACCCTCGGCGCCCAGGTCACCGGCCTCACGGCTGCTCGGGTCGGCGCCGAAGTCACGGTTGTTGACGTAATCGGTGAAGGTCACGTTCCGCGGGTCGGTGACGTCATAGATCATCACCCCGCCCACACGCTCCAGGCCGATGAACGCGTAGGTACGGCCCTTCACCTTGCCCAGGACGAGGCCCTCGGGCTCGGGGCCCTTGTCGTCGCTGCGGCCGTCGAAGTTGTTCTCGCGGTGGTTGGAGTTGAAGAACTCGGGGGCCGCCTCGGCGGTGATCCGCTCGAAGTCGGAGCCCGAGTCGAACAACAGCTCGCCGTCGTCCCCGAAGATCGAAAAGGAACGGCCGCCGAAGGAGTGGATCTCCTCGTAGCAGGAACCGTCCTCGCGCAGACCCTCGGCGGCGCTGACCGAGAGTCGGCCCAGGTTCTCGTCGGCGGTCAGTTCCTCGACGCTCTCGATCCCCTGATCGTTGTTCTCCAGGAACTCCTGGACGCGCGGGGAGTCCTCGCACACGTCCAGGTTCTTGAGCCGGCTCTCCTCCGAGTAGCCGTCCCAGTCGCGGGCGTCGCCCTCGTTGGCGGTCACCAGGAGGGTCCGTCCCCGCCACCGGTAGCCGTCGAAGCCGTCGGGCTGGTACATGCCGAGGACCGGCCAGTTCTCGATGGCGATCTCGCCGTCCCGATCGGAGGCGTCGAACCCGTTCCCCGGCTCCATGTGGTCCTTGACGCCGAGGGGGACGATGTCGGTGATCTCGGCGGTGCGCAGGTCGAGCACGCCGAAGGCGTTGGCCTCCTGGAGCATCACGTGGGCGGTGTGGGGGCTGTCCGCGACGATGTACTCCGGCTCCAGGTTCCGGGCGACCCGCCCCGGGGTCCCGGGCTCGCCGGTGGACAGGTCCGGGCCGTAGACCCGCACGTCCGGGTGGAGTTCGCGGCCCTCGTCCCAGGCGCGGAAGTCGGCGGTGCGCACGTCGTCCTGGGTGAGCGAGGCGGGCCTGCGGTTCACCGCGATCACGCTGACCGAACCCTCGGGGTCGACCGTGACCTCGTCGTTCGGCTCGCCCTCGTTGGCCACCAGCAGGGTGCGTCCCTCGGGGGTGAAGGTCAACATGTCCGGCAGGGCACCCACGCGGAGCGCGTTCACCGACCGGCCGGAGGTGTCGAAGAGGACCACCCAGCCGTCGTCGGTGCGGTCGGCGGCCTCCACCGCCACGGCCACCACGTTCCCGTGGACCGCGACGGAGTTGGCGGCCCCGCCCCGCTCCACCACGGAACCGTCGGCCGCCCGGACCCCGGCCGTCTCCAGGTCGAAGAGCTTCTCGGGGTTCTCGGGGTCGGACACGTCCAGGACCTCGACCACGGCCGCGGCGGCGTTGACCACGAACAGGCGCTGGGTGCGCGGGTCGTGGGCGACGATCTCGGCCCCGGAGGAGTCGAAGACGTCGGTGTTGTAGGTGCCCAGCACGGAGAGGCCGATGGCCTCGGTGGCCTCGGGGGCTCCGTAGGAGGGGGCCTCGTCGGCCTGGACCGGGGAGGCCAGGGTGAGGCCGAACGCGAGGGCGGCCGCGGCGGTGAGGGATCTGCGCATGGTGTTTCCTGAGGTTCGTGAGAGGGGGATGCTCACGAACCCAACCATCTCGGGACGAGGGGAACCCGAACATCCGATGACCTTCGGGTGAAGGGGCGTACCCGATACCCCTCGATGTGCTGTCCGATTCACTCCCAGGTCAGGCGGTGGGCGGTCGACACCTCCAGCGGGGCACTCCCTCGGTGGGCGGACAGCAGGGCGCGGCCCGCGTCGGAACGGGTGTGGACCACCTCGCCCGGACCGACCCACCGGTTCCACGCCCGCTCGAAGGCGAGCGCGTGTTTCCGGTTCCGCCCCGAGGCCGACGGCACCGCGTGGAAGACGGCCACCGTCTCCTCATCGGAACCGGTGAGCACGTAACGGGGGACCAGATAGCGCGGTTCGCCGACCAACGGCCCCAGGACCTCGTCGAGGGCCTCGGTGAACAGCGCCGCCGCCTCCGGGGCGTCGAGGGTGAACCGGTAGACGCCATCGCCGTCCACATGGATCCGCACCCCTCGCGCCCCCGTGCCGGAGAGACCGACCGAGCGCAGCGCGTCGGCCACGGCACAGGCGTAACGGGCCGTCTCGACCGGAGCGCGGGCCAGGGCGCGGAGCCTCTCGGCCTCCCGGGCGGTACGCCCGAACGCCCGCCACCACGAGGCCCCGGCGAGCACGGCGGCGGCCAGGGCCGGCGCCCACAGCCAGGGCAGGAGGAGGCCGGCCACGAGGAACACCGCCATGACGGGACCCGCGATCCAGACGAGCCCCAGGTCGCGCGCGGCCGGCAGCCTTCTCGGAACGGGCACGATCCCGCCCTCGCCGACCGTCACCTCGGGTTGCTCCGGACGGGCCACCACCCCGTCGGGTCCGTGGTCGACCGGGGCCGAACGCGGGCCGCGCACCCGGAGCGTGGGCAGCAGCACGTCCTCGTAGCCCGCACCCAGGCGCCAACGCGCGCGGGTCCCCTCCCGGTCGGCCGCGCGTTCGATCATTCGGAGGTTGATCCGGCCCGGGTCCTCGGGCGGTTCGTAGGGGGAGAGCTCCGGATCCACGTGCGCGATCCCGCTCATGATCCCGCCGTCCGCGTCCACCCCCAGATAGCCCTCGTGCTTGCGGACGAAGCGGTCCCAGTCGGCCGCCCCGCGCGGATGCTCACGGCTCACGCACACCACCGTCCAGGTGTGCGCCACCTTCTCCGGCCACGTGGGATCCAGCCGCAGGGCCCGCCCCCGGCTCTGGACGACCGCCGTCGGGGTGGTCGCGGTGGTCAGGTCCACCACCGTGTTGACCCCGCGGGCGTCCCACCCCTCCCCGAGCAGGGCGCGCGTGCCCACCAGCACGTGCGACCGGCCGCTCTCCAGGAAGCGCGTCACCGCGCCCACCCAGGAACGCGAGGTCCACGCCCCCTCCAACACGTGCAGCCCGTCGACCTCGCGGACGACCGGGTCCACCGAGGGGAGTTCCGAACGGACGAACTCCACCAGCGCCGCCGAGGTCGCCGGTCCGGTCGCCACGGTCCGACCCGTGACCAGCACCGGCTCCAGAACGCTCGTGCGGGGATCGGCGGCGAGCCGGACCACCTGGAGCCAGGCCGAACCGGCGTCGTCGGGGATCACCCCGCGCAACGCCGCCGGGGCGCGGGAGGAGGCGCGTTCGTGGTCGCACAGCACCAGGGCCCGCAACCGCGGTCCGATGGCCTCCCACTCCGTCGCGAGGATGTCCACCGTGGCCAGGGACTTCGCGGCGCTGCGGGCCAGGACCCGGTCCACCGGTGAGGCGCCCTTGCGGACCCCCTTGCGGGTGAGGTGGTGGCCCACGGACGGCAGCGCGGCGCGGATGCGTTCGCGCGCCTCACGGTCCCGAGGGGAGTCGGGGTCCAGACAGTGCCGCGCGTAGTCGCCGATCAGCGCGGTCCAGTCCTCGGCCCTCGGCGGATGCCGGTGCCGCTCATGGAGGCGGGCCCCGTCGGGCAGCGCGATGAGGCCCTGATGGTGCAGGCGGAGTACCGCGTCGGTGAGCGCGGGGTCGCGTGCGGCGAGCGTCCCCCAGGCCACACCGCCGCCCTCCTCCGCGTCCCGCGAGACGAAGCGGGCGTCCAACCATGGGAGGAGATCGGTGTCCGCGAACCCGGGTTCGAGCAGATCGGTGCAGAGGGCCGCGAAGCGGGCGCCCTGCCCGGCGAGGTACTCGTGCTCGGTCAGGGTGGGCTCGGTGACGTGCACCAGTTCGGCGAAGGGCGCCAGATATCCGTCGCGCACCAGGGCGGGCAGGGAGGCGCCGACGATCGGCGGCCCGAACAGCCGGTCGACCAGGTCGCGTTCGGCGGCGGTGAGGCTTCCGGCGGGGGTGCCGGTCAGCCCGATCACGTGGGCGTCGGGCAGTTCGTCGAGGATCTCCGCGAGCAGACGCCCCCAGACCTGGAGCAGGTGGTGGCATTCGTCGAGCAGCAGGGTCAGTGGTCCCGCGCCGTGCAGGGCGGCCACCAGGGCCCGCCCGTTGGCGTGCAGCCTGTCGCGGACGGGGGTGGCGGAGCGTCCCTCCTCGTCGGTCTCGGCGTCGGGGTCGAAGACCGCCAGAGACTGGTAGGTGAGCACGTTGACGGCGTCGCCGAGAGCCCGATCGTCGCCCGCGTCGCACCCTTCGGGGCGCTCGAAGGCCCTCCAGTGGCGGATCCATTGGCCCTGGATGGCGGTGTTGGGGACCAGCACCACGGTGCGGCGCCCCAGCCGGCGCGCGGCCTCCAACCCCACCAGGGTCTTGCCGGCGCCGGGCGGCAGCACGATCCAGGTCCGCCGGTCGCCCTCGGCCCAACGTTCGTCCACCCGGGCGAGCGCGTCGTTCTGGTACGGGCGGGGTTCGCCCGGCCAGAAGGCGCCGCTCAGCGGGGCCGTGCCCGGTGACGGTCCGGCCGCGGTCGGTTCCCCGGTCTGCGACATCCCCCCAGACTAGCCAGGCCGGGACCGCCTCCTCGGCGGCCCCGGCCCTCCCGCTCACTCCGAGCGCAGCCCCTCCGGGCTCATGGTCCGCAGCAGGGCCGGGACCGCCAGGAGCGTGGTCAGCATCGCGACCACCACACCCGCGCCGGTGATGATGAGGATGTCGACCGGGGCGAAGGTCACGGGGAGGTCGACCGCGATCAGGGCCAGCGCTCCCAGGGTGGTCCCGGCCACCGCGGCCAAGACGATGCCCAAGAGCACGGGGAGCGTGGTCTGCCACAGCACCGAGGCGATCAGGGTGCGTCGCCGTGTGCCGAAGGCGGTCAGTACCGCGTGCACCCTCTTGCGTTCCCTGACCTGCTCGATCGTGCCCACCACCAGCCCGGCGGCGATCATCGACAGACAGGCGAGGGCGCCGGCGATGAGCGCGTCACGCATGTCGAGCATGTCGGGGTCGGCGACGAAGGCGACCGGGAAGAGCAGGCTGGAGGCGGGGTCCAAGGCCCTGATGGAACCCTGGAGCTCCTCCTGCATCTCGGGGACGGACGGGTCGCCCCGAAGCCACACTTCGCCCCGGACGGAGAGGCCTTCCGGTAGCCTCATGGCCTCCGGGGTGGCGAGGACGGCGTCCGGCACGGAGGCCTCCGAGTACCAGGGGTGGTCGAGCGGAGGTCCCTCGAACGTGGACCACCGCGGCACCGTCCACTCGGCGGGCTCCACCTCCTCCCCGGCGCCGACCAGCAGGGTGTCGCCGGCCTCCACCCCCGCCACGTCGCCGAAGACGTCTCCGGGGGAGCACCCCGGCAGGTCGGCCATCTCGCGCAGGGACGGGCAGTCGGCGATCACGATCCGAACGTCGGAGCCCTCGGCGGTGGCGCCCCACGTCTCCTCGTAGGCCAGGGCCTTCTCCAGCCCGGGGACCTCCGCCACGAGGGCGTCGACCTCGGCGGAGGTGGGGACCTCGCGCAGATCGGCCTGGAGTTGGTACCCGGCCGCTCCGAACTCCATCTCCTCGTACGCCTCCTCGACGGACTCCGCCTGGAACACCGTCAGCTGTTGCCAGGCGCCGGCGTACAGGCTCTGCAACGCGATGGCGCCCGCGACGGTCACCACGATCCCGGCGACGGCGCGGACGGGGCCGTCGCCCGCCGCGGCCAGACGGCGCAGGGCCAGCTGGAGGGAGAGCGGGCCGCCCGAGGCCCGGCCGAAGAGCCGGTCGAGCAGCCAGGGGAGCACGGCCGTCGTGCCGAACAGCGCGGCCAACAGGCCGGTCGCCATCAGCGGCGCCCATCCGACCCCGCCCAGATCGATCCGCATGCTCAGGAGGATGAGGGCGATGCCCGCCACGAACAGGAGGAGCCGCCACCACAGTCGAGGGCGGCGTCGCTCGGCACGGCGGACGGCGCCCAGCGGTTCGATCACCACACGGCTCAGGGAGACGAGCACCACCCACAGGGCCAGCAGGGGCACACCGAGAAGGACCAGGAGGGCGAGCACGGGATGCGGGACCACGTCGGCGGTGTACAGGCCGCTCGAGACCGGCACCGCCTCCACGATCGGGCGACCGGCGAGGAAGAGCCCGGCGCCCAGCAACAGACCGAGCGCCATCCCGGGGAGGGTCTCGCCCGCGGCGATGCGCCGGGTGGCGCCGCGGTCGGCCCCCATCAACCGCAACGCGGCCAGGCGACGGTCGCGCTTCTCACCACCGAAGCGCACCGCCGCTCCGAGGAAGACCACCACGGGGGTGAGCATGACGACCACGCCCACCACGCCGAGCAGCAGGATGACGGGTTCGTCGCTGGATCCTTGTTCACCGCCGAAACCGGGGAGCCGGCCGGCGCCGTCGTCCAGGGTCAGGTCGTCGTCGCCGAGGTAGTAGGCGAGTTCGTGCGGCCCTATGAGGCCTTCGGGGCCGATCTCTCCGATGACGGTGTGGTCGTACCCGCGTCGGAGCGCCGACCGTTCCGGGTCGTCGAGGAGTTCGGCCAGGGCCGGGGAGAGCACGATCTCTCCGGGGCCGGGGAACGTCTCCACCCCGGGCGGGAGCGGCGGGTCGTCCCCCTCCGCCCTGAGGAGTCGCCCGCGGATCATCGAGCCCTCGTACTCGGTGTCGGTGACCTTGAACAGCAGGGTGTCGTCGCCCGGGGGAGGCGGCGGGTACTCCGCCACCTGGTAGTCCATACGCTCGGCGTTCCGTTCCCCCAGGTTGTCCAGGATGACCGGAAGGGAGGCGGCCAGGAGGAGGGCGGCGGTGGCGATGCCCACCCCGAGCGCCGTCAGCAGGGTCCTGGCCACGACCTCACGGCCTCCGCGCAGCGAGAGCCGCGCGCCCAGCCGGAGGTCCTTGAGGAAGGACGATCGGGACCGTCCGCGTCGGGCCCCGGTGGGCGGGTCCTCGCGCGGGCTCATCCGACCCCTCCGAGGTCCCGGGTACGGCCGTCGCGCACGACGACCTCCCGGTCGGCGTAGGCGGCGACCCGGGCCTCGTGCGTCACCACGACCACGGCGGCCCCGCTCTCCCGGGCGGCGTCGGTGAGCAGGCGGATCACCCGTTCGCCGTTCAGGGAGTCGAGCGCGCCGGTGGGCTCGTCGGCGAAGACCACCCGGGGGCGGGTGACCAGGGCCCGGGCCACCGCGACCCGTTGGCCCTCGCCGCCCGAGCACTCGCCCGGGGTCTTCGCGGCGAGGTCGCCCACGCCCAGGCGGTCCAGCCAGTGGGCGGCGGTGCGTTCGGCCCGGCGTCGGGACTCCCCGTCCAGGCGCAGGGGGAGCGCGACGTTCTCCAGACAGGAGAGCTCGGGGACGAGCTGACCGAACTGGAAGAGGAAGCCGAACTCGGTCCGACGCAGGGCGCTCAGTTCGGTGTCGGAGGCGGTCGTGAGGTCGGTGCCGTCGTATTCGATCCGGCCTTCGTCGGGGCGCACCACACCGGCGAGGCAGTGCAGCAGCGTGGACTTTCCGGAGCCGGAGGGGCCCATGACGGCCACGATCTCTCCGGGGTAGAGGGTGAGGGAGGCGTCCAGCAGGGCGGGTGTGGGGCCGAAGGAGCGGCTCACCCCGGAGGCGGTGAGCAGGGGGACGGCGGAGGAGGAAGGGGTTCCACCGGGGTGGGGGGAGAGGTCGGTGGTCACCGGCGGACCTCCTTCGCCAGGTCGTTCAGCCGGGCGGCGGTGAGCTCCAGCCAGCGCAGGTCGGCCTCCAGATGGAAGAGGGCGTGGTCGCAGATGAGCTGCTCGGCGAGGTCGCCCTCGCTCTTGCGGCGGGTGAACTCCCGCATCCGACGCAGATGTTCGACGCGTTGGACGTCGAGGATCTCGTCGGCCGGGCGGCCGGTGAGCAGGGCGAGCACGACCTTCGTGTAGAGGGTGCTCTGGAGGTAGGGCTCGGGGCTCTCGGGTCGGGACAGCCACCGTTCGACGTCGGTGACCCCCGCGTCGGTGACGGCGTAGCGCTTGCGTTCGGGGCCCGAGCCGGCCTCGACCGATTCGATCTCCACCAGACCGTTCTTCAGCAGGCGGGAGAGGGTGGCGTACACCTGCCCGTAGGCGAGGGGGCGCCTGGTGGCGAAGCGTTCGTCGTAGGCGTTCTTGAGGTCGTAGCCGTGTTGGGGGCTGCGCTCCAACAGGCCGAGGAGGGTGGTTCCCAGGGACATGATCGTGACTATACACAACGTCTATACACATCATGTATAGCTGGCTGCGGGTGGATCGGGCGCACGTCGGTGAGGGGGCGGCCGGGCCCGAAGGTCACGTGGGCGGGGCCGTGGTGAGAAGGCCCGCCCCGGGCCGGCGAGGCCCGGGGCGGGAGGGATCAGCGGGGGTCGGTCCGGTTTCCGGGCAGCCCGTGCAGGTGGGGTCTGGCGGGCTCGGCGGCACGGGCCGCGCGGCGCAGCCGGTGCCAGGAGGTGGCCCAGCGCAGACGTTCGCCCTCGTCGGTGCCGACGCAGGCGGTCACGAAGGCCATGAGGAACACGTAGCCGGGCAGCTCGGTGCCCTCCAGAGCGCGCTGGAACTTGTCGGCGGCGACCACGCCGCCGCACTTGTACTCCAGTTCGAGATAGGACCAGCCGCCCGCCCAGGCGAGATAGCGGCGCATGGTCAGCAGGAACTCCTCCGGAGTACGGGCGTCCGCCGGGTTGGGGCGGTCGTCCGCTTCGGGGGTCTCGGGTTCCGGTTCCGATCTCACGGGTTCGATATGGGCACGCTGGGGCCGACCGTCCCGGGAGAACGCTCGGTTGGGACCGGTCGGTTCGAGGACGCCAGGGACACTCACTCGGTCTCCTTTTCGGCGGTCACCACGACGGCCGAGGACATGGAAATACACTCACCCGCACCCGTGATACACGGGTGGGGACAAAGGGGGTTCTGTGATCACCGATCGGCGGATGGGGATGTTGTGGCGTGAACACCGACCGATCGGTTACAGGGAAATCTACCGGATGAAGGCGACACACGAAAGCGCCTGGTGTCCGGGTCTGTGAGAGGCGTTGGTCTCTTTCGCTCGGGCCCTACGGTCCGCTAGGGGGCCCTCTCTCGATCTTTTTTCGGGAAAGAACACCAAAGGTGACCTGGGGTGCCACGGAAAGTGATCACAAAGCCGAGTGTATTCATTTACCCGTCCCGCTCGGGCGTGTCGGGAAAGACGATCTTTCTGAACTCTAGAAAAGGTTGACCGAAACCATTAATTAAGGACGACCGAAACTAGGGGGTCCACCAGAGCGCGGTGGCGTCGTCCCGGACCTTGCCCCGGGGGAAGCGACGACACGTCGGATCGTCCGACTCCAAGGCGCGGACCCGCTCCACCAGAGCCCGGGGCCCCAGGTCACGGGCCATGGCGAAGGCCTCACGCCAGGACAGGTCCCCGAAGACCTCCACCGAGCGACTCGCCCCGTCGGACATCGCGAGAAAGGGACCTCGGGGGAGGGTTCCGGTCAGGGCCTCCTCCGCCGCGCGAGGGTCGGCCCCGGCGGTCCAGAAGCCCCCGGGGACGTTCCGCCACGCGCGGATCGCCGTTCCGGGCTCCACACGGGGCCGCAGATCGTCCAACCGGGTATCGGCCACCAGCCTGAGTCCGCCCCGCTCCTCGGCCAGCAGCACCGAGTCGGACAGCACCAGGTACTCCAGTTCGTCCCCGTCGATCCGGACGGCGATCACCGTCGCCGAGGGGGTCTCCCGGTTCCCGAGGTCGCAGATCCCCTCGTGCGACGCGGACACCGTGGTGATCGCCTCCGCCAACGCGTCCCGCAGGTAGAGACCCGCGTCGATCCCGGCCAACAGCAGCGCCCCGAGTCTGCGAACGTGCCAGGCCACCCCGTGGGAGCAGCCGTTCTCGATGTCCGTCGGAGCGCTGACACCGTCGAGCAGTACCGCCGCGGAGGCGGTCACCGCGGCGAAGTCCTCGTTGGGGCGGTCGGGGGAGGCGGCTTCGGTGGCGAGGAGGAAGGGCACGGGCCACGTCCTACCCGAGGGGAGGGATCGCACTCTCCCCGAAGGGGGTCGTCCGGCTCACATCGCCTTCGATACGGGCGATGCGGGCACCGCGCACAACGAGGGCCGCCCCTCCCGGCGAGGGAGGGACGGCCCGGGGTCGAGGGTCAGCGCACCACCACGGTGGCGTGCTCTTCCAGGTGGCCCTGCTCCCAGAGCCAGTCCATGGCGGCCAGGCTCACCCGTGCGCAGCCCTTGGAGGCCGGCTGGGCGGGGACGCTGGGGTAGCCGTGCACGGCGATGCCGCCGTTGAAGTACTTGGGCCGGTACAGCGCACCGTAGGGCCCCGGGTCCCAGGAGTCGACGCCGCGGAAGACGGCGAAGGTGCCCTCCGGGGTGGTGGCGATCCGCTCATCGCCGTCGGAGCCCTCATAGGGCTGTCCGGAACCGGTCGACGTGTGGATGACACTGTTCAGTTCACCGTCGACGACCACCAGCAGGAGTTGGCGCTCGAGGTCGATCTCCACCGCCGTTCCCGAGGAGGTGGGGGTGGGGACGGTGCCCTCGGCGAGCGCGGCGCGGGTGGCCGGACCCACGATGCCGTCCCGGTCGATGCCGGCGGCCTTCTGGAGGGCGATGACGGCGTGCTCTGTGTGCATGCCGAACTGGCCGTCCACGCCGTCGATCCAGTAGCCGAGTTCGCTCAGGCGCTCCTGAAGGGCGGTCACCTGGTCGCCGGTGTCACCGGTGCGCAGGTCCGAGGTGATGGCCGAGGCGCTCTCGGCGACGGGGGAGGAGGCGGGGGCGGTCGGGGCGGCGTGCGCGGGGGAGGCGAGCAGCGCTCCGCTCAGGGCCAGGGCGCAGGCCGGGCCGAGGAGAAGGGTCGTTCGGGCGGCGTTCCGTCTGAAGGGGGTTCGGGGGGAGACCATACGTTCCATTTACCCACAGAACCCGTTCTCTCGCCCCCTCGACCCCCGAATCCGTGAGAGGCGGAACACCCGGCGGAGCGAGGGATCCGGAGCCTCGAGAGGTTCCGGATCCCTCGGCGCAGGTCAGGCCCGCGCCTCGCTCTTCGCACGGCCGCCGTGGACGCAGCGGCGCATCAACAGGTCCAGAGGGCCGGGTCGGCCCCGGGCCGCGAGGAGGGCGGCCAGCACGAGGGAGATCGACCAGACGAGAGCGGCCACCAGGAGGGCACCGGCGGACCCCACCTCGGAGCCCAGACCGACCAGGTCCGGGTGGAGGAGGATCGCGACCAGCACCGAATTCAACAGGTAGAAGGTGAGCGAGCGCTTGCCCATCGCCGCGACGGCCCGGACCGCCGGCCCCGGGTCCGCCTCCAGCCGGGTCCCCCAGAGGGCGAACAGGGCCGCGTAGCCCGCGCCGCCCAGGACACCGGTGAGCACCTGCGCCCCCATGAACAGCCCACCGGTGACCGCGTCCGGGGACAGGTATCCGAGGGAGGTGAGCGCGGAGGGCACCGCGCCCAGCACGGACAGGCCGACGCCGAACACGGCGACCTTGACGAGCAGGCCCCGGTGCGCGGCCGGGTCGTCCAACAGACCCGCGCGCCCGGCCAGGTAACCGAGGACCACCAGCAGCAACAGCGGGAAGGCGACCGCGATGAACAGGGGGCCGAACGGCAGGAAGACCAGACGTTCGATCCAGTCCCCGGCGGTCAGGTAACCGGGCAGGGCGAACTCCACCTCGCCGCCCTGCGACTCGCCCATGTTCATACCGATGAACGCGAGCGGCACGGTGGCGACGTAGAACACCGCGAACACCACCGCCGCCCGCACGATCGTCCGGTTCGAACGCAACAGTAGCCGGCCGGTCACCAACGCGGCCAGCCCGTAGGAGGCGAGGATCTCGCCGGGGAAGACGAGGAAGGCGTGGACGGCACCGAAGAGCAGGAGGAAGAACCCCCGGCGGCGGAGCAGACGGCGGATCTCCCGCTCGGAGGTGCCCCGGGCGCTCTGTCGGGCGACCATCCAGGCCATCCCGTAGCCGAAGAGGATCGCGAACATCGGGAAGGCCCGATTGTCCAGGAAGAGTGTGGTGAACAGGGCCGCGATCCGGTCCTGGAGGGGGTCGGCGGACACGTCCGTGCCGAAACCACCGCCCGCGTACACACCGGCGTAGGCCATGGCGATGAGCAGGAGCATGGCCCCGCGCGCGAGGTCCGGGGCCAGGCGACGGGGCGAGGCGGGTGGGAGCCCGGGGTCGACCGGACCGCCCGCTTGTATCGACATGTCGACTTTCCTCTCTCGTGGCGGGTACCGCACCCTGTCTTCGCGTTCCGGCGGAGGGGCCCGAGGGGCGGGCGCGCGGCGGTCTCCACCGGAGCTCCAGTGTCCCGACGGGGCGCTTCGGAGGCATCGGTCGACCGGCCGGCCCTTCGACCGGTTCGACGGGCGCGCGGGTCGGTCGTTCGGCCACGGGGGACGGCCGGTCGGAGCGGTGAGGACGGTTCGGGGGAGACGGGTGGGGCGATCGGTGGAAAGCGGGTAGATCGAGGGAACGGCGTCCGGCCAACCGAGCGCCGGTCCGAGGGATCCCCGACGACCCGGGAGGCGGCATGAGCCGGTTCTTCATGAACGAGCGCGAGACCCTGGTACGACAGGCGGTGGAGGGCCTCGTCGAGACCCACGGCGACCTGGTCGACGCGCATACGGACCCCCTGTTCGTCACACGACGCGAACCGGCCGCCGGGAAGGTCGCCCTGATCTCGGGCGGCGGGTCCGGTCACGAACCCCTGCACACCGGGTTCGTGGGGTACGGCATGCTCGACGCGGCCGTACCCGGCGAGGTGTTCGCCAGCCCCACGGCCCTCCAGGTGCGCGCGGCGATCCGGGCCGCCGACTCCGGCGAGGGCACGGTGATGATCGTCAAGAACTACACCGGTGACGTCCTCAACTTCTCCATCGCCGCCGAACTCCTCGCGGAGACGCACCGGGTCGAACGGGTACTGGTCGACGACGATCTCGCCACCCAGAGCGAGGACGACGGAGGCCCCGGTCGTCGGGGGACCGCGGCGGTCGTCGCGGTGGAGAAGATCTGCGGGGCCGCCGCCGAGGCCGGAGCGCCGATCACCGAGGTCCGCGACCTGGGCCGCGAGGTGGTATCGCGGTCGGCGACCCTCGGCATCGCGTTCGAGGCGTGCACCCACCCCATGAGCGGCCTCCGCTCCTTCGACCTGGAACCGGGGGAGATGGAGTTCGGGGTGGGGATCCACGGAGAGCGGGGGATCGAGACCCGGCCGGTCACCGAGGCGGCCTCGATGGTCGAAGCCCTCGTCACGCCCCTGATGGAGCGGCTGGGCGTCCGTCAGGGGGACGTGGTGTCGATGATCGTCAACGGCCTGGGCGCCACCCACGGCCTGGAGTTGTCGGTGGCGGCGCATGAGGCGCGCCGGGTCCTGGGAGGTCGGGGCGTCCGCGTCGCCCGCTCCCTGGTCGGCCCGTACGTGACCTCGTTGGACATGAAGGGGCTGTCGATCACGCTCACCGCGATGACCGACGGGCTCGTGGAGTTGTGGGACGCGCCGGTACGGACCCCGGCGCTGGTCTGGTGAGGGGAGCGGTGGAGATGACCGAGGGAACGAGGGCCGAGGCCGAACTGAGCGGCGAGGCGGCCAAGGCGTGGCTGACCGTGTTCTCCGACCGGGTGGCCGCCGGTGTGGACGAGCTGACCGACCTGGACCGCAGAGCGGGGGACGGCGACTTCGGATGGAACATCGGTTCCGCGCTCGAACGCGCCCGTGCGGGGTTGGACGGTGACGACCGGACCGGGGAGAACCCGGCCCGGGTGTTCCAGACCGTGTCCGACGCCTTCCTGGCCTCGGGCGGAACGAGCGGCCCGCTGTTCGGCCTGTGGTTCGGTCGACTGGGCGCGGGGCCCGAGAGGCCCTGGTCCGTCGTCGATCTGGGAGCGGCCTTCGGCACGGCCACCGAGGCGGTCCGACGACTCGGCGGGGCCGAGGTGGGCCACAAGACCATGGTCGACGCGATGGTGCCGGCCACCGACGCGCTCACCTCCGGTACCTCGGACACCTGGCGCGAGGCCGTGGCGGAGGCGGCCCGCGCCGCCCGCGCGGGGGCCGACTCCACCGGCGGGATGATCGCCCGCAGGGGCCGGGCCAGCTATCTGGGCGAGCGGGCCCAGGACGTGCTGGACCCCGGGGCGGTGGCCGTGGCCTGGTTCTTCGAGGCGGCCGAGGACGTGTGAACGACGACGCCCGGGGGAGCGCGGAGGCCCGTGGACCCCCGGGCGGACCGGCTCGGTAGGCTCCCGTTCGAAAGAGCGAACGAGGGGGCCGACGTGGGTACCGAGGGCAGGACCGTGAACGACCACAAGGTCGTCGTGATCACCGGGGCCGGGGCGGGGATCGGGCGGGTCACCGCTCGCCGTCTGCTCGACGACGGCCACTCCGTGGTGCTGGCCGGCCGTCGACGCGAGACGTTGGAGGAGACCGCGGACGGGCGCCCCGGCGCGAGCGTGGTCGAGACCGACGTGACCTCCTCGGAGTCGGTCCGGGCGCTGTTCCGCGCGGTGCGCGAACGGTACGGGCGGGTGGACGTGCTGTTCAACAACGCCGGGGTGTTCGGCGCGACCGCCTCGGTGGACGAGATCACCGACGAGGCCTGGCGAGAGGCCCTCGACACCAACGTCACCGGATCCCTGTACTGCGCGCGCGAGGCCGCCGCGATGATGCGGGAGCAGGAGCCCGGCGGCGGACGGATCATCAACAACGGTTCCGTCTCCGCGCACGTGCCCCGCCCCTCCAGCGTGGCCTACACGGTGAGCAAGCACGCGATCAGCGGCCTCACCGCCTCCATGAACCTGGACCTGCGCGCCCACGGCATCGCCTGTACCCAGATCGACATCGGCAACGCCGCCACCGCCATGACCGCGGGGATCGGCGCCAACGCCCGCCAGGCGGACGGTTCGGTCCGGCCCGAACCCACCATCGACGCGGGTCACGTCGCCGACACGATCGCGCACATCGTGTCCCTGCCGTTGGACGTCAACGTCCCCTCCCTCACGGTCATGGCCAGGGAGATGCCCTTCGCCGGACGCGGGTGAGCCGGCGGGGGTGGTGGGACGTTCGCCCCACCATCCCCGCCCGAGCCGTGCTAACGTCGCTTCTTCGCGGCGACCCGGACCTGGCCCCTCGGCCCAGGGACGTGCCGAATGCACGTTCTCGATCCGCCAAGGGGAGCCGCGTCCATGCGTGTCCACCTCGCGGTGTACGCCCGAGGGCTACGCCGTCATTCCACCTATCGCGCCGCCACCGCGGCCGGTGCCCTCACCAACGCCGTCTTCGGCGCCATCAACGCGATGGTGTTGCTCGCCGTGTTCGAGGCGCGCCCACAGATCAACGGCTACGACGCCGGTGACGCCGTCACCCAGGTCTTCGTGGGGCAGATGCTCCTGACCGTCACCATGATCATCAGCCTCACCCCCTCCCTCGACCTCGCGGAGCACATCCGTACCGGTGAGATCGCCACCGATCTGCTCCGTCCGCTCTCCCTCCAGGGATGGTGGCTCTCCCAGGACCTGGGAAGGGCCACGTTCGGCCTCCTCTTCCGAGGGGCCCCGGTCTTCGCGGTCGGCCTGATCCTGTTCGACGCGACCCTCCCCGGCGGGGTGGGCGACGCCCTGGCCTTCCTCGTATCGGTGGCGCTCGCCGCCCTGGTCGGCTTCGGTCTGCGCTATCTGTACTCGCTCAGCGGGTTCTGGGTCCTCGACACCCGCGGGGTGTGGATGGTGACCGGTCTGATCGGCCCCATCGCCGCCGGGATGCTGTTGCCGCTGGCGCTGTTCCCCACGGCGATCGGCGACACGCTTCGTCTGCTGCCCTGGGCGTCGATGGTGCAGATCCCCACCGAGATCCTCCTGGGCAAGGACACCCTGCCGGGCGGTGGCGCGTTCGGCGGGCTGGCGCTCCAGGCCTTCTGGGCGGTCGTCCTGCTCGCTCTGGGCGCGTGGCTCACCACCGTCGCCACGCGCAGGGTGGTGGTCCAGGGTGGCTGACACGAACGTCCCCGCCCGGTCGGGCCCGGAGCGTCCTCGTGTCGGGGACCTCCTCCGCCCGTTCCGGGACTACCGGCTGCTGGCCTGGACGTGGGTGCGCTCCGCGGCCCAGTACCCGCTCTCCATGATCCTCATGTCGCTGGCCGTCGCGGTGAGCGTCCTCACCCAGGCCAGCGCGGTGATCATCCTGTTCGGCCACGCGGGCTCCCTCTCCGGGTTCACCGTGTACGAGGGGTTGATGGTGTTCGCCCTGGCGGCGAGCGCCTTCGGGATCGCGGACCTGTTCATCGGCTCGGTGGAACGTCTCGGCCGGCACATCCGCACCGGTTCCCTCGACGCCATGCTCATCCGCCCGGTCTCCCCGCTGATCCAACTGGCGGCGGACGAGTTCTCCCCGCGCAGGCTCGGCAAGGTCGTCCCCGCCCTGATGCTCCTGGGCGTCTCCCTGGTCGGCGCCGACATCGAGTGGACGGTGGCCAAGGCGCTGCTGCTACCGACGATGTTGCTCTCCGGGGTCCTGATCTGCGGGGCGATCTGGGTGATCACCGCCTGTCTCCAGTTCTTCGTCGCCGACGCCCGGGAGGCCGCCAACACGCTCACCTACGGCGGGCAGGCCCTCTCCGAGTACCCCCTGGCGATCTACGGGGCCGAGATCGTCCGGTCGGTCACCTACGTGGTCCCTCTCGCCTTCATCAGTTGGCAGCCGGCGCTGTTCGTCCTGGACCGGTCGGATCCGCTCGGCATGCCCGAGGGCCTGCGTTACGCGGGTCCCTTCGTCGCCGTCCTCCTCTGCGTCTGCGCCGCCCTGGTCTGGCGGTTCGGACTGCGCCACTACCGATCCACCGGGAGTTGAGCCATGACCTCGAACGAGAACACGAACCGGGCTCCCGAACGGGGGCCGATCATCGAGGCGGTCGGTCTGGGGCGAGACTACGTGCGCTCCGAAGGCCCCTTCCTGCGCAGGACCCGACGCCGGATCGCCGCGGTCGAGGACGTCACCTTCACGGTCCGTCCCGGAGAGATCGTGGGCTATCTGGGACCCAACGGCGCCGGTAAGTCGAGCACGATGAAGATGCTCACCGGCATTCTCACCCCCACCTCGGGCACGGTGCGGGTGGCCGGGATGGAGCCCTCGCGCCACCGGACCCGGCTGGCCCGGGAGATCGGCGTCGTGTTCGGCCAGCGCACCACCCTGTGGTGGGACCTTCCGCTGCGCGAGAGCCTGACGTTGACCCGACACCTGTACCGGGTCCCCGCCGACCTCCACGCCGAGCGTCTGGCCGAGCTCACCGAACTCCTCGAACTCGGCCCCTTCCTGGACACCCCGGTGCGGCAGCTCAGCCTCGGTCAGCGCATGCGGGGCGACCTCACCGCGGCCCTCCTGCACGCCCCGAGCCTGTTGGTCCTGGACGAGCCGACCATCGGCCTGGACGTGGTGAGCAAGTCGACCATCCGCGAGTTCCTGCTGAGGATCAACGCCGAGCGCGGCACCACCATCCTCATCACCACCCACGACCTGGGCGACGTGGAGCGTCTCTGCGATCGGGTGATGGTGATCGACCACGGACGGCTGGCCTTCGACGGAGGGCTCTCGGAGCTGCGCGCCACCGTCCCCACCCCGCGGGTCCTGGTGGTCGACCTGGCCGCGCCGGTCCCGGAGATCGAGGTGGAGGGGGCCCGTGCCGTTCGGGTCGAGGGGCCGCGGCAGTGGCTGGAACTGGCCGACAACCCGGCCCGGGTGATCGAGAGGGTGGCGCGGGACCACGAGGTGGTCGATCTGACCCTCCGCGAACCCGACATCGAGACGGTCGTATCGGCCCTCTACCGGGGCGCGGCCCCCGAACGGGGCGCCCTCGCCTCCTGAGGGCCGGCCCGGCGGGCCGGGCGGTGTCGCGCCCGGCCCGCCCCTCTCGGGCCGAACGCGTTTTCGTTGCGTTGTTCCGTCACGACGGAGTCGCGTCACGGACGATACGCGCGTGCCGTTTCGTCGCCCCCGGGGCGATCGTGGCCATTCCGCCCAGGGTGACGAAACGAACGGATCGGGCCCGGAAAGGGTCCGCTCACGCTCGGCTATGGAACGCTCAGAGGGTGCTCACACCGGGCTCCGGGTCCGGAACGGGGACCCGCCAGGTCAGCACCGTGCCCGTGAGCTCGCCGCGCCGCGCGGTGAAGCCGCCGCCCAGCGCCCGGGCGCGCTCGTCCAGATTGCGCAGACCACTGCGGCGCCCCTCCTCGGGCAGCCCCACACCGTTGTCCGTGATCGTCAGTGTCAACGCGGTGGGTCTCCCGGTCACCGCCATCTCCTCCACGACGACCGAGACGTGCACCTCCGTGGCGTGGGCGTGCCGGGCCACGTTGGTCAGCCCCTCGCCCAGCACCGCCAACAACTGCTCGCCGACCTCGTCCGGGACCAGTGCGTCGATCGGCCCGTCCAGGCTCACCCCCGGATGGCAGCCGAGGCTGTGCGCGGTGTTCTCCGCCAACCTCAGGATCCGTCCGCGCAGGGAGGTGTCCCGTCGGCTCGGCGGATTCTGGAGGTCGAAGATGGTCGAGCGGATCTCCCTGATGGTGCCGTCCAGCTCGTCGATGGTGCGCTGGACCCGTTCCTCCGCTTCGGAGGAGCCGATCAGGCGGACCGTGCTCATCAGGGTCATCGCCGAGGCGAACAGACGCTGGATGACCACGTCGTGCAGGTCCTTGGCGATGCGGTCGCGCTCCTCCAGCACCACGAGCCGCTCGGTGTCCCGACGCGCCTCGGCCAGCTCCAACGCCACCCCGGCCTGGGCCGAGAACGAGTGCAGCATCCGTCGGATGTTGGAGTCGAACGGGGCCCGCTCGGTCAGTTTGCCCAACAGCAGGACCCCGCGCGTGTTACCGGGCGTGCCCAACGGCACGAGCAGCCCCGGGCCGTAGCCCCGGTGCGTCAGCATCGGGCAGTTGGCCTGGTGCAGATCGGGGATGGCCATGGCCTCGCCGGTCTCGTACACCCGGCCGCAGGCGGAGTCGTGGATGTCCACGGGGGTCCCGAGGATCTCCTGGGCGATGGGCCCGTCGGCGATCTCGGCGAACAGGTGCCCCCGCGCGTGCGGGTCCGGCAGCATCACCACGGCGGTGTCCGCCCCGGCGATCTCCCGGGCCTGGGCCGCCATGTAGGCCAACACCTCGTTGGTGTCGGCCCCCGACAGCAGCCGGGTGGTGATCTCGGTGGAGGCGCCCAGCCATCGTTCGCGCAGCCGGGTCTCCTCGTACAGGCGGGCGTTCTCGATGGCCACGCCGGCGGCGGTCGCCAGCGCGGTGACCATCGCCTCGTCCTCCCGGTCGAAGTCGCCGCCGTTCTCCTTCTCGGACAGGTAGAGGTTGCCGAACACCTCGTCGCGGACCTGGATCGGTACCCCGAGGAACCCCGCCCTTCCGGGGAGGTCGTCGGAGAGGTGTCCCAGGTCCGAATGGTCGGGAAGGTCGGAGTAGTGGAGCGCCGAACCCCCGTGGGAGGGCGCGCTCGGCACGTTCGGGGCGCGGCCGATCCGTTCGGCCTGTTCCCGGCTCAGTCCGACGGCGATGAACTCGGTGAAGCCGCCGTCCTCGCCGATCACGCCGAGTCCGGCGAACCTGGCGCCCGCGAGGTGGGCGGCGGCCTCCGTCAACCTGCGCAGGACGGTGGCCAGGTCCAGGTCGCCACCGATGGTCAGTACCGCCTGGAGCAGGGAGTCCACCCGTCCTTGGGCGGACAGTCCCGGGTTCGTTCGGGAACGCATCTCGGCGAGAAGCTCGCCCAGGGGTTGTGGGGACACCAGGGGCCGTGGGGACAACCGGTGGCTCTGAGGGATCTCGGTCATGTGTGGGTCAACCTCCGCAGAGCCGTTGAGGGGTTGAGGGCTAATAGTTGAATTGTCGTTGGTTTTTTCCCGTTTTGCCACATCTGGGTGCTCGGAAGTCGGCAGGGAGGGCGGATCAATTCCTTCGGAAACGGGGACGGGGGGCCGGTAATTCATGCTAACGTCGCGGTCAGTCGGCACACGAAGGCCTCTGCGACCTGGTGCCGAACGCCCGGAAGATCATGTTTCCGGTGCCATTCACATGAACCCCCACAAGTTGTCGGCCCCTCGTTCGTCGGGGGAGGACCCACAGCACGGCGGAAGGAAACCCCCGGTGTCTGGATACCACGGTACGGTCGGCGCCACCGGCGTCCGTCCCTCCGTGTGCCCGGAACCACTCCGTAGGGCCCTCCTGTTCGCCGGTCTGGTCATGGGGATCCTGTTCACCGTGTGGCTGACCTCCGGCTCGGCCCAGGCCGAGGAGCTCGTGCTCACCGAACCCGCCCTGCCCACCGGGCCCTCCGTCGTGGAGGGCGCCGAGACGCTGGGCGGCTCGATCGGTGACACCGTCACCGCCGTGGGGGAGCGGGCGACCCGGACCGTCGAGGACGCCTCCAAGACCGCTCGCGCGGTCGAGAACGAGGCCTCCGAGCCCGTCCGGACCGTGCACGACACCGTGCGGGCGGCCTCCACGCCGTCCGTCGAAGGACTCCCCGAGTCTCTCGCACCGCTCACCGGCCCGGTCTCCGACCCGGCCCCGGCGCGGAGCGAGAGCCCGGTCGAGGTGGAGAAGCCCACCGAGACCGAGGAGAGGACCCTCCCCGACGAGGGGACCACCGACCCCGCGACGACCGAAGCGCCCGAGCCGCCCGAGGCCCTGGTGGCCGCGGTCGCGCCCGCCGGTGAGAACGTCGTCCACGACGAGGGCGACGACGCCCGCGAGGTCGTCGAGGACGGTCTCGACCGTATCTCCGCCGGTGCCGGCGCTCCCGCCACCGCACCGGCCCCCGCCTCGGGCGGAACCGCGACCGGCCCCGCCGTCGCCGGCTTCCTCAACGCCGTCTCCGCCCCGGCGCCCATGCCCGGCCTGTTCGAGGCCGCCCGGCACGTTCTGCGCTCGGCTCCCGCCGAGTCCACGGACGAGCCCACCTTCTCTCCGGACTAACGGACCACCCACCGGTACCGCGCAGGGTCCTCGACGGCCCGCCTCCGCGCGACCGGTCCCCTGGCACGCCTTCCCAGCCGGGAGCTGGGGGTTGACGTGAGCCCCGTACCTCATCGACGAGGTTCACGTCAGCCGGTGGTCCGCCAGACCTACCGACTGTGTCCGGTCCGACCCGCACCGCCTCTTCCAGAGACGCGACGGGGAGTCGACCGGAGGAGCTCCACCAGAGCACGACCGGATCCCGAACCCCTGGCCAGGGGGACGGAGCCCGGCGACGGAGCGGGAGACCGCCCCGTCGGAATCAGCGACACGGACACGAAACACACTCCGGAAGGACTCTCATGTTCCACACCGCCCGTACCTCCGCCCGGACCATGCTGGTGGCCGCCGGCGCCGCCGGATTCGTCGCCCTCGGGGCCGGGATCGCGGGAGCCGACACGCTCGGCGGTGTCACGGACGGCCTCCCCCTGGGAGACCTGGGATCCCAGGTCCCCACCGCCCTGACCGAAGGCGTCGGTACCCCTGTCGGCGATCTGATCCAGGTCGAGCCCGGCGACATCTCCGCACAGCCCGATGTCCGGCACCAGTCGGGCAGCCCCACGGACGCGATCGGACACGTCGTCGGCGACGGCGTCTCCGCCCAGGCCCCGGTGGAGACCGGGAAGGACAACTCCACCGGTGTCGGCCCCCTCGACCTCGGTGAGACCACCGAGAGCCTGCCGCTGAACGGCGCCGGCGAGACCCTGCCCCTCAGCGGGGGTTCCATCAGCCCCGTCTCCTCCCTCGTGGACGCCCTGTCGCGGGTCGGCGGCGGCGACATCCTGCCGATGAGCGACACCGACACCAAGCTCCCCTACGTCGGCGACACCGTCACCGAACTGGGCGACGGTGTCGGCCGAGGCGTCCAGGACACCTCCTCGCACCTGACCGGCACGGACGCCCCCGACCTGTCCCAGGTCGGCGAGGTCGTTCCCATGAGCGGTCCGGTCGGCCTCGACGCCGGTGAGAACGCCGACCTGACCGGCGGGATCACCACGCTTCTGCCCTCGGACGTCGACGAGACCCTGCCGATGAGCGGTAGTGGCGACATCGACGTCGCCGGGGTCGCCGACACGGTCGGTTCCCTGGTCGAGTCCGGGCCGGGCTCCGTCGTCCCCGTGGAGGGCGAGACCCTGCCCCTGGCCGACGGCACCACCGACCTGATCCCGTCCGACGTCGGCGGCGACCTGGTCGGCGTCCAGGGCCTGCCCGAGCTGGGCGAGCCCGAGATCGGCGGCGGGCCGGCCGCCCTCCCCGAAGCCACCGAGGCCACCGGGGTCGGCGGGGTCACCGACGCGCTGCCCGGTGACCTGAACCTGCTCGAAGGGCTGGGCCTGCCCCTGCTCTGATCCGAACGTGCGCCCGCCGTTCACGGTGGGCGCACCGTCCTGGGCGGTGCGCGCGTGACCACCCCCGTCGATCGGGACGCCAATGGGGACTGTGGGGGTTCCCGGCGTGTACCGGCGGTTCGGGTCGAGTCCCCGCCGCCCGGGACGACGACGCGGCCCCGGAGGGGGTTCCGGGGCCGCGTCGCTCATGGTCCGGCCCCCTCCGCTCGCATGGTGCGGAGGGGGCCGGACCTTCTCGTGTCAGTGCTCCTCGCCGGTCCCGAATCCGAGGCCGTCCTGGCACGGGTTGGACGTGGCGTTGCGCCCCTCGCCGGGGCGGGCGACGTCCTGCGAGGACTCGTCGGGGTCCACGTCCGCCTCGGCCTCCTCCAGGGCGGAGGAGTCCGCCGGGGTAGGAGAGGCCGTCGGAGGTTCCTGAGGGGTGGGGCCGTCGTCGGCGGCGAGCAGGGCGGGGAGCGGGCGGTCCTCCCGGATCGCCTCGAACAGCTCGGCCGCCTCCTCCTCGTACCACATGACCCGGTTGGGGTCGTAGGGCGCCTGGTACCAGGGCACGGTGTGGAACTCGATGTCGGACAGGTCCACGTCGGCCATGGTGACCGCGATGGACAGCATGCGGTCCAGGGAGAGCTCACGGTCGGTGGCGCTGTGCCGGGCCACGGCCTGGAGGATGCCGTTGAGCTTGCTCGGGCTGGTCAGGACGTCGCTGTCGGTCACCTGGTCGGCGAGCGCGGCCATGAACATCTGCTGTCGGTCGATGCGTCCGATGTCCCCGCCGTCGCCGATGTCGTAGCGGGCCCGTACGAAGGACAGGGCCTGTTCGCCGTCGAGGGTCTGATCCCCGGCGTCGAGGTCGAGCTTGGAGCGCCGGTCCTGCATCGGCTCGGGGATGCAGATGTCCACCCCGCCGATGGAGTCGACGACGTCGCGGAAGCTGGCGAAGCTCAGGTGGACGAAGTGGTCGATCCTGATGTCGGTGAGCGACTCGATGGTCCGCACCACACAGGGCGGTCCGCCGTGGTACATCGCGGCGTTGATCATGCCGAAGTAGCCGTAGGTGCCCTCGGTCTTGGCGTAGGGGTCGCACTGGGGGAGCTGCACGAGCGAGTCGCGCGGGAAGCTGACCACCGACACCCGGTTCTCGGGGGAGATGTGCGCGAGCATCAGGGAGTCGGAGCGTTCGCCCTCGAACTCCTGGCTGTAGGCGGGGCTGTCCTCCTCGTACCCGTCGGATCCGATGAAGAGGATGTTGACCGCGTCGTTGATCTTGTCCGGCCGCTCTTCGTCGCTGAGCACCGATCCGATGTCGTGCTGGACCATGTCCGAACGCAGATAGCGGTAGTAGCCGTAGGTGGTCGCGGCGCCCAGGCACATGAGGACCGTCAGGGACGCCGCGGTCCAGACGGCGGCCCGGCGCAGACGACGTCGGCGGTTCCGGCGGCCGGTTCCTGAGGCCGCCGGAACCGCGGCGGCGGCCACGGGCGTCTCGGTCTCCTCGGCGGTCTCCTCCGCTTCGCCGGACCGCTCGGGGCTCTCGGCGGCCGGTTTCTCCGTATCGGAGCCCTCGTCGTCTCCGGGCGCGGAGGCGGCCTCGACCGATGCGGAGGCGTCGTCGGCCTCGGCCGTTCCGGCCTCTTCCTCGGGAGCGTCGTCATCCGCGTCGGATCTCTCCCGGGCGGTGTCCTCGGAGGTGGTGACCGGTCGGTCGACATCGATGACGACGGTCTCCGGGTCCTCCTCCGAGTCCCCGTCACGGGGCGCCGCCTCGTCGGAGGTCCCTTCGGGGTCGGTGCCGTCCGGGTCGTCGACCGGGTCGGAGCCCGCCTCGTCGGCTCCGGGGGCGGGGTCCCCCGAATCCCCCCGGCCGTGGGGCTCGGTTTCGGAACCGGTCTCCGGAGTCTCGTCCGGCGTCCGGCCCTCGTCGGGTTCGGTGGAGTTCTCGTCAGCGGTCATCGTGACAATCTCGGTGAGTGCGGACGGCTGGGCGTACCAACGTCGGACACCGACCCGAGAGGGTCACGCGTCCGGGTCCGGGGCAGGTCGGAGGTCGCGCGGGGGGTTGTACGCAGGCTGTCCGGAATCTTGGCCGAAAAGACGTTGAAGGGGTCCGAGTCGCCCTTGGGGGAGGTGGGGACACCACAGGACAAGGGGTGCCGAAGATGCCGGAACCCGCGTGTGACAGTGATCCTAAGTGAAGTTCGCATCGAGTGCGCGTTCGGGTTGTCCATGCGCGAGGTTCCTGACCACAATTGCGCCGCACAATTCCTTCGCCGGATGCGCGCCCGTGAGCGCCATCCCGCCCGACTTTCTCACGTGTGACCTCGGAAATCACTTCTGACCCGCCGTGGGGTCGTAGGTCGTGAGAGGGGCGTTCCGCCCTTCTACGAATACCCGTTCCGCCGGGAGCGGACGGCGGGATCAGTCGTCCCAGAAGGCGCTCTCCTTCTCGGCGTCCCGCTTCTCCGCGGGGGCGCTCGCGCTCCGGCCGCTCTTGCCGGTCGCCTTGGGGGCGGCGCTCTTGGTCGTCTTCGTGCTCTTGCGGGCCCCGGTGCCCTTGGCCGTCGTACCGCCTCCGGTGTGCCGGGGGCGCGGGGTCACCGAGCTCTTCTCGATCGGCTCCGAGGGGCGGGGCGCGGACTCGCCCGAGTGGATGCTCAGCGCCTCCTCCTCCACGCTCAGCATCTTGCGCATGAGGGCGGGGACCTCGGGCAGCCGCTCCGCGCGCAGGTGGGAGCCCAGGACCTCCAGGGCGTGGTCGCACAGGAGACGCTTGGCGGTGGCGGCGCCGACCCCGCTCAACTGCTCGACCTCGGGGAGTTCGTGCTCGCGCAGGAGACGGACCACGTCGGCCAGACGCTCGCGGGTCCTGCGGTCGGTCATCGACATGACGGTCAGCTCGGCCTCGCGCAGGAACTCGGTCTTGTCCCCGTGGCCGTCGCGTTCGGCTATGAACGCGCTGGTGAGAGTCCGGGCGGCGGCGCGCGTGGCGGTGCGCAGCTCGGCGCGGCGGATCTGGCGGGCGTGCAGGGCGGTGACGACGACGCTGGTGACCAGGCTGACGCCGGCGCCCAGCAGGACGAGCACGACGGGGTTCTCGAAGAAATCCACGGGAGACCTTTCCGGGCGGGAGACCGCACGGGGCAGGGTCACGGGGTGACGGGGGTGTGCGGGGTGGACTCGGGTGCGTGACTATTCGGTAGAAGGGTGCTTCTTGTCAAGTGTCACGACATGGCCGACATCGCACCGGAGGGCGTCGGCGCAGCTCAAAGGCGTGTCGGCGACGGCGGAGTACGAGGGGGCGAGTCCCGTCCTTTCGGGGAACGTCGAATGAACGTCCGTCGTCCACAGGCTGTGGACGACGGGTGCGATCGACCTCCGCGACCTATTCGGCCAACAGCCTGTTCACGGCGTCCGGGGAGAGCACCCTCTCGGTGACCATGGCCGCGCAGCCGCGCACGCCCGCGTCGTCCCACAGGCGGCTCGGAACGATCCTCAACTGCCGGGTCGACAGCGCCGTGCACTGTTGGAAGACCACCTCGCGCACCCCCGCGACCAGGTGGTCGTAGGCCTCGGACAGGTCTCCCCCGAGCACGATCACCTCGGGGTTGAGCAGGTTGACCGCTCCGGCGAGGGCCTCGCCCAGACGGCGGCCGGCGCCCCTGACCAGGGTGACGGCCACCGGGTCCCCCTCCGTGGCCAGGCGCACCAGCTCTTGGAGTCCGGAGACCTCGTGCCCCTCCTCCGCTGCGAGGGCGAGGAGGCGACGTCCGCCCGCCACCGCCTCCAGGCAGTCGGTGTTGCCGCAACGGCAGGGCAGACCGCCCCCGTCGCTCACCGGGATGTGTCCGATCTCCCCGGCCGCGCCCAGGGCGCCGCGCAGCAGGTTACCCCCGGAGACCAGACCCGCGCCGATGCCGGTGGAGACCTTCACGAACACCATGTCGTCGGTGTGGCCGTGGCCTCCGGCGATGTGCTCGCCCAGGGCCATCACGTTCACGTCGTTGTCCACCATCACCGGCACGGGGAAGCGTTCGGTGATCAGGGGGGCCAGGGCGACCCCGGCCCAGCGGCCCAGGACGGGTCGGTCCTCGGCCCGGCCGGCGTGGAACTCCACCGTTCCGGGCAGGCCGATCCCCACGCCGCGGACCTCGTCGGGGGAGCGGTCCAGGGAGGCGATCTGTTCGCTCCAGGTCTCCAGGAGCCAGGGGACGGTGGTGTCGGGGCCCTGCTCCATGTCGGGGGAGCCGGGGGTGCGCATGAGGACCCGGCCGTCGAGATCGCACACCGCGGCCTGGCTGCGGGCCATCCCCAGGGCTCCGGTGAGTACCAGGCCGCAGGAGGCGTTGAACTCCAGCAGCGTGGGAGGTCGGCCTCCGCTTGAGGCGGCCCTCGTGCCCTCGGTGACCAGACCGCTCTCGATCAGCTCGGTGATGCGCAGGGCGACGGAGGGGCGGGAGAGGCCGGTCTCCCGGGCGATCTCCGACCGGTTGGTGGCGGTACCGGTGCGGATCATCTCCAGGATGTGGCCGCTGGTGGAGGTGGAGGACAGGCGTCCTGGGGTTCTGGCCATGCCTCATTGAACCATTCGTCCGATCGCGCGGAGCGAAGATCGTGCACTTCTGTAAAGTTATGTTCTAAAGTGTGCTTGGTTTTTGACCATATCGGGCTTACTCTCGAAACGAGTCCAGCGGGCCTGCCTCCCCCACCCCACCTCCGAGACGGTGCGACCCACCCTCTCCTCCCCTTTTCCCCTCCCCTCCCCGCAGGAGCCGACCGAATGCAGTCGCAGCCCCCGCCCCACCCCACCGACCTGGTGATCTTCGGTGGAACCGGCGACCTGTCCATGCGCAAACTCCTCCCCTCCCTCTACCTCCTGGACCGCGACGGTCACCTGGAGGAGAGGACACGCGTCGTCGCGGCCTCCCGGAACGGCCTCACCGACGCCGACCTGAGGGACAAGGCGGACGCCGCGATCCGCGGACACAACGCCGTCCAGGTGGTCGAACCCGAGGTCATGCGCCGTTTCCTCGGCCGCCTCTCCCACGTGAACATCGACGTCGGCGGAGATTCCACCGGCTGGGCCGACCTGGCGGACGCCCTCACCCCCGGACACGACCGCGTCTTCTACCTCGCCGTGCCGCCGATGATCTCGGGCGCCCTGTGCCGAGGGCTGCGCGACACCGACCTGGTCACCCCCGAGTCCCGCGTGGTCATGGAGAAGCCCCTGGGGCGGGACCTGGCCTCCTCACAGGAGATCAACGACGAGGTCGGAGCGGTCTTCGACGAGTCCCGGATCTACCGGATCGACCACTACCTGGGGAAGGAGACCGTGCAGAACCTGCTCGTCCTGCGGTTCGCCAACGTCCTGCTCGAACCCCTGTGGAACTCCCGCTGGATCGACCACGTGCAGATCACCGTGGCCGAGACCGTCGGGGTGGGCGGCCGGCGCGGCTACTACGAGACCTCCGGGGCCATGCGCGACATGGTCCAGAACCATCTGCTCCAGCTTCTGTGCCTCACCGCGATGGAACCGCCGTCGGCCTACGACCGTGACGCCGTCCGGGACGAGAAGCTCAAGGTCCTGAGGGCCCTGAGACCGCTCACCGGGGAGAACGTGGCCGAGCACACCGTCCGAGGCCGGTACACGAGCGGCACCGTCCGTGGCGAGGAGGTCCTCGGTTACCTGGACGAGGCGGGCGGTCCCGCCGTCAGCGACACCGAGACCTTCGTGGCCCTGAAGGCCGAGGTGGCCAACTGGCGATGGTCCGGGGTGCCCTTCTACCTGCGCACCGGAAAGCGCATGTCGCACGCCCGCTCGGAGATCGTCGTCCGGTTCAAGGACGTCCCGCACACGATCTTCCCCGGGGCCGCCTCGCTGCCGGGCGCCGGCGCCCTCGTCATCCGACTCCAGCCGGACGAGGGAATCCACCTCACCATGCCCGCCAAGGTCCCCGGAGCCGGGACGCTGCGGCTGCGCCCGGTCCCCCTGGAGCTCAGCTTCGCCGACACCTTCGCCACCCGCTCGCCCGAGGCCTACGAACGGCTCCTCCGGGACGTGCTGGCCGGCGACCCCACCCTGTTCATCCGCCGCGACGAGGTCGAGGCCGCGTGGAACTGGGTGGACCCGATCATCCGGGCCTGGGACGAGCTCGGTCCCGCCCCGGAGCCCTACCCCGCCGGTGGCCCCGGGCCCGAGGGCGCGCGACGGCTCGTCGGCTCCACCGGTCGTACCTGGCACGAAGAGGAGAACCCCCGATGAGCGAACGACACCCCGACGTCCATCCCGTCGTCGACGAGGTCACCCGGCGTCTCGCCGAACGCAGCGCCCCGACCCGATCGGCCTACCTGGAGCGGATCCGGGAGGCGGTACGACGAGGGCCCGCCCGTACCTCGCTGGGCTGCGCCAACCTCGCCCACGGCTTCGCCGCCTGCGGGGTCGGGGACAAGCTCGCCCTGTCCGGAGACGTCACCCCCAACGTGGCGATCGTCTCCGCCTACAACGACATGCTCTCCGCGCACCAGCCGCTCGGCGCCTACCCGGAGATCATCAAGGCCGCGGTGTCCGAGGCCGGGGGCGTCGCCCAGTTCGCCGGCGGGGTGCCCGCCATGTGCGACGGCATCACCCAGGGCCGTGAGGGCATGGAGCTGTCCCTGTTCAGCCGGGACGTGATCGCGATGGCCACCGCCGTGGCCCTCTCGCACGACATGTTCGACGGCGCCCTCATGCTCGGGGTCTGCGACAAGATCGTGCCCGGCCTGCTCATCGGCGCGCTGTCGTTCGGGCACCTGCCGGTGGCCTTCGTCCCCGCCGGGCCGATGCCCTCCGGTCTGCCCAACAAGGAGAAGGCACGGGTCCGACAGCGCTTCGCGGCCGGCGAGGTCGGCCGTACGGAGCTCCTCCAAGCGGAGTCCGCCGCCTACCACGCGCCCGGGACCTGCACCTTCTACGGCACCGCCAACTCCAACCAGGTGCTCATGGAGGTCATGGGCCTTCACCTGCCCGGCGCCACCTTCGAGCAGCCGGGGAGCCCCCTCCGGGACGCGCTGACGGCCGAGACCGCCCGGCGCGTGCTCGGCAACACCGCCCTGGGCGAGGACCACGTTCCGCTCGGCGAGCAGATCGACGAACGGGCGATCGCCAACGCGGTCGTCGCGCTGCTGGCGACCGGCGGCTCCACCAACCACACGCTCCACCTGGTGGCGATCGCCCGCGCGGCGGGCATCCACCTCACCTGGGACGACTTCGCCGACCTGTCCGCGGTGGTGCCGCTGCTCACCCGGATGTACCCCAACGGCGCCGCCGACGTGAACCGCTTCCACGAGGTGGGCGGCATGGCCTTCCTGATCTCCACCCTGCTCGACGCCGGGCTGCTCCACGAGGACGTGCGGACCCTGGTCGGTCGGGGGCTGGACCGCTACCGTCGCGTGCCCCGTCTGGAGGGTTCGGCGCCGGTCTGGACGGAAGGGCCGAAGGAGAGCGCCGACACGACGGTGCTGCGTGGGGTGGAGGAGCCCTTCGCCCCCGACGGGGGACTGCGCATGCTCTCCGGCAACCTCGGTCGCGCCGTCGTCAAGGTGTCGGCCGTGGCGACCGAACGCCACGTGGTGGAGGCGCCGGCGCGGGTCTTCGGCGACCAGGCCGAGCTCCAGGAGGCCTTCGCCGCCGGAGAGCTGACCGGAGACTTCGTCGCGGTGGTGCGTTTCCAGGGCCCCAGGGCCAACGGGATGCCCGAACTGCACAAGCTCACCCCTCCGCTGGCCGTGCTCCAGGACCGGGGCCAGAAGGTGGCCCTGGTGACCGACGGACGGATGTCCGGGGCCTCGGGCAAGGTGCCCGCCGCCATCCACGTCTCTCCCGAGGCCGAGGCGGGCGGTCCGCTGGCCCGGGTGCGCGACGGCGACATCGTTCGGCTGGACGCGAACCGGGGCACACTGGAGGTCCTGGCCGATCTCGACGGACGCGAGGACGCCCGCCCGTCGGTCTCCTCCGCCGCGGGGACCGGACGCGAGCTCTTCTCCGTCCTGCGCGGGGCGGTCGGGCCGGCGGAGGCCGGGGCCGGCGTCTTCGGCCTGTGAACCACCGCGTCAGGGGGCGGCGTTCCGCGCGCCGCCCCCACGCGTCCATCGATACGGCACGAATCTTGGAGACGACATCATGAGGACCGTCCCCCGCTCCGGTGAGGACCTGTTCGCCCTGGCCCCGGTCATGCCGGTGGTCGTACTGGAGGAGGCCGAGGACGCCGTTCCCCTGGCCCGTGCCCTGGTGGCGGGCGGCCTGCCCGGGATCGAGGTGACCCTGCGGACCCCGGCCGCCCTGTCGGGGATCGAGCGGATCGCGGCCGAGGTGCCGGAGGCCGTGGTCGGCGCCGGCACCATCGTCAACACCGAGCAGGTCGAGGCGGCCACCGAGGCGGGGGCGCGTTTCCTGGTGAGCCCGGGCAGTACCCCCGACCTGCTCCGGGCCATGTTCGACACCGGTCTGCCGTGCCTGCCCGGGATCGCCACGGTGTCGGAGGCGATGGCCCTCATGGAGTGGGGGACGACCTCGATGAAGTTCTTCCCGGCGGAGGCCGCGGGCGGGACCGCGTTCCTGAAGTCCCTCGCCGGCCCGCTGCCGCAGGCCCGACTCTGCCCGACCGGGGGCATCACCCGACGGAACGCCCCCGATTACCTGGCCCTGCCGAACGTGGGCTGTGTGGGCGGGAGCTGGCCGGTTCCGGCCGCCCTGATCGCCTCCGGGCGTTGGGAGGAGATCACCGGCCTCGCCCGAGAGGCCTCCTCCCTGCGCACCTGAACCCCATGTGACATGCGCCATAATCGGGAGGGTGAAGCCGAAAGTGCCCGGGGCGTCCGAAAGGGGTGACCTTGGAGCTCTTAGCGGGCATACTGCACTGTCGTCACAGTGGTCGCACACGTGCGCTTCTGTGATCACCCCCCGCAGACCCCCCCCACAATGAGGTGCAGACATGGGCGCGACCGCGAGTCGTGGAACCTTGATGACCATAGCGGCGACCCTGAGCCTGACGCTCACGGCCTGCGCGAGCGAGCCGGAGGAGGCCGTGAGCCCCGCTCAGGCCGAGACCGAGCCCTCCCCGGAGGTGCACCGTGCCCTCCGTTTCCAGGCCCAGACCACCGACGGCGAGCAGTTCGACGGAGAGACCCTCGCGGAGGCGACCGCCGTCCTGTGGTTCTGGACCCCCGACTGTGGCGAGTGCTCCGGACTGGCCTCCGTCGTCGCGGCGACGGACCAGGCCTACGAGAACATCGACTTCCACGGTGTCGCCGGACGCGCGGAACTGGAGGAGATCCAGGCCTTCGAGGCGCAGAACGGGCTGGAGGACATGACCACCCTGATCGACGAGTACGGGACCATCTGGGGCGGTTTCGAGGTGATCAGCCCGCCCTCGTTCGTCTTCCTGCGCTCGGACGGCACCCACACGACCGTCTCCGGGGCCATGACCGTCTCCGAACTGGACGAGACCATCGCCCAAGAGCTCGAGTGAGGACCCGGGCCCGAAGCGGGTCCCGGGCCGCTCAGCCGGTGTTCGTGGAACGAGAGTCCACGAGGACCTGCACGCCGTCCAGGACCCGCTCCAGCCCGAAGGAGAACTCGTGTTCCGGGTCGTGGACGGCCTGGTGGGCCCGGCCCACGGCGGTGCCGACACGAGAGGCCGTCGGGTAGGCGGACTCGTCGACCAGCGCGGTCAGCAGCGGGTCGTAGGTACGCCACCACTGCGCGTCGTCCATGCCCGACTCGCGGGCCACCTGTTCGGCGCCCAGGGCCTGTCGGACGGCGCTCTCCACATAGCCGTCGATCAGGTTGACGGTGGAGTCCATCTCGACCTCGCTCAGCCCCAGCCCGTCCACGGCGGACAGTTCGTGGTCGTACTTGGCGATGAGGTTGGGCCCCAACAGGCGGATGGTCACCACCTGCAACATCCACGGATGGCGGACGTACAACTCCCGATTGGCGTACGCGATCCCGCGCAGCCGCTCACGCCAGTGCCCGCTCCGGTCCCGGGTGTCCAGGTCCCCGTAGGCGGCGTCGACCATGAGGTCGATGAGTTCGCCCTTGCCGGGGACATAGGTGTAGAGCGACATCGTGCCGACCTCGAGGGACTCGGCGACCCTGCGCATGGACAGCGCGGTCAACCCCTCGGAGTCGGCGATCTCGGTGGCGGCCGCCACGATCCGGTCGACGCTCAGGCCGGGTCCGCCCCGACGACGTGGCGCGGGCTCCTGAGTGCGCCACAGGAGGGACAGGCTGCGCGCGGGATCACCGCTCTTGCTGGGCTGCGGGGGCATCGGTCCGTCCTGGTACTGCTGGTCCGTAGAGCGTACGGGTCAGTGTACGCCCGTCGACGGTCACGCCCCATGACCTTCACGTGGGGGAGAGGGGAGCGGGCGGGGCCACGGCCCGCTCGGGTTCAGCCGTCGAGACCTCGATAGCGGCGCACGCTCAGCGGGGCGAACACCGCCACCAGGAGCAGCGGCCAGACCACCGCCATGAGAAGGGCGTTCTGGGCGATCCACCCCTCACCGATCACACTCGGGCCGCCGAACAGCTCCCGCGCGGCCGCCACTGTGGACGACAGCGGGTTCCAGTCGGCGACGGTCCCGAGCCACACCGGCATGGTCGCGGTGGCCACGAAGGCGTTCGAGAGGAAACCGAACGGGAACTCCAGGGTCTGGATGACGGCCATGCCTCCCTGACCTCGGACGACGAGTCCGACGTAGATACCGATCCACACGAGCGCGAAACGGAAGAGGAGCAGGAGCCCGAAGCCGAGCAGCGCCCGGTCGAACGGACCGTGCCACTGCCAGCCGACGACCAGGCCGAAACCGATGAGCACGATCAGGGTGAGCGTCGAACGGATCATGTCGGCCAGACAGCGACCGACGACCACGGCCGAGGAGGCCATGGGCATCGAACGGAACCGGTCGGTGATGCCCCGGTTCGCGTCGGTGCTCACCGCCGTCACGGTCTCCCCGAGCCCGAACACCATGACCATGGCGAACATGCCGGGCATGAGGTACTCGGTGTAGTCCCCGCCGCCGGGCACCGACATGGATCCGCCCAGCAGGTAGACGAACATCAGCACCATGAGCACGGGGAACAGCAGACCGAAGCCGAGTTCCCAAGGGCCGCGGGCCCAATGGAGGAGATCGCGACGGGCCACCGTCCAGCTATCGGCGAGGGCCCACCCCAGACGGGGGAGGGGGCCCGACGGAGGAGCGGGCGCGAGGAGAGGCGACGGGCGGTCACCGGTGTGCGTGTCGGTCGCGGTCATCGGCCGACCTCCGTTCCGTGGTGGGAGTGTTCCTCGGTGCCGGTCAGATGGAGGAAGACCTCGTCCAGGGTGGGACGGCGCAGGAGGACGTCGGCCACGCGCAGTCCCTCGTCGTCCAGGGCCCGGACCACACGGGTCAGGGCGGCCGCGCGGTCCTCCACCTCGGCGCTGATCCGGTGCTCCTCTCGGAACGTGCGCACGGGGGAGCCGGTGGCCCGCTCCACCAGCGCGGCGGCGCGTTCCAGGGATCCCTCGTCGGTGAGGACCACGTCGATCCGGTCCCCGCCGATCCGCGACTTGAGGCCGCTCGGGCTCCCCTCGGCGATCACCCGGCCGTGGTCGATCACCGAGATCCGCGAGGCCAGCCGGTCCGCCTCCTCCAGGTACTGGGTGGTGAGCAGGACGGTGGTGCCGTCGTCGACCAGCCCGCGGACCGCCGACCACACCTCTTCGCGGCCGCGGGGGTCGAGGCCGACCGTGGGCTCGTCGAGGAACAGCAGGGGCGGGGCGAGGATCATCCCGGCGGCCAGGTCGAGACGGCGGCGCATCCCTCCCGAGTAGGTGGAGACCGGCCGCCGGCCGGTGTCGGCGAGGTCGAAGCGTTCCAGGAGCTCGTCGGCCCTTCGGCGGGCGTCCCGGCGGCCCAGGTGGTGCAGTCGGGCGAAGAGTTCCAGGTTCTGGCGGCCGCCGAGCACCTCGTCGACGGCGGCGTTCTGGCCGACCAGCCCGATCCGGTGCCGGATCAGGGCGCCCTCGGTGGCCAGGTCGTGGCCGGCGACCTCGGCGGTGCCCTCGTGGTGGCGGAGCAGGGTGGTGAGGACGCGGACGGTCGTCGACTTACCGGCCCCGTTCGGCCCGAGGAGGCCGTGCACGGTGCCCCGATCGACCTCCAGGTCGAGTCCGCGCAGGGCCCAACGGTCCTTGAACCTTCGGCCGAGTCCTCGGACGGTGATCGCTCTCCGTGGTGTGGGCATGGATCCCTCCCGGTTGGCGTACTACGTACAGTACGGCGTACGGAACAGGGAACGGCCCACCCCTCGGAGTTATTTCCTTATGCCATAAAGAATTTTCTTCGCCACCGTCGTGCCTGGTCGGAGGGGGGATGTGGTGGCGTCGGGGTTCGAGGGGTCAGGGGGTGGGCGGTCCCGGCGTTCCCGTGAAGGTCCCGGCCGCCGCCGCGGCGGCGGCGATCGAGGCGGCCCGGCGGAGGTCGTCGGCGGTGACGGGTTCACGGCTGATGAGGAGTCGGTAGTACACCGGGGCGATCGCCGAACGGATCACCTCCTCGGCGTCGGTGTCCCGAGGGGCCTCGCCCCTGACGATCGCCTCGGTCACGATCACGGCGGCACGCCGGTGTCGGTCGGACATGAAGCGGCGCAGCGCCTCGGCGACCTCCTCGGACTCGAAGGCCGCCGCGACCGCAGCGGCCGACACCTCGCGTTCGGGGGCCTCGGTGAAGCCCGACGTCACCGTCTCCACGAGCCTCAGTAGATCGGTGTACAGGGAGCCGGTGAGTTCGGGTTCCCAGTGGCGTTCGGTGGAGTGCTCCAAGGCGGCGCGTACCAGTCCATCCACTCCGCCCCACCGGCGGTAGACGGTGGCCTTGTGCACCCCCGATCGGGCGGCCACGGAGTCGACGGTGATCGCTCCGTAACCGCGTTCTCCCAGTTCGTCCAGGGTGGCCTGGAGGACGGCGGCGGTGTTGCGGGCGGTGCGGCCTCCGGGTCGGGCGTCTCCCGGGGTGGGGTGCTGAGAAGTCATAACGCAACTGTAGTTGCATTTGCCTGCATCCTCGTGCGATGCTGTTCATGCGACAACAGTCGCAATAGTCGACCCGAGGAGGAGATCATCATGGGCGAACAGCGCAGGACCCCGCGTTCCCGACCGTTCACCCACCTTCTCGGGAGGCCCTGTGACCTTCGCCGTCGTCTGCGACCGACTCACCTACTCCTGGCCTGACGGCACCACGCCGCTCGCCGACCTGACCACCGCCTTCGGTGCCGGACGCACCGGATTGATCGGCCGCAACGGAAGCGGCAAGTCCACCCTGCTCTCCCTGATCGCGGGACGGCTCACCCCGACCTCCGGCACCGTCGCGGTCGACGGGGAGGTGGGGCTCCTCGACCAGGCGCTCCCCCTCGCCACCGACACCACCGTCGCCGCACTGCTCGGGGTCGATCGGATTCGCGACGCCCTCCTCGCCATCGAGGCCGGGCGGGGTGAGGAGGCCGACTTCACCGCCGTGGGCTCCGACTGGGACATCGAGGAACGGGCCCTGGCCCGACTGGAACGCTTCGGCGTCGACCTCTCCGCCTCGGAAGGGCACCCGTTGGACCGGCGGGTCGCCACCCTGTCCGGGGGCGAGACCGTGCTGACCGCCCTGGCCGGGATCGCCCTGCGTCGCCCCGACGTCACCCTGTTGGACGAACCCACCGACAACCTCGACCGCGACGCCAGGGAACGGTTCTATGAGGCGGTCGAACACTGGCACGGGGTGCTCATCGTCGTCTCCCACGACCGGGAGCTCCTGGACCGGGTCGACCGCATCTCCGAGCTCCGTCACGGACGTGTCCGTACCTGGGGAGGTAACCACACCGCCTACACCGAACGGCTCGCCGTCGAACAGGAGGCCGCGCGCAGGACGGTGCGCTCCGCCGAGGCCGACGTGCGCAGGGAGAGCCGCCAACTCGCCGAGGCGCGGATCAAGCTCGCCCGCAGGGTCCGCTTCGGGCAGAAGAAGTACGACACCAAGCGCGAACCGCGCGTGATCATGAACCAGCGCAAACGCGAGGCCCAGGTCTCGGCCGGCCTCCACCGCATCACCCAGGAGGAGAGGCTCGAGGCCGCGCGCGAAGGGCTGGAACGCGCCGAGGAGGCGGTGCGGGACGACGACACCATCCGCATCACGCTGCCCGGTACCGAGGTCCCCGCGGGTCACGACGTCCTCGAACTGCGCGACACCGTGCCGGGGCCGGAGGCCGGGGCGCTCTACCTGCGAGGCCCCGAACGCGTGGCCCTGACCGGACCCAACGGTTCGGGCAAGACCACGCTGCTCCGGGCGATCGTCGCCCGGGCCTCGGGGGAACCGGCCGCGGAGACGGGCCACGGCCCTCCGGTCCGGGTCGCGCACGTCACCGGTCGGGTCGGCTACCTGCCCCAACGGCTGGACGTCCTGGACGAGGAGGCGAGTGTCCTCGACAACCTGCGCGCGGCCGCGCCCTCGGCCGGAACACGGACCCTCCGGGCCGGGCTGGCGCGCTTCCTGATCCGAGGGCACCGGGTGGACCAGAGGGCGGCCGACCTCTCCGGAGGGGAGCGGTTCCGGGTGGCGTTGGCCCGCCTCCTGCTCGCCGACCTTCCTCCGCGATTGCTGATCCTGGACGAGCCGACCAACAACCTCGACCTGGACGGCCGGGACCGGCTCGTCGAGGCCCTGAACGCCTATCGGGGCGCGTTGCTGGTGGTCTCGCACGACCACCGGTTCCTGGAGGAGATCGGGGCGACCCGCCGGTGGTCCCTGGAACGGGGCCGGCCACCGGTCGAGGGAGGCTGACCCGGGCCCGGGGCCGTCCCAGCGGAGACGGAGGGCGGCCCCGGGGTCAGGCCGGCTTGGCCGGGCAGGTCACCAGATGGTCCTCGACCACGCCGGTGGCCTGGAGGTAGGAGTAGGCGATCGTGCCTCCCACGAAACCGAAGCCCCGCCGTTTGAGGTCCCGGCTCAGCCGGTCCGCCAGGTCCGTGGTGACGGGCACCTGGTCGGGCGAGGTCCAGTGGCCGACCACCGGGGTCCCGTCCACCCGGTCCCACAGGTAGGCGTCGAAGCTCCCGAACTCCTCGCGCACTTTCCGGAAGGCGCGGGCGTTGCGCACCACGGAGGCGATCTTGAGGCGGTTGCGGATGATCCCGGGGTCGGCGAGCAGGCGTTCGGTGTCCTCCGGCCCGTACTCGGCGACGCGGTCGTAGTCGAAACCGTCCATCGCCCGCCGGTAGTTCTCCCGTTTGTGCAGCACGGTGGACCAGGACAGGCCGGCCTGGGCCCCCTCGAGTATCAGCATCTCGAACAGGTACCGCTCCTCGTGCGAGGGGCGGCCCCACTCGGTGTCGTGGTAGGCGGTCATGGGCTCGGAGGCGTTCCGGGCCCAGGAGCAGCGGCGGTCGTCGTCGGACATGGGTCTCCTCGAAGCCGTGGCAGGGGGTCCCGTCCATCGTCCCCGACGCCGGCGACGATCCGGAGACCTCACCGTGAAGGCCGTGTCGCGGCGTGTGAAAACCCCTTGTTCCCCGACCGCCCCGGAGAAAGGATGGGGCGGTGACGGACACGAACACGGACTTCGAACAGGACCGACCCCGGGCGCCTCGGGTGCGTCTGGTGGAGATGACCGAACCCGTCCTCGTCGCCTTGAGCGAGGGGGACGTCGCGGCGGCGGGCCGCCTCTTGGACCTGGAGTTGGGGGACCACTTCGATTCCGAGGAGGTCCGCTGGGTCACCGACCACCGCCTCGGACAGCTCCGAGCCGATCCGGCGTGCGCGGGCTGGCTCACGAACGTGACGGTGGACGCCGACGACGGCCGGGTGGTCGGGTTCGCCGGCTTCCACGGACCTCCGGACGGCGATCACCGTGTGGAGGTCGGCTACTCCGTGGCCCCGGAGGAGCGCCGTCGAGGGTACGCGCGGGCCACCCTCACCGAGCTGCTCCGCAGGGCCGACGCCTCTTCGGAGGTCGCGGCGGTGCTCGCCTCGATCCGCCCGGACAACGTCGGGTCGCTGGCGACCATCGCGGGCTTCGGCTTCGAGCGCGTCGGCGAGAAGTGGGACGAGCGCGACGGTCTGGAGCACATCTACGAACGCCCTTCGCCCGCACCGTCGGGCGAGTAGTCTTCCTCAAGTACCTCGACATCGAGATACCGGCCCGGTGCGCTCGACCCCGGGCCCGGGCCGGTTCCACGACGACGTTGAAAGAGGAGCCATGACCACCCCCCACCCCACCGAGACCACCACCGACCTCGGGTTCGGTCTCCACCACGTACTGATCCCCCTGCCGCCGGGGGGAGAGGACGCCTGCCGGGCCTTCTACGTCGACGTCCTCGGTTTCGTGGAGGTCCCCAAGCCTCCGGCCCTGGCCGCCCGCGGCGGACTGTGGGTCCGCGCCGACGACCTGGAACTCCACCTCGGGGTGGAGGAGGGGTTCGTGCCGCAGCGCAAGGCGCACCCCGGCATCCTCGTCCGCGAGATCGACGTTCTCGCCGAACGGATCATCGCGGCCGGACACGAACTCGTCTGGGACGAGAACCTCCCCGGATACCGCCGCTTCCACCTCTTCGACAACAACGGCAACCGCCTGGAGTTCCTCAGCCCGTCGGGCGAGTAGCCGTTCGACGGTCCGGAAGGGGCGAGGGCGGGAAGACCACGCCCCGCCCCTTCCGTTCAGTCGGTCCCGTGCCAGGAGGCCCACAGCGCGGCGTAGGCGCCGTCCGCGTCGATGAGCTTCTCGTGCGGACCGAGCTCGACGATCCGACCGTCCTCCACCACCGCGACCCGGTCCGCGTCGTGCGCCGTGTGCAGACGGTGCGCGATCGCGATCACCGTCCGGCCCTCCAGCACGGCCGCCAGGGAACGTTCGGCGGCGCGCGCCGTACGCGGGTCCAGCAGCGAGGTGGCCTCGTCCAACACCACCGTGCGCGGATCGAGCAGCACCACCCGGGCCAACGCCACCTGCTGGGCCCGTGCCGGATCCAACGCGGCCCCGCCCGATCCCACGGCGGTGTCCAGCCCCTCGGGCAGGTCACGGAGCCAATCGGCGCCCACCGACTCCAGGGCGGCGGTCAGCCGTTCGTCGTCGGCGCCCGGGGCGGCGAGCTCCAGGTTCTCCCGCAGGGTCCCGGTGAACACGTGGTGCTCCTGGTCGACCAGGACCACTCGTTCGCGCAGGGCCTCCGGCGCCAGAGCGCCGATCGGGACCCCGCCCACCAGGACCCGTCCCGAACCGGGCACGTCGGCTCCGGACAACAGCCGACCGATCGTGGTCTTGCCCGCGCCGGAGGGGCCCACCACCGCCAACCGTTCACCGGGCCGCACCTCCAGGTCGACCCCGCGCAGCACGTCGTGGCCGGGCACGTACGCGTAGTGGACGTCCACGAACTCGATCCGGTCGTCCGCCGGTTCCGGGCCGGGTTCCGCGGACTCCTCGGGCAGCTCCTGCACCCCGCGCAGGCGGGCGAACGACGCTCCCGCGCGCTGGATGTCCTCCAGCCACTGGGTCAGTCGGATCAGCGGGTTCGACGCCTGTTCGAGGTAGAGCAGACAGGTCACCAGAGTACCCAGGGCGATCCCGCCGTCGAGGTAGAGCAGGCCGCCCACCAGCAGGGCGACGGCGGTCGGCAGCAGGAAGACGGCCTCGGTGAAGGGGAACAGCACCGAGCGCAGCCGCAGTGTGCCGCGCCGCGCGCGGTACAGGAGCTGCACGTCCCGCTCCGTGGCCTCGATCCGATCCCGTTGGATCCCCAGACCCTCGACCGTGCGGCCGCCCTCCGCCGTCGCCGATACGTTCTCCAAGGCCCCGGACAGGGCCGAACCCTCGGCCAGATAGGCCTCACGGGAACGGCGCAGATACCAGCGGGTCACCGGGTACATCAGCGGGAACGAGACCACGGCGCACAGCCCCAGACGGGGGTCGATCCAGAAGATCGCCGCGAACAGCACCACGACCTGAAGGCCGTACAGGGCGATGTCGGGGACCGAACTCCGCAGGGTCTGTCCCACCGTCGCCACGTCCGCCGAGGCGCGCGTGGTGAGGTCGCCGGTCCCCGAACGCTCCACCACCCGGGTGGGCAGCGACAGCACCCGGCCCACGAAGTCCTCGCGCAGACGGAGCAGTACGTGTTCGCCGAAGCGGTACGTGGCCCGCCGCGCGTACCGGGTCGACACGAACTGGGCGCAGGCCGCGACCACCACGCCGGCGGCCATCAGATCGATCGCTCCGGCCGTGGCGGTGCCGGCCTCCACCATGTCGATGATCCGGCCCAGCAGGTACGGGCCGACCAGCCCGGCCGCCCCGGAGATCAGGGTCAGCGTCACCAACCGGGCCACACGTCCGCGCTCGTCGCTCAGGACGCGACCGAGGTCGCGGCGGACCCGGGCCCGGTCGGCCACCGGAAGACGTTCGCTCATGCTCGTTCCCCCTCCTCGTCCGCGCCGCGCAGGACCAGCGCGCGATAGTCCCTTCGAGAGGCGATCAGCTCGCCGTGGGTGCCGACGGCGACGGCCGTCCCGTCCACCAGGAGGACGATCCGGTCGGCGCGGTCCAACAGCAGGGGCGAGGTGCCCACGACCACGGTGGTCCGTCCGTTGCGGGCCTCGACCATCCGTTCGGCGATCGCCGCCTCGGTGTGCGCGTCCACCGCCGAGGTGGGTTCCACCAGCGCCAGGACCTCGGGCGAGGCGAGTACGGCGCGGGCCAGCCGGACCCGCTGACGCTGCCCTCCGGAGAGGTTGCGCCCTTGGGGCTCCACTCGTGAGTCCAACCCGTCGGGCAGCGAGGTGAGGACGTCGACCGCCCCGGCCGTGCGCAGCGCGGCACGTAGTTCCTCGTCGGGGAACCGGCCGTGCGGGTCGAGGACCTCGCGCAGGGAGCCGGCGAACAGGTACGACTCGTTGTCACAGAGCAGCAGACGCTCGCGCACCTCGTTCAGCCCCACGTCGCGCAGGGGGATCCCGCCCCAGAGGACGTCGGAGTCGGTGTGGCGGCACAACCGGTCGGCGACGGCGGCGGCCTCCTCTGGAGAGGCGGACACGAGCGCGGTGCACCGTCCCGGAGGCACGGTCACACCGGAGGCCGGGTCGACCAGCTCCGCGTCCTCCTCGGGACCGGGGCGGTTCATCCCGCTGCCGGCGAGCGGGGGTTCCAGGGTCAGCACCCGCAGCACCCGGCGGACCGAGACCAGGCCCTGGACGAGCCCGGTGGCGCCCTCGATGAGGAAGAGGATCGGGATGATCAGGAGGGCCACGTACCCGTAGACCGCGACGGCCTCGCCGACGGTGATCTGTCCGTCCAGCGTCAACCGGGCCGCCACCCAGGTGACCGCGCCGAGGAAGATCACGGGCAGGCAGTAGGTCACCGCCTGGAACCAGCTCGTGGTCTCGCTGACCCGGTAGCCCTGGTGGAGCAGCTCCCCGGAGCGGTCCCGGTACCGTCGCGCGAAGTGGTCCTTGCCGCCGATCCCGCACAGAACCCGCAGCCCGGACACGATGTCCGCGGCCAGCGCCGTCGTCTCGCCCTGGTGCTCTCGGTAGCTCCGCTCCCGATCCTGGAGCCGGCCGAGCAGCGGGCCGATCACCACCGCCAGGACCGGGACGCCGATCACCACGATCGCGCCCAGCAACGGGGAGATGCCCACCAGGAGCACCGCGACGCCGACATAGGCGATGACCGCGCCCACCCCGGGCCCGGTCATGGTGAGGATGTGCGCGATGAGCATGACGTCGGCGGCCTGGACGGTGGACAGTTCGCCGGAGGAGACCCGACGGGCCAGGGACGATCCGAGCACGGTGGAGTGTCCGTTGACCACGCGCATGGTCCGGTGCGCGGCGTCCATGCGCACCTGTGTCATCGTGCGGTGCCGTAGGACCGACATGGCCACGTTGAACAGGAGCACCGCGGCCATGGCCGCCACCCACAGGACGAGCGCGCCCGGCCGTCCGGCCCGTAGCCCGTCGTCGATGGCGCGGGCCATCAGATAGGGCGGGATCATGACGGTGGTCATCCACAGGGTCCCGTAGAGGGTGCCGGTCAGGATCCGTCCCGGTTGCCGGGTGATGAGCCACCACACGAAGCGGAGCGGACCGCGCGTATCGGGCGAGCCGGTGGGCGGTAGGGCCGAACGCGGAAGGGGGAGTGTCCCCCAGGGGCCGGGGACATCCGACGTCTGAACCAAGCGAGGCCTCCCAAGGTCTCTTCTCCCCTTCATGAGAGCAGGGAGAGCGGCCCGGTCTCCACCGGGTTTCGGGGGAGTGCGGAGAGCGAGCGGGAAGGGCACGCTTGGTGATCTCGGAACATTACTTAAGGGTTCAAAAGTGATTCAGGTGATTTTCAGGGATATTCCTCGCGGAATTCTTATAACGCATCTGTTGCGAATGGCGAGCACGCTCATAGAACGGGGGAGAACGCGCATCACCCAGAGACGGGCCGCCGAGCGAGAGAGGTGACGGGATGGCCGATCCGGCCGGCTGGAGAGGTGCGGACCGGAAGAGGAGCCTGCTCTTGGGCACCGCCGCCGCACTCGTCCTCGCCGTCGTGGCCACCACCCTCCTGATGTGGGACCGGTTCACCTGCGGCGGCCCGAACAACGGGGTCCGCGAGATCGCCGACGAATGCGTCGGCGTCACCGAGGGCGATTACGTCTTCCACGACGACTTCACCCGGGTGCAGGAACTCATCCGGGAGGAGAACGAACGCGTCGCCGCGCTCGGGGACGACCTTCCCGTCGTGCGGGTCGCCCTTCTGGGAACCTTCACTTTCGACCCCGTCAGCCCCATGGACCCCGGACGGATGCTCAGGTCCCTGGAAGGCGCCTATACGGCTCAAAAACGCGCCAACGACACCCACGACTTCGGAGATCGGACGCCGCGGATCCAGCTCGTCGTCGCCAACATGGGCAGCCGCCAACACCAGTGGGAACCCGTGGTGGACGACCTGGTCGACATGGCCCGCGACGAGGAACGCCCCCTCGTCGCCGTCACCGGCATGGGCGTCAGCATCGCCTCGGCCAGGGACATCGCCCGGACCCTCGACGCTCAGGGCATCCCCATGGTCTCCACCGCGCTCACCGCGGACGGACTCGCGCACGGCCCCGGAGGGATCGACGACGCCGGAGACGAGGAGAACCCGACACTGCCCGGCGTGCTCCGCGTGGCCCCGAGCAACACCGAGTACATCAAGGCGCTCCGAGGCCACCTCGACGGTCTCGACGAACGGGCGCGGGCCATCATCGTCTACGACCGCACCGAACCCGACCTCTTCGTCGCCTCCCTGAAACAGGCCTACACCGAACACCTCGACCCCTACATCGACGGTCGACCCGTCCAGGAGTACGAGGGGACCACGGTCGGCGACGACCCGGTGCGAGGGCTGTTCGCCGAGGTCACCATGAACGTCTGCGTCTCCGGGGCCGACACGGTCCTCTTCGCCGGACGCGCCCCCGACCTCGACGAGTTCATGGAGAGCCTGGCCGCCTCCACCTGCGACCGGCCGATGCGCATCATGTTCGTCGCCACCGGACTGAGCGTGCTCAACGAGGAGGGGCGGATGGCCTTCCTCGCCGACAACGACCTCACCCTGGTCTACGCCTCGGGCATCGACACACGATGGAACCTCGTCCCCCAGGGCTCCGCCGACGCCCCCGAGGGCTACCGGGCCTTTCGCGAGGCCTACATCGAGCACTTCCCCTCCACCGAACACGACCCCGAAGGGCTGCGCAACGGGTACGCGCTGGTCAACCACGACGCCGTGGCCGTCGCCGCGCAGGCCATCAGGATGACCAACGAACTGGGGGACGCGGACGGACCGCCGACCGCCCACGAGGTCCGCGCCCGCATGACACTGCTCAACACCGCCCACGAGGTCCGGGCCGGCGGAGGCACCCTCGGCTACAGCCCGGAGGGCGCGGGCGAGGCCACCGGACGCTTCGTCCCCATCGTCGAGATGCCCCTGGAGCCGGGCGACGCCCCGGCCCCGGACCCGCACGTCATCGGTGACGAGTAGGGACGACCCGACCGGAGAACGGGGGCGGGCGGGTGACAGGTGACGGGGCGCACGGTAGAACAGCACGAGCCCCCCGGACATCGTGGAACCCGCCCCGGCGGACCACTCCACGCACCGGACACGCGCCACCGACGCGCACCATAGACGGACCCGCCACGGGGCCCTCGCCACGAGATCAGCGTGGCGGAGCCCGGTCCGCGCCGACGAACGAGGAGCACGATCCTTGACCGACAACCCGTTCCTGACACCCAGCGAACTGCCCTACGGCCTCCCCGACTTCGCGGCGATTCGCGAGGAGCACTTCCGGCCCGCCTTCGATCAGGGCGTGGCCGAACACCTCGCCGAGGTCGCGGCCATCGTCGCCGACCCCGAACCCCCCACCTTCGAGAACACGATCGCCGCCCTGGAGCGCTCCGGTCGGACCCTGAACCGGGTGGAGACCGTCCTGCACACCCTCGCGGGCTCCGACGCCACCGAGGCCGTCCAGGAACTGGAGCGCGAACTCTCGCCCAAGGGGACCCGGCACCGGGACGCGATCTACCTCGACCGGGGCCTGTGGGACCGCATCAAGCGGGTCACCACCTCCGACCCCGAGGAGGCCACGCTCCTGGAGCGCTACCGGCTCGACTACATCAAGGCCGGTGCCGACCTCGACGAGGCCGGCCAGGAGCGCATGCGCGAACTCAACGCCGAACTGGCCGAGCTCGGCACCGAGTTCTCCCGAAACCTGGTCCGGGCCTCGACCGAGTCCGCGCTGGTCACCGAGGACGTCTCCGACCTCGACGGGCTCGACGAGGCGCAGATCCAGGCGATCGAGAGCGACGGGAAGTACGTGCTCCCGCTGCTCAACACCACCGTGCAGCCCGCCCTCGCCCAGCTCACCGACCGGGCCACCCGCGAAAAGCTGTACACCCTGAGCGTGGAGCGCGCCCCGCGCAACCGGGAGATCGCCGTGCGCGTCGCCGCGATCCGCTCGGAGCAGGCCCGACTGCGCGGCTACCCCGACCACGCCTCGTTCAAGGTCGCCGACCAGACCGCCAAGACCGTCGAGGCGGTCGAGGAGCGTCTGGGACGTCTGGTCGGCCCGGCCCGCCGCAACGTCGAGAGCGAGGCCGCGGCGCTCGCCGAGCACGCCGGCCACGACATCGAGCCGTGGGACTGGCCCTACTACGCCGAGCAGGTCCGCAAGGCCCGCTACGACCTCGACGAGAGCGAGCTGCGCCCCTACTTCGAGCTGGGACGTGTGATCGAGGACGGCGTCCTGTACGCGGCCACGCGCCTGTACGGGATCACCTTCACCGAACGCTCCGACCTGCGCGGATACCACGACGACGTGCGGGTGTGGGAGGTCTTCGACGGCGACGGCACCGCCCTGGGGCTGTTCCTCCTCGACCCCTACGCCCGTCCCACCAAGCGCGGCGGCGCGTGGATGCACAACCTCGTCGAACAGTCCTTCCTGCTCGACGAGAAGCCGGTCGTGGTGAACAACCTCAACATCACCAAGCCGGTCTCCGGCCCCACCCTGCTCACCTTCGACGAGGTCGAGACGGCCTTCCACGAGTTCGGGCACGCACTCCACGGCCTACTGTCGTCGGTGCGCTACCCCCGGGTCGAGGGCACCAGCGTGCCGCGCGACTTCGTGGAGTTCCCCTCCCAGGTCAACGAGATGTGGGCGACCTGGCCGGAGATCCTCGCCAACTACGCCAAGCACCACGAGACCGGCGAGCCGGTCCCGACCGAGCTGCTGGACCGGCTCGCCGCGGCCGAGAAGTTCAACCAGGGCTTCGGGACCTTCGAGTACCTGGCGGCCGCCCTGCTCGACTGGTCCTGGCACCGGCTGGCGCCGGGGACCGTGGTCGAGGACCCGGAGGCCTTCGAGATCGAGGCCCTGGAGCGGGTGGGCGCGCTCCACCCGCTGGTGCGTCCGCGCTACCGGACCTCGTACTTCATGCACGTGTTCTCCAACGACTACAGCGCCGGCTACTACTCCTACGTGTGGAGCGAGGTGCTGGACGCCGAGAGCGTCGACTGGTTCAAGGAGAACGGCGGGCTGCGCCGCGAGAGCGGAGACCGCTTCCGACAGAAGGTGCTGGCCGTCGGGGGCAGCGTCGACTCGATGGACGCCGTCCGCGACTTCCTCGGGCGCGAGCCCGGCATGGAGCCGCTGCTCGCCCGCAAGGGTCTGAACTGACCGACGCCCGCCCCGACGGTCGACCGTCGGGGCGGGCCCGGCTCACCTCGGGTCGGACCGACGCGCCTCGAAGTTCGGGCCGATCCGCTCGTGCAGCACGATGCCGACCGAGACCGACACGTTGAGGGACTCGGTGGAGCTGATCATCGGGATGGAGATCGACGCGGAGGAGGCCTCCTCGAACATCTCCGACGGGCCGCCCTTCTCGCTTCCGAACAGCAGGGCCAGCCGCTCCTTGTTGTCGCCCAGCGACTTGAGCGGAACGTCGCCGTCGGCGTCCAGGACCAGCAGCGGGATGCCCTCCTTACGCACGAAGGAGATGGCCTCCTCGCGTTCGGCGAGCACGATGGGCAGCGAGAAGACGTAGCCGCGGCTGGCGCGGATCAGACGCCGGTCGGCGACGCTGGTCAGGTCGCTGTCGACGAGGATGATGCCCGAGGCGCCCAGCGCCAGCGCGGACCGGGTGATGGCGCCGATGTTGCCGACGATGCGCACCCCGTCGAGGACGATGACGTCTCCGCCCCTGCGGGCGATGTCGCTCAACCGCGAGGGGCGCGGCACCCGGGCGATCCCGAAGGTCTTGGGCTTGCGCTCGCCCTTGAAGACCTGGTTGACGACCGAGGTGGCGAACAGCCGGACCGGGATGCGGCGCTCACGGCACAGCTCCAGCAGCTCCTCGGACGGCGGCTGCGTTTCGATCCCGTAGATCTCGATGAACTCCACGCCCGCCCGGATGCACTGCGTGAGCGGCTCGGCGTCCTCGATCAGCGTGGTCTTGATGTTGGCCCTGGAGCTCTTGGTGACATCGAGGATCCTCTGCACCGCGGGATCGGAAGCGTTTTCGATGATTTCCAGGTTGTCCATGGGCCCATTCTCGTCTGCGGCTGTGGTGTTCGGGGACGGTGCGCCGAGGCGTCGACCGAGGTCCCCAGTCTGCCACGTCCCCCCGTCCCGCCCTCCCGGGGTGGGACGGGCGAGGCCCCGCGCGGTCGACCGCGCGGGGCCTCGGGGGAGGGGAGAGGGGAGGGGTCAGGGGCGCTCGCCGATCGCGCCGACCCAGCCCGACCAGACGAAACCGACCTGCTCGGTCAGGAGCGGGTACTCCAGTCCGAAGTCGGCGGCGTCGCCGTACTCGGGGGCCTCCTCCAGCAGGGTCGCGTCGCGGTACAACAGCGCGCCGTCCTCGGCGTCGTACATGTAGCGGACCTCGGTCACCAGACCCTCGTCCTCCACCTCGAAGGAGAACAGCTCGCCCTCACGGCCGAGGGAGTCGGTCGCCGAGCCCAGGTAGGACACGTCGGCGACCTCGGTGAGCACACGCTGCACGGCGGCCTCCTCGGAACCGGAGAGGGGACGCGACTCGTACAGCCTGTCGACGGCGTTGGTCAGCGCGGGCAGGGACTCGTCCTCGGGGCCCTCGCCGTAGTCGGTGAGCACCTCCAGCATGCCCTCGGTGTCGGTGGGCAGATCGGCGGGCCACACCAGGCTCTCGTGCAGGGTGTCCTCGTAGGACTCGCTCCCCTGCTCCAGGAACCACTCGTGGTCGGCCTCCGCGCCACCGGCCTCCAACGGCGGCTTCGGGTCGGAGTCCCGACGGACGTCGCCGTTCGGGGCCTCCCAGCCGGTCCGGTCGTAGGGGACGAAGCGGTAGCCGTAGGACTCCGGCGGGTCCTCGTCACCGGCGTTGGCGGTGAGCCGGTGCAGCTGTACGTCGCTGGTGGAGACGAAGGCGACGTCGCCCTCGCCGGGGGCGGCGCCGCGCTCCGCGGCGATGTCGGCCAGCTCCGTCAGCCGTTCCGTCCCGTCGACGGGGTCGCCTCCGGTCACCTCGATGGGCTCCGGCTGGGCGGCGTACGCGAGCGGGATGCCCACATGGTCGTCGCCGGGCAGGACGATCACTCCGGCGCCCACGGCCAGGGCGGCGGTGGCCACTCCGGCGACCAGGACGGGGACGCGCTTCCACAGGGGGCGGGTCATACTCTCGTGCTCCTTCAATCTCGCGATGGCTTCGACGCGCGCCCTCTGGCGGGCTTCGGGGGTGGGGCGGGCGTCCGCGGCGGGGTCGGTGCCGTCGAACGCGGCGCGCAGAGCGGTCAGGTCGTCCACGAGACCTCCTTCGGGACGCGGACCCGAGCGGGTTCGGGGGCGTCCGCCTTCATGTACGCGGTCAATTTCCTTCGAGCCCGGTGCAGGCGTCCGCGAGCGGTGACATGGGTGCAGCCGACCACCTTCGCGGCCTGCCGACAGTCGAGCCCCTCCCAGGTCACGAGCATCACGAGTTCACGTTCGATCTCCGTCAACCGGGCCAGGGCCGCCAGGGCCCGGTCGCGGTCGAGGACCCGATCGATGTCGTCGTGGTGGGTCGTGTCGGTCTCTCGCTCCAAGGACGCGGCGATCGATCCCTGGCGCCGCTCCAGACGGTGGTGCGCGAGACCGATACGTCGTGCGCACGCGTACAGCCAGGGCAGTTCTCGGCCCGGAGGGAGCCGGTCGCGGCGTTGCCAGGCCACCACGAAAGCCTCTGAGGCGACGTCGTCGGCCTGATCGGGCCCCACACGCCGTCGCGCGTAGCGATAGACGGCGTCGTAGTGCTCTTCGAACAAGGCGTTGAAGTCGCGTTGGTCGGAGTGATCGTCTCCGGCCCGGCCTCGTCGCATCGGCGTTCCTCCCGTTCTCTCACCCCTCTATGTCGGTGGAGGGGGTGTGTGTTCGGTCGGGAGGAGATTTTTTTCGAGGCTTCTCGTGCAGGCCGGGACACGGGGTCTCGGGTGTTCCGCTCCCCGCCGTGGGGCCATCGCGCTCTCGAAGGCTATGCTCGCCGCCGCACCTCTCGTCCGTCCCTGTCCCCTCCAGAGGAGGAGCCGATGACCCCTGTCCAGATCGTTCGAGCGGCCGCCGTCACGCTGATCGCCGGTGGTTCCGTTCTCGGGTTGGTCCCCGGTGGTCCCTGCGGGGCGGGATGGTGGAGCCCGGACGGAGCCCATGGGGCGGCGTCCTTCGGCTGGTTCGCCTATACCGAGATCTCCACGCCTCCGAGGGAATTCGGGATCTCCGGATGCGCGACCGCCACGGCGCCGGTGGCCTCGTGGGCGATCGCGCTGCTCGTGATGGGGGCGGTGCTGTTGGTGCTCTCGTTCAACGCCCATCGCCTGGGACGCTCCGAGTGATCGTCGGCGTGCCAGGCGATGCACTCGGCAGGAGGCTGTAGTCGGACTCGCGGAAGGCGAGGGCTTCGGCCCGGGGGCGTCGGCTGTTGTTCTTGGGGCGGGGCGGGGCGGGCGCGGGGATCGGCTGAAGGCGGTGGGGCGTTGGTGGGTTCTGGTCGGCTCTGTGGGGCTGTGGTAGGGATGAGTGAGAAGCGGAGGCCGCTTCCAACCAAAGGTTGCGGGAAGATGACGGCTTCTGTTTCCGCAGGTCATTTGCCTTGAGCCCCACGCACGTGGGGACGGACCGATGAGGTCGTGGAGACGATCCGTCGTCTCAAGCTGAGCCCCACACACGTGGGGATGGCCCGTCGACCGTGGCTCGCGCTCTGAACCGGTTGTCCTGAGCCCCGCGCACGTGGGGATGGACCGGTCGAGGTGTGGGTCTGGGGGGCGACCTCGGGCTGAGCCCCACGCACGCGGGGATGGACCTACTGCCCAGGGTGACCCCCGCACCCCCACACCTGCTCCCCACGCACGCGGGGATGGACCGGGTGAGGTTTCCTCGTCTGGGATCGCGCAGATCTGAACCCCACGCACGTGGGGATGGATCGTGCGTTAGCCGCCTGGGATCCAGTGGCTGCGTCGGCTCCCCACGCATGTGGGGGTTGTTTTTGAGCATGGTGATGCCCCGGGAGCCGGTGCTTCCGGGACCTCGTTGGGTTCTGGGGGTTATCGGGTGAGGAAGGCCGCCCCTTCGTTGGTGGGGAAGGGGATATGAGGAGAGAAGCAGCACGTGGTTCATGACCGCGGTGACGTTCTCCCCACGGACCTGGTCCAGTTCTCCGGACCGCAACAAGTGCGGCCCGTGGTTGCTGGACACCACCCCGTAGGAGGTGGAGGTGCCGAGGAGCAGCCCGTTCAACAGCTCCTATGTTGCACACCGGTCACGGCAGCCCTGAGGACCTCGACTCACTGGTCGCACTCCTCTCCCGGCACTTCCCTCACTGGTCGGTCAGCGACCCTGACTCACAGTAGTCTGACGCCATCCCAGGAACCGTGAGATCACAGCAGGAGTAGCGTTCACATGGCCAAGCCAGCAGCTCCCTCCGGAACGAGGGACTTCCTTGCCGACGACCTGCGCCGCCGCCGAGCGGCGTTCACCACCATCAGCGATATCTTCGAGCGCTACGGGTTCGACCCGCTGGAGACCCCCGCGTTCGAGCGGTTGGAGGTGCTGACCGGAAAGTACGGCGAAGAGGCCTCTCAACTCCTGTTCAAGATCCTGCGCCGCGGGGTGCATGAGGCCTCCGGTAAGCCCGACCTGGCGCTGCGCTACGACCACACGGTTCCTCTGGCCCGGGTCATCGGTACCCACGGGGCGAAGCTCCCCAATCCCTACAAGCGCTACGCCATAGGCCCGGTGTGGCGGGCGGACCGTCCCCAGGAGGGCCGGTTCAGGGAGTTCGTGCAGTGCGACATCGACACGGTCGGTTCTTCCTCCCCACTGGCCGACGCCGAGGTTGTTCTGGCCTTGGCCGAGAGCCTGGACGCCTTGGGGGTGAACCGGTTCCGCTTCCTCGTCAACAGCCGTGAAGCGCTCCGGGGTCTGCTGGAGGTCTACGGCGTCGCCGAAGAGAACGGCGACGGGGTCCTGGCGACACTGGACAAGCTCGACAAGGTGGGTGCCACCGCCGTCGCGAAGGAGTTGGTCGATGAGCGCGGCCTGGACGTGGCGAGCGCCGAACGCCTGGCCGAGGACGTCGCCTCCGACGACCAAGAACTGATCCGGTCCAAGCTCGCCACCAACGAGCGCGGCCAACGCGGCCTCGCCCAGATCGACAGCCTGCTGGAGCTGACCGAGAGCCTGGGCGATCGGGCCGTGTTCGCCCCGCGCATGGTGCGCGGCCTGGACTACTACACCGGTGCGATCTATGAGGTCGAGGCCGAAGGCTTCCCCGGTTCGATCGCGGCGGGCGGACGCTACGACGGCCTGGTCGCCTCGCTTGGTGGCCCGGACATGCCCGCCTGCGGTGGTTCCATCGGCATCGAGCGCATCCTGGCTCTTCAGGACACCGGTGACGCTCCCTCCGTGGGCCTCGACGTGGCGATCACGGTGCTGGGCGGTCACGCCGAGCTGATGAAGCTGGCGAGCGAGCTGCGCACGCGGGGGCTGCGGGTGGGTACCTACCTGGGGGCCTCCGGCAAGCTCGGTAAGCAGTTGCAGTGGGCGAATGCGCAGAACGCGCGGTTCGCCGTCATCTTCGGTTCCGAGGAACAGGAGTCCGGCGAGGTCACCGTCCGCGACATGATCTCGGGAGACCAGAGCCGCGTCCCCTTGTCACAGGTCAGTGCCGATCTGCGGGAACGCTTCGAGAGGTGACCGGTTGAGGGCCCTCACCCCCGGCCACGACGCTTCGATGACTTTCCACCTCCAAGCTCATACGAGACCGCCGGGACTGCTCGAAGTAGCGGCAGAAAGACTGGGCAGCCGCCTCGAGCGTGCAGCAGGGTGAGGCCCTCGGGTTCACTGTCCGGATGGGAGTGGAGGGCGGCCGGCGTGCATGCCATGCCGGCGAAGGCAGGCCGGTCGGGGATCTCACCGAACGCCACCCCACCCCTCTCACGAAGGGCTGACGCCAGATATTGGTGGAGGCAGTTTTCGTGCGGTTCGACTTGGTATCGCTCGCAGGAAACGCTGCTTCCCGTGCATGGGGGATGGCCCCGCCCCCAACGAGTACCCGGCCGACCACAGCATCTGCTCCCCGTGTATGCGGGATGGCTGAAGTCGGTGGGGCGTTGGTGAGTTCCGGTCGGCTCTGCGGGGCTGTGGTAGGGATGAGTGAGAAGCGGAGGCCGCTTCCAACCGAAGGTTGCGGGAAGATAACGTCTCGCATCGTCCCAGGTCATTAAGCGTGAACCCCACGCACGTGGGGATGGACCTAGGATCACGGGCTCCACCGCCTCACGCATCGCCTGCTACCTGCGAATGTGGGTTTGTTTTTGAGCATGGGGAGGCCCCGGGAGCTGGTGCTTCCGGGGCCGTGTTCGTTCCTGTGAGCCACAGATGGCGGAGGTGCCGGGGTGACGGTGACCTCGACGCACTCCCGCCGTCAGGTCCGCAGCACGATCGATGCCACTGTCACAGCGACCTCGGCGCCGTTCACCGGTCGATACCGGTTCTTTGGTTCTGGAGACGGCCTGTGGTCACGGTGTAGATCATGGTCGCCACTCCGAAGATGACAATCACACTCATAATTCCTGGAAAATTGGGTGTGAAGTGCAGCTCGGGAAGACCGCCAGCCTTTTCAAAGGAGGAATCGATCACATGCGGTATGCCTAGGGTGGATTCTGTCAACAAAGACATGGCAATTGTCGAAATGGCTGCGATGATGGAAGCGGAGACTCCGATAAGAGCCCCAGCGAAAGCTCCGCCGATTGCACGAGTAAGCATTTCTTCAACCCTCGTAGAGATGTAAGTGGAGGCTCGATGTTTTCGAGGCTCTGTCAGTGTCTTTGGCTTTCATGTCCTCCCCTCCGCCTTCAGTCGATCGCCATGTTCTCTCTATCATGGCCGGCTGTGGTTGGCAGGGGAGCCAGTCGGAGCGGAACCGCTGACCGTGTGAAGCGATCCGGTTCGCTTCACTCTACGAAAATCTGCCAGTGTGGTTGTATGTGGCTCACGTTATTCAGGTTCGATAAAGAGGCTCTGGGTCAAGGGGGCCGCTATTGATGCAGGGAGTAGAACTGTGTTCCAAGCCTGTATTTCGGCTGTCCGGATTCGGTCATCAACGGTGGGTTGTCTCGCGTCTTGGATTCATTTACAAGAGCTCCAGGCGTTCACTGTGAACGGGAGATCCCCTGGGCAGACGGCCGCTTGGGTTCTGGGGTCGCACACGGCCGGGTCCAGGCGTTTGTCCATGTCCAGATCGAATCGGCCATAGGGATTGATGTGGGTCCAGAACAGCGAGACGAGCGGGGTAGCGTTGCAGGTCAGGAAGACCGCTCCCCGCGCACGTGGGGATGGGCTGGTCTGTGGAACGGCGATTAGCTTGGTGCTCGGTCGAGCATCCCTAGAGACGGTGTCGATCTTGAACACCGTGCGGTAAAAGGGGCCTCGTCGTGCTCCCTCGGCCGAGGCCCCTCGCTCCGGTCGGGTCGATCGCGCCTACAGGGGGAGTTCCGTGATGGTGAGGTCGAGGTCGCGGATCATGACCTCGCTCAGTTGGCGAAGCTGGAGCTCGGTCACCTGAGCTCCGTGGAGCGAGGCCAGCCCGGACAGGCCCGACAGGTCGCTGCCGCGTAGGTCGGCGCCGGACATCTTGGTGCTCTTGATGTCCGCGGCGAAGGCGCAGTCATCGAACACCGCACCCCGCAGATCGCTCCCGATGATCTCGGCCTCCTTGAAGGAACAGCCCACGAACGCCACGTCACCGGTGACCTTGACCTGCTCCCACGTGGCGTAGTCGAACTGGCAGCCCTCGAAGAGCACATCCGACATCGAAACCCGCGCCAAGGACACCCCCATCAGACGCGAGCCCGTGAACCGGCACCGATTCAGGTTGACGTCCACCAGGCGATGTGAGGTCAGATCGAGGGAGGCGAAGTGGGTGTTGGCCACCTTCTCCTCCTCCAACGGATCGGAGTAGGGCCAGACACGCACCGCGGGCTCGTCATCGCTGGGCAGGAGCACTTTCGCGCCCCGGATCTCGGCGGTCTGCACAGGGTTCCCCTACTTCTTCCAGTTGTCCCACGTCGAACGGTGGTACCAGGGCCCTCCGCCGACGTTGTCCCAGGTGCCCCGGTTGTCGAACAACCCCACGGGTGTCGTCGGCTGGAGCCGGTCGATCAGGTCGGCGGCCCGGTCGGATACTTCAAGCCCGGTCAGGATCGTCGTCATCGGTCACACTCCCATCTTCTCGCCCAGGGCGCCCCTGCTCTCCTGCCGAGAGCAGAGGCGCCCTTCGTGCGTCCCGAGGGTCAGCTACCGGGTGGAGCGACCGGTGCGAGCTTGCGCGCCAGGTTCGAGGGCAGATCCGACAGCGGACGCCACACGAAGTCGGTCACCTCGTCGAGCTGAAGCCGCACGTCGGTGTCCTCGACCCAGTGGGCGTAGCGGAAATCGAAGTGGTGGTGCTCGGGTTCGTCCTTGGCGGGGTTGGCCGGGATCCTGTGGATGTCGATGTCGGCCGGGGTCACGTCATGCGTGGGCGGGGAGACGACCTGCTGCCAGGGGATCCCCGTCTCTTCTTCGAGCTCACGCAGGCTCGCTCCGAGAAGGCTCTGGTCCTCGGGCTCCAGGTGTCCCCCGGGGAGCAACCACCGGTCGAGGGCCTTGTGGCGGATCATGAGCACCCGCCCCTGGGGGTCGACGACCGCGGCGCCGGCGGTGACGTGTCCGGTGCGGAACTCCTTCCGCGAGGTGATGTCGTGACCTTCGTCGAGTGCGTGCAGGAGAAGGGCCATGTCGTCGGTCTCGCCGGGGTGGCGGTCGAGGTACTTGGCCAGGACGTGGTCGATCTCGGGTCGGGTAACCGTCATGCTGCTCCATTGAAGTAGTCGAGCCATGTCGCCGCGACCTGTTCGCGAACTTCGGGCGGCAACTCGTAGTGCGCTCTCTTGTGAGGCGTGCGCATGATCCTGCGTTGCTATCGGAAGTTCGTGTTTGTCTGTTTCTCGACAGCATGTGGAAATGGCGGATCGGGCGGGATAATGGCCCGGGCCAGGAAGTCTGCTCCCCGCACACCACGTGCGCTCCTTGGAGAGTCGAGTGGCGATAGCGGAGGCGATGGGAAGATCGGTGGCGGTACCGGCTCTTCGTTCAGAAGGTGGCGTGCGTGCTCAGGTCCGCGATGTAGGAGCGGCTCACGCTCCACGGGGTGAGCTCCACCCCGAAGGCGTTCCGTTCGTCGTCGTGCAGGTGAACGAGCTTGCCGGTCACATAGACCACATCCCCGGAGCGGAACGCGCCGGTGTAGGCGCCCAGGTAGGAGCGCAGGTAGAGAACACGGTCGGCGAAGGAATGAGGGTCGTCCACGGTCGCGTTGAGGACCCGCTCCACACTGATCTCGTAGAGCGCGGGTGTGGAAACACCCTCGGAGTGGTCGGTGATCGTCGCTAAGAGCTCATCTCAAAAGTCCTCGCTGTGCTTGGCCAGATGCTTGTAGCAGATGAGGATGCAGGCGATGCCGAGCATGGCCAGGAAGTTGGAGGCCTTGCGTTCCCAGCGCACGTTCAGTCTGCGGTAAGAGCCCAGCCAGGCGATGGAGCGCTCGACCTTGTACCGGTGCCTGCCCAGTCGCTGGGACGACTCGACGCCGGGGCGGGCGATGCGCACGCCGATCTGGCGTTCGCGCAGCCAGCGGCGCCGGTCGCGGGAGTGGTAGGCCTTGTCGCCGTGCAGCTTGGCGGGGCGTCGCCTGCGGGGTCCTCGGCGTGAGCGCACCGCGGGGATGCCTCGCACCAGGGGTTTGAGCGCTTCGCCGTCGTTGACGTTGGCCGCGGAGATCGCGCAGGTCAGCGGCAGCCCTTGGTTGTCGCACAGCAGATGGAGCTTGGAACCGGGTTTACCCCGGTCGGTGGGGTTTGGCCCTGTCTTCTCCCCCTCTCTTGGCGCGGATCGACTGGGAGTCGACGGTGGCGCGGGACCAGTCCAGCAGGGCCCTTCTGCCCAGCTCGTCCAGAACCGCGCGGTGGATCGTGGGCCACAGGCCTGTCGCG
>NZ_BAZE01000010.1:0-273619 GCF_000710955.1 Nocardiopsis alba
ATCCGCGCCAAGAGAGGGGGAGAAGACAGGGCCAAACCCCACCGACCGGGGTAAACCCGGTTCCAAGCTCCATCTGCTGTGCGACAACCAAGGGCTGCCGCTGACCTGCGCGATCTCCGCGGCCAACGTCAACGACGGCGAAGCGCTCAAACCCCTGGTGCGAGGCATCCCCGCGGTGCGCTCACGCCGAGGACCCCGCAGGCGACGCCCCGCCAAGCTGCACGGCGACAAGGCCTACCACTCCCGCGACCGGCGCCGCTGGCTGCGCGAACGCCAGATCGGCGTGCGCATCGCCCGCCCCGGCGTCGAGTCGTCCCAGCGACTGGGCAGGCACCGGTACAAGGTCGAGCGCTCCATCGCCTGGCTGGGCTCTTACCGCAGACTGAACGTGCGCTGGGAACGCAAGGCCTCCAACTTCCTGGCCATGCTCGGCATCGCCTGCATCCTCATCTGCTACAAGCATCTGGCCAAGCACAGCGAGGACTTTTGAGATGAGCTCTAAGTGATTTCTCGTGACGGAGGGTTGTTCTTCGTGGTCGTGGTGGGTACTGTTTCTATCAACGCGGAACGACAAGGTCGCTTCCGCGGAGAGACCTTCCAGGCCGCGACTCCAGGGGGGAGGAGTCGTGGGCCGCTTCCCAGAGCGGGGGTCGCCTCCGTACTTTGAGGGGGGATGCGGAGGCGACCCTCGCCACCTCGTAACGGGGGCGTTCTCACCGAAGGGTGAGGGCGCCCCCGTCGCCTTTCCCGTGGTCTCGTCCGCCTCGTGCGCGAAAGTCCGTCCGAGGGACGACGGGCGCCCCGGCCGAAGAGGCTTCGACCGGGGCGCCGTCTTTCCGGGGGCGTCCGCCGTCAGTCCTCCGGGGCCCGACGTTTGGCGGCGGCCTCCGCCCGGTTGCGCTCGTGCATCGTCTCGGCCCGGCTCCGGTGGCGGGCCGCGTAGACCCGCAGGGCCAGGTTGACCGCCTCGTCCTCGCTCCGGGCCCCGGAGAACCGTATGGTCTCCCGGAGGGCCTCGTCGTCGATGTCGATCCAGGTCGGGCTCACTCCGCGCTCCTCGGGCTCTCGGGGGTGGGACGACCCCATCGTCCCGCACGCGGAGGGTGACGAGCGCGCTACGGAGAAAAGCGACCCGGGCGTGTCGCGGGTGGTCAGCCCATGGTCTTCTGCCCGTCCAGGGACTCCCGGACGATGTCCGCGTGACCACAGTGCTGTGAGATCTCACGGAGCATGTGCAGCAGGACGTCGCGCGCGGTCCAGGAGACCCCCTTCTCGAACCAGGGGGCCTCCGGAAGCGGGTGCGAGACCTCCAGGTCGGGGAGCGAACGCACGTACTCCTCGGTGGCCCGGGCGGTCTCCGCGTAGTCGGCCAGGATCCCCTCCAGGGTCTCGCCTTCGAGGAGTCGGAAACCGTTCTCGTGCTTCTCGAAGGTCTCGGGGTCCTCATAGTCGACCTCGACGGGTCCGTCCTGGATGAACGCGATCCAGGAGCGTTCGACCTCGTTCAGGTGCTTGACGATCCCGGCCAGGTGCAGGGAGCTGTCCGTGGTGCACCGGGTGGCCCGCTCCTCGTCGAGGCCCTGGAGAGTGGTGAGCAGGAACTCGCGCTGCCGGGCGAGGAACGTCAGGAGCGCCTCCCGCTCGACGTCGATGGTGCCGTTCACGCTGCTGTTCGTCGTCATGGTGGTTCCTTCACAGCTCGCCGTCTCGGATGCCTCGACACTAGAGAGCGTGGCGGTCGATTCCCGTCCTCCACTCCACGCGGGCCCTGGAACCTTCTGGCCCTCCCGAAAGCACTACGGATAACCTGGCGTTCCGGCGACCCGGAGGTTCCATGGCTCTGATTCCGCTCCAGTACCGACTCGACGGCCCCGCCCACGCCCCCGTGGTCCTGCTGGTACCGCCGTTCGGCACGACGATGTCGGTCTGGGAACCACAGCTTCCCGAGCTCACCCGCGACCGGCGGGTCCTTCGGGTCAACCATCGGGGCCACGGACTCTCGCCGACGCCGGAGGGGCCCTACTCCGTCGAGGGTCTGGCCTTGGACGTGCTGGGGCTCTTGGGAGAACTGGGCTTCGGTCGGGTGGCGGCGGTCGGGGCCGGTTTCGGATCCTCGCTCCTGCTGTGGATCGCGGCCAACTCCCCCCGTTCCCTGGACCGGCTCGTGCTGCTGGCGTCCGCGTCGCGCACCCCGCCCATGCACCACTGGGCCCGGGTCGCCGACCGGGCGCGTGAAGGTGGGATGGAGGCGGTGGTCGAGGAGGTGACCCTGCCCTGGTTCACCCCCGGCTTCACGGCCGACGCCCCCGAGGTGGCGGCTCTGCTCACCGATGAGCTCCGCGGGGTCGACCCGGTCGCCTACGCGTCGCTCTGTGACGCGATCGTCCATATGGATCAGCGCGACCTGGTCTCCGGTGTGCGGGTTCCGACCATGGTGCTCTCCGCCGCGCACGACCCCCTGCTCCCACCCGGGCATGGGCGCAGACTGGCCGACGGGATCGCCGATTCCCGGTTCGAGGTGGTATCCGGGGCGGCGCACCTTCTCGGTGTGGAACGCGCCGACCGGGTCAACGAGCTGCTGAGGGAGTACGTGGCCTCCTGAACGGCCGCGTTCCGGTCGGCCCGGGTCGGGCGGCTCAGCCCTCGGAGGACTCCATGTCCCGCACGGGTTCGTCCAACTCGACCATGGGGATCAGGGGCCGGTTGATCTCCAGGAGGTAGCCGTCCGGGTCGCGGAAGTGCGCGGCCCGGATGCCCCAGGCGGTCCAGTCCCGGGGCTCCATCACCTGGCGGGCCCCGCCGGCGGTCAGCCGCGCGGCCTCCTCGTCCACGTCGTCGACCTCGAAGATCACCGCGAGTCGATCCTGGTGGGGCAGTTCGGGGTCGGCCGTGTCGGTCTCCAACGCCTCGGCCATGACCTCGCGCTGGTTGAGGGCCAGGCGGGTCCCCGAGCGCACATCGAATTCGGCGTACCTGCTCTTCTCGTCGCCCCAGAGCACCGGGAGTCCGAGGACGTCGGAGTAGAAGTGGAAGCAGGCCTCGTAGTCGTTCACGAGAAGCCGGATGTAACTACAGCGCATGGGAGCCTCCTGCCGTGCGGGTGGGTGGTCGGCACCATTGTCATGTCCGAGAGTGGCGGATTCCCGGCTATCCGTACCCGCATCCCGGGTGGCCGAATGTGGTCACGTCCTTTCATTCCCCCATCGACCTGCGTGGACGGGTCCGGTTCTCTCTGATCTTCGCATGTGCTCGCCAACAGCGGCTGTACTCATAGATGTAGTACTCCTACTATCAAAAGAAGAAGAGATCCTATGGATAGGAGGAGGTGCGCTATGGGAACACCGGTCACACGACGGTCCGAGGCCCTGGCCGCCGGAGTCGACGCGGAGATCGTCCTGCGCGTCGAGGACCTGCGGATGAACTACGGGAGGAAGGAGGTCCTCAAGGGGATCGACCTCACCGCCCGGCGCGGCGAGATCATCACGCTCCTGGGTCCGAACGGGGCCGGGAAGACCACCACTCTGGAGGTCCTGGAGGGCTTCCGGCGCCGCTCCTCCGGGAAGGTCGACGTCCTCGGTTCCGACCCGGAACACGGGGACGAGGCCTGGCGGGCGAGGTCGGGCGTGGTCCTCCAGTCCTGGCGCGACCACGGCGCCTGGAAGGTCCGCGACCTGCTCCACCACTTCGGTCGCTTCCACGCCCCCTACTCCACCCCCGACCGGATCCGCCCCTACGACACGGACACGCTGCTGGCCCTGGTCGGCCTCACCGAGCACGCGGGGCAGCGGATCAAACACCTCTCCGGTGGACAGCGGCGGCGCCTGGACGTGGCGATCGGCGTGGTCGGTCGTCCCGAGATCCTCTTCCTCGACGAACCCACCGCGGGCTTCGACCCGAAGGCCCGTCAGGCGTTCCACGACCTGCTCTTCCGGCTGGTCGACGAGGAGGACACCACGATCCTGCTCACCACCCACGACCTGGACGAGGCCGCGAAGCTCTCCGACCGCGTGCTCCTCCTCGCGGGCGGCAGGATCGTCACCGAGGGCAGCCCCGACGAACTGGCCGCCTCGGTGGCCGGGGACAGCGAGGTCACCTGGACCGTCGACGGGCGGCGTCACGTGCACGGCACGGACGCCCCGGCCCGGCACATCGCGGAACTGTACGCGGTGCACGGCGACGGGATCACCGACCTGAAGGTCACCCGGACGTCCCTGGAGGACGTGTACATGACCATGGTCCGGCGGTACGAGAGCGGGGACGCGGAGGTCGCCCCCGCCGACCTCGACGAGGAGAACCGATGAACCCCACTCTCAACGCGGTCCGCGCCGGTCTCTCCCGCGGTCGGATCGAGTACGGACTGTCCTTCCGCAACGGTCAGGAGCTGTTCGGCTACCTGTACATGCCGTGCCTGTTCCTGGGGTTGGCCCTCATCTTCCAGACGATGGGTCTGGGGGAGGGCGAGGTCCAGATGCCCGGGGCGTTCGTCCTCAGCGGCGGGTTGGCCTTCTCTCTGACGATCCTCGGTATCGCCACCGTCCTACAGACCCTGGCGAGTGAACGTGAGGACGGGACGCTACTGCGTGCCAAGGCCGTCCCCCGCGGGCTTTTGGGCTACACCGTGGCCAAGTCCACGCACATCGCGGCCGTGGCCGTCACGATGGCGCTTCTCACGGTGGTGCCGGGGCTGCTGTTCGTCGACGACTTCGGTTTCGAGCGGTGGACCGATGTGCTGGTGCTGCTCTGGGTGTGCGTCCTCGGGGTGCTCGCCCTCGCGCCCATCGGCGCGATCATCGGCGCTCTGGTCGGAAACGCCCGAACGGGTGTCTCTCTGGCGATGCTGCCCACCGTCGTCGTCCTGATGTTCTCCGGCCTGGTCATGCCCTTGACGCTCATGCCCGACTGGATGTTGGACATCGGCCGTCTCCTGCCGGTGTACTGGCTCGGCCTGGGGCTTCGCGCCGCCCTCCTGCCGGACTCCTACGCGGCCTTCGAACTCGCGGGTTCGTGGGAGTTGCCGTTGGTCGCCGGTGTCCTGGCAGGCTGGGCGGTGGTCGGACTCCTCCTCGCACAGTGGGTGCTGCGGAGGATGGCCCGGAAACAGTCGGGGTCGAGGGTCCAGGAAGCCCGGGAGAAGGCGATGAAGCGTGCCTGGTGAGAAGAGCGTCGGTCGCCGTGACAAGGCGTCCACCGAGATCATCCACAACCGGATCGCGATGCTGCGGGCCGAACGCGGGGTCTCCCGTCGGCAGCTGGCGGAGGCCCTGGGCGTCCACTATCAGACCGTCGGCTACCTGGAGCGGGGCGAGTACAGTCCGAGCCTCCACCTGGCGCTGCGGATCTCCCGCTACTTCGAGGTCCCCGTGGAGGTCGTCTTCTCCATCGAGCCCTTCCCCCGTATCGGCCACCGACCGTAGATCCCCCGACCCGACCGGAACGAGGGGTCGGCCTTCACGGGAACGGGGCCCGCGACATCGTCGCGGGCCCCGTGGGCTTCGGTGGGGGAGGAACTAGAGGAAGGGGTCGGGTCCGGCCCAGCCGTAGGTGTCGCGGTGACGGATCTCGGCGAGCTCCTCCTCGGACAGCACGCGCGGTTCGCCGACCTGACGGGCGCGCAGGTAGGTGCCACTGAGCCAGTCGAGCAGCCGCAGGTTCTCCAGGGCGTGCTCCAGGTTCCGGCCGAGGGCGAGACCTCCGTGGCCGGCCAACAGGGCGGCGTCGCGCCCCTTGAGGGCCTTGACCGCCTGGTCGGAGATGTCGCCGGTGCCGTAAGGGGCGTAGGGGGTGACGGCGACGGCGCCGCCCAGACCGGCGGCGCGGTGGTGGATGGGAGGGAGCTCGACCAGCACGGTCGACACGGCCACGGTGTCGGTGGTGAAGGCGTTGACGACCGCGCCGACGTCGCGACCGTGTTCGGCCGCGTCGCGGTGGACGGCCAGGTGGAGGGTGGCCTCGGCGGCGGGGTCGCGCCGTCCTTCCAGCACACGGTCGTCCAGGGACATGACGGGGCAGTCACCGGGGCCGAGCTGTTCCAGGGGGATTCCGTGCGGGGTGACGACCACGAGGTCCCCGCTGCGAACGCTGATGGTGCCCGCCTCGCCGGGCGCGGTGCCGGGGTGTCGGGCGATGGACCGGGCCGTCAGGCAGACGTCGCGACGTTCTTGTTCGAGCAGCATGCGTTCCTCGATCGGGTTCGCGGTCGGCACTCCAAGGGGTGCCCCGGATGAGCGGGACGAACCGACTTAGGTACACCTAAATGTACGTCAAAGTCTCGTTCCGGTATTCCCCAGTGCGGTGTGTTCCAAGACCGTGAGCGCGGGGTGGGACGTAGGTCTGTCCTCGAAGGGCCGGTGATACAGACCACCAAGGGGTGTCCCATAGTCCACCGGTCGGCGTTTCGCCTGATCAGTGATGCCTATGGCAACGTTGGGGTGAGTGTGACTTATGAGACGAGGCAGTTTGTGACTACCGATCTTGGGCAAAAGGGATCCGTGAAGCACCCTTACGTAACCCTGCCGTCCGCGCCGTACCTGGCAGAGCCCGGTTCGGCCACCGCCACCAGCCTCTACATCGACGGTGAGTGGCGAGCGGCGAAGAACGGGCGGGTCCGGGAGATCCTGGACCCCGCCGACGCCTCCGTCCTGACCATCGTCAGCGAGGGCGGAAGAGCGGACACCGAGGCGGCCATCGCCGCGGCCCGACGCGCCTTCGACACCGGTGAATGGCGTCGTACCTCCGCGGACGAACGCGGACGCGTCCTCGAGAAGATCGCCGACCTGCTCCAGCGCGACCGTGAAGAGATCGCGATCATGGAGTCGTTCGACACCGGCAAGACCATCGAGGAAGGCGGGATCGACGTCGACGACGTCACCAATGTCTTCCGCTACTACGCCGGTCTCGCCGACAAGGACGCGGGCCGTCTGGTCTCCGCGCCCGAGGGCGTCCACAGCAAGATCGTCTACGAGCCCGTCGGTGTCTGCGGCATGATCACGCCGTGGAACTACCCGCTGCTCCAGCTCGCCTGGAAGATGGCCCCGGCGATCGCCGCCGGCAACACCATGGTGATCAAGCCCAGTGAGGTCACCCCGGTGACCACCGCCAAGCTGGTGGAGCTGTCCACCGAGGCGGGCATCCCCGCCGGTGTGGTCAACCTGGTGATGGGCAGCGGCCCCGACGCGGGCGCGCCCCTGTCCGAGCACCCCGACGTCGACCTGGTCTCCTTCACCGGTGGCCTTGTCACCGGGCGCCGGATCATGGCGGCCGCCTCCGAGACGGTCAAGAAGATCGCCCTGGAACTGGGCGGGAAGAACCCGAACATCATCTTCCCCGACGTCGACCTGGACACGGCCGTGGACTACGCGCTCAGCGCCGCGTTCTTCCACTCCGGCCAGGTGTGCTCGGCCGGCGCGCGACTCATCGTGCACAACGACATCCACGACGCCTTCACCACCGAGCTGGCCCGCCGCGCCGAGGCCATCCGGATCGGCCGAGGCCAGGACGAGGGCGTGCGTTGCGGGCCCCTGGTCTCCGCCGAGCACCGGGCCAAGGTCGAGAAGGCCGTGGCCCGAGGCGTGGAGGAGGGCGCGCGGGTGATCGCCGGAGGCAGGCGCCCCGACGACCCCGAGCTCCAGGACGGCTACTTCTACCGTCCCACCGTGTTCGTGGACTGCGACCGCGCCATGGACATCGTGCAGACCGAGGTGTTCGGTCCGGTCGTGACCGTCGAACGCTTCGAGACCGAGGCCCAGGCGATCGAGCTGGGCAACGACACCGACTACGGCCTCTCCGGCGGCGTATGGACCGACGACACCGCCCGTGGCGAGCGTGTGGCGGCCGCCCTGCGCCACGGCACCGTCTGGATCAACGACTACGGGCCCTACTTCCCGGGTGCGGAGTGGGGCGGCTTCGGTCGTAGCGGCGTCGGCCGCGAGCTCGGCCTGGCCGGTCTCGACGAATATCGCGAGGCCAAGCACATCTATCGGAACCTGGCTCCCGAACCGCAGCGCTGGTTCGGCTGACCTTCCCAGGCCCCGGGGTTCGAACGATCCCGGGGCCCCGCCCGTTCGGGGGCACGAGCGCTTCCGCCGTGCCCTCGGCCGGGCCTTTCCACGAGAAGAAGAGACACCCGACGCAGCACAGGTCGGTTTCCCCCGACGCCCCCCATGCGTGACACAACGAGAGGAACCGGGTCGTGTCCAACGAAGAGACCGTGTACGACTACGTCATCGTCGGTGGTGGCACCGCGGGTTCGGTGATCGCCAACCGGCTCACCGAGGACCCCGGCACCACCGTCTGCGTGATCGAGGGCGGACCCGACGACCGGAACCTGGAGCACGTGCTCCGACTCCGCGACTGGCTGAGCGTCCTGGACGGTGAACTCGACTACGGGTACACCACCACCGAGCAGCCCAACGGCAACTCGCACATCCTGCACTCGCGCGCCCGGGTCCTGGGCGGCTGCTCCTCGCACAACACCCTGATCAGCTTCCGGCCGTTCGCCGAGGACCTCGACGAGTGGGTCGCCGCCGGCGCCGAGGGCTGGGACAACGCCACCGTGCAGTCCTACGCCGACCGGATCAAGTGCAACATCATCCCGATCGCCGAGAAGGACCGCAACGACATGGTCAAGGACTGGGTGTCCTCGGCCTCGGAGGCGGCGAACGTTCCGGTGATCGAGGACTTCAACGCCCTCACCTCGCACGGCGACGGTTTCTCCGGTGGCGCGGGCTTCCTGTCCATCGCCTACGACCCCTACACCGGCTACCGCTCCTCGGCCTCGGTCGCCTACATGCACCCGATCATGGACGTGCGCGAGAACCTCACCGTACTGCTGGAGACCTGGGTCGGACGGATCCTCTTCGACGGCGACCGCGCCACCGGGGTCACCGCCACCACCAAGGACGGCGAGCGGATCACCGTCAAGGCCCGTCACGAGGTCATCGTGTCGGCCGGCGCGATCGACAGCCCCCGACTGCTGATGCTGTCCGGTGTCGGCAACGCCGAGGAGCTGGGCGCCCTGGGCATCGAGTCGCAGCACGACCTGCCGGGTGTGGGGGAGAACCTCCAGGACCACCCGGAGTCGATCATCATGTGGGAGACCACCCGTCGGATCCCCGAGAACACCGTGATGGACTCCGACGCGGCCCTGTTCGTGCGACGTCACGAAGGCGACGACCCGCGCCCGGACCTGATGTTCCACATCTACCAGATCCCCTTCGACGACAACACGAAGCGGCTGGGCTACGACTCGCCCGAGGACGGTTACGCGGTCTGCATGACCCCGAACATCCCCCGGTCCCGCTCCCGAGGCAGGCTCTACCTCACCAGTGGCGACCCCGAGGCCAAGCCCGCCCTCGACTTCCGCTACTTCACCGACCCGGAGGGCTACGACGAGCAGACCATCGTGGACGGCCTGAAGATCGCCCGCGAGGTCGCCGAGACCGAGCCGTTCAAGTCCTGGATCAAGCGCGAGGTCGCCCCCGGGCCGAAGGTCCGGACCGACGAGGAGCTCTCCGAGTACGGCCGTCGCGCCGCGCACACCGTCTACCACCCGGCGGGCACCTGCCGTATGGGCGCCGTCGACGACGACGCGGCCGTGGTCGACCCCCGCCTGCGCGTGCGTGGGCTGAAGGGGCTGCGCGTGGCCGACGCCTCGGTGTTCCCGACCCTGCCCACCCCGAACCCGATGGTCATGGTGCTCGCGCTCGGGGAGCGCGCCGCCGACCTGATCCGCGAGGATCGGCGGGCCGAGGAAGGTGAGGCCCGATGAGCGCGCAGACCGCCGAGGAGAGCACGCCCCCGGGCGCCACGGACGTCACCTTCTCCGTCCGCAACCTGTGGAAGATCTTCGGTAAGAACGCCGACAACGTCATCGGCACCGAACTGGAGCGGGCCGACCGCGACCGCATCAAGGAGGAGACCGGCTGCACCGTCGCGGTGCGCGACGTCTCCTTCGACGTGCGCCCAGGAGAGACCTTCGTGGTCATGGGGCTGTCGGGGTCCGGCAAGTCCACGCTCATCCGCTGTCTGACCCGCCTGATCGAGCCCACCTCGGGTTCGGTCCTGCTCGACGGCGAGGACATCGGGGACGCCTCCGACCAGCGTCTGCGCGAGCTGCGTCGGCGCAAGATGGCGATGGTCTTCCAGCATTTCGGACTCCTGCCCAACCGCAAGATCATCGACAACGTCGCCTACGGGCTGGAGGTGCGCGGAATGCCGCGCGCCGAACGCTACGAGCGGGCCCGCGAGATGATCGAGATGGTCGGCCTGAGCGGATACGAGAGCTCCCGTCCCGGCCAGCTCTCTGGAGGTATGCAGCAGCGCGTGGGCCTGGCCCGCGCCCTCGCCGTCGACCCGCAGGTGCTGCTGTTCGACGAGCCGTTCAGCGCGCTGGACCCGCTGATCCGCCGCGACATGCAGAACGAGGTCGTCCGGCTCCAGAAGGAGCTGAACAAGACCTCCGTCTTCATCACCCACGACCTTCAGGAGGCGCTCAAGCTGGGCGACCGCATCGCGATCATGCGCAGCGGAGAGATCGTCCAGGTGGGCACCCCCGAAGAGGTGGTCGGTCGTCCGGTCAACTCCTACGTCGCCGACTTCACCTCCGACGTGGCCCGCACGACCGTGCTCACCGCCCGATGGCTGGTCCGCGACGCCTACCCGGAGGAGCGCACCGACGGCCCGACCACCGAACCCGGCACCGTCCTGGCGGAGGTCCTGCCGATGCTCGCCGCGAGCACCGCCCCGGTCCGGGTCGTGGAGGGCGACACCCTCCTCGGCTACGTGGGCCGCGACGACGTACTGCGCGCCATCGCGGAGGATCAGCTGGAGGGCTCCGAGCAGGTCGACGCGATCGTCGAGGAGACGGTGGAGGAGATCTCCGACGACGTCGTCGACCCCGGGGGCGCCGCCTCGACGGGGAACGGTGGGTGACATGGCCACGGTGACCGAACCCGCCGGCACCAAGGAGGCCGGCACGGAGAACACGGGGGACGGCGACGGCGGGCTTCTGCGCAGGAGCTGGTTTCAGGCCCTGCTGGTGGTCGTGGTGCTGATCCTGGGCTACCAGCTGACCCGCCTGATGGGCTCCCCGTCCTGGGCGGGCGGTTTCCCGGGCGCCACCGGCAGCGCCTTCATGGCCTGGCTCGACGGTGTCTACGCCTGGATCGTCGCCAACCGCAACGACAGCCCGCTGTTCCTCTACTTCTTCAACTACATCTCCGTGGGCCTCGGGTCGGCCGTCGTGCTGATCAACCAGGTCCTGAACACGTTCACCTGGCTCGGCGTGACCGTCATCGGCGTGCTCGCCTCCTGGCGGGTCGCGGGATGGCGGGTGGCCCTGCTGGTCCTCGCCACCTTCGCGGTGTTCGCGCTGACCGGGCTGTGGAACGAGTCGATGACGACGTTGTCGCTCATCATCACCTCGGTGTTCATCGCCCTGCTGTTCGGTATCCCGCTCGGCATCCTGGCCGGTCGGAGCGAGGGGTTCTACCGGGCGATCCGTCCGGTGCTGGACTTCATGCAGATCATGCCGGCCTTCGCCTACCTGCTGCCGTTCGTGCTGCTCTTCGGCATCGGTAACGCGTCGGCCGCCGTGGTGACCGCCGTCTACGCGCTCCCGCCGGTCGTACGGATCACCGCGTTGGGCATCCGCGAGGTGAACAAGGGCGCCATCGAGGCGACGACCTCGTTGGGCTCCACCCCGTGGCAGATCCTCACCAAGGTGCAGCTGCCGCTGGCCAAGCGCACCATCCTGTTGGGCGTCAACCAGACCATCATGCTCGCGGTCTCCATGGTCGTCATCGCCTCGGTCATCGGAGCGGGCGGTCTCGGCGACGCCATCTATCAGGCGCTGTCCAAGATCAACGTCGGTCAGGCGTTCCAGGCGGGTCTGGCGATCGTCATGCTCGCCATCGCCATGGATCGGGTCACCGGCGCGGTCGGCCACGGAGCGCACACACCGCGGATCGAAGCACGTTATCGGCTGCCGCTCTTGGGCGGCATGCTCGCCGCGGCCGTCGCGGCGATGGTCGTGGGCCGTCTCCTCGACCTGGGAGGCTGGCCGCGCGACCTGTCGCTCCGGATCGACATCCCGGTGAACGCCTTCGACAAGGCGATCGAGGCGGCGATCGGCCCGGCCGCCGCCGCTCTGGGCTCCTGGACACAGAGCTGGATCCTCGGACCGCTCGACAACCTGCTCAGCGGATCGCCGTGGTGGTTGGTGACGCTCGCCGCCGCCGCGCTCGGGCTGATCTTCGCGGGCAGGCGGGTCGCGGTGATCTCCGCGCTCTGCTTCATCGCGATCGGCCTCCTGGGTGTGTGGGACAACGCCATGGCCACGCTCTCCCAGGTGCTGGTGGCCACGGTGGTCACCATCGCGCTGGGCGTGGTCCTCGGTGTCCTGATGTCGCGCAACGACTTGGTCGCCGTGGTGTTCCGCCCCGTGCTCGACTTCATGCAGACCCTGCCGCCGTTCGTCTACCTGATCCCGGCGGTGGCCCTGCTCGGACTGGGCCCCGTGCCCGCTCTGGCGGCCGCGGTCATCTTCGCCCTGCCCCCGGTGATCAGGTTGGTGAACGACGGTATCCGCGGGGTGCCCGAGGGCACCCTCGAAGCCGCCGTCTCCCAGGGCTCCACGAAGTGGCAGCTGCTCACCAAGGTGGAGCTGCCCATGGCGCGCGGCTCCCTGCTGTTGGCGGTCAACCAGGGCATCATCCTGGTCCTGTCCATGGTGGTGATGGGCGCCCTCGTCGGCGCCGGCGCGCTCGGTAACGACGTCGTCCTCGGGCTGGCGCAGAACGAGCTGGGCCTGGGTATCGCCGCGGGCCTGGCGATCGTGTTCCTGGGTCTGTTCCTGGACCGGGTGACGCAGGGAAGGAGGGCACCCCGTGCCTAGGTTTCTGAAGAGGGGCGTCCTGCTCCGGTCGCTCGCCGTGGGGTTGGCCCTGGTGATGGTGAGCTCCTGCGCGGTGCGCACCGATCAGATCGCCCGCGACCCCAACACCGTCCGGATCGCCGTGAACGGCTGGGTGGGCTACGAGGCCAGCGCCGAGGTACTGGCCAACATCCTGCGGGAGGAGATGGGCTATGAGGTCCAGCTCATCCGCGTGGACGAACAGCCCTCCTGGCAGGCGCTCGATCAGGGCGTCATGGACGTGATCGTGGAGAACTGGGGCCACGAGGAGCTGTTCGAGCTGTACGGACCCGACGGCAACGGCACCGCCGTGGACGGCGGTCCCAACGGCAACGAGGGTGTGATCGGCTGGTACGTCCCCGCCTACCTCGCGGAGGAGTACCCGGAGATCACCACCCTGGAGGGTCTGAAGGCCAACACCGACCTGTTCCGGACGGCCCAGACGGGCGACAAGGGCGAGTTCCTGGCCGGAGCCCCCGGGTTCGTCAGCCAGGACCAGGGGATGATCAACGCCTTCGACCTCGACCTCGAGATCGTCTACGCCGGGTCGGAGGCCGCGCAGATCACCGAGGTGCGGCGCCGTTACGCCAACGAGGAGCCGGTGCTCTTCTACTTCTACGACCCGCAGTGGTTCCAGGAGGAGGTGGACCTGGTCAAGGTCGACTTCCCCGACTATCACGAAGGTTGCGACGCCGACCTGGACGACGTTCCCTGTGACTACCCGGTCTACGACCTGAACAAGATCTTCAGGGCCGGTTTCGTGGAGGAGGACGACTACGCGTACCGCTTCCTCGACAACTGGAAGTGGACCAACTCGCAGCAGAACGAGGTCGCGCAGATGATCGCCGACCAGGGGATCTCTCCGCCCGAGGCGGCCGAGATCTGGGTGAGCGAGAACCGCGACGTGTGGGAGAAGTGGCTTCCGGAAGGCCACGAGACCCGCTGACGCGTGGACGACGGGTGGGGGCGGCGACCGGTGTGGTCGCCGCCCCCACCCGTGCCCGGGGTCTTCGCCCTTGCCACGGGCCGGGGGAGAAGGTGAGAATCCTTCGGGAACCTCGCCTGCCCCCACAGAGCGGAGCACCATGCGTCAGGGACGCCTCGCCACACTCCTCGGAACCGTCCTGCTGCTGGACGTGCTCCGGGTCTTCCTCCCCTCGCTCATCACCCTCTTCGGGCAGGCGGGCTCGACCGGCCCCGAGGTCATGGGCGCCTACGCCCTCGCCTGGTTCCTGCTCCCCTTCCCCGCCGTACTCCTGACCCGGTGGGTGCCGCCCGCCACCCTCGCCCTGGTCACGGCGGGCCTCCTCGTGGTCGGTCGGATCGCGCTCCAGGCCACCGAGGGAGGAGACCCCCAGCTCTACCTGTCCTCGGCCCTCGTGGGGCTGGGCGTCGTCTGGCTGACCTGCGTCGTGGCCGCCACCGCCACCGACGGTCGAACGAACGCGCACGAGGTGATGATCGGCGTGGTCGCCGGTACGGCCGCCTCGTCCGTCGCGCACACGGCACTCGGCACCGTCGATCCGCTCTGGCGCGAGGGCGTCCTCGTCTGGACCGGGGTCGTGGTCGTGTGCGCGGCCTTCCTCGCCGCGTCCCTGTGGACCCTGCGGGCCGAGGCGGGAGAACCCGCCCCCGTCGGCCCCCGCGCCTGGCTCTCCCTGGGGCCGCTGCTCTTCCTGACCGGCCTCTACACCGCCAACCCGGCCGTGGCCCGCACCCTCGCCGAGACCCCCTACGCGTCGGTCGTGATCGCGGTCGTCGCGGTCCTGTCCGTCGCCGTCACCGCCCGACCCCGCGCCTTCGTCCCGGGCCCCCTCGTCCCCTTGACCTTGATGCTCGTGGTCCTGACGGCGTTGTCGCTCGTGTCCTCACTCGACGGCGACGTGCCCGGAGTGCCGCCCACCTGGACCTGGGCGCTCCTCGTCCCGGGACAGCTCGCCCTGGCCGCCTGCGCCGGGCTGGCGGTGTCCCGCCCCGCCCCTGGGGCCACCGCGGCGCGCACCGGGGCCCTCGCCGCCTCGGGGCTCCTGCTCTTCGTCGTCCTGGTGTTCGCCTTCTACGCCGCCTACGACCTGCACATCCCCAACACGTACGTACCGTTCCTCGCTCTGCTCCTCCTCGCCGCGGCGCTCCCGCTCCGCCCCGGAACGGACACGACCCCACCGGCCCGGACCATGCCCGGGGCCGCCGGCGCCGCCGCCCTCGCCCTGGCCGTCACGCTCGCACCCCTCTTCGTCCGAGCCGAGACCACCCCCGCCGAACCCGGCTCCGACGGCCTACGGGTGGCCGCCTACAACGTGCGCATGGGGTTCGGCATGGACGGACGCCTGTCCACCGCCGAACAGGCCGAGACCCTGCGCGCTCTGGACGCCGACGTCATCGCGCTCGGCGAGGTGGACCGGGGCTGGCTGCTCAACGGAGGTCACGACCACCTGTCGGCGCTCGCCGAACACCTGGGCATGACCGCCTACTGGGGGCCCGCCGACGGCCCGTTCTGGGGAGACGCCCTGCTCACCGACCTTTCGGTCACCGAGGTGCGCGGCCACACCCTTCCCGCGAGCGGACCCACCGGCGCCCAGGCTCTGGAGGCGACCCTGACCTGGCGGGGCGCCGATGTCACGGTGATCGCCACCCACCTGCAACCCGAGGGCTACGACCTGGCCGACCCGAGCTCCCGAGCCCAACTGGCCGCCCTCATGGAGATCGCCGAGACCGCCCACGGCCGCGGCACGCCCGTGGTGGTCGCGGGCGACCTCAACCTCGAACCCGAGGACCTGCCCTTGGGGGAGACCCTCCACGACGCCTTCGCCGACGCGCGCCCCTTTCCCACCATGGTCGCCGCCGCCCGCTCCGACCAGCAGATCGACCACATCCTGGTCACCGACGACTGGAGGCCGAGCGACCCCGCCGCCCCGGACGTGCCCCACTCCGACCATCGCCCCATCGCCATCACCCTCCACCCCTGACGGTGACGGAGCAGGGTTCTCCCGATATCCCCGAACAGGGGCTTTAGGATCTTCTCGAACCCTGCACCGCATGGGGAACGGCGAGAGGCGGACGAGGCATGAGCATGGGCCGAAGCCAGCGTGACAGCGGCCATCTGGAGAAGGCCGTCGAGACCTCTGGCGGGGTGGAGCGGTTCGAGGCCGAGGTCGCCCGTCTCCAAGACCAGGCCAGGGCTTGGCGTCTGGTCGAGATGCGGAGGCATCGAGGGCTGGGGCAGGCCGAGGTGGCGCGTCGGATGGGGGTCTCGGTCTCCAGGGTCTCCCAGATCGAATCCGGTGACATTTCGACCCGCGACGTCCTCGACCGCTACGTCACGGCCTTGGGCGGAACGCTCGTCCTGGTGGCCGACTTCGGGGACGAGCAGCTGAAGGTCGGCTGAGCAGGAGGGGTGGGAGGCCGGAGCGGCTCCGGCCTCTACCGTCCTCTTCATCCGACGGTGTGGATCAGTGCTGGGGGCGCTCGTAGTGGAGCCGCCGGTTCACCCAGTAGACGTTCACACAGGCGGCGACGAAGCCCGCGCCGAGGAGCACCGCCAGCCAGAGCTGGTCGGTCCAGAGCACGGCGGCGATGGTGCCCAACAGGAGTACCAGGGCCCCGAACACCGCCAGGACCCGCCGGAAACCCAGGGCGCTGGCCGGGCGGTCATGGCTGCCGAGCGCGCCCTTCAAGCTGCCACGTCTGGCGCGTTCCATCTTCCTCCACCTCCTCCTAGTAGTCCTACCCCAGTGGGACCGGGTCCTTCCTCCGGGGTGCCCTTCAGGCAGGGGCCGTTAACGCGCACGGCGGGGGAGGGGCGGTGCGCGGTGGGTCCGTCTCCTTCAACAGAATGGGGTGGACCTTCCGACCATCGCCCCCGAAGGAGCAGCTTGTCCCGCCACCCGGGCCGCGGGCCCGCCTTCTCGATCATCGCTCTGTCGATCGTCCTGGCTCTGGCAGGTTGCTCCTCCGCCGAACCCGAGCCCCCACCGGACACCGAGTACGCCTCCGAACTCGTCTCGGTCTTCTGGGTCGAACGTCAGGTGCGGGTGGTCACCCTGGATCGGATGATCGACGAAGTGGGATCGGACGAGGTGCTCGTGAACATGGGTGGTGCCCGTGAGCTCCTGTTCGACCAAGGGATCATCGTCCCCGAAGGAGGGGGTGACGCGGACGTGGACTGGGAGGCCGGCTACCAGGACGGTGACCTGGAGGGGTACGTCGTCGAGCTCGACGAGGACGCCTGGGACACCATGGTCGGCTTCAACCGGATCGACAGCGCCCTGAACGACGCCATGCACCACAACGAGGTCACCTGGTGCGGGGACACCGTCACCGGCGAGGAGTTCGTCGACGCCTACATGGACGAGCACCAGGGGGCCTTCGACACCCACGACGCCTACGAGGCGAGCGTCGCCGACCACGTCGACTGCGGCGACGGAAGGATCTGACCCGCCCCGAGGACGGAGAGACCCGCGCCCGCCCGAGGGACTCGGGCCGGCGCGGGCGGGTTCATTCGTAGGTGCTCACCTGAGCGCCACGACGCCCTCGATGGCGTCGATGCCGGCCCCGCGTTCCACCGGGACATAGGCGATGACCGACCCGGGCACGGAGAGCAGCCGACCGGGATCGAGACTGCTCGCCGTGGCGGTGGTGGTCGCGGTGATGACGTCCTCCGCGCCCTCGTCGTCCCAGGGGGTCACCACGACGTCGATCGCGTCCTCGTCGGAGCCGCGTTCCATGTCGATGGTGAGCAGGTGGTCGGGCAACCCGACGGCGGTCTCCGGTGTGTCTCCGGAGAAGCGCCCGTCGGGAAGGGTGACCGAGGAGAGCACCTCTCCGTCGAAGGTCCGCAGCTCGTGGCTCGGATCCTCCGCCAGGTGATCCGGACCGGCGAGGTAGGTGCCGTCCCCGAGCTCCAACACCGGTTTCGGGGACTCGGCGAGGACCTCACCATCGGCGGGGTCGATGATCGTCCACCCCTCCTCACCCGGAAGGTCGGCCACCAGGCGGCCCTGGAGGAGCTTCGCCTCCGCCAGGCCTCGGCCCTCGGTGTCCTCGGCCTCCCGACGCCAAAGTTCCTCGCCGTCCTTCGGGTCCAACGCCACCAGGGCGTTCACCGTGTCGGGGGCGGGAACGCGGAGCGCGTCCTCGGAGGTGTCCTCCGAACAGTGCAGGAGCAGGACGATCGCCTCGGGGAAGGAGAGCGTGGTGATCGTCCGGGAGGGTCCGCCTTCGGAGCAGGTGAGGGACTCCTCCTGCCGCCAGAGGGAGGCTCCGGTCTCCAGGTCGGTCACCTCGTGGAGGGCTTCGGTGGCCTCGCCTTCACGGTGGAACAGGAGCTCGCCGTCCAGAAGACGACCCGCGCCGTTCCAGTCGAGGTCCCGGGCCGCGGCCTCCCCGGTAGAGGTGTCCAGTAGCAGGGCGGGCTCGTTCGAGGCCGAGACGAGGACGCGTTCCCCCGAAGGAGAGAAGGAGGCGGAGAACCCCTCCGCCTCGGGCGTCTGGTAACGCCACAGTTCGTCGCCGGTGTCGCCGCGCAGGCCGACCAGTCCGTCCGTCAGTTCGATGATGGTCCCGGTCGGTCCCGCGTGCACCTTCGAGACACGCTCGCCCTCGCCGGGACTCCACTCCCAACCGACCTCGCTCACCGAGACCACGGCCTCGGGTGTCGTCGGCGACCCATCGGACACCCGGTGGATCACGTCTGTAGCGGAGAAAGGGTTCTCCTCAGGAGAGGAACAGGCCGATACGGTCAGTGTCAGGCAGAGAGCGGACACCGATATTCTTAGAGCATTTTTTTCGTTCATGTTCCATTGTGTATCGATCATTCGGTCTTCACCGATCAGGTCCTCGAGTCCAGAGCTTCTCTCCCGAGGTCATAATGCTCGCCGAAGCCTTCGACTACACTGCCTCCGAGCTCATTTTCCGCGTCAGGCCACTTTTCGTCCCGGAGTTCTTTCAAAATGCTGTCGGCGGCGTCTTGGTAAGCTTCTGCATCGAACTCTTCATCCTCGTTCAGCCAGCGATGTGGATCCAGGCTGATTTCTCCTGTGTTGGGATCTCGGAGGTATTCGACATCTTCTCCGAATTCGTACTCACCTGAGTTTTCCACGGCGATCGCAGCATGAATGTTGGCTCGGTTATTCAGTGCGATGGGTGAGAAATCAGAGCTTGTGTCACGCTGTATGTCGATGCTGTCCATCGAAAGCACTTCCTTGAAGCCCTGCTTCATGACTTCACTGATGGTGCTGACTCCAGGGACAGGAATCTCGTTGAAGATGGCTGCGGCCATATCGACAGAGTTGTTGTTTACCTGGTTCTTGTAGTCGATGGCCTTGTTGGTATTATTGACTCGATTTTCGTGCTCGTTGTCGATGGCCTTGTCGATAAGGGAATTGAAGATCCCGGATGCTCGGGCCTCCGCGTGGTCGGGTGGGTAGTCACCGAAATATGTGGCTGCGGCCTCTTCTGTGCGGAAGAAGGAGGCGGTTTTCAGGCGGGATGCGGCTTCTTCGCTACCCACGATATACTCGGCGAAGGCGAGGCGTGTCATGGGGTCGATTTCAAGGTTCCCCTCGCCGCGGTATCTATTCTCCACCGAGTTGAGGGTCGGATCGTCTCCCCCGGCACCATCGATGTTGAAGCCGATGGTGCTTTCCATGGCTTCGATATTGTTCAGGAAGAGATCTGCGAAGGAATCCGCGATTTCAGGGTTCAAGTGGGTAAAGGATACGTTTTCCCAGGTGACATCGTTCGCTTTGTCCTCGACATCGTGACCGGTCTCACCGAGCTTTTCCTGCATCTCTGGAGTGGTGATGGTCTCCAAGAGCGCGAGGAAGGCCTCGGACCCTCGATCGACCTTATCCTGATCATCGCTGTTCTGGAAGTGCTCGATCCAGTTGGTCACGCTGCTCACAGCGGCTCCGTCATCGGACCAATCGCGAGTGTAGATGCTTCCGAGAAAGGACTCCGGAGTGACGTTTTTATGGTTATCGTGGTGAGAGTATTCCTCTCCAGAGAAATCATTCCCTGTCAACATGATGTAGTTGGCCTCGGGGTTGCGGGCGGCTACACCGATGATGTCCTGGTAGGCCTCCTGGTCCGGTTCGCCTCCGTAGAAGTCGGCAAAATGGATGTTGGTCGCGGTCGTCGCCAAAAGGCTGGTGGAGAACTCAGTTCCCCCCACCAGGCCAGGCCCAGAGGAATCGAGAAATTCAGCAAGTGTGGAAAATTGGGAACCCCAGGCCCGGTAGGCGGACATATAGTCTTGAGGATCCTTGCCGTCGATGACGGCTTGCGGGTCGAACTTCTCGGGCCCCAGGGCGACTTCCCGAACATCCGATGGGAGACGGTCCATGCCGCCGCCGAGGGCTTCGTTGGACAGCCCTAGCATTCCATTGGCGAGGTTTCGAGTGAGATCGTCTCGTAGTGTGGGATCCAGTTCACTTTCGCCGATTTTCTCGACGAATGCGAGAAACTCACCCTCGTCTCCACCGAGAGAGCCGTAAAGACGTTCCAGGAACTCGAGCTCACCTTCGCTGAGTTCGGTGCCCTGATCCTTGGCTGTCAAGGAGCGGTGCACGACCGAGGTCAGGAGGGCGAGGGCCATCGGGTGGTCCTCGAGGAACTCTATGGCGTCCTCGTCGCCATTGATGGCAGCCTCAATTTGCAGAGCCAGCTCATCGGCCTCGTCGCCCTCAATGTGGTAGTAGTCCACATTGCCAGTGGTGTAGTAGCCGATCTGGCCGAGGTATCCTGCCTCTACCAGGGTTCGAATGTTCTCCGCGGTCGGCCCTTCGGCCAGTTGGTCCTCTGACGCTTGGCAGCGCTTCTCCAGCTCTTTCCAGGCCTCATCGGCATCATCGTTCTTCTGTTTGAGTAGAGAGTCGCGCAGTTCTTGATCGAGCTCTTCGTCGCCGGTCGAGATCATTCCGCTCTGAGTGGAGAGCATCATTTTGATCTTGTCGATCTCGTCCTCGTACCAGTCGACGTCGGTGATCACCTTCTCGATAACTCCGAAGGCATGGATGCATGCCATGAGGGCGCTGCTCCACGCTTCCTCGTTCTCCTGAGCGGTGGAGCGCAACTCGGCCGAGATCATTCCACTGAAGTGGTCCGATACGGGCTCGGTGATCGTGTTGTACTCGCTCGATCGTCCACTGATCTTTGCGTGTAGATCTTCAAAGGAAGCCTGATCGTCTGCGAGTTTTCCGGTGTCTATTTCACATTTTTCGTAACTGAGTTCGGGCAACGCGATTTCCTTGGGGGGCTACTGCTGGGGGAGGGGGCCGGTGTGGTTGACCGGACGCATGGGCATGTCCGTACTGTTGTACACGTCCTCGCTTTCAGCATCGGTGCTCGAGACCTCTTCGGCACCACTCTGAATGTTGCCCGCGAGGGTCAAGGCGTGTTCTTTCACTTTTTCCATGTGGCTGGAGTGTGCTTCGCTGAAGACATCCCAGTTCTCGACCCCGGGGGCTTTGGACATTCTCTCTCCGACCCCGAGGGCCAGATCCTCGAAGTCGGCAGGGAGGTCCCTCAGTTGAGCAGCCGCCTCTTCTGAAGCAGTGCCGCCACTGTGGGCATCGTCGACATTGACTTCGAGCTCATCCGCGCTCATCAATCCACCCCTTTCAGAGTATTTTATTTCACTTTTGTTTCGTCGACATGTGAGGAATGATTTTACTAGGGTCGGGTGATATTCCGGGCTGTCGGGGGCAGGAGACATCCGGACATGCGGAAGGGGGCACCCCTATAGGAGTGCCCCCTCGGTCGTTCGGTTCTACACGCCGTCCATCAGGGCGGGCAGGGCCGCCTCGTAGGAGGAGCGCAGGTCGTCGAGACCGACCTCCACGGCACCGCCCGGGTGCTCGACCACGAGGGCGTCGCCGCCGACGGTGCCGATCCGCCGGAGCGGAACGCCGTGCTCGGCGGCCAGGGCCGTGAACGCCTCCGCCTGCTCGGGGCCGACCGAGACGATCGCGCGCGCGGCCGACTCGCTGAACAGTTCGGTGAACACGTCCTCGGTGACCTCGACCCGGATGCCCCGGCCACCGCGCAGCGCGGACTCGGACAGCGCGACACCCAGGCCGCCGTCGGACAGGTCGTGCGCGGCCGTGGCCAGGCCCCGCTCGGCGGCGGTGGCCAGGACCTCGCCCAGCGCGGCCTCGGCGGCCAGGTCCACCTCGGGCGGCAGCCCGCCCAGGTGCTCGTGCACCACGTCGGCCCAGGCCGAGCCGCCGAACTCGGGGCGGGTCTCGCCGAGCAGGAACACGTGGGCGCCGTCGGCGTCGAAGCCCGAACGCAGACGGGCGTTGACGTCGTCGATGACACCGAGCACGCCGATGACCGGGGTGGGGTTGATCGCCACGTCACCGGTCTGGTTGTAGAAGCTGACGTTGCCGCCGGTCACGGGGGTGCCGAGCTGCTTGCAGGCGTCGGCCAGACCGCGGGTGGCCTCGGCGAACTGCCACATGACCCCGGGGTCCTCGGGGGAACCGAAGTTGAGACAGTTGGTGACGGCCAGCGGGCGGGCGCCGGTGGCGGCGACGTTGCGGTAGGCCTCGGCGTAGGCCAGGCGGGTGCCCGTGTAGGGGTCGAGTCGGGTGAAGCGGCCGTTGCCGTCGGTGGCCAGGGCCACGCCCCGGTCGGAGTCGTCGGCGATGCGGATCATGCCGGAGTCGTGCGGGGTGGACACGACGGTGTCGCCGCGCACGTAGCTGTCGTACTGGCCGGTGACCCAGGTCGGGTCGCCCACACCGGGGGCTCCGAGCACGCGCAGGAGCTGTTCGCGCAGTTCGGTGTCGTCCTTCGGGCGGGGCAGCGCGGCGGCGTCGTCGGACTGGAGGGCGTCCTGCGAGTCCGGGCGCGCGTAGGGGCGCTCGTAGACGGGGCCCTCGTCGGAGGCGGTCCGCGGCGGCATGTCCACGACGGTCTCGCCGTGCCAGGTCATCACGAGGCGGCCACCGCGTTCGGCCTCCTCGGGGGTCACGTCGGTGACCTCGCCGATCTCGGTGGCGAGGATGCCCCACTTGTCGCAGACGGCCAGGAAGGCGTCCATCTTGGCGGGTTCGACGATCGCCATCATGCGCTCCTGCGACTCGCTCATGAGGATCTCCTCAGGCGTGAGCCGGTGGTCGCGCAGCGGGACCCGGTCGAGCTGGATCCGCATTCCACCGGTGCCTCCGGCGGCCAGCTCGGTGGTGGCGCAGGAGACGCCGGCGGCGCCCAGGTCCTGGATGCCCACCACCATGTCCTCGGCGTACAGCTCCAGGCTGCATTCGATGAGGAGCTTCTCCATGAACGGGTCGCCGACCTGGACGCTGGGCCGCTTGGCGTGCGACTCGTCGTCGAAGGTGGCGCTGGCCAGCACCGAGGCACCGCCGATGCCGTCGGGGCCGGTGGTGGAACCGAACAGGACCACCTTGTTGCCGGGGCCGGGGGCCTGGGCGAGCTTGATGTCCTCGTGCTTCATGACGCCCACGCACAGGGCGTTGACCAGCGGGTTGCCGATGTAACCGGGACCGAAGCCGATCTCACCGCCGATGTTGGGCAGGCCCAGGCAGTTCCCGTAGAAGGAGATGCCCGAGACGACGCCGGGCAGGACCCGCTTGGTGTCGTCGGCGTCTGCGGGGCCGAAGCGCAGGGCGTCCATCACCGCGACGGGGCGGGCTCCCATGGTGAGGATGTCGCGGACGATGCCGCCCACGCCGGTGGCCGCGCCCTGGTGCGGTTCCACGTAGGAGGGGTGGTTGTGCGACTCGATCTTGAAGGTGACGGCGTTGCCCTCACCGACGTCGACGACGCCCGCGTTCTCGCCCATGCCCACCAGCAGGGCGTCGCTTTCGGGGGCCTTCTCCCCGAACTGGCGCAGGTGCACCTTGGAGGACTTGTAGGAGCAGTGCTCGCTCCACATGACCGAGTAGATCGCCAGCTCGGCCGCGGTGGGTCGGCGGCCCAGGATCTCGCGGACCCGCTCGTACTCGTCCTTGGCCATGCCCAGTTCGGCGTACGGCTGAGGGGTGTCCGGGGTGTCGTGCGCCGTGGCGACGGTGTCGAGGCCGGGTACTTCAGACATGCGGTGGTTCCGTTCGGGTGTCGCGGAGTTGCGCGGGTTCTTCGGGCCGGGCCTTGGCCGTGTCCGCCGCCCGGTGTCGGATCAGTAGGCGGGCATGCCCGCGTTGCCCAGCATGAGGACCGGCACTGCGCCGGCGGCCGGGGCGGAGGAGTCGGCGACCAGGGTCTCGCCGTCGGTGAGGACGGAGTCGGCGAGTGCGATGTCGTCCGAGGATTCGGCGTTCTCGGGGAGCTCTTGGCGCCAGCCGTTGCCGAGCAGGTGTTCGTACACCGTCTCGACGGCCTCGTTAGCGTCGACGTCGAGTTCTTCGCCCTCCTCGCCGGCGATGAGGATCAGGCGGAAGCACTGGCCCTGGGCGCAGTGCGCCTCGTCCTGGTCCACGTAGGTGAAACCGGACGGGGGGCTGCCGAGGGCACCGACCTCCGGCGGCGGTTCGGGCTGTTCGCCCTGCGCCTGGGGCGGGGGCTGTTGCCCCTGCGCCCCGGGCGTGGCCACGGGTGCCGAGTTGAACGACTGGAAGAGGCCGATGGCCCCGGAGACCACGAGGCCGATCACGACCAGTCCCACCAGGACGTACATGGTCTTCCGGGAGCGCAGCAGCGCCATCATCGCGAGTCGTCCCCCTGTCGGGTGAGGTCGGTTCGGCGGTCGCGCCGATCCGGTGTGCGTCAGGCGTGGGCCGGGGTTCCGGCCGCCAGGTGTCCGAGGATCGAGGTGAAGAAGCCCAGCCCGTCGGTGGAGGGGCCGGTGAGCGCCTCGACGGCGTGCTCGGGGTGGGGCATGAGCCCGACGATGTTGCCGTGCTCGTTGGTCACCCCGGCGATGTCGCGGCGGGAGCCGTTGGGGTTGGAGCCGACGTAGCGGGCGATGACCCGGCCTTCGCCCTCCAACCGGTCGAGGGTCTCCTCATCGGCGACGTAGCCGCCCTCGCCGCTCTTGAGGACGACCAGGATCTCCTGCCCCTCGTCGTAGGAGCTCGTCCAGGCGGTGTTCGTGTTCTCCATCCGCAGGACCTGGTCGCGGTTGACGAACCGCAGGGAGGAGTTACGGGTGAGGGCACCGGGCAGCAGGTGACTCTCGCACAGGATCTGGAAGCCGTTGCAGATGCCCAGGACCGGGAGGGCGCCCGAACGCGCCGCCGGGATCAGTTCGGACATCAGCGGGGCGAACCGCGCGATGGCTCCACAGCGCAGGTAGTCGCCGTAGGAGAACCCACCGGGCAGGACCACGGCGTCGACCCCCTTGAGGTCGGCGTCCGCGTGCCAGAGGGAGACGGGTTCGGCACCCGCCAGGGACACCGCGCGGGCGGCGTCCTTGTCGTCAAGGGTGCCTGGGAAGGTGACGACGCCCACACGGGCTGTCATGAGCACACTCCGGGGTTGTTGTTCGACGGGGAGGGGTCGGTGCCTGGCCCCGTCACGGGAACGGAGCGTCCGCTACCCCCGCAGCGTACCCGCTCACCTGTACTCGGGTACGACCGTCACCCCTTTCCGAGGCGGTGCTCCTGTGCGATCCTCCCAAGGAACCCCCTTCTGGGAGGGGTGGAGGTGTACGACCGGACAGGTCCGTGGGATGCGTCACGGCGTCCGGAGGGCGGGGTACCGCGCCCCGTGTGGACGGTCCACGGGGCGCGGGGCCGGTGCGGGGGCATCAGGACAGGGCGAGTTGTCCGGACGAGGATCGGTGGTCCCGCGGCGGTGCCCCGTTCGCGGCCGGGTCGCACGCGGTGAGGCGTTTGCGCAGGACGACGGTGGTGTGCGGTTCTCCGTGGAAGGCGACCTCGTCCATGAGGTACCGCATCAGCAAGATGCCCCTGCCCGATTCCGATTCCAGACCCGGGAGGGGCGTGCGGTCCGAGGTGAACCTCGCGGCGAGCGCGCCGGGGTTCGGCGCTCTTCCGGTATGGGAGATCCGGAGTCCGCACCAGCCGGGGGCGAACTCGGCCCCGACCTCGTAGTCGGCGGCGGGGTCGCCGTGCTCGACCGCGTTCGCACAGGCTTCGGAAGCGGAGAGCAGGATGTCGTCCACGCAGGCCCGGCACATCCCCATCCTGTCCAGGAGGGCGCCGAGCACGTCGCGTACGACGGCGACCGTGTACGCCTCTCGGGGGAGGGAGATCGAGAAAACGGTGTCCATCCGTGTACCTCTCGTGCTCCGTGTCGGTGACCGTCTCGGCACGTTAGGGAGCCTTCCCGAGGTCGCTCCGGGTAAAACGAACAGCCGCGCCCTCGGGGGACGCGGCCGAACAAGCCGGACACTTCCGGCACGTGGGACCAACGGTGTGTCCGTTCCCGCCGTCCGATTACCCGTCGAAGGGCGGTCCCCGCCGGTGAGGGCGGGGAAGACCGGGGCCGTTGGGGAGGTCGAGACCGATCAGGCGGGACGGACCTCGAAGTCCTCGATGACGGTGTTGGCGAGCAGGGTCTCGGCCAGACGACGGACGTCGGCGAGCTTGGCCTCGTCCACCTCGCCCTCGACCTCGACCTCGAAGCGCTTGCCCTGGCGGACCTGTTCGACCCCCTCGAAGCCGAGTCGGGAGCAGGCCCCGGCGATGGCCTGGCCCTGAGGGTCCAGGATCTCGGGCTTGAGCATGACGTCAACCACGACGCGGGCCACAGGTCCTCCACAGGAAAAACGGGTATGCCACTGGATCCACCGTCCGAAGGGCGCCTCGTCGGGACGCGCCTGGTGGCGACGTCAGCGTATGACACCGGAGGACGGTGTCGCGTTCCGGCCAGTCGCCACGCGGGACTTTTACCGCACACTTACGGGTATCGGGGACGGTTTCGGTACGTTCGTGACCCGTATCACGGACATTGATGTCATCATTGGGAAGGTGAAGCTGCGTCTAACAAGGTGGAAGTGATCGTTCGGTCGTCCCTAGGGGGAAACTTGACGACTCTCGAGAAAGATCAGACCTCCACGGCCGGTGGAGCCCGCGACGAGGGCCAGACACTGGACTTCGCCACCGCGGTCACGCCGTTCGCAGACCAGCTCTACCCGACGGCTCTGCGTATGACGCGCAATCCGGCCGACGCCGAGGACCTCGTGCAGGAGACCTTCACGAAGGCCTTCGCCAATTTCCATCAGTTCCGGGCCGGCACCAACCTGAGGGCCTGGCTTTACCGGATCCTGACCAATACCTTCATCAACGGCTACCGCAAGAAGCAGCGGGAGCCCCGTCAGGAGACCACCGACGAGATCAAGGACTGGCAGCTCGCCGCCGCCGAGGCGCACACCTCCTCGGGAATGCGGTCGGCCGAGACCGAGGTCCTGGACCACCTGCCCGACTCCGACATCAAGCAGGCCCTGGCCCGTCTTCCGGAGGAGTTCCAGGAGGTCATCTACCTCGTGGACATCGAGGGCTACGCCTACAAGGAGGTGGCCGCGCGCATGGGGACCCCGCTGGGCACGGTCATGTCCCGCCTGCACCGAGCCCGCCGTCAACTGCGCGAGATGCTCGCCGACTACGGGCGTGAGCGTGGTATGAGGGTGCCCGCTCCGAAGGCGCGTACAGCGGCCGAGTGAACGGCCGTTCCGGGCCCGAGGAGAGGGTGGACGAGGGCCCGGGAAGAAGGCCTGGACGAACGCCTTCGCGGCGTTCGGAAAAGGCCGTGACCCCTCTTTCTCCGGACGTTTCCCGGACCGACCGGGAACGACCCCCGAAGAGGCGACGACGAACACGCCTCCGCCGTTATCCGAACCTCCGGATACGGCGGCGGAGGGCGGCCGTCCCCGCGAATGCGTGCGCCCCCTCCGCCTTTTCCCGAAACGATCCGTCACCGTTCTCGCGGGGCCTCGTGCGTCTCCCTTTCCGAAGGTGTGAGCGCGGGTCCCGTTCCCCGTGTGCGCGCCCACACCACGATGGTGATCAGGATCAGAAGGACGCAGGGCACGAGCATGATCGCCGAGCCGGCTCCCACCGAGCGGTCCATCCCCTCGACGAGGTCGCTGCGGGTGACGAGCGTCAGCAGGAAGGCGATCGTGTTGTTGACCGCGTGGACGACCACCGCCACCTCCAGACCTCCGGTCCGCCACGTGATCAGGGCCAAGGTCACGCCGAAGGTGAGGTAGTAGAGGTTGAGCCACGGATCCAGGGCGAAGTGCGCGAGCATGAACAACAGACCGGAGACAGCGACACCGAGGAGGAGCGCGGCGCGCGGGCCCTTGCCCCAGCTCGCGGCGACCCGGAAGGCGAGACCGCGGAAGCCGTACTCCTCACCGGCCGACTGCAACGGTGTGAGCAGGAGGACGATGCCGAACATCAGGACGAGGTCCGAGGGCCGCCACACCCCCTCCGGCATCGGGGTGAACATCGAGAAGACGGTCATGTAGACCGCCCAGATGGGCAGGATCACCAGGAACGCCCGGCCGAAGACCGCCGGCCTGAAGACCGACAGAACCGAGTGCAGCGAGGCCCCCTTCACCCCGTAGAGCCATCGCTGGATCAGCATGCTCCAGGGCACCAGCAGGGCGAGCCCGATCAGGGCCGACGCCTGGGTGGCCGGGGTGAACTCGTCGCCGCCGAGGAGCACGCTGGGGCGGCCGAGCGCCATGTCGACGAGCGATCCGAGGATCGTGAACCCGAACGAGAAGGCGAGCATTCCGCCGAAGAGCAGGACGAGCGCGGCGATACCCCGCCAGATCCGGCGCCGGTCGTCGGCGAGGACCCGGTGGTACTCCACTCCCGGCGGGACGGGGCGAGGGCCCCGTCGTCTCGGGGCCGGAGCGGCGGCCCCGACGGGGGCCGAGGGCGCGTGGCCCGTCGGGTCGATCCCCGTCGAGGGGAGGCCTCCGGCCGGTTCCGGTGAAGGTGTCGGGGTGCTGCGGTCTTCTTCGCGGTCCATGTCTCGAATCTAGATTTCCGAGGACCACCGCGAGTAGTGGCGCGCGTAACCGGTCGTCTCCGTGTTCCTCATCGGACCGGTGATGACGGATGTCATGCGTCGATCCGAGCCGACACCTCGACCGGTCAGGCCACTCGCATGATCTGGATGAGGTTGCCGCAGGTGTCGTCCAGGACGGCCGTGGTGACCGAGCCCGCGTCGATCGGCGGCTGGGTGAACCGCACCCCGTGAGCGCGCAGGCGTTCGTACTCGGCGTGCACGTCGTCGACGGAGAAGGCGGCGGCGGGGATCCCGTCCGCGACCAGGGCCTCCTTGTACGGACCCACGGCCGGGTGGCCGGAGGGCTCCAGCAGCAGTTCGGGCCCCTCGGGGGCCTCGGGCGAGACCACGGTCAGCCACCGGGCGTCCCCCACGGGGACGTCGTTCTTCTTCTCGAAGCCCAGCACGTCGGTGTAGAAGTCCAGCGCCTTGGCCTGGTCGTCGACGAAGACGCTGGTCAGGTCGATCCTCATGTGTCGTTCTCCCGTGTACGGGGACCGGTCCACCGTTCGACGAGGTGTCGCAACGGCTCGGGGTCCAGGTCGTGGAATCGGTAGCGTCCCTCTCGCCGGATCTCGACCAGCCCGGCCTTCTCCAGCACCGCGAGGTGCTGCGATATGGCCTGGCGGGACATGGTGAGCCCGTGTCTCATGTTCAGGCGCGAGCAGATCTCGAACAGGGTCTGTCCGGACCGCTCGGTGAGCTCGTCGAGGATGCTCCGGCGTGTGGGATCGGCGAGGGCCTTGAAGATCTCGTCGTCCACGTCGCCACTATAGGCAAGTTTTCACTTGCCTATCAAGCTCTGATCTGCCCGTTCTCGGTAAAGATCGTGTCCGTCGCGTCCACGGTCGATGTGTGGGGGCGCCGGCGCCCGGGTAGCCGAGGGGACATCGGCGCGGCCGGTCCGGACCGCGTCACGACGCGAAGGGGTGATCTCCCGTGCCGTTCAGGGACCCGATCGCCGATCCGTGGGGTACACGGACCCCCTATGGCCCGGGGGAGCGGTGGCCGACGAGAGTGGACCGGCACCTCGCCGAAGGTGTGGAGCCCGACGACGTGGACCGTTGGGTACGGTCCGCGTCGATCCTGCACTCGAACGGCGACGCGATGGACATCGCGGTCAAGGACGGCCGGATCATCGGGGTGCGCGGCCACGGGGAGGACCGTGTCAACCGCGGACGCCTGGACCCCAAGGACCTCTACGGTTGGCGGGCCGAACGCTCCTCCGACCGGCTCACGCGACCACTGGTGCGTCGTGACGGAGAGCTGGTCGAGACCGACTGGGACACCGCGATGGACCTGGTGGTCGAGAACAGCCGAAGACTCCTCGCCGAGCGTGGCGCGGGCTCCATGGGCTTCTACACCAGCGGTCAACTGTTCCTGGAGGAGTACTACACGCTCGCCGCCATCGGCCACGGAGCCATCGGCACCAATCACATGGACGGCAACACCCGCCTGTGCACGGCCACGGCCGCCGCCGCTCTGAAGGAGTCGTTCGGCTGCGACGGGCAGCCGGGTTCCTACGGCGATATCGACCACGCCGACGTCATCGCCCTGTACGGCCACAACATGGCCGAGACACAGGTGGTGCTGTGGTCCCGGGTCCTGGACCGGCTGGCCGGACCGAACCCGCCCCGGCTGCTCTGCGTGGACCCCCGACCGACGTCGGTGGCGCGCGCGGCGACCCTGCACCTGGCGCCGCGTCCGGGCACCAACGTCGCCCTGATGAACGCACTCCTGCACGAGCTGATCCGCACCGACCGGGTCGACCACGCCTACGTCGAGGCGCACACCGTCGGATACGAGGAGCTGGTCCGGACGACCGAGGAGTACCCGCCCGAACGCGCCGCGCGGATCTGCGACCTGCCCGTGGAGGCCATCCGTGAGGCCGCCGCGCTGCTGGGCGGGGCCGAACGTCTGCTCTCCACCGTGCTCCAGGGCTTCTACCAGTCGAACCAGGCCACAGCGGCGGCCGTCCAGGTGAACAACGTGCACCTGCTGCGGGGCATGCTGGGCCGACCGGGTGCCGGCGTGCTCCAGATGAACGGCCAACCCAGCGCCGAGAACACACGAGAGTGCGGGGCCGACGGCGATCTCACGGGCTTTCGCAACTGGAACAACGACCGGCACGTCGCCGACCTGGCCGAGATCTGGAACCTGGACCCGATCCGTATCCCGCACTACGCCCCGCCCACGCACGCCATGCAGATCATGCGCTATGTGGAGAAGGGATCGATCCGTTTCCTGTGGGTCAGCGCGACCAACCCGGCGGTGTCCCTGCCCGACCTGCGTCGTGTGCGCGAGCTCCTCACGGGCCGAGACCTGTTCCTGGTCGTCCAAGACCTCTTCATGACCGAGACGGCCGAGCTCGCCGACGTGGTGCTGCCCGCCGCGACCCGAGGCGAGAAGACGGGGACGTTCACCAACAGCGACCGCACCGTGCACCTGTCGGAGAAGGCCGTGGAGCCACCGGGATCGGCGCGGCCGGATCTGGAGATCTTTCTCGACTACGCGCGACGTATGGACTTTCGAGACGCCGACGGGAACCCCTTCCCACAGTGGCACGACCCCGAATCGGCCTTCGAGGCGTGGAAGAGGGCCGGGGCCGGCCGCCTTTGCGACTACTCCGGGATCTCCTACGACCTGCTGCGTCGCGTGGGAGGCGTCCAATGGCCCTGCGACGCCGAACATCCGGAGGGCACCGAACGGCTCTACGCGGACGGACGATTCCGGGCGAGCCCGGAGGAGTGCGAGAGCTACGGCAGGGATCTCGTCACGGGGGCTCCCTGGGAGGAGGCCGAGTACCGTGCGGCCAACCCCGAGGGGAGGGCGATGATCAAGGCGGTGGAGTACGTGCCCCCGCATGAGGAGCCCGACGCGAGGTATCCCTTCACCCTGATCACCGGCCGCACGCTCTATCACTTCCACACACGCACCAAGACGGGTCGCGCTCCCGAACTCCAACGGGCCGCGCCGGAAGTGTGGGTGGAGATCTCCCCTTCCGATGCGGGGGAGGCGGGGGTCGAGGAGGGGGATCCGGTGGAGGTCCGTTCTCCGCGCGGCACGCTCCACGCCCGCGCCCGTGTCTGTGGGATCCGACCCGGAGTGCTCTTCGTCCCCTTCCACTACGGCTACTGGGACACCGACACCTCGGACGAAGGCGGGGACCATGATCGAGCCGCCAACGAGATGACCGTCGACGACTGGGACCCGGTGTCCAAACAGCCCCTGTTCAAGACCGCCGCCGCGAGCCTGAGGCCGTTGGGCGGGGGCGACGGGCGGCCGTCCTCTGCACCCACGACGGCCGCCTCCGCCCCGGTCGGCGCGCGGGTCCCGGCGACGCGGGGTCGGCCGGACACGGAGGAACGCTCGGACGGAGGGGCGCGATGAGGATCGGAAAGGCTCTCCAGGAGCTCCACCGTTCGGAGAGCGCCCTGGCCGTCGAATTCTCGAGGGTGGCCGAACGGTATCCGCGAGAACGGGAGGTCCGTCACGTGGCCGGGGACCTGGCGGTGTGGTCCCGCGACCACGTACGCGAGATCGTCGCGACGGCGCCTCGCTACCGTGTGGATCTCTCGGGCCCGGAGAACCCCGTCCCCTTCGAGGAGGAGAGGCGTGAACTGCCCGATGAGGACTCCGACCCGGAACTGGCGCTCCTGGCCGACCTGAGACGGCTGTACCGGATGAGCGGCGGGGTGGCACTGGACTGGGACCTGCTCGGGCAGGGGGCCCAGGCCGTGGCGGACGCCGACCTGCTCGTGGTCGCCGACCGGTGCGGTCCCCGGTCGGCGCGACAGATGCGTTGGGCGCGGGGGATGCTCAAGATCCTCTCGCCCCAGATCCTGGCGACCTGAGGGCGTCCACGTGGTAGAGGTGGGGCAGGGCGCGGCCACGTTGTCACAAAGTTGTTGGAAGTCCTTGTAAATGCTAGGAAGCCCTGATAATCGGCCTGGCCGGCGATGAGAGAACATGGCTCGCGCAGCGTAAAAGGTGTCGCTGGGGGCTTGCGCTCTCCATAGTGAGTTCTGTCACGATATGGGGAGGACTGTCCGCGCCCATCCGACACCCCGGGTGCGCGTGGACCGTTAAACGGTCGATCAGCGTTCACCCACGCGAAGTCGGCCCCGAGAACCCGAGGAGCGACGTGTCGGACACCGCCGCGCACGAGGAACCGGAGCTCATCCAGCTCCTGACACCGGAAGGGGAGCTCAAGGAGCACCCCGACTACCCCCTGGACATCAGCGCGGAGGAGATCCGCGCCCTCTACCGTGACCTGGTGCTGGTCCGCAGGGTCGACAGCGAGGCCGTCTCCCTGCAGCGTCAGGGCGAGCTGGGCCTGTGGGCCTCGCTTCTGGGCCAGGAGGCCGCGCAGATCGGCTCCGGCCGCGCTCTACGCGACAAGGACATGGCCTTCCCCTCCTACCGTGAACACGGCGTCGCCTGGTGCCGCGGGATCGAGCCCAAGGAACTCCTCGGCATGTTCCGCGGGGTCACCAACGGCGGTTGGGACCCGCACGAGCAGGGCTTCCACCTGTACACGATCGTCATCGGCAGCCAGACGCTGCACGCCACCGGCTACGCCATGGGCGTCCAGCGTGACGGCGCCGTCGGCGAGGACGGCACCGCCGTCATCTCCTACTTCGGCGACGGGGCCACCAGCCAGGGCGACACCAATGAGGCGTTCAACTTCGCCTCGGTGAACAACGCCCCGGTGGTCTTCTTCTGCCAGAACAACCAGTGGGCCATCTCCGAGCCTCTGGAGCGCCAGGCCCGCGTGCCGATCTACCGACGCGCCGCCGGCTTCGGCTTCCCCGGCGTACGCGTGGACGGCAACGACGTCCTCGCCTGCCTCGCGGTCACCCGCGCCGCGCTGGACAACGCCCGCAGCGGCAACGGCCCCACCCTGGTGGAGGCGTTCACCTACCGGATGGGCGCGCACACCACCAACGACGACCCCACGCGCTACCGGGACGCGGCCGAACTCGACGAGTGGAAGGCCAAGGACCCGATCCTGCGGGTGCGCCGCTACCTCGAACTCAACGGTCTGGCCGACGAGGACTTCTTCACGGCGATCGACGAGGAGGCCGACAAGGTCGGTGAGCGGGTCCGCACCGAGTGCCGCTCGATGCCCGACCCCGAGCCTCTGGACATCTTCCACGAGGTCTATGCCGAACCCAACGTCCACATCGACCGACAGCGGTCCGAGTTCGCCGACTACCTGGCCTCCTTCGAGGACGCCGGCGCGGAAGGGGGCCGCTAGGCCATGGGAACCAACCTCACGATCGGCAAGGCCATCAACGCCGGCCTGCGCGCCGCCATGGAGCACGACCCCAAGGTCCTGGTCATGGGCGAGGACGTCGGACGGCTCGGCGGTGTCTTCCGGGTCACCGACGGCCTGCACAAGGACTTCGGCGCGGACCGCGTCATCGACACCCCGCTGGCCGAATCCGGCATCGTCGGCACCGCCATCGGCATGGCGCTGCGCGGCTACCGCCCCGTGGTGGAGATCCAGTTCGACGGTTTCTTCTTCCCGGCCGCCAACCAGACCTTCACCCAGCTGGCCAAGATGCGTCGCCGCTCGGCGGGCAAGCTGAGCATGCCCCTCGTCATGCGCATCCCCTACGGCGGCGGCATCGGCGCGGTCGAGCACCACAGCGAGTCGCCCGAGGCGTACTTTCAGCACACCGCCGGTCTGCGCGTGGTCAGCGTCGCCAACCCCGAGGACGCCTACTGGATGATCCAGCAGGCCATCCGGTCCGACGACCCGGTCATCTTCCTGGAGCCCAAGCGGCGCTACTACGAGAAGGCCGAGGTCGACACCGAGGCCTCCCTCCAGGAGGTCACCCCCCTGAACTCGGCCCGGATCGCGCGTTCCGGCACCGACTGCACGCTGCTGGCCTACGGGCCGATGGTCAAGACCGCCCTCCAGGCGGCCGAGGCCGACACCGACCACTCCATCGAGGTCATCGACGTGCGCTCACTCTCGCCCGTCGACTACGACACCATCAACGCGTCGGTCAAGCGCACCGGCCGTCTGGTGATCGCCCACGAGGCCACCCTCACCGGAGGACCCGGCGCGGAGATCGCCGCCCGGGTCACCGAGGAGTGCTTCTACCACCTGGAGTCGCCGGTCATCCGCGTGGCCGCGTTCGACACCCCCTACCCGCAGTCCAGGCTGGAGGAGTACTACCTGCCGGACCTGGACCGCGTCCTTGACGGGGTCGACCGGGCGTTCGCGTACTAGATCGGGGAAACCGCAAGACATGGCGATTCAGAAGAGCACGCCCGCGGTCGACGGCGTGCACGCGTTCAAACTGCCCGACGTCGGCGAAGGGCTGATCGAGGCCGAACTCCTCACCTGGTACGTCAAGCCGGGTGACGAGGTCAAGGACGGTCAGATGATCTGTGAGATCGAGACCGCCAAGGCCGTCGTCGAGCTGCCCTGCCCGTATTCGGGCACCGTCAAGGAGCTGTTCGCCGCCGAAGGCGAGACGGTGGAGGTCGGCACGGTCATCATCACCGTGGACGACGGCACCGGCGGTTCCGGCGGCGGAACCGTCGAGGCCGACACGGGCGCCGAGACCGAGGAGCGGGAGAAGCCGCTGGTCGGCTACGGGGAGAAGGCGGCCTCGACGCAGCGCCGTCCTCGTCGCCGTCCCGCCGTCACGGCCCCGACCCCGGCGGCGCCCGCGCCCCGACCGGCTCCGGCCCCCACCACGCCGGAACCCGCGGCTCCCGCGGCCCCGGTCCGGAGCGAGGGACGTCCGCTGGCCAAGCCGCCGGTGCGCAAGCTCGCCAAGGACCTGGGGATCGACCTGGCGACGGTCTCGCCCACCGGCAAGGACGGGATCATCACCCGCGACGACGTCCACGCGGCGGTCGAGGCCGTCCGCACGCCGGAGGCCGCCCCGGCCCCGGAGACCCCGGTCGAGACGGACCGGAGCGCTCGGGAACAGCGGATCCCCATCAAGGGCGTGCGCAAGCACACCGCGGCCGCCATGGTGAACAGCGCGTTCACCGCCCCGCACGTGACCGAGTTCCTCCAGGTGGACGTCACCCGGACGATGAAGGCCGTCGCCCGCCTGCGCGAGCGCCCGGACTTCGCCGACGTCAAGGTGTCGCCGCTGCTCCTGGTGGCCAAGGCGCTGCTCATGGCGATCCGCCGCCACCCGGGGATCAACGCCTCCTGGGACGAGGAGAACCAGGAGATCGTGGTCAAGAACTACGTGAACCTGGGGATCGCGGCGGCCACCGAGCGAGGCCTGGTGGTGCCCAACATCAAGGACGCCGAATCCCAGACCCTGCCGGAACTGGCGGCGTCCCTGAAACGGCTCACCGAGACGGCCCGGGCGGGCAAGACCGGCCCGGCCGACATGTCCGGGGGCACCATCACGATCACCAACGTCGGTGTGTTCGGGGTGGACGCCGGTACCCCGATCATCAACCCGGGCGAGGCGGCCATCCTGGCCTTCGGCCAGATCCGCGACATGCCCTGGGTGCACAAGGGCGAGCTGAAGATCCGCAAGGTGACGACCCTGTCGTTGTCCTTCGACCACCGACTGGTCGACGGCGAGCTGGGGTCCAAGGTGCTGCGTGACATCGGCACCGCGCTGGAGGACCCGGAGCTGACCGCTCTGGCCTGGGGATAGTCTTCCCCAGAGCCACGGACGAGGGGCCGGCACGTCGCGACGTGCCGGCCCCTTCCACGTTGGAAGGGCCCGTCCCCCAAGGGGGTGGGGGCGGGCCCTCGAAGTCGGTATTCCCGCAACCGGACCATGACCAACCTTTGGCCGACGTTTTTATCGACGGATCCCGGAGCCGACCGACGCCGCGTGGGCCCGCCTTCCGTTCAGGGGCCGGATCAGCCGAGCAGGAAGGTGACGGCGAACAGGACCGGGACGGTCAGCAGCGTGGTCAACAGGACCACCTCTCGTGTCAGCACCTCGCCCGTCCGGTACTGGGTGGCGTAGTTGAACACGTTCTGGGCCGTGGGCAGGGCGGCCAGGACCACCACGGAGAACAGCGCGGCGCCCTCCATACCGAACACCAGAGCCCCCAGGACCCAGGCGACCAGCGGCTGGACCACCGACTTCAACGCGACGGCCAACAGGACCGGGACCTGCTCGGGGCCGCCCTTGCCGGGCATGGCGCTTCCGTGCAGCGAGATCCCGAAGGCCAACAGCATCGCCGGCACCGCCATGCCGCCGACCAGGTCGAAGGGTTCCATCAACGGTTCCGGCGGCACCCACCCCGAAGCCGATACCGCCACCCCGGCCAGGGAGGCGATCACCACCGGGTTGCGCACAGGGGTGCCCAGGGAACGGCGGAACACCGGCCACACCCCGCGCACGTTCCCGTTGTTCAGGTCCAGAACGGTCAACGAGACGGGTGCCAGGACCAACAGCTGGAACAGCAGGATCGGCGCCACCAGGGAGGCGTCGCCGAGCACGTAGGAGGCGATCGGGATACCGAGGTTGCCCGCGTTGACGTAGGAGGAGCCCAGGACGCCCACCGTGGTGCGGCCGACACCCCATCTGCGGATCACGCCCACCACGAGGAAGGCCAGGGCCACGACCACCACGCTCAACACGCTCACCAGGACCGGCGGCGAGAGCAGGATCGACAGGTCCGTCCGCGCCAGGATCGTGAACAACAGAGCCGGGCTGGCCACGTAGAACGCCAGCCGACTGAGGACCTCCCGGGCGCCCGGCCCGAGGAGGGAGAGTCGGCCCAGCATGTACCCGATGGCCACGATGCTGGCGATGACCCCGAAACCGACGATGACCCCGGACAAGAGGCGACCTCCGTACGACCGTGCCTCACGAGCCCGGTAACGCTACAGGAGGCCGTTTCGCGACGGTACGGCCCAGGTCACATCTCCGGTGATCCGCAGCACGATTCCGACTCCCGACGGGCGGATTCCAGGGCTTTGCGCCGACGCGCCTCACGCAGGGAGACCCCGACGATCCGGGCCGCGGTCAGAGCGCCGATCGCCGCCAACGGCAGGACCAGCCTCGTGACCGGCTGCCGGATCGACCGGTAGGCGGCGCCCTCGGGTGAGACCACCAGGAACCCCGAAGGCCGGGCCCGCACCAGGCCGGTACCGCCGGCGCCGTCGCCGTTCGAGACGACGAACCGTCCCGTGCCGCCGCCCATCAGGGTCAGCGCGCTGATCCGCGCCACCGGCACCACGGTGGTCGCGCCGGACGTGACCGGATCACCGAAGACCGTCGTCGCCCTTCCCAGCGCACGGGTGCTCTCGATCAGCCGGTCCAGAGCGGCCATCGTTCCGCGCGGACGGTCCTGCTTCGACATGATCCGGGTCCTCTCCGGGCATGGGCCATGGAATTTCACGCTATAACCGTTTCCCGCGAGCGTGGGGAAAGGAGGACACCGGTGTGTCCGATGGCCGGAAACGGCCCCGGTCAGTCCTCGGAGGCGTCCGAGGGCTCGGCGCTCGGATCGCCCGGAGGGTTCTGGGCCCAGCGCACGACCAGGGGCCACCCCTCCATGGAGGCGTCCTGGTAGAGCGGGAAGACCTCCTCGGCCTCGACCGCGCCCTCCTCCCCCAGGTCCACCCGGAACCAGGCGTTCTCGGTCTGGAGCAGAACCGCGTCACGCTCCTCGGCCGGCGCGTACTGCACGACCGGTCCGGGCTCCTCCTCCAACAGGCGGGTCGCGGTGTAGCCCTGCCCCTCCGTCGACAACAGGTACAGCCCGTCGGGCGCCTCACCGTTGCCGTCGGGGCGCAGCAGCGCGTCGCCGCCGCCCCAAACCTCGGTGCCGTCGAAGGTCTGCCACTGCTCGCCATTGGTCGTCAGGGTGGCGTTGACGACGGTGCCGTTGGTCGCCCTGACCACCGCCGAACCCTCGCCGCCGGTCAACTGCTGGGTCGGCACGCTGTTACGGATGTGCAGGGACCCATCGGGGGTGAGGGCCCAGTCGCTGGGACGGTTCCCCTCGCCCAACGCCAGACTCCCCTCCTGGTTGGGGGTGCCGTTGGGCGCCTCCAAGGGGACCGACATGACCTGCGGCGGCTGGCCGTCGCCGTTGCCGAGGACGTACCAGAGGCGCTCCCCGTGGATCATCGGCCGTGACACGAGCCCACCCTGAGAGGAGGCGATCGTCTCGACCGGCTGGTAGGAGAACCCCTCCACCTCGTCGTCCTCCGCCTCGTCCGGATCGGTCAGGACCGCCAGGTGCACGGCGTTGGGCTCACGGGTGGCGAAGGCGAAGTACTGCCAGTCCTCCGAGAACTGTCCGTACACGGGCACGTCGGGCGACATCGGGTCCACCGCGCCGTCGGGCAGCTCGATCCGCTGGAGCGGAGCGCCGCTCTCCGGGTCGTGGAAGACCAGGACCTGGTCGGTCTCCGGGTCACCGCCCTCGAACCCTCGATGCAGCAGGGCCAGGCCGACCAGCCCGTCCTCGGTGAGCTCCTCGACCGTGCCGGGGGTGCCGTCCGAGGAGTCGGAGGAGGAATCACACGCGGTCACGGCGAGCAGACACACGGCCGAGGCCAGAGCGAGGGAACGCCGCATGGGGTCGCCTTTCGGGGGAGAGGGGGCTGAGGAACCTGTCCGAGACATGGGATCACCGATGTCATGCGACGGTTCTCCCGGTTCCTCACGTTATCCGGCGGACGTCACCGGAGCGGGGCCGAACTCAGTCTTCGCTGCTCGGAGAGGGTGCGTCCGACGGCTGGGCGTCCTCCTCCTCTTCCTCCTCCGCTTCCTCTTCCTCCGCCTCGGCGGCGGCCTCCTCCTCGGCCCGACGCTCGGCCTCGGCGCGTTCGGCCGCGCGCGAGGTGCACACCTCGTCGGCGGGTGCCGATCCGCCCTCGACCGCCACCACGACGAAGCAGTACTCGGCGACCGTGTTCTCGGTGTTCACCTGCGCCGTCACCGCGCCGGGTCCGGTTCTGGCCAGGGTCATCAGATCGTGCCCCTGCTGCCCGCCGAGCACGAAGTACGACCCCGTGCCACCGGTGCGATCGGTCCAGGTGAGGGTGACCCCGCTGAGCGTGTCGTCCAACGCGACGTCGGTGGGCGGATCCACCGACGGGAGCGGCGAGGGCTCGGCCGTGACCGCGGGGGCCTCGGCCTCCTCGCCCTCGGCCCCTTCGGCGGCCTCCGTCTCCTCGTCCTCCTCCGCCGCCGCGACCACAGGTCCGGAAGAGGAGGTCGCCGCGAACGCGCTGGCCACCGAGGTGACCAGGAGGATGCCGCAGACCGTCACCGCGATGTGCAGGTGTTCCCGCCAACGCGGCTGTCTTCCGGAGGCCGGGTCGGGGGCGTCCCAGACGGGATCCGACCCCTCCCACTTCTCCTCCACGACCTCGTCCACCGGCAGCCGGGAGTCCTCGGCGCCACCGGTCCAGCCCTCCAAGCGGGCCCAGGCCACACGCGGGGAGATCTCCTCGCCCCGAAGACGCGCCATCGCGATCTCGGCCGTGGTGTTGGGCGACTCTCGCTCGGGTACGGCCCCGTGCCGCTCACGCTCCTCCGGGGTGGGGAGCGGACGGTTCGGGAAACGGAGACTCGTGGAGGTCTGGAGGCGGGCCGGGGTCTCGGAGCGCAGGCTCCGCTCTTCGGGCTTCGGGGGGTCGGGCGGGAACCAGGCTCCGGCTGGCGGCTCCTCGACGGGCGGTGGTGCTGCGGGGCGCTCGGGGGCCTGGAAGGGCCTCTGAGGTCCGCTCGCGGGCTCTTGAGGACGCTCCTGGTGCACGGGCTCCGCCGGGCCCCGGTGCTCTCCGAAGGACGGAGCCTCGGGGCCGCCGAAGGCCGGGTTCGGACCGGAGAACGGGGCGTGCCCACCGGTGGCGGACGCACCGGTTCCCGGGCCGAAGGAGGCGTTCCCTCCGGTGATCGGGGCGTTCCCCCCGGTCGACCCGGACAGGGACGGATGGGGCCCGGAGAAGGCCGCGTGGCCACCGGTGGCACCACCCTGAGGAGCGTGCCCACCGGTCGGATGGTTCAGAGAGGCGTTCGGGCCGGAGAGGGGAGGGTTGGGTCCGGAGAACGCCGTGTTCGGGCCGGACAGGGGGGTGTTCGGCCCCGAGAACGCCGCGTTCGGTCCCGACAGGGGAGGGTGGCCACCGGACGGATCCCGCACGGGCTCGTTCGGGCCGGAGAGCGGGGCGTTCCCTCCGGTGATCGGGGTGTTCGATCCGGACATGGTGGTGGCCGGTCGCGAGGTGCGGGCCTGCTCGAAGGCGGCGCTGAACTCTGCCGCGTTCGCGTAACGTTCCTCCGGACGCTTGGCCAGCGCACGGGTCAAGACCCCGCGCAGCTTCCGCGAGACGTCCTGACGACCGATCGGACGAGGGGCCTCGCCCAACACCCGATTCGCGTAGGCGTGCGGATCGAAGGGGCCGCCGTCGGTGGACGAGAAGGGCGCCTGCCCCGTCAACATCGTCCAGATCGTCGAGGCGAGCTGATAGACGTCGGACGCCGGCGTCCGTGCCTCGCCCCGCAGAGCCTCCGGGGACGAGTGCAGGAACACCTCCTCGGAGGCCTCCGGCGGCGAGAAGGCCTGCCCCACGGGCATCACGAAACCGAACCCGGTCAGCACCGGGGTCCGACCGGCCCGCAGGACGTTGCCCGGGGTGACGTCGTTGTGCGTCAACCCTCGGGCGTGCATGGCCCCCAACGCCACGGAGATGCTCCTGGCGACCGCCGCCGCCTCCTGGATCGGCGCGGGGCCCACCCGGGAGAGCATGTCGGCGAAGGAACCATCGGGGTAGTGGGGCAGGACCACGAACATGTCGCCCGCGGCGGTCGTCCCCGCGTCCAAGAGCGGAACGACACCGGAGACCCCGCCGAGCGTGCGCAGACGGTCGAGCTCGTTGCGCCCCGCGTCGGCGGCCAGCACCTTGAGCACGACGTCGGCGCCGCTGGTGGCGCGGGTCGCGCGCACGATCACGGCACGACGTCCCTGCTTCAGGACGTCCGAGGTGTCGTACCCGGGGGCCCAGGAAGGGCCGGGCGCGGAGTCGGACACGAGAGATCGACCCCCTGTTCGTGGTGGAGAGGTGAGAGGGGTCCGACGAACGTCAGACCCGATCCGGCAGCAGGGGGGCTTCGAACACCGAGACCGGGGCCGACTGCTGTCGGAACTGCCCGATCCCGCGTTGTTCGTTGACCTCCTGCTGCCGCTCGAAGGCCCCGATCAGGGCGATGACCCCGCAGACCAGAGCGGTGATGATGAGACCGCCGATCACCGCCGGCCACACCCGTTGCCGACGGCGCCAGTAGCGACTGGAGCCGTAGAGCATCGCCGACCTCAACTGCCGATGCCGGAGAGCGTCCGCCTGGAGGACGTACTTCTCCTCGTCGGGCGTGTAGTGGAATGCCTCCGGGAGCTGAGGATCAGGGTCGGGCGGAGGTGTCGGGGAGGTGGCTGCGGTGGACATCGATTTCGAGTTTACCGGGTGAAGATCGTTTCAAGGTTTTTGTGCAGGTACGACATCTTGTCGATGACCTCGTCGTTGGAGCTGATGAGGTTCTGGAACGCCTGCTGAACTTCTTCGTACTTGGTCTGGAACTCTTCGTTCTCGGTCATCGCGGTTTCGCGACCCGCGCCCTCCCAGGCCCCGAAGGTGGAGTTGGCCGTGGTCATCAGGGCGTCCATGATGTTCTGGAAACGTCCGTTGGTGTCGGACAGGTCCATGGAGGTGTTCTCCATGGTGCTGATCCGGCTGTAGTGCTGATCCGACATGATCGCCTTTCTCTTTTCCTGAAAAGTCTTTTCTCGCTGAAACGGATCAGCGGTTGACGCCGCGGGCCAGGGGGTCGATCTCGGCGGCGGCGGCGCTGTAGGTCTCTTCGGCCTCGGAGGTGAGACGGTTCAGTTCGTTCTGAGCCTCGCCCAGGTTCATCCCGTTGGTCTGGCACCAGGTCAACAGCCCGGAGAAGGCGTCCACGAGGTTCGCGCCCGCAGCGCTGAAGGGGGCCTCGGGACCGCGGAGACCCTCCGGGATGCCCTCGACGTCACCGATGAGGTTACGGATGTCCTGCGTCATGCTGTCGGCCTGGTCGAGGGTGCCCTGGCTGCCCTCGCCCATGGCGTTGACGTTTGAAAAATCGAGATGATCGCTGCTCATGCGCTTTCCTTCGAGGGAAGTGGGGAATTCGGCTACCTGGAACAGGGGCAGGGCATCGCGAACCGATGCCATTCACTACCGGACGTGGAGGACGATAGCCAGTTCGTACTCGCGAGGTCAATGAACCTCATCTCTTCCTCCACACGGTGTGAGTGAGACCCTGCCGGTTGTCACCGGCCCGGGCCGGAGCACGGGCCCGTCCGCTTTTGGGACGCCTTTCCCATCGGGATGGTTCTGATCCATGGGAATCCAGGGGCTCGTGTGTTCACCCGAACCGGGTGAACACACGAGCGGACTCAGGCCGGCGGATCGCTCCATCCGGCCTGGAGGAGCTCCGGCCTGCGCCCCCGCAAGGAGAGCTGGGCACGACCGGGTGGAAGTTCCTTGGAGGCCACGCCGTTGGAGATCCGGCCCTCTCTCCGGTCTCCGGAGAAGAGGACGCCCGGGGTGGCCATGTCGTTCAGAGCCTGCATCACCGCTTCGAACATGGCACGCCCGGCGCCACCGGTACGCCTGGCCACGATGAGGTGCAGACCGAGATCGGCGCCCTGCGAGATATAGGGGGCCAGGGGGGCCAGTGGATTGTTCCTGCTCCCCAGCATGTCCATGTCGTCGACCACGATGTACAGGTCCAACCCCTTCCACCAGCTGCGCTCGCGCAACTGCTTCGGGGTGACGTCGGGGCCGGGCAGACGTTCCTTGAGGGCCTTGGCCAGACTCTTGGCGACGGCCGCGGTCTGGTCCACGTTGGTGCAGTAGGAGAGGAGGTGGTCCTGCGGCACCAGCTCCAGATGGCTGCGCCGGAAGTCGACCATGACCACGCCCACCTCTTCGTGTGAGCGTTGGATGATCTGTTTGACCATTCCTCGGACGAAGGTGCTCTTGCCGCTCTTCGGGTCACCGAAGACGAGCAGGTGCGGGTCCTTGGCCAGGTTGGTCCGCGCGGGGCTCAAGGTGCTCTCGGCCAGCCCCAAGACCAGCTCGTTGCGGCGGGCACTCATCTTATGGCCTCTGAGCAGGCGTTCCAGTTCGACCTTCTCGGGCAGGGTCTTGACACCCTGGACGGCCTTCTGGGGCCAGCGCGTCTTCACCCGTTCGATGAGATCCCGGATGCCATCGGTGACGCTTTCGGCGTCGGTGATCCCGTCCACACGGGGAAGAGCGATCTGGAAGTGACGCTCGTCCGCGCCCATACCGCGTCCGGGCTGGTCCTTGGGCAGGGTCTCCGCGACCCTGCGGCTGAGACCGGAGTCCATGGGGTCGCTCAGACGCAGCTCCAGACGACCACCGAACAGGGCCTGGAGGCGGGAACGGATCTGTGTGTTCGAGGCTCCGGACAGGACACAGTGGATCCCGAGAGAAGGACCCCGCGTGGCGATGTCCATCAGCAGCTCGTCGGCCTCCTCGAAGTCCTCCCGGACCGCGGACCAGCCGTCGATCAACAGGAAGATGTCCCCGATGGTGCCGCTGGGAACCTTGCCCTCGGAGCGAGCCTGACGGAGGGCTGCGGGAGAGTCGAGGCGGTGTTTACGGAAGAGGCGCTGACGACGGTCCAGCTGGGTCTTGACGTCGATCAGCACCCGCTGCACACGCTCGGGGTCGGTCCGCCCGGCCACACCGGCGACATGCGGCAGGTCCTCCATCGCCTGCAGCGCGCCGCCTCCGTAGTCGATCGCGTACACGGCCACTCGGCCGGGCGGGTAACGCCAGGCCAAACTCGTGATCATGGTCCTGAACAGCGTCGACTTACCGGACTGGGGCCCGCCCAGAAGAATGACGTTGCCCTCACCACCGGTGAAGTCCAGCTCGGTGGGGACGACCTTCTGCTCGCGGGGGATATCGGTCAGACCGAGGACCGCGCGAACCTCGGACGGTTCCGGTTCGACCCCTTCCTCGTCCAGGCCGTCCCCCTCGCCCAGGTGCTCCAACACGGTGTCGAAGGTGAGGAGCTCGGGCAACGGGGGCAACCAGACGGGACGTACACGCTCGGCACCGGAGGCGACGATGCGATCGATGGTCACCTGGAGGGTCGTACGGGACTCTTCCTTGGCCTCCTTCTTCGCCTCCTTTGCGTCGATCCGCATGGACTGGACCAGCGACTCGATGAGAGAGCTGTCGGTCCCCATGGCCTTGTCCAGCCCATTGAAGGACAAGAGCGGGAGGACCGGAACGTCCTCCTCGGTCTCCTCCTCCGGGTCCGGCGGGACGTAGGGCTGAGAGACCATGGCGGCCTTGAACCGCTCGAACACCGAGGTGTCCACCTTGAGATAGCCCGAACCCGGCTCTGGAGGCAGATGGTAGGCGTCGCCCACACCGATCGCCTCCCGGCTCTCGGCCTCGGAGAAGGTACGCAGACCCACTCGGTAGGACAGGTGGGATTCCAGCCCCCGGATCTTGCCCGCCTCCAGGCGTTGAGTGGCCAAGAGCAGGTGTACACCGATGGAACGTCCGATACGGCCGATCGCCACGAACAACTCGGCGAAGTCGGGGTGGGCCGTGAGGAGCTCGGAGAACTCGTCGATGATGATCAACAGGTGCGGGAGCGGCTTCAGGTCGGGGTTCTCCTCCCTGGCCGCCTCATAGGCGTGCAGGTTGGGCAGGTTCCCCGCTTCCTTGAGCACCTGTTGCCTTCGCGTCAGCTCACCGAAGGTCGCCTCGCGGAACCGCATGACGAGAGAGTCGTCGTCGGCCAGGTTGGTGATCAGGCCCGCGCTGTGCGGAAGCCGGTCGGTGTCCGCGAAGGTGGCGCCACCCTTGAAGTCCACCAAGAGCAGGGCGAGGTGATCCGGGTCGTGGTTGATCACCAACGACGCCACCATCGTCCTGAGCATCTCGGACTTACCCGAACCGGTCGCGCCGACCACGAGACCGTGCGGCCCCATACCGCCGAAGGCCGACTCCTTCAGGTCCAAGAGCACGACGTTGCCGTGCGGACCCACACCGATGGGGACACGCAGGTAGTCACCGGTGCTACGGGGTCTCCACGTCTTACGGGTGTCCAACTGGGCCACGTCCGGCACGCCCAGGATCTCCGGAAGACCGACGGTCTCGTGCATGGCGTCGTCGGCGTCGCTGACCGAGATGCCGTACGGGGCAAGGGTCCGGGACAGCGTGGTCAGGTGTGCGACCGTGGCGTTGTCGGCCTGCCCCGCCAGAGGGGTGCGATCTCCGTTCTCGGAGTCGTCGGCGTCCTCGACGTCCTCTGTCAGGGTTCCGTCCGCCGAGACCGTCAGCCTCAGATCCACCGCCTCCGGTTCCTCGCGCTTGTCACCGACCAAGGCGATCACGTGGATACCGAGGTCCGCGAGCGAGGTGACGGGGGGCTCGGCCTGGAGACCCGAGAGCGTCGACTGGTGTTCTCCGTCCAGGATGACGACCAGGCGCCGAGTACCGGGGCCGGGCGCCTTGTTCCTACGACGTTGCAGGTCGACGGTGCGGCTTTCGATCTCCTCAGCCATCATCTCGGCCATCTGCATGCTGTTCACGCTGACGAACCGAGCCGGGAACGGCCCGTCCTTGGCCTCATCGAAAGTGTTGTGGGGAAGCCACTTGAGCCATTCCCATTGGGCTCGGAGCTTCTTGTCGCGGACGACGCCCACGCGTAGGTCGTGGGGAGAATGGAAGGTGGCCATCTGTGCCACGAGGGCTCGGGCCAGACCACGACCCGCGGTACGGTCCCCCACGATCGAGATGACACCGTGCTGACGCAGCGGGATCACGAGAGGCATCTCGGGGACGTCGGCGTACAGGTCGATCAACTGCTCCGCAGCACCCTGACAGACGGGGTCGTAGACCACCAGCGGGTTGGAGGTGTCGACCTTGAGCTGCAGTCTCCGTGACAGGGGGCGGGTCCCGACACCGGCCCGCACCTCGAGGAAGTCCGGATCGCTCGCCCTTCGCTCCCATCTTCGAGCCCTCGAGCGGGACGGTTCCGTCAGGAGTTCCGGTCGAGGATGTCGGAAGGCGTTGTCCGCCCGCTGGGTCGAGGCGACCTCACGAATGATCTCTCGAAGTTGATCCAGATAATCGACATAACGTTCCCGTTGTTCACGGATGCGTTTACGCGGTCCGTTGTACTGGGACACGAACATGATGATGCCGACGATGACGCTCGCCACCATGATCATCACACCGGCGACGGCCATGAGCGGTCGATGACCCATGGTGATCGACATCAGCAACGACCCCGAGCCCGTGATGATGGGCATGATGATCATCGCGCCGGAGCTTCCGGCCGGAGTGTTCTCCGGCATCTGCGGCGGCGTCGCTATGACCAGGGGTTTGTCGCCTGGCGACTTGGGGGTGCTGCGGGCGGGCCGCGGGACCGATCTGGTCGCCACAGTTCTCTCTCTTCCGTCCACCGTCGGGGGCTCTGGTGTCTGGTGACTACGCTCGGGGCTCAGGATAATCTCGCGAACGCCGTGAACCATCCTATTCACGGCCGACCTTCGCGAGGTCGGAGTGTCACCCTCAGTCGAGAACAAAGGAACCCTTGGTGTGAGCGGATACTGCCGAGTCACGGTCACCGGCCCGCAGAAATGGGCTGACCTGGCCTTGCCCGGAACGGTCCCTGTGGCGACATTGATGCCTCGGATCATCGAGGTCTGCGTTCCGGACGACGAGAGCACCGAACCGGGGACCTGGACGCTCAGCACCGCCGACGGGGAGCCCATCCACGGGGATGAACCCCTGGAGAACGCCGGTGTCTACGACGGTGACGTGCTCCTGCTCAATAGGCACAGCGCGCCCCAGCGCCCACAGAACGTCGACGACGTGCGAGGCGCGGTCGAGGACGAGGTAGACGAGCACGCGTGGATCTGGAACTCCACCGTCACGCTCTCCTTCGGTCTGATCGTCGCCGCGGTCGGCCCCCTGTTGATGCTCGCGCTGATGATGTGGCTGCGACCGTCCCCTCTCTACCTGGCGACCGCCTCACTCGGCACCGCGTTCACCCTGGCGATCATGGTGTACGCGGCACGTCGGCCACTGCCGGTGGTGGCCCACATACTGTTCTCCGCCGCCTGTCTCTGGGGAGCCGCGACCGCCCTGATCGGGGGGCGCCTGGTGAGCGGCCCCGACCCCTTGGTCGCCGGTGCCTTCGCTCTCTCCGGGGCACTACTGGTGGCGATCGTCGGCTGGTCACTGCACAAGACGGGGCTCGCCTACATCGCGGGCCTCGGGGTCCTCGCTCTGGCCGCGGGTGTCCTGGTGACCGTCGGGATCTTCGTGGAACCGATCCAGGGCGCGCGTGCGATGGCCCTGGCCCTGGTGCTGTGCGTCGGCGTGCTGCCCAGGACCGCGATGGTGATGGGCGGGCTCTCCGGCCTGGACTACGAGGTGGGCCGGTCCGGGCAGGTCTCCACCGACCGCTTCGAGGAGACCTTCGGTAACAGCGACCGCCTTCTACTGGGCATCATCACCGGCGCGGGTGTGAGCGCCGGAATGGTGCTGCTCCTCCTCGCCTATTACGCGGACGGTCTCCCCGACCTGCTGCTCTGCGTTCTGATGTCCGCTCTTCTCCTTCTCCGGTCGCGTGTATTCGACCGGATCCGTCACGTCCTTCCCCTGCGGTTGGCCGGGGTTCTGGGAATCGGTGCCGCGGGAGTGGCCACAATCGGTCAATACCAGGTTCTTGGCCCCTGGCTGCCTCCGGCGGTACTGATGGTGGGGGCGACCGTGGGAATCTTGAGCGGTATCCGTCTCACGGATGTCCCGAGAGCCTCTCTGCGTAGGTTGCTCAACTGGACGGAGATCGTCGTCGTTCTCGCCATGGTCCCCATTTTCGCGTGGGGGATGGGGCTCTTCCAGTTCGTCGGCGAACGCACGGGAACCTTCTGATAAGAAACACCATCACAGCAAGAATATCGTGCACCAAGAGGGAACTCCCTGCTCAGGCGGGGAGCTCTTTCTTTGTCGCACCCATGGGGTGGGGTGGGTGGAAATTCTGAATCCTGTAGGCGTGGCTCGTGTTTTTGCTAAATCCGTGTTGGGGATTTTGAGGAGGCTGCGAGGGGTGCATTGAAATTTTTTGGGTTACATATGGTCGTGTTCGCTTTTCGGTTCAGGCGCCGGGTTTTGGTGTGCATGAAAATGAATTATAGGTTTATTCCTCCTTTTTTGTGGCCTCTTTGGCTCTTGTGGTCGTGGGGTGTTCTTATTTTTCTGAACCTGGTTCCACGGAGTCATGGGACCCTGAGGTGGAACACAGGGTTTTGGGGGACGTCGGCTCCCAGTCCCCGAAAAAAGTAGAAGAGTATGAGTATGAGAATGTGGTGGGCCTGGTAGATGACCCTGAGGTCACCCGTTTTGTCCTTGTCGAAGGCTCCATGGTCGCGGTGACTGAGAATGGCGTCTATGGAGTGGATCGTACTGACGGGAATGAGAGCTGGAGGTACCAGGTTTTCGATGCCGAGGTTGCGGTCGCCTTTGACTCGTCGCTTGAGAATGTTGTCATTTCCTATAGACCGATCTCGGATTCTTCTCATGAGGTCACAGAGGTGACTTTGAACGTCGAGACAGGTGAGATCGAAGCCAGTGTAGTTTTTCCTTTTGTCCAGGATTTCGATGTTCTGAATGATACTCGCATGTCCGGCGCTCGCGTCTTTGTGGAAGAATATCCGGTTGAAGTTGTCGCTCAAAAAAGAGGAGATGAATCAACTGAACCGGAAGAGCGATGGCGTATGGGGATGGGAGAGCTCTGTAATGATCGGGACCTGGACGAAGATGATGTCAGTGTGACGTCCGGAGGGGCGGGCGTCTATATTTCTTTGGCATGCGAGGGCGAAAATGTGGCACACGTTGTATCGGTTGAGAGTAGTGGGAGTATCGATTTCATCGAAACTTTTCCACTGAATGAGAGTGGAATCCCTGTCGAGGTTTTTGACTATAGCGAGGGAAGGCTCTACGAAGGAGAATCAAATGATCCTGTTCACCGCGCTATCCGTGGAGATTTCAGCTCCGACTATGCATTTATTGATGCAAGGTGGGGTGAAGTTCTGACCCCTGAGGTTTGGGGTATCCATGGTATGGAAGAGGCTCTGGGGTCGGCCCCTGTGGTTGACGAGGGAGAAGCTTATTCAGTCGTTATTGGGAATTGGTCGTCGATCGAGATACAATCGGCCGTGAAGGTTGCTGATTTTTTGATCGACCAAGGTGTTGTCGACTTCTCTGATTTTCCCGAGAAGCTTCTTATTGAAGACGAGGGGGGCGGATATCGACCCCCTTTGAATTCGCGAGAGTTTTCGGGTGATGCTTCGTACTTTGATATTCTGGATTTCTTGGAAAATTCTCTTACTCGGGAAAATTGATCTTGTGTGATTAATGAAATCTCTCCCCTTTCTTTCGGTATGAGGCTTGGACTTCTTTGTTCGGTGGGTGCGCTGGTGATGGTCGCCATCGGATGCTCGACCGTGGAGACCTCTGATACCGAGGGGGGAGAACCCGCTGTCGGTGAGGTCGTCCATGTGAGGAACGACCGCCTCGATGGGGGCGAGGAGATCCCGGAAACGGTCTCCGAACAGGCATGGGTGTGGGAGGGGGTGGGCTATGAGGAGATGGTCGTGGAGAGGATCCTTCCTCTCGCTGAGGGTGCCCTGCTGGTCTTTGACGATGGCGTGGTGGCCCTGGATACGAGTACCGGCCGGGAAGCCTGGAGCTATCGGAAGATAGGCGTCTCTTCCGCCTCGGCGGTCTCCCCCGACGGCTCTTTGGCGGCGATCGCCTCTCCGGGGTCGATGATCCTTCTGGACACGGCGGATGGCGAGTTGGTGCGAGAGATCGAGGACACGAACTTCCAAGAGGGAGCTTTCGTCATCCAGGACCTGGGGCTGATGGCGGACGACGGGTTCGTTCTCGCCCGCTTGGAGGAGGGGAAGGCCGCTTCTGTCCGGCGTGAGGACTGGGGGGGGCGAGTCCCGATGGTCGAGTGATGAGATCACATGTGACGAAGGATCGAGCGGAGTGACCTCGATCCTGGGCGGGTTCTTCTCTCCCACGGGGGTCGTGGTCCATCTGGAGTGCGGGATGGACGAATCGATGCTGGTCTCCTTCGACCCCGACAGCGGTGTTGAGGACTGGCGACTTGGCTTCTCTGAAACTCCGTATCACTTCGAAAACCTCGATGATGTTACTTTTGCTCCTGTCGGCGATAAGGCAGTTCTGCAGAACCACGCACAGCTGCGCGGGACAGTAATCGTCGATACCGGCAAAGGTGAGATCGTCGCGGACGAAATTCCAAGCATGGTTGGAGATGACCCTGTCCGTATTCTAGAGGAAGGATATATTTCCAGCCTTTCGGAAAAGCTCGAAGATGAATCAATTTGCAGGTATTTCGAATTTCGAGATTTTTCTGGCGAGGTCGCTAGGAGTATCGCTGTCGATGGATACCAGGGTCATTCGGTTACGGGTTTGCTGCCGCTGGGGCGAGATCTTCTTTCGCTGCACAGGGGGCGGTATGAAGAAAATGGTAGAATCTCGGTTTTTTCTTGGGGGGGAGAAAGGGAGATAGTGGTAAGCCTCGATATTCAGGTTTACGTCGACGATATATTTCCGCTTTGGGGGCAGGATCGGGAGTTCGGGCCGGGGACCTTTCAGGAGGTTCCGGGGGCGGTCCTGGTGCGGGAGTACCCCTTCGACGAGATCCCGAGAGTCGCGGGTCTCTCTTGAAGCCGCGAGCGTAGACGGGGGTCCCGCCCACCGATCCTCCGTCCATCGCGCAGACCCTGCCGGGCTTCGACCTGAGGGAAGAAGTCCGGCTTTCGTGTTCCTTCGGTCGGGCGCCCGCTCATCCCCTGTACACCGCCACCTCTCGGGCTCTTGCCGGTAAGAGGAGGCGAGACCGATACCGGTCGGTGACGACGCGTTCATGTGCCTTCGGTAGGATCCTCCTGCCCGACCGATCAGATGTCGATCGGTCGTTGTGCGCCCCTTGTCCCGTGGCCGCCGCTTGTTGTATTGGTTCTGAGGTACCGCGGGACGCCGGCCGTACGCCGTCGGGTGAGGCGGATCAAGGTGTTCCCGGACCTTCTTCCGGTCGGATCGAAGTCGAGGTCGACAAACTGATGTCCCTATCCCCCACATGTTCTGCGTCGGTCTTGGTGGTCTCCTCGGGGGTAGCGGCGTTCTCGGCCGGATGATGGCTTTCCGTGTTGGACGCATGAGGAACTTTTCGTGTGTTCCTGTAGTCGAATATCGGGAACCGAGGGCCGTCTCGGATGCCGGAGCGTTCATCTCCAGATCAGAGCTCTGTGTGGCGTCTCGATCATTCTCTGTAATTGCCCGGTCGATTTTTCATTGGTGAAGGAAACGGAGTGGATGGCTCGTGGACGAGCTCGAAGCCAATCCTTGGCAGGGATACAGCAAGGGTGAGGTCGCCGAGGGGCTGGCGCAGGCGATGGTCGGTCTGGACGATGACTTCGATCAGCTGATCACTCGGATCATGTCCGCGGCCGGCGACGCCTCGAGCGGCTACAGCGGTTTCAGGTCCGAGGTGAAACCGGAGCTGGAGATCATTCAGACCAACGGTCTGAACCTCGCGGAGGACACCCAGAGCGGTGCGGCGGAGATCGCGAAGGCCGATTACGAGGCCGAGGACGTCTACCGCGGAGCCTGGCCCGATATCCCTGAAGTCAACTTCGGAAACTGACGTAGGAGGAGAGAGCTGTGCCTGGTGAGTCTCAGGGCGGAGACGCTTCGATCCCGGGGCTGGTCTCCTATAAGGGGTTCCGGCCGGAGTTCAACGAGGTGGTGGAGGGAAGCCCCTCTCTGCTGAGGACCTATGCCGAAGACCTCACAACGATGGAGGCCAGGATCCTGGGCAGGTCCCACGACCTGGAGGGGGCCCACGACGATGCGGCGATGGAGTTCTCCAGCCTCATCATGTGGAACATCAGCTCCATGGGAACCGAGGATCAGGTCCAGTGGCAGAAGGCGGCCGGCGCGATCAACTTCTGCGCGGCTCTGACGGAGGAGCTCGCCGACGTGCTCCAGACCTACAGGGACGAGCGGACCCGTCTTGTCGAGAGGTGGAACACCGAGGCTTCCGAGGTCGGTGAGGACTACGGCTCGACCTCGGCGATCGACTTCCCGAATCTGCCTTTTTGGACTTCGAAGTCGGAGAAGGCGGAGCAGGCCTTGAGGGCTCTCATAGAGGAGCTCGAGGGCGATGAGCAGACCGCTCATACGAAGGCGACCGAGGAGGTCGGACAGATCTCGGACGACCTTCGGGGTGGGGCTCCTTCCCCCGACGCCATCGAGAGGTTGAAGAACGGCGGTTACATCAACTGGTCCTACTTCAACCTCGGTGGTTCGTTCGGTGATATTCCGGAGGACATCGACCCGGAGGAGATGGTCGATGAGGTGCTCGAATACGTCAACGGCGATAAGCCGTTGGACGATCGCTACTATGAATTGATGGCGATTCTCTCGAGTGTCGGTTGGCGGGCCGAGGAAGCCCGGAACGTCGACGGTGCGGAGATGGATCCTCAGGACATGGAATTCCTCAAGGAATTCTATGACAAGCTCGAGGAGACAGTGGATGTCGCTCATCTGGCGAACATCGCTCCGGAGTTCATGGGGAAGGAGGACTCGGAGCTGTTCCTGGGTGCCCTCGGCACCGGGCTTCTCGTTCTCAGCGATCCGCGGCTCAAGCACGGAGATGACTCCGTTCCCGGCGGCTACTATGACCTTCCCCCGAGTGTGCGGCTCGCCGTCGAGGGCGATCCGAACTTCGGGATGCAGGATCACAACTGGGAGAGTCTCGGCAATCTCTTCGGCCATGTGCCCGAGGGGATCGAGGGTGGCCGGGGCCTGTCGTTGACCATGGGCCTGACGGTCGGAGACGCCCTCTCCGATCCCCACGCGCTCCACTCCTTCGAGACCATCGAGCACATGGAGTCCGTGCTGGGCGTGGCTACGAGGAACGCCGACGCGAACGCCGACATGATCTCCGGTCCCGGAGATTGGTACGAGCACCCGAGGCTCGGCTCCGACATGCACGGCGAGGAGAAGCGGCACGCCGCCCTAGAGGCCATCTTCACTCAGGAATGGACCGATGGGGGCGCCGCGGCCAGTGGTTACACGGACTGGATCCTGGAGGCCAGAGAGGCCGCCGGGGAGGACACCCAGAAGGTGGACGAGGTCGCCAAGGACCTGATCGAGTTCTTGACCGACAAGGACCGCTACGAACGTATGACCGACCTCACCGGCGGTGTGTACAGCGGGAACCAGGGTGAGTTCTTCGGCCAGAGCGGTCTCTCCTTCACCCAGGTCAACCATGAGATGGCCAATGGCCTGGTCAACGTCTTCGGAGCCTACGTCGAGGAGTTCAGCCTCAACAACACCGAAGAGGGCGTTCGTTTCAGTGACGCGAGCGGGAGGATGCTCATCGGCGAGGACGAGAGGATGAGGTTCCTCGAGTACGTCGCGGGTGGGCCGGAGGCGGCCACCTCCATGGTCGCCATCTCCGAGATGCACTCTCAGGGGTTGGTCTCCGAGATGTTCGAGAACGACCTCTCCCCGCGTGGAGCCGGTCAGGACACCAGCCGACTCGACTGGTTGATCAACAGCGCGTTGATCAATGAGGCCGAGAGCCGGATGAGCTCGGAGGACGACGCGAAGAAGGAGGCCTATGACAGGAAGGTCGCCGGACGTGAGCTCTTGATCGATCTCGCCTTCAAACCGGCCTCGCTCATATCGACGAAGAGTCCTGTGACGGATCTCGTGATCGGCGAGATGATCTCCGGCGCGCAGAGCGCGATCACCAACGCCGCCACCGATTCCGTGAGTCTCGACCTCGGCCCGGTGCCGGACACCAACGCCCAGAGCGAGACCTCTATCAGCGCCAACCACATCGGCATGGGAACTTCGATCGTCGATTACTACATCGAGAACGACGTGCTGAGCGCCGAGGATCTCGCGGGCTACGATCACCTCGAGTACCGGGACGGGGGAGTGGCGATCGTCGGCTATGACAGCGATGTGATGTACGACGTCCAGGACGAGATCGTGGAACTCCTCTCAGGGGTCGATGACGGAAGAGGAGCGGAGATCCTCGAGACCTATAAAGAGGGATACAGCGACTCGAAGGTCGATAACAACAACAATCCCAGCGTTGACGACAGCGGTAGGCCGGAAGAGGACTGATGATCGGGTCGTTGTTGCGCTCCTGGTGGTTTCGGGGCGCGGTGATCGTGCTCGTGGCGGTGCTCGTCGGGGGCTGGCTGGTGCTACGAGGGGACTCCCGTGTCCGGCACGAGCCCTTGACGGGGGAGTGGTCCTCCGACGGGATCCCGGGAACGGTCACGGAACAGGCGTGGGAATGGTCCGACGAGGAGGCCACGGGTTTTCCGACCCTTTCCCCCCTGCCGAGCGGTGTTCTGGTGCGCTTGGAGGACGGCGTCGTCGCTCTCGATGGGGCTTCGGGAGAGGAACGATGGAGCTATCGGGTGGAGGGCACCCGTGTGTGGACGGACGTCTCCGCCTCGGGGGAGAGAGTCCATGTGCTCTTCCCGGACGAACCTCAGGACCGGTCGGAGAACGGTGCGGCCTCCGAGGAGGATGAGGGGGTCGCCGGCCGCCGGGTGGTCCTCGACGGGGCCACCGGTGAGGTCATCGGGGAACACGAGGAAACGTTGCCGGGCGACGTCTCCGAGTTGGGCGTCTTCGACGTGGACGCGGCGACCGACGCGGGTCTGCTGTCCCTTCCGCCCGAGCCCCGGTTGGACGCGCTCCTGCGTTCTGACGTGGACGGTGAGGAGCTCTGGCGGACCGAGGATCTGTTCTCCTGCGGAGACTCGAAGGTCGAGCGGACGGAGCGTCCCGTCGTCTTCCCCGAAACGGTGGTCGTACGGGCGGTCTGCGGTTCGGGCGAGACGGAGTTGACCGCTCTGAACCTCGACGACGGTTCCGTTCTGTGGTCCATGACCGGGGCCGATGAAGAGTTCCTGGTGTCGGACGGTGGTCTCCGTCGGATCGGGGGGCTGCTCGCCGTCGACGAGGCGGGATCCGTCTATGAGCCCGAGGGCGGCACACGATACGCCGAGAGGGTGGTCATCGACCCCGTATCCGGAGAGGTCGTGGGCGAAGGGGTCGAGGAACGGGGCGACCGGTTCCTCGTCAGGACCTTGGAGACGGGCTACCTGTTGTCGGACCGGACCGATGAGGAACGGGTCTACAACTACGAGCTGCGCGGTTTCGACGGAGAGACGGTGGCGACCACGGGCGAGTACGCGGTGAGCACACAGGCCGTGTCGGCCTATCTCCTTCCTCTGGAGGAGTCGTTGCTCAAGCTCGAACCGGGGAGAGGGACGGGAGACCTCCTGACGGTGGCCCCTTGGGCGGGGGAGAACGAGACCGAACAGGTCGCTCTTCCCCGAAGGTTGGACACCTCCCTGGCGTCTCAGGACCGCGAGGTCACGATGGATCTTCTGGGTGAGGACCGGTTCCTGGCCGTACCCGGTTCCGTGGTCATGGTCGAGCGTCCAGAGGAGGACAGGGGCGGGGTCACGGTCCTGGGCTTCCGATAACAGGACCTCCCCCGACCCGAGAGAGTCGGCCCGAGGGCCCGTGATCGTTCGGAGGTCACCGAAGTCGGTCTCATCCGATGACGTCGGTGACCTCCAGGGTCTCTGGGTCGATCAGATCGACGCCGCCGTCCTGGTTCACGGAGGCGATCACTTCGGGGAGGAAGGCGACGGGGCGGGTCATCAGGGTCTCGTTCCCGTCGAGCAGGTCCTTTCCGCTCTCGACCTCCCAGAGGTGGCCGTGAGTCTGATTCTCTCGGTCGGTGCCCAGATCGTCCGGGTCCGGATCATCGCTTCTGGTGCTCCATGAGAAGTGGACCAGGCCGCGTTCCCCGTCGACGGACAGGTCGTTGATCCACGCGCCCTGCTCGGTCTCGTCGGCCTTGGAGTAGTCGTCCAAAGGGAACGAGACGATCGTCGATTCGTCCTCCAGATCCAACCAGTCGATCCGGCCATCACGGATGAGGACGATCTGGTCCTCTCCCTCCACCACCGCCATCCTGTTCTCGATGACATTTCGAATTCTCTGTACCTCTTCGCCCGTCTCCACGTCCCAGAGGGAGATCTCCCCTCCCGTGGCGACGGCGAGTCGACTCTCGTCGAGGAACGCGAGGTTGTAGGCGGATCTGAGGGCGAGGGTGGTGCTCATCTCTCCGGTCCGCATGTCGATGATCCCCACGGCCTCACGATTCTCCTCCATGAAATCGGGTCGGTTGCCGATGGCCAGGTAGGCGCCGTCGGTGCTGAAGGAGAAGTCCCATAGGGAACGGCGGGTCAGGCTTCCGTCGGGGCCCGGGGGAGGCTGGACTCCGAGATGGTCCACGGCCTCACCCGATGGAAGGTCGTAGGTGGTGGTGACCCGGTAGTCCTGTTCCTGGTCGGCGTCGTCGCGCAGGGATGTCGCCGCGACCATGCACCCGATGGGGGCGAACTCCATGGAACCTATGCCGTTCAACTCCTCGATCGGCCGTGCGAACTCCTCGCCCTTCCGCCAGTCCCAGAGCGTGAGCCCGTGATTGAAGCTGCCGATGGCGAGAAGACGCCCATCAGGTGAGAACTCCACCTGCATGGCGTCCAGGTCCTCGATCGGACCGGAGGGCGAAGGAAACGCCGATTCCTCGGAGCAATCGGCGTTCGTGATCAGTCCCTCCGTCCCGGTCTCAGGCTCTTCGGAGCCGAGGCTCTCGTCTCCGTCGTTGAGGCGCAGGTAGCCCCAGGTGATCCCGGTACCGGCTACCAAGGTCAGGGCCAGAGCGGCCCCCGCCATGCCGAGCAGTCGTTTTCGATGATCGGTCGTTCGGGGAGCGGGTGTCTCGGGGATCAGACGGCGCATCTCGTCCGCTCCCCGGGTGATGAGGGAGCCGAATTCGGGCGGCCATGAGGTCGAGGAGGCGGCGCCACCGAGCATCTCGATCAGGTCGGTCGCGCTCGGTCGCATCCTGGTGGAGGCCTGGAGACAGGAGTCGACGACCCCGCGCAGGTGAAGGGGCATTCTCTCCACCCCTCTCGGGTCGGTGGTACCGCTCACGGCGAAGCACAGGACGGCCGCCCAGGAGAACACGTCCCCCGCCGGGGTCCCCTGCCCTTCCGGTGGGGTGAGAGAGGTGTACGTGTCGTTCGAGCCGTCCAGAGAGGACGCGGCCGGACTCGACAGGAGGGCCCGGGTCTCATCGAGCAGTACGTTCTGTGGCCGCAGTTCGGTGTGCGCGTGTCCTATGGAATGAAGGGACGCCAGGCCTCGAGCGGTGGTCACCGCGAGGGCGTGCAGAGCGGAGACGGAGAGCGGGCCGTGTGTCCGTACGAATGTGGCCAGGTCCGTTCCGGGAGGGTTCTCGGCCGCGACCCAGGGGACGGGTGAGGTCGGGTCGAAGTCCACGACGCGGGCCACGTCAGGTCCGGAGACCGCGAGGGATACTTCCATCCTTCGGGCGAAGGCGGCTCGGAAAATCGGGTCGGTGGCCCTTTCCGGTCGTGCGATCCGTACCCGGACGGGTGGTCGGTTCGGGCCGGTGGCCCAGTAGGAGCGTGTGTCGACGTCCTCGCCCAGCCGGGCCAAGAGGCGGTAGGGGCCGACAAAAGGGGGGTCGTGGGGATGGAGGGGGAGCATGAACGCCTTGTCGATGTCGCGTGGACCGAAGGAACCGGCGGGTGTGCGAACCACCCGTCAGGTGTGGAGGGGGGAGGCCGTCAGCCGATCTCGGAGACCAACTCGAAGGTCTCGGCATCCAGAACGAGGAGGGTCTGGTCCTCCACGGTGACCAAGAGCTCTCCGTCCGGATGGGGTGTGACCTTCTCCAAGAGCAGAGTGTGTCCGGAGGTCAGTTCCTCCCCGGACGCCACGTCCCAGGCTCGCCCACCGGATTCGTCACCGGTCGCTCGAGAGGCCCCGGAGGAGTACAGGATGGTCCCGTCGGGTGAGAAGACCAGGCCGCCGGTGTGAAGGGGAAGCGGGATCTCGTGGAGGTTCTCCCCCTTCTCCAAGTCGTACACGAGGACATGGTCGTCCATATGGATCGACATGATGTCTCCGGTGGGGGAGATCGCCGAGGGGTAGAACTGAAAGTCGTACTCGCTGTCCGGTGCGCTCCCCGGGCCGCTGACGACCTCTTCGAAGGTCTCGACGTCATGTACGAAGACCCGGGGATAGATGTCACGGTAGGTCAGGAGGAGAAGTTCCCCGGTCTGGTCGAACCTCATGTCGAGCAGTGGTTCCTCCAGTTCCGTGGAGAACACGACGGTGTCCTCCCGCCAGTCCCATAGGTAGAGGCGGGAATCCCTCTCCTGAGTGACCACGGTCAGAGCGACGAGGGACGCGTCCGGGCTGATCGAGACGGTGTCATGGAAGAGGATGTCCTCGCTGGGCTCTTCTGCGAGCTTGAACTGGGCGAGGGTCTCGAAGTCGGGATCACGCACCAGTACGGTCGGTTGATGAGCGGTGACGACGGTTCCGTCGTCCGCGATGTCCAAGGAACCCGGGTAGGTGGAGTAACGTTCCAGCATCTCCCCGCTTTCCCAGGCCCAACGGGTCAGTTCGGTAGCGGTGTGAACGTACAGTTCGTCCCCGTCCGGGGTGAAGAACAGGCCGTAGACCGAACCGTTGATCCCGGGGGCGTCCTCTTCCTCCACGGAGTCCTCCGGTGATCCTTCCTGTCCGGTGGCGATCTCCTCGGTCGTTTCGTCTCCCTTCCAAGGAGAGACGACGGCCAAAGCCACCCCTGCTCCGAGGATGAGCGCGGCCGTACCGGCCCCCGCCGCGATGAGACCGGCGCGCCGCCTCTTCGGTCTCGGGACATCGGAGCCGGAGGCTCCCCGAGAGGTGGCCCCTCCAGAGTGGACGGCCTGCCGAGCCTCCTGCTGCCGTACGTCGATCGAGCGATTGATTTCGATGGGAAGCCAACCATGTTCGGCGGCGGGCAGCGGAAATGAGGAGAGTTCGCTGAGGATCTCGTCGGAAGAGGGGCGTTCGGTGGGGTTCTTGGCGAGGCAGCGGGTGAGGAGGGGGCGCAGGTTTTCCGGCACTCCATCCAGATCCGGGTCCCGGCTCACCAGTCGAGACAGGACCTCGGCCGCCGGACCCTTCCCGAAGGGAGCCCGACCGGTGGCGGCGTGGACCACCACCCCGGCGAGGGAGAAGACATCGCTTGTTCGGCCGACCTCCTGCCCCAGTACCTGTTCGGGGGATGTGTACGAAGGGGTGCCGAAGGACTGGCCGGTCTTGGTGAGGACGGTGCCCTCGACGGCGCGGGCGATGCCGAAGTCGATGACCTGGGGCCCACGCGGTGAGAGCAGGACGTTGCTCGGTTTGAGGTCACGGTGCACCAGCCCGGCGGCGTGGATCGACTGAAGGGCACGGGCCAGACCGAGGGTGAGTACCAGGAGGGACGGCTCCGGGAAGGTGCCGTTCTCGCGCACGGCCTCCTTGAGGGTGGGTCCGGGAACGTACTCGGTGGCCATCCAGGGGGCCGGCGCGTCGGGGTCGGCGTCCACGACCGCCGGGGTGAAGGGGCCCGTGACCATACGGGCGGTTCGCACCTCGCGGGCGAACCGGGCGCGGAACTCACGGTCCTGGGCCAACTCGGCTCTGGTCACCTTGACGGCGGCCAGACGGTCGGCCGGGGTCCGGGCCAGATAGACCTCGCCCATGCCTCCCGCCCCCAGTCGAGCGAGGAGACGATGCGGTCCGATACGGACGGGGTCCGAGGGGGCCAGGGGATGCACGGTGGATCGTTCCTTGTGGTCGTCGTGGTGTCGTCGCGCCGAGGCGGTGGCCCCGTTTCACCGGTGCCGGTCGGCCGACCCGGTGGGGGAGGGGTGGTGGGGCCGTGTCCTCGTGGCCGGTATCGGCCACGGAAGCCGGGGTGCGTCCGGCCGGAGGCCGGGAGCCGCCGGGGACGGAGGCGGGACCTCGAGAGGGGGCGCGGGCCTGTTCGGTGCGGACGACCTTGACGGCGGCGGTGCGTCCGTCCCGGTCCAGGCCCAGGTGGACGCGTTTTCCGCCGCCGGTTTCGAGGGGGCGACGATCCGGTGGGGGTCATCGGCGGAGGGCTGACGCATGAGGGCTCTCGTGACGATGCGGTACGGCGTTCCGGGCGAAGTCTACTGGTGCGTTCTATAACGGGGCGTACGCCGTCCCTCGCCCGCCCTTCCCAGGTCGGGAGGGGCGGGCGGCGGGTTCAGTGGAGGGTGTCGATCGGTTCGAAGGTCTCCGGGTCGAGCAGGACGAGACGGGAGTCCGCGGCGGTCGTGGCGGCGATGACCTCACCGTCGGGGTGGAGGGCGAGCCCGGAGTAGCGGACGGGGTCCTCCGCCTCGGCCCACAGGTCCTCGCCCGTCTCGATGTCCCACGCGTAGGGGTGGTGGTTCCAGGCCGCGTCACCGACGGAGACCATCCAGTTGGCGTGGAGGACGTTCCGCTCGGGGTCGATGACCAGGTCGAGGAGGAGGGGGGAGTCGTCGGTCTCGAACTCCTCGCGGGTGAAGGAGGCGATCTCGCCGCCGTCGGAGGTGTCGACGAGGACGATCCGATCGTCGTCGAGGTAGGCGAGGCGGGAACCGGCGACGTCCACCGCCAGCGAGGTGGACGTGGACCCTCGGAACTCGCGGACCTTCTCGCCGGTGTCGGCGTTCCAGATGACGATCTCGTCGCCGGTGCTGGTGGCGAAGTGGTCGTCGTCCACGAAGGTGGTCGTGTACTGGAGCCTGGAGAGCATCGGCTCTCCGGCCTCGCCGGTCTCGGTGTCGACGACGTGGGTGTTCGCCTCGGCCCCGAGCCGGGAGTCCAGGGTGACGGCCAGGCGCCGGCCGTCCGGAGAGAAGCCGAAGGCCTGCACGTTCAGCGGCTTGCTCATCCAACGTCCCTGTTCGTCCGGGCCGTCCTGGGGGCCCAGGAGTTCGGTGTCGGTCCCGGCGGCCAGGTCGTATCCGTGGGCGAGGGTGATGCTGTCGTCGCGTCCTTCGGGCTCCACGAGTTCGGGGACCACCACGGTGCAGCCGAAGGGGGAGAACACCGGGGTGCTCCGGGAACCGACGCTCACGGAGTCGGTGGGGCGGGCGATCTCCTCGCCCTCGCGCCAGTCCCAGATCGAGAGCCCCTCGGTCGAGGTCGTGGCCAGTACGTCCCCGTCGGCGGAGAACACCGGGTTCGAGAGGGAGACGTCCGAGGGCAGGGGGGTCTCCGGGGCGGGGTGGGCCGAGGAGTCCGGACAGTCCGCGTCGGTGACCAGGGCGGTGCCTTCGGGCTCCGGGTCGTTCGTCTCGGAGTGGCCGCCGAGCCGGTCGTAGGCGATCACCGCGCCCACCGAACCGAGCACGACCAGGGTCAGCGCGCCGGCGCCGAGGGCGAGAAGACGACCACGTCCGGGCCTCTTCCCCTCGCCCGCGTCCGTCGTGTCGGAAGGGTCGGAAGGGGAGGCGAGCGCGTTCCGCTGGCGGTCGGCCACGGCGTCGATCACGGAGCGGAGCCGAGGAGGCCAGGCGGGCGGTTCGGCGGGGCCGCCCAACATCCGCACCAGGTCGACGGCGCTGGGGCGTAGTCGCGGATCGAGTTTGAGGCAGGTGTCGACGAGTCCTCGGAGTTGGAGCGGGACGTGGGCCAGGCCCGCGGGGCCCTCCACCCCGCCGGCGGCGTAGCAGAGGGTGGCGGCCCACGAGAACACGTCCGTCGCGGGGGAGGCTCCCCCTTCGGGTGCCGCGAACGCCGGATGCGGCGCGCGTCGTCCGGCGTCGGAGGTCGCCCATTCCAGGCCGGGGTCGGCCAGGAGCGCCGATCGGGAGGCCATCAGTACACCGTCCGGCCAGAGCGAACCGTGGACCAGGCCGGCCGCGTGCAGGTCGGCCAGGCCTTGGGCGAGCGCCTGGGCCAGCGGGGGGAGGGCGTCCGCCGGAAGCGGACCGTGGTCGCGGACCAGGTCGGTCAGGGAGGGGCCGAGGGGGCGGGAGACGGCGGCCCAGGGGACCGCGCCTCGGACGTCGGTCTCCCGGATCGAGCACACGTGGCGTCCCGGAAGGCCGCGGGCCGCCTCCACCTGGCGGGAGAAGGCCGAGCGGAACCCGGGGTCGGTGGCGTACTCGGGACGGACGATCTTCACCGCCACCGGGTCGCGGCCGTCGGCCGTCCCCAGGTACACGCGGGCGTAGGCGTCCTCGCCCAGGCGGGCGCGCAGACGGTAGGGACCGACGGAGGGCGGATCGTGCGGGTGGAGAGGGAACATGGGCCTTACCGGGTGACGAGGTGCGTGTGGACGTCGACGGGCGCGCTCATAGCCGGTCCAGGATCCGCAGTTCGGTGGCGTCCACGACCCACATGCCGTTGCCGTTGCCCGGGACGCCGATGAGGACCTCGCCCTCGGGATGCACGCTGATCTCGTGCATGTAGCCCTCGTTCGCCTCGGCGGTCAGGTCCTCTCCGGTGGAGTACTCCCACACCTTCATGTACGCCTTGGAGAAGTCGTAGTCCCCCGGGACGTAGGTGACGTAGACCCGGTCGGCCTCGAGGCTGTACTCGACGTCGTGCACCCTGAAGTCCTCCTCCATGTCCTCGTCGACGAACCGGGTGACGTCGGAGGTGTCGGTGAAGTTCTGCCGTCGGGCCCCCGTCGCCTCCGGTCGGAGGAGGTTCCGGTCGTCCACGAAGTACACGGCCTCGGGGTTGAGGGCGGGGCTGTCGGTGCCCTCGGCGATGATCTCCCCGCTCTCCACGTTCCACAGGTAGAGCCGTTCGAGCCAGTCCTGGGCGACGACGTGGGAGCCGTCCGCGCTGACGGCGAGGGCTCTCACGCTCGTCGGCCCGTCGGCGAGGGTGGTGCCCAGTTCTCCGGTCTCCAGGTCGTACAGCAGAACGGTGGAGTCGGACGAGGCGTCGCCCGACCCGACGACCAGCCGGCCGCCGTCCCGGGTGAAGGCGATCGATCCGATGTCGAACCCCTCCGCGTAGACGGTGTGCTCCCCGCTCTCCAGGTGGTAGACGTGCGCGCCGTCGTCGGAGGCGTAGGCCAGGAGGCAGTCGTTCGGGCTGAACGTGGGGTGGCCGTACCGTGCCGGGATCTCCGTCTCGATCCGCGCGACCTCCGTCTGTTCCCGCCAGTCCCATAGGGCCAGGCCCCCGGTGCCGGCCACCGCGAGGACCTCGCCGTCGGAGGAGAAGTTCGTGTAGAACATGCCCTCGTCCGTGTTGGGCGGGGTGAGTTCGTCCTCGGCGGCCTCGGCGAACTCGGGCGCCAGGTGTTCCTTCGGAGAGCAGACCTCGCGTTGGGCGACCCCCGGGTCCTCCTCGGGATCGCCGGGGAGGCCACCGATCAGGCCGGCCTGGCCCGCGGTCCACGTTCCCAGGCCGGCGACCATGGTCAGGGCGAGGGCCGCCGCCCCCGCGATGAGGAGTCGGCCGCCCAGGCGTCCCCGGCCTCCGGCCCTCGAACCCGTCGCCACGGCGTCGCGGTACTCGTCGGCGATCCCGGCGATGCGTTCGGCGGCCGCGGGAGGCAACCAGGAGGAGGCGATCGGGGCCGGTGACACGGGGCCTCCGAGGTCCCGCACCACCTGCGCGGCGGTGGGCCGGGACGCCGGGTCCTTGGCCAGGCAGGCCGAGACGATCCCGCGCAGCGACTCCGGGACGTCCTCGAGGTCGGGTTCGAGGTGGGCGATCCGGTACAGGACGGTGGAGGGGTGCCCGTCGCCGAACGGCCCCCGCCCGGTGAGGGCGTGGATCAGGACGCCGCCGAGCGCGAAGACGTCGGCGGGCGGCCCTGGAGCCTTCCCGCCCACGGCCTCGGGGGACATGAAGCCGGGGGTGCCGACGAACCGGTCCTCTCCGCCGTCCTGGGCGTCGCCCAGGGTGTGGGCGATCCCGAAGTCGATCACCTGGGGTCCCTCGCCGGCGACCATGACGTTCCCGGGCTTGAGGTCACGGTGGACCAGCCCGGACGCGTGGACGCGTTCGAGCGCCTGGGCGATGGCCCGACCCATGAAGCGCACGGTCTCCTCGGGGAGGGGGCCGGTGTCCTGCACCAACTCTTGGAGGGAGGGCCCCATCACGTACTCGGTGGCCAGCCAGGGGGTCCGGCCCGAGGTGTCGGCGGCCAGGACACGGGGGGTGAAGAGCCCGTGGACCCGCCGGACGAGGTCGAGCTCTCGGGCGAACCGTTCGCGAAAACCGGGGTCGTAGGCGTATTCGGCGCGGACCATTTTGACCGCGGCCGGGGTGCCGTCGGGGCCCAGCCCGAGGTGGACGCGGCCCATGCCGCCCGACCCCAGCAGGGCGACGACACGGTAGGGGCCGATCTCTCGGGGATCGTTCGGCGCGGATGGACGCATGACTGCCTTCCGGGGATCAGGAGATCTCGGCGACGATCTCGAAATCGCCGTTCAGGATCTGGACGCTCGTGACTCCACCGTCGGTGGAAGTGGTGGCGAGGTACTCCCCGCCGGGGTCGACCCCGATGACGGAGTCGAACTCCAGGCCCTCGGAGGGCAGGGGTTCTCCGGTGGCGGTGTCCCACATGTAGCCCTCGGAGGTGCCGAAGAGGGACGAGGCGCCGTAGGCGACCGAGCCGTCGGGGGAGAGCGCGACGTACCCGAGCTCCCCCACCGCCTCTTCGGGGACGTCCAGGTCCTGGACGTCCCCGCCGGCGAGGTCGACCACGAAGGCCTTCTCGTCGTCGGCGGCCACCACGAGCGTCTCGCCGTCGCCCGACACCCTGGCGTCGTAGGTCTCGGCGTCGTCGAAGCGGTGGAGTTCCTCCCCGGTCTCGGGGTCCCAGACGACCGTGGCGATGGACTCGGAGTAGTCGCGTACGGCGAGGACGCCCACCAGGACCGAATCGTCCAGCGCGTACTCCAGGTGGGTCAACATGCCCTCCACCTCGAAGTCGGAGGTCACCTCGCCCTTCTCCACGTCCCAGATCTGGATGAAGGGGTCGCCTTCGACGGTCCCGTCCTGGCTGGCCAGGGCGGCCAGCGTGGAACCGTCCCTCGTGATCGCCGGCATGTCGAACATGCCGAACTCCTCGGTCCGCCCCAGTACGGCGATCCGGTCGTCCACACCGCCGTCCCAGACACGGATGTACTGCTCGACGGTGGACGCCACGTAGCCGGTGGAGGTGAATCGGGCGCCGGTCGCCGGTGGGTAATCCTCGATCAGCTCTCCGGTGCGCCAGTCCCAGGTGGACAGGGTGCCCGAGCCGAAGACGTGGACGAGGTCCCCGTCCTCGGAGAAGTCGATGGTGTAGACGAAGCCGGCGAAGTGGTCGGAGGCCGGACGTTCCTCGTCGTCGGCCCCCTCACCCGGCGGCTCGGCGTCCGAACCGTCGGAGTCGGTGTCCTCTCCGCCCCCTCCCGCCGTGGGCGGGGGGTCTTCGGCCCGGTCCGGAAGGACGGTCCAGGCGAGGGCGCCCCCGCCGAGCAGGATCAGGGCGCAGACGGCGGCGGCCGCGACCACCACCGATCTGCGGCGCCACCACGACTCCGGGCCCTGCCGGGCCTGTTCCGCCATGGGGACGGTGGTCGATCCGCCGCCCATGGGGACGGTGGTGTGCTCGTTCGCGCCGGCCCGCTCCGTCTCCACGGCCTTGGCGTCGATCTGTCGGTCGACCCGGGTGGGCAGCCATCCGTGCTCGGCCGAGGGCAGTGGCGTTCCGGACAGTTCGTGGAGGATCTCGTCCGCGTCGGGACGTCGAGCGGGGTCCTTCTCCAGGCAACGCGCGAGCAACGGTCGCAATGGTCCCTCGGGGAGCGCACCGAGGTTCGGTTCCCCGTTCATGACCTTGTTCAGCACGCTGATCGACGTGCCCTCGCCGAAGGGCGGGAGCCCGCTCGCCGCGAAGAGCACCGCGCCGGCCATCGAGAACACGTCCGCTTTCGGGGTCACGTTCTCGCCGACGATCTGTTCGGGCGAGGTGTAGGAGGGGGTGCCGAAGGTCTGGCCGGTCCTGGTGAGCACGGTGCCCTCGACGGCGCGGGCGATACCGAAGTCGATGACCTGGGGCCCGCGTGGCGAGAGGAGGATGTTGCCGGGTTTGAGGTCGCGGTGCATCAGCCCGGCGGCGTGGATCGTCGACAGGGCGCGGGCCAGCCCCAGGGTGAGCACCAGCAGGGATTCGGCGGGGAAGGGGCCGTTCTCCCGCACGGCCTCCTTGAGGGTGGGGCCGGGGACGTACTCGGTGGCCATCCAGGGGGCCGGCGCGTCGGGGTCGGCGTCCACGACCGCCGGGGTGAAGGGGCCGCGCACCCGTTGCGCGGTGCGCACCTCGCGGGCGAACCGGGCCCGGAACTGGGCGTCGTGGGCGAGCTCCTCCTTGACCACCTTCATGGCGCACAGGTGGCCGTCGGGGGTTCTCGCGAGATAGACCCTGCCCATGCCTCCGGCGCCGAGGCGGGCGAGAAGTCGGTGGGGTCCGATGGAGGAGGGGTCGTCGACGGCGAGGGGTTGCACGGCTGCGGGTCCTTACTGCGTGCGGGACCTGGTGTTCCGGCTGGTCCAGGGGCGTACGAGGGAGGAGGTACCCCGTCAATGTAGCCGGTCGAGGACAAAGCCCCCAGGGAGATGACCTCTTCCGGACGGCGCTCGCACCCCTCCGGGGAAGGTGGACCGCCCGCGGTGACGGGACCGGGCCGGGTGGAGAGGGGTCAGGGGTCGCCGACCCGACCCAGGGCGACCGTTTCCAGGAAGACCACCTCGTCGACCTTCGGATGCCCCGAGGCGATCACACGCCCCTTCGGCCCCACCGCGAGGATCGGGAAGAGGGTGGTGGCCCCGACGGTGAGGAGCTCACCGGTCGCGCTGTCCCACGCCGAACCCCCGGTGAGGCCATGCGGCCCCTCGACGGGTGCCTGCCCGCCGATCAGGGTCGCTCCGTCCGGGGTGAACAGCAGGGATCGGGCCCTGGAGCCGGGCGGGGTGTCCGAGGGGCGCTCCAAGGTCATGGTCGAGGTCAGGGCGGCCAGGTCGTACAGGGCCAGGTCGGCGTCCTCGCCGTACTCGACGGCCGCGAAGTCCCGGTCGGGCGCCGTGGCGAAGGCCGTGACCCGTGAACGTCGGGCGTCGTCGCCAGAGTCGGCCTCGATCACGCCGTGCGGTGACAGATCGGGGGTGTTCCACACCGACAGCACGGAGCCGCCGGAGGCGTCGGAGACGAGCGCGACCAGCCGGGTGCCGTCGTGGTTGAAGGACGGCGCCTCGGGGATGCCGTCGACGACCGTCTCCGCGAGAAGCCCTCCGCCCGTCAGGTCCCACAGGAGGAGAAGGTGCTCCCCCGCACCGGCCGGATCGGTGTTGGAGAGGGTGGCGGCCATGGTGCCGTCCGGGCTCAACGCCAGGGAACGCAGCATGCCCCGATCCGGCTCCTCCTCGACCAGGACCTCGGGGGCGCCTCCGCTCGCGGGCCACAGCTCCACCCGGTCGAAGGAGGACAGACCCACCAACGCTCCGTCGGAGCGCACCGCGAACTCCCGGGGAGCGGGTTCGTGGACGGACAAGGGGGATCCGGCCCCCCGTTTCCACAGTTCGAGCGAGGCCCGGGTGTGCACCCACAGTCCGCCTTGGGGCGTGAAGGCCAGTCCGACGAGTGGATCGTCGAGGGCGAGCGGAGCGAAGCCCGCCGCGGCTCCACCGCCCCCTTCGGCGCTGGGCCGTAGGACGAACAGCACCAGACAGAGCACGGCGACCAGCGCCATCGCGCACATCGAGATCGGGGCCGTCGGGAACCGCCGCCTCGGTTCCCGGGAGATGGGGCGGACCGGAGCACCGGAGTGGGTGGGCGCGGGGGATCCCTCCTCCCGGAGGTCCACAGGGTCGACCGGAGGGGGCGCCGACGTGGGCGGAGGCTCCTCCTCGGGGGCCAACCGGACGAGCGGGTTCAGGTGGGGAGCCCGGTAGGGGGGATCCCCTGTCAGCGTCGAACGCAGGTCGACTACGGTGCGATCGATCTGCTCGGTGAACGCCTCGGGCAGTCGACCGTCTCCGGGAACGGCCGACACCCGCAGACGCAGCAACAGACTTCCCGCGCTCGGTCGGTCGGCGGGGTCCTCGGACAGACAGGACGCGAGCATCTCCCGCAGCGGAACGGGCAGGACCTCGCCCAGGCGCGAGCGGACCCGTGCGGCCCGTAGCGGAGGCGGCGGAGCGAGGTCCGGGGCGGGGATGTCGGCCCCGGTCGCGGCGAAGACCACGACCTCGGCCAGACGGAACACGTCGTCGGGCAGTGGGGCCCGGGTCCCCGCACGTGATCCGGCGAGGCCGGGGCCGAGGATGCGGGAGAGGGGACCGGCCCCCTCGACGGCGTCCGCGATCCCGAAGTCGATCACCTGTGGGCCGTGCGGTGTCAGGAGCACGTGGTCCGGGCTCAGGTCCAGATGCGCGAGACCCACGTCGTGGGCCGTGCGCAGAGCCTCGGCCAGACCCAGCGTCAAGGGCGGCAGGGCGGAGGAGGGGAGCGCGCCGCACTCGGTGACCGCCTGGGCGAGCGAAGGGCCGGGAAGGTATTCGGTGGCCATCCACGGGATCGACGCGTAGGGGTCGGCGTCCAGGAGCGCGGGGGTGTGAGGGCCGCGGATACGCCGGGAGGCGTGGATCGCGCGGACGAAGCGTCGACGGAAACGGGGATCACGCGCGAGTTCCTCGTCGACCGGCTTCACGGTGGCGGGGTGGCCGTCGGGTGAGGTGCCGAGAAAGACCGTTCCCATACGATTCGTGCGCACTCGCGCACGGAGAGTATAGGGTCCGATGAAGAGAGGGTCCCTGGGCGAGAGAGGTTGCACGATACCGACCTGGGGGTGGGTGGCGCCCCTGGTACGGGGCCGGTCACGACGGGGCGAGGGAGGTCGCCGACGAGAGGCGTCGGGGTGGGGGTCACCCGTCCCAACGATGTGGGTCGAACATACCGATCGGCAGGTCCGTGCGTCCCTCTCCCGCCAGATCGGCCAACGCCTCGCCCACGGCGGAGGCGAACTTGAAGCCGTGGCCGGAGAAGCCTCCGGCCAGGACCAGACCGGGCAGTTCGTCGTGACGGCCGATGAGGAAGTGCTCGTCGGAGGTCATCGTGTACATGCAGGAGACCGTTCGTTCCGGTGTCGGGGCCACCCCGCGCAGCCCGGCGACGAGTGCGCCGAGACGACGGGCATCGGCCGCGTCCGGGGGACGGGGGCCGACGTCGGGGTCGACGGGTTCGCCCCACTGGCTTCCGGGGCGGCGGCCTTCGGGTGCCCGGGTCTCGGGGCCCTCGGCGTGGATCCCGATCTTGAGGGTACGCCCCCCGTCCATGCTGGGGAAGCCGTACCAGAGAGTGCCGTCGGCCTCGTCACGTGCGAAGACGGGTTCGAGCGAGGCGGAGAGCGGGTCGGTGATCGGGAACCAGCCCAGTACACGGCGCTCCACCCGGATACCACCGCCCAGGTCGGCCAGGCCGGGGAGCAGCCGGGTCAGCCAGGCCCCGACGGTGACGATCACGCGTCGAGCACGGATCTCGATATCGCCGATCCATACGCGAGGTCGGTCGGGGTCGGGTTCGATCCGGGTGACGGTCCGTCCGGTGAGGACGCGGGCTCCGGCACGACGGGCCTCGTTCACGGCGGCCAGGACGGCCCGTTCGGGCAGGACGACGCCTGCGGCCTCCTCGAACACCCCCTCCTCGTCGTGACGGACACGGTGTCGAGGGTGACGTTCGGCCAGGTCGGCAGGGGAGAGACGCGCATAGGAGAGTCCGTGCCGTTCCGCGGCGGTGACGGATCCGGCGATCGCGGGGCTCTCGGGGCGGCCGAGCATCAGGGCGCCCGTGCGTACGACGAGTTCGGTGCCGGCGGCCTCTTGGAGCTCGTCCCAGGCACGCCAGGCGGCGCGGACGAGGGGAACGTACTCGGAGCCTTCGAGATAGGCGGTCCGGATGATGCGGGACTCGCCGTGGGAGGACCCCCGGTCGTGGCCGGGGGAGAAGCGTTCGACGCCGATCGCGTCGACACCGTTACGGGCCAGGCGCCACAGGGCCTGGGAGCCCATCGCGCCCAGGCCGACGACGACGGTGTCGGTGTCCAGGCGGGGACTCACGCGATGACCCGGGCCTCGGCCGTCTCACGCGCGTGGAGCGGTGTGCGCGTGTGCCGGCCCGGGAGTGACACGTCCTAGGCGGCGACCGGCTGGCGGTGCGTGTAGTAGTGCGCGGGCTCGGGGATCCGAGCGAAGGGGTTGAGCAGGGCGGCGGCCCCGGCGGGGTCGCTCGCGGGATGCGAGACGGTGCCGCCCTGGAGCAGGTCGTTCCAGAAGAAGCGGCCGTCGCGGCACCAGACGTTGACGTCGCGCATGACGGAGGCGACGGCCATCTCCGAGGTACCGGACCAGTACAGGGGACGGGTGGCCACGGAGGCGAGCTCCTTCAGCAGCGCCGTGATGGCGCGCTGGGCGCAGAAGGCGTGGCGGGGCTTGTGCTTGACCCGTCTGGCGAGTGCCGACTTCGCCCGGGAGGCCCGGGGGTTGTTCAGGCGCCAGTGACTCAAGGTCGTCTCCAGTAAGTGTCGGGTACCGCGGGGTGTGCTGACCGTGTGCGCTTGTTGCGGCCACGACGCCGCGGTGTGAGAGGGGTGTGACGCCTTACGGAGCCGACGGGCCCTTCTCAGCGAAGTTGGCGAGGTGTGAACCAAGTCGTTACCTCGTAGTTATCCTTCGCGTTCCGGATGCTAGCAGCAACCAACCCCATGTAGTCGAGGCTTCAAAGAGTGGTGCATCTCACATCTAACGGATGCGCATCGACCTGTTTGGAATGCGAATGTCCATGTCATATGGGGTTATTCGAACATACGTTCATGGTCTTGAAGTGGGATATCGGGCCCTTGGTCCCATGTCGGTTGTCGTCAGTCTCACCCGATTCGACGACTCTGGGGCTGTTTTCGATCACTCAGGGTGACTTATTGCCGCTTGTTGGGGATGGGGGCACCTGAGAACGGTCTTTACCAAGGACGGACCCGCCGCACAGGCGGACATTCCCGTTCGTTTCGCGTTCCTGGTCACCCCCGGTGCGGTGGGCCTTCACCCGCGTGGAGGACACTGGTGGGCGCTCCGAAAGCAAGAGAGAAGTGGCGAAGTGACCCAGACCGAGACATCCGGTGGCAGGACGACAGCAAACGGAGACTCTTCCGCCGAGCCCGTGGGCGGGTCGCGCGCCTGGTTGGTCTGGGGTGTCGCGGTGGGCGGCTACTTCCTCGCGATGCTGCACCGTAACGGTCTGGGGGTCGCGGCCCTGGAGGCCCAGAGCCGGTTCGACGTGGGCCCCGCCCTCCTTTCCCTGCTTCCGATGCTCCAGCTGCTGATCTACGTGCTGCTCCAGGTGCCGGCCGGACTGCTCGCCGACCGGCTCGGCCCGCGCTACACCCTGGTCATGGGCGCGATCGCGATGGCCCTCGGGTCGCTCCTCTTCGCCCTCGCCCCGGGGATCGAGGTGGCCGTCGCCGGGCGGTTCTTCATCGGGCTCGGTGACGCGCTCGTCTTCCTCAACGTGATCCGTCTGGCCGCCCTGTGGTTCCCCCGGTCGCGCTACGCGCTGGTCAGCGGGTTGACCGGTGTGGTCGGCGGCAGTGGGCAGGTGGCCAGTGCCGCACCGATGGCCTGGGCCCTCGACAACGTCGGTTGGGTCGCGGCCTTCCTCGCCACCGGTGGTCTCACCATGCTCATGGCGCTCCTGGTGCTTCTGGTCGTACGGGACCGTCCCGAGGGCTCGGCCGGTCGTTCCACCGTCGCCGAACCCATCTCCGTGTGGGAGGCGCTCAAGGAGGCGTTGAGGGCGGACGGCCCCCGGATCGGGATGGCGCACCACGCGGCCGTCATGGCTCCGTTCACGATGATGATGGTGCTGTGGGGCTACCCGTTCCTCGTGAACGGCCTGGGCCTGGCCGAGGGGACCGCCGCGCTCGGACTCACCGGACTCGCCGCCGGGGCCCTGTGGGTGGCGCCGGTCGCCGGCGCCCTGATCGGACGGCGGCCGGGAGTACGCGTCCACCTGGCCCTGATCTTGGGCGGATCGCTGAGCCTGGGGTGGCTGCTGTTGGTGGCGTGGCCGGGAGGGCCGCCGGTGGCACTGGGGATCACGGTGCTGGCGGTGAGCGCGCTGGGGCAGACCGTCGCGCCCACCATCTCCTTCGACTTCGCGCGCGACGGGATCCCGGCGAGCCGCACCGGGGTGGCCTCCGGTCTCGTCAACATGAGCGGCTTCAGCACCGCGGTCGTCTGCACCGTGGCGGCGGGCCTTCTCCTTCAGGCGTTGCCCGACGAGCCGACCTCCTACCAGTGGGCGTTCACCCCGATGGCGGTCGGCACGACCCTGGCCACGGTGGCGCTGGCGTTCTTCATCCGCGCGCGCTCCCGGAACCTCGCCCCCTGACGGACGGACGATCGAGAGGACCCCATCGGCGGTCGATCGGAGATCCGCACGACCACCGCCGGGCTTGAGATCGTTGAGCGTCACTTGGAGGTGGTCCTCATGGCCGACATCCTGATCCGCGATGTGCCGGACAGTGTTCTACGGGCGATCGACGCCGATGCCAAGAGACAGGGGTTGTCTCGGAGCGAGTATCTGAGGCGTTCTCTGGAGCGGACGGCCCGCTCTTTCGAGGCCTCGGTGACCGTCGGTGACCTCGAACTCTTCGCGGAGGCCTTCTCCGACCTTCAAGACCCGGATGTCATGAAACGAGCCTGGGAATGATCTGGAGGATCGCGCGGTGAAGGTTCGGTCCGATGCTCGCGGACAGAGGACGGCACACGCGCTCCGGGCGTCCTCGTTCTCGTCCCTCGCATCGACGGGGCGCGCTCACGCAGGCTCGGGGTGAGAGGGGGAGGGGCGACGTGGAGGGAGAAGGGAGACCACGCCGACGGCGACCAGCGCGAACAGGGTGCCGAGCAAGGAGCCCACTCCGTTGACCAGCAGGTCGCCTGTGTCCGCCAGTCGGCCGGTCGCCAGGGCCCACTGGCCCGTCTCGATGAGCAGGGAGAGAACGGGGCCGAAGAGCAGGCGGGCCGCCCAGGAGCCGAAGGCGAAGAACGCCGCGACCCCGATCGGTACGAACAACAGGGTGTTGAGGACACGCTCTTGCAGGGCGAGCCCGCCGCTGTGGCCCCAAAGGCCCTCCTGTTCCAGCCGCTCCGCATGGTCCGCCTGCTGTTCCAGTTCCTCCTCGACGAGCGCCACCGTCGGAGGCGACTCCATCCGGTCTCCGTTCACGTCGGTGACGGTCAGCTCTCCCGGCTCCCCGTGGACGAACAGCGCCTCGGTGCCGGGGGTGCCCCATGTGTCGCGCTCCCGTGGGGTGAGCTCCTTGTGGGAGTAGTGGACGGTGCTCCCGTCTTCGAGGGTCACTCCGAAGCTCGCGAGGGGGTCGGGGGCGTCGCCGATGTCCTGGAAGGAGAGGGTGGGGTCCCAGATCACCGAACGGCCCCCCTCGCCGGGCGACAGGTGGGCGGAGAGCGGGGCGATGAGGACCGCTATGTAGAGGGCGCCCGAGAGGAGGGTGAGGGCGCGTATCGGGGGTCGTGCGCGGGCGAGGAACAGCGCCACTGTGAACGACAGGAGGAGGGCCACCGTGACGGTGGTCGGGTTCACGAGGTAGAGAACGGTCCATAGCACCCCGAAAGGCTAGTGCCGAAGTGGGCGGTCTCCCAGGGGCCGAAGCCACTTCGAAGAGCGGATGTCCTCCCATCGGATTTCGGGATCTCCGTTGATTCGATGAGCCCTTTGGGAGGGCGTTTCGAAGGAACGGGTGCTTTATCTGCAATCCCCGATCGTTCGGCGGTGGTGTGCCAGGATCCACTGTGATGTAGGGCCTCCAACGAGGTGGGAGTGTGTGATGTTGTTCCTCTGGTATGGAAAATAAGAGGACTCGTTCGGATTGGGGAATCCGTTATCGAATTCTGTCTTGTTCTCTTTCGGTGCGTCGTTATAGTGGTGCTCTCTTCCGAAGCGCGGACGTGTGCGCCACCGTGACGCCTGCCATCGGACCCGAACGGGGGCACCTTTGTCAGACGTCGAGACGCTCGTTTCCCAGGTCCTTCCGTACATCCGGAGCGCGATCGACGCCTACGGGCGGGCGGTGCTCTCACAGACGGGGAAGGTCGCGGCCTCCGGCACCGTGGGCCTCGGGCAGCGGATACTGTCGGCCCTCCTGCGTCGTGGCGGGAAGGACTCGGAGGTCGGTGTCGCGGTCGAGAGGCTCGCCGCGGCGCCGAACGATCCCGCCGCGCTCGGAGACCTCCACGCCCGGATCGGGCGGGCCCTGCGCGAAGAACCGGGGCTGGCGGCGGAACTCTCCGCCATGGTGGAGACGCGGGTGTCCTGGTCGACGGTCTCGGGACACCACAACGTGGGTGTGGGCGGCGACCACCAGGGGCCGATCCACCTGGGTGACAACACCAGCAACGTGCACCACACGGTGCACAACACCGTCCACGAGAGAAAGATCAGTGGTCTTTCGATCGCGGCGCTGGTCCTCGGGCTGCTGGGCTTCCTCATCCTGCCCATCCCCGTCGCCGTCGTTCTCGGGATCATCGCCCTCGTCCAGGTGTTGAGGGCCCCGTCCTCAACACAGCTCGCGGAGACGGGCCGGGCGGGAGGGGCCCCTTCCGGCCCCGGCGGCCCCTCGATGTCGCCGGAGGCCCAAGGGTCGATGGCCGGCCCGCCGGTGTCCGCGGGCCCTTCCGGCCCCGGTGCCTTTCCGCCCTCCCCCACCCCCTCCGGCCCCGGCACGCCCTCCGATCCCGGCGCTCACACCGGCCCCTGGACCCCCTCCGCCGGAGGCCCCGGCGCTCCGGCGGACCCTGGAATCGGGGCGTTCCCGCCGCCGGTCCCCGAGCCGGCGGGCGCGGCGGCCTCGTTCACTCCGTCGGCGGCGCCCGCTGCCGCCTTCGCCCCGGCGGCCGGTGGGGGAGGGGCCGCGGCCGGAGGCGGTTTCGCGGCGGCCAAGGCGATCAGTGTGGTCTTCGCGGTGTTCGGGCTCCTGGCGGCCTGCCTGTGGGGCCTGGGCTGGACGGCCGCGGTCGTGGTCCTCGTCGAGGCGGAGACCGTCTCCCAGGCGTCGGGGGACACGGACACCGGGATGTCGGGCACGGAGGACCCCTTCGCCGGCGGGGAGGAGATCTCCCCGGCCGATCTCTGCGAGCCCTCTCCCGGGTACGCGACGGTCTGCACCCTGGAGTCGGGGGACTGCTTCCTCGAACCCGCGGGCACGGAGTTCTACGAGGTGGAGCTCACTTCGTGCGGCGAGGCGCACGACGCCCAGGTGATCGGCTCCTACTCCCCTTCGGGCGAGGTGTGGCCCGGGTGGGGGTCCTTCGACGCCGACATCGACGCGACCTGTGGCCCCATGAGCGAACAGGCCCTGGATCCGGCGCTCACGCCGTCCACGTACTACGTCGGCTACATCGCGCCGAACGAATCCGCCTGGGACTACGGGATCAGGGAGGCCTTCTGTTACGTGTCCGCCGACGGAGAGTCGTGGACCACGTCCCTCCTGTGGTGACCCCGGGCGGGCCCGGGAGACGCCGAGGGGCGGGACGGTCGTCGGACCGTCCCGCCCCTCGGGCGATGTTCTCCTCCGGTGGCCGCGGGCCTCCGAAGCGTGGAGACTAGAAGGCCTCCTCGGGGACCTCCATGACGCCCAGGTTCACGTTCTGGGCGATCTTCAGCTCGGCGGTCACGCGCGGCAGGAACTGCTCGGCGAAGAAGGTCGCGGCGGCGATCTTGCCGGTGTAGAAGTTCTTGTCGTCCTCGTCGGCGCCGTCGATGCTGTTGAGGGCGACCTCGGCCTGGCGCAGCAGCAGCCAGGCCAGGACCACGTCACCGAAGGCGAAGAGCAGGCGGACCGAGTTCAGGCCGACCTTGTACAGCTCGCGGGAGTCCTCGGCGGAGCCCATGGCGTGGCCGACCATGATCTCGACCATCTTCTCGACGTCGCCGAGGGCCTTCAGCAGGAGCGCGCGCTCCTCCTTCAGGCGGCCGTTGCCGGCCTCGCTCTCGGCGAAGGTCTTGATCTCGGCGGACAGCTTGCCGATGGCCTGGCCGCCGTTCTTCACGATCTTGCGGAAGAAGAAGTCCTGGGCCTGGATCGCGGTGGTGCCCTCGTAGAGGGTGTCGATCTTGGCGTCGCGGATGTACTGCTCGATCGGGTACTCCTGAAGGAACCCGGAGCCGCCCAGGGTCTGGAGGGACTCGGCGAGCAGCGCGTAGGAGCGCTCCGAGCCGACACCCTTGACGATCGGCAGCAGGAGGTCGTTCATGGCCTCCAGCTCGGTGACGTCCTCGCCCTTGGACTTGGCGACCTGGATCGCGTCCTGCTGGGTGGCGGTGAAGATGACCAGCGAGCGCATGGCCTCCACGTACGCCTTCTGCGTCATGAGGCTGCGACGCACGTCCGGGTGGTGGGTGATGGTGACCTTCGGGGAGTTCTTGCTCCCGGCGAGGTCGTTGCCCTGGACGCGGTTCTTGGCGTACTCCAGGGCGTTGAGGTAGCCCGTGGAGAGGGTGGCGATCGCCTTCGTCCCGACCATCATGCGCGCGTACTCGATGATGAGGAACATCTGACGGATGCCGTCGTGCTTGTCACCGACGAGGTAGCCGATGGCGGGGTGCTTGTCGCCGAAGGTCAGCTCGCAGGTGGTGGAGGCCTTGAGGCCCATCTTGTGCTCGACGTTGGTCACGTAGGCGCCGTTGCGCTCACCGAGGGAGCCGTCCTCGTTGACCAGGTACTTCGGCACGAGGAAGAGCGAGAGGCCCTTGGTGCCGGGGCCGGCGCCCTCGGGGCGCGCCAGCACCAGGTGGAAGATGTTCTCGGTCATGTCCTGCTCGGCCGAGGTGATGAAGCGCTTCACACCCTCGATGTGCCAGGTGCCGTCGCCCTGGTCGACGGCCTTGGTGCGGCCGGCGCCGACGTCCGAGCCGGCGTCGGGCTCGGTCAGCACCATGGTGGCGCCCCAGCCGCGCTCGATGGCCTGCTCGGCGAACTTCTTCTGCGCCTCGTTGCCCTCGGAGTGGAGGATGCTCGCGAAGCCGGGGCCCGCGGAGTACATGTGGATGGAGGGGTTCGAGCCCAGGATGAGCTCGGCCGCGGACCAGACGAGGGAGCGGGGGGCGCCGAGGCCGCCGAGCTCCTGGGGGAGGTCGAGGTTGTACCAGCCGGCGTCCATGTAGGCCTGGTAGGACTTCTTCAGGCTTTCGGGGATGGCGACGGTGTTGGTCTTGGGGTCGAAGACCGGCGGGTTGCGGTCCGCGTCCTCGAAGGACTCGGCGACGACACCGGTGGCGAGACGGTTGATCTCGTCCAGGATGGTGCGCGCGGTCTCCTCGTCCAGCTCCTCGAAGGGGCCCTGGCCCAGCAGGTCCTGGCGCCGGAACAGCTCGAAGAGGTTGAACTCGATGTCGCGCAGGTTGCTCTTGTAATGCGTCATGGACAGCTCCGCTGTGTCCCTTGCCGCGGTGTCTGTACACGCGGATCTACCGACTAGTAACAAGTCAATGTTACTACTGAGTAGCCCCCGGCGCCAGTAGCGAGGTGCGCGTGTGACGCCAAGTACGCGTCAAAAGTACGAAAGTAAGGAAAGTGCCACTTTCGGACATCCGTGACGATCGGCATCGGTCGTGCCGAAAAGGGGGCCGGGCGGTCCGGAGCCCTCGGGACCTGCCGGACCGCACCTCACCCTGTTATCTACCCTCGTTCGCCGGAGCCCACCGGGATCAGGGAGAGCACCGTCCGGTCGATCCCGTCCAGGTGCAGCAGCGCGTTGGCCGCGTCGTCGGCGAACCCGGAGACCACCAGGGACCGCAGCCCCAACGCCGTGGCGCACAACGACAGGTTCTGCGCCACGTGACCGCACTCTTGGAGCAGCAGGCGCAGCGCCCTCTGCCCGTACCCCTCGCGCAACCGGCCCAGGTCTCCGACCAGCACCACCAGGGCGCCCAGGCCGTCGGCCACCACTCCGGGCCGTCCGTCGGCCTCCGCGCGCAGGAAGGGGGAGAGCTCGATGAGCCGCTCCACGTCCGCGGGGCCGTCCGCCCTCAGTAGCCGGTGCCCCTCCGCACGGTAGCGGTAGGTGCCGGCCTCCAACCCCTCCACGTGACGGACCAGCACCCACACCTCCGTGGCGTAGGCCGCACCCGGCGAGGGGTGCGTACGCGGGGGGCGGTGCCGTCCCGTCCGTCCGCCCCGGGTACGGCTGAGACCGGCGGAGTGCCCGAGCAGGTCGGAGAGCTCGGCCAGGTCCATCCGAGACGAGAGGTCCCCGTGCGCGCTCTCACGCTCGGCCAGCGCCTCGCCCAACGTCATGGTCAACGGCCCGGGCTCGGGCAGCTCCACGACCGGGGCCGCCAGAGCCCCGGGGCGTTCGCCCTCCGGCGCCACCTCCCGAGGGGCGTGCTCGCCCGCCATCGTTCCGGGAAGGTACTTGCCGGCCTCCAGGTACACCCGATCCGGGGCGCTCACGCCGGGCTCGAAGTAGTCGCCCGGCGGCTCCCAGCGCGGGTAGGACAACGACAACAGCCAGGAGATCCGACGCTCGTCGTCGATGTCCAGGCCGAGCCGGTTGCAGGTCATGTGCAGCAGCGACCACATGATCCGGTCGATGCCGTTGGCCAGCCCCTCCTCCGCGTCGATCCGACGCAGCCGGTCGACCGTCGCGCGCATCTCCCGGTGCCACAGATGGTGGGTGGACGACCCCTCGCCCGCCACCAGCCGCTCCACCTTCGGTCGACGCTGCAACCAACGGGAGGGGGAGGCGTGGAAGAGCCGTTCCGCCTCCGACCGGGCCCGGGCGTCACCACGCGCCACCTCCGCCGAGAAGTCCCAGGTGGAGTGGTAGCCGCGCGCCTGGCGGACCGCCTCCACGTCGTCGAACCCCAGCGCCCCGAACGCCAGGGTGGCGAGGTCGACCGCCACCACCTGACGCTGCCCGGGCTGGGGGGCCGAGCGCAGGACCGCCAGGGAGATCCTGGTGCTCGCGCAGAAGAAGTCCTCACAGACCTCCAGGGCCCGGGGGCCGCCGTAGCGTTCGGTCTCGGGTTCGTAGACCGCCTCCAGCACGTCGCCGTCGGTGTGCCACCGCTCCGGGTCGGCCTGGGGCAGATCCGAATAGTAGGAGTCGCGGTCCAGTTCCAGGGCGCTCGCCGAGGTCTCCTTGGCCAGGACGCGCATGCGTTCGGCGAAGCCCGCCACGGCGTCGGGGTCGGCGTTGAGGAAGCGGGCGCGAACATGAGGTCCGCCGTCCCAATAACGCAGGTAGAACCAGTCCTCGGCGTGACCGCCCTCGACCAGCTCCCGCGCCGCCGGGGCGAGGTGTTCCAGGAGGAAGGAGTCGATGTCGGCACGACCGCGGTGCAGGTGGACGTACACGGCCGACCAGGTGCGGGTCATGGGGCCTCCGGGGGATCGGCGTCGACGGGGATGTCCATGTAGGTGCCGCGTTCGGCGCGCACCCACAGTTGGTAGGCGGGGGTCTGCCCGGGCTCCAGCCCCAGGACCGCCCCCCACTCCTCCTCGGCGTAGTTGCGCATGGGGCGGGCGCACAGCCCGGTGGCGGCGGCACCGAGGCACCCCCATTGGGCGATCCAGCCGAGAAGGGTGTGCAGGATCGGTTCGGCGTGCCGGCCGTGGGCGCGTGCCCACGAGGGGAAGTCCACGGCGAGGGTGTGTCCGAGCGTGGCGGAGAAGTTGGTCTCCCCGGTACGCGGGACCTCGCGCTCGGGGCCCGCGCCGCCGTCGGGGGCCAGTTCGCGTACCACGCGGTCGTCGACCCGATCCTCGCGCAGGGCGTGCCGGTACAGGCGTGGCGCCCCGGCCGTCCCGGCGGCCGAGTGGACCTCGGCGAGCGCCGAGACCAGCGACGACGTCACCCCGTCCCCCTCCTCGGGGGAGACGTGGGCACTGGTCACCAGGTTGGCGGTGGAGACCCCGCTGGTGCGCTCGTCCAACCAACGGCGGAGGGAACGTCCGGGGCGGGCCGCGACGGAGGCCGTGCGCGCCGTCGCCTCCGATGAGAGCTCCACCGTTCCGGCCGTCCCCGCCCCTTCCGAGGGCTCCAGGGTGAGCGCCGCGCTCGGTTCCATGCCCTCGGGCAGGAAGGGGGCGGCGTCGACGCAGGCGGGATGGGCCGGACCCACGTGGGTCCGGGGCGCCAGCCCCGCCCTGGTCAGGGTCAGTCCCAGGGTGGCCAGGAGATGGCCGCCCTCCAGGAGGGCCAGCGAGGGCCGCAGTCCGCCGTATTCGGGCGGATAGCGTCCGTGGTCCACCGCTACGACCACGCGGGCCCCGGCCAGCGCCGTCTCCGGATCGTCGGGTGCTCCGGAGTCGGTCAAGGGCTGGAGCGCGTGCGACAGCGGATCGACGCGCAGACACCAGTCCGTTCCGTGCCGGGGCAGGAGGAACAGGTCGGCTCCGAAGAGCCCCCGGGGCGACGGGTAGGCGCGGTGCACCGGGTAGCGGTCGGCCGCGGAGAGGCGCCGGACCCGCACCGCCTCGACGCAGGCGGCGAGCAGCCGCCGGCCCGAGGTCCACGACCCGCCGAGGTCGGGACCGGCGGCGTCGATCGCGCGGAGCGGGGCCAGGACCGGCGACATCGGACGGACTTGGCCCGGAACCGGCCGGGCCAGGCCGTTCGAGATCTCTTCGCCGAAGAACAGTGTCTCCACGGCGGCCACGTCCTTGGCGTACGACTGCCGGTGGAAGTGCGCGAGCGCCTCGGCGCGGCCCCGCCCTTCGGGACCGCCGGTCGCGGCGATCACGGGAACGGATGCGGGATCGGGTACACCTCGCCGGGCGTCTCCCACGGGATCCCCCCTTCGATCAGCTCGGAGGCCCGCGTCAGCCGCTCCAGGGAACGAATGCGCAGATGGGTGTGGCCGAAGGTCATCGGCAGGGCGCCGGGCACGATCACCTTCACCGAGTGCGCGCCCACCGCCTCGGTATAGGGGGCGCCGCTCTGGTCCACGACGATCACGTCCAGGCCGAGCGCGTGCACGGCCGCCAGACGTTCGCGCAGTACGGCGGCCAGGTCGACGCCGGCGAAGGACGAGGGCCGACCGGCGACGAGTTCGTCCATGCCGACGACGCCGGCCGGGCGGCGCAGGAACTCCCACATCGGTCGGGCCTCCCAGAGACCGAACACGCCGGTGTGGTCCTCCAGGGTCCGAATGAGCGTGAAGTCGTCGAGCATCGGCCGGCAGCGCTCCACGGACACCGACTCCCGCATCCGCACCCACTTGGGGTACATCAGGGCGTTCGTGGCGGTCTCCTCGACGGCCGCCATCAGCGCCCGTCGAGGGTCGAGGTGGGTTCCGGTGGCCAGACTCAACGCGGGCGCGAGCCCTTCGCGCACCGCCCCCTCCTCGGCGGTGACCATCGCCAGGACGGTCGGAACACCCAGGTCGGAGGTGATGTCGAGCAGGGACAGCTCCAGGCCGCGCTCGGTGATCAGGTCGGTGAGGTGGTTCAGGTCCGGGTCGTCGACGCCCTCGATCCGGCGTGGTCGGGTGCGCGAGTACCAGGTGAGCAGGAAGGCGTCCCGTTCCACCACCTCGAACAGGCCGTACAGGACGGCCTCGGCCAAGGAGCCGCCCACGGCGCAGCCGTTGGAGGACTCGTACAGGAAGCGCTCCTCGCGCGGTCCGGCGTGCCAGTAGGCGACGTGTTCGGGCACCAGGACGCGGCGGCGTTCCCGGGTGGACCAGCCCCACACCCAGGTGGTGGGGGTGGCCGGTGTGTAGGGGACCGGGTCGAAGGAGGGATGGCCGTACCACTCCTCCTCGTGGAGCCCCAGCAGGGCCGGGTCGACGGCGTCCGAGGCCAGCTCCGCGTAGGAGCCGCGCACGGTGGGTGTTCTCGACAGCCGACGCCCGCCGGTCACCCGTTCCACGCCTTCGAGGAGGGCGGGGACCTCGCTGTCGGTGAACCGGGTGGAGCGCCCGTAGCCGCCCTCGCGGGACGTGCGTCCTGGAGCGACGGTCTCACAGGTCACGAGGGCCAGTGGGGACTCCTCGTCCCGGTACATGTGGGCGGCGGGGCCGAACCGGAAGTCGAGCAGTCTCTCGCGCAGGACCTCGCGGTCCATCCTTCGAACACGCAGGGAGTCGCCGACCGTCGGCGCGGGTGTCTCCAGGCCGAGCGGGTCGGTGTCGTCCGCGCCCGCGCTCTCGTCACCGTTCCGAGGGCAGTGGTCGCAGTGCGGATGGGGGACGAAGCGGTGCCGGGTCAGGGTTCCGTCCCGGCGGTCCAGGGCGATCAGGGACAGCCGGAGGTCGGTCGGGTCGGTGGCGGCGACCAGCGCGTCGAACACCCCCTCCCACAGGTCGAGGAGGCCGTCGGGGGTCGGCCGGTGGACGGCCGTCTCGCCCTCGACGTCGTACCGCCAGAGACCGGCGCATCGCGCGCAGCCGCTCGCGCCGTCGGGGGTCCAGGGGCCGAGGAAGAGCAGCGGTCCACCCGTCGCGGTGTGCAGGATCCCTCCGTCGACCGGGAACTCGCGCGGGTGGTCCAGCGTGGCGCCGACCGGGAGCGCGTTCGCGTCGTCGGGGCGGGGCGGGACCGTTCCTCGAGTGCCGGCCACGGGGACACGTCCTAGCTCCATGAGGCCACCGCCGAGTGCACGCCGAGGTCGCGGAGCCGGTCCGCGCCCTCCGGAGCGGACAGGCGCACCGCGCGTGTCCCGAACGCCCAACGGGCGAGGTCGGAGAGCGTCCGCGAAGTGCCGCCGCCGCAGGCGTCCAGGGGTGGCCCTGGAGGCTCCTCGGCGAGTCGGGCCGAGGCGACCGCGCGGAGCAGCGCCTCCTGGACGGCGGTGTCGGGGTGCGGGGCCACGCCCTCGCCCGAGAACGCGCCCTCGGTCTCCGGGAGCACCCGGGCTCGGTGGAGTCCGTCGTCCGTGGCGTGGACGACCAGGCTCGCGGTCACACCCAGTCGCAGGGTGAGCGCGGCCCACAGACGGCGGGAACCGGGGGAGAGATCGGGCGCGGCCACGTCCTTCCAGCGCTCCCCGGGCATCCGCAGGGCCAGGTCGGCCACGGCCGCGCCGATCGCGGTCTCGGGCGTCAGCCCCAGCCCCAGGCCCACCGGGGCGGCGGAAGGGAGCCACACCTCGGGGCGCAGGGCGCGGAGCAGGGCGTCCAGACGCGCCTCGGCGGTGGTGGGGCCGCAGCCGACCACCGTGCCGGAGCGGGCCAGACCCACCGGGAGTTGGGGCAGTGAGCCGGGGCGCGGCTCGGCCACCGGGCCGAACACCCGGTCCCACAGGTGGGTCACCGAGTCCAGGAGGGCGGGCACCTCGGGGGGCTCGGCCGCTTCCCACACGGGGATCGGGCCGGTGGCCTCGGGGTTCAGCGGGGAAAGGACCGAGAACACGCGCGGTTCGCTGACGAGCTCGTCCGTGGTCACCATGAACTCCGCGTCCTCGGCGGGCGCGGCGTCCTCGGCGTCCCTGGCCACGTGGGCCACCAGGGCCAGCGCCAGTTGGGCGCAGACCAGGGTGTGGACGAGCCGGGACGCGCCCTCGTCCGGGGCGGCGCCGTCCGCGGTCTCCTTTCGGGAGGCGAACCATCTCCGCAGCGGCGCGACCAGGTCCGGGCCGGCCGACCGATCACGGGGGCCGGACAGCCACAGGCCGCCGCCCGAGGCGATCAGGTGCTCGGCGGGTTCGCCCTCGGCCGGCTCCCACCGGGTGGTCAACAGAAGGGGGCTCTCCGGAGCGTCCTCGGGGTCGACCCGGACCGTGCCGACGCCGGCCCTCTCCAGAGCGCGCGCCGCCTCGGCGGCCAGCTCCGGGTGGGACGAACGGACACGGACCGTGCCCTCGCGCAGCGCCGCCAGCGCGGCGTGCGGGCGGCGGGTCAGGGACTCCAGATGCGGGTAGGCGGCCCGTTCCGCCGGGTCGAGGTCCTCGGGCTCGGGTTCGAGTTCGCGGAGGAAACCGTGCTCCTCCAGCTGGTCGAGGATGCTCGCCAGGAAGGGACGGCCGCGTTCGGGGAAACCGCCCAGGAGGGTCTCCCGTTCGAAACCGGCGCGCAACGTCGGCTCCAGGGCGCGCCACACCGTGTCGGCCCGGGACCCCCGGACCACGACGGCGGTGGCGCCCATGCTCAACGCCACCCCCTCCTCGGCGAGGGAACGCGCGCGCACGGCGCTCTTGAGACGGACGGGGTTCGCGGAGGGCTCAGACATCGCCGTCACCCCTCCACGGCAGGGTCGGCCGCAGCTCGGGGTCCCGACTCTGGTGGTCGACGACCCTGCGGACCGTCTCCTCCCAGGACTCGCCCACCACCTCTTGGGCGGCCTCGGTGAGCAGGTACGCCACCGAGTAGCGCTGGATCGGCGTCACGCCCATCAACGGAAGGAGGTCGAAGAAGCAGTTGATGACGAAGCGGAACGCGGCGAACCCGTGCCCGTCACCGAGCCGGGTGAAGTCCAACTTGCGGAACTCACGGTGGAAGTCGCTGTAGGAACGCTCGTCGGAACCGCTCCACCGCACGCCCACGTCGTCGCCGAGCCGGGCCGCGGTCTCCTGCCGTTCGGGGTGCGGAAAGGGCAGGATGTGTCCCTGCCGGGCCAGCGCGACCGCCTCGGGCAGCCAACGGTCGACCCAGGTGCCCCAGGCCTCGGCGTAGGGGTCGGCGCCGTCGCCCTCGTGGATCCCGCGCAGGGTCGCCACCAGGTTCTCCCGCTGCCCTCGGTAGGAGGCGGCCAGCCGTTCCTGGGCCCGCCCTTCGGAGTCCGACCAGTGGAAGTACTCCTTCCAATGCGACAGGAACGCCTGGTAGCCGGACCTGAGCCCCCACTCGGGGTAGCGCGTGGCGATCGCGCCCATCCCGGAGAACACGTTCGCCGTCACCGCGCTCCGGCCTCCGCGTCCGTCGACCTGGTCGGCGACCCGGTCCAGGCCGTCGGTGAGCACCCGGCCCTTGAGCGCGATCGCCTCGGGGCCGCGCAGGAACGTGTCGACGGGATCGCCGGGCAGGCGGAGCACGGAGTTGTCCGGTGTCAGAGGGGAGTAGGGGCCCTCCACCAGCTCCAACCGGCCCATGCTCCGGGAGAAGCCCTCGTATTCGGCGGGGTCCAGCACCCTTCGCGAGGGGTGTCGTTCCACGAAGGCGGAGAGCCGTCGTTCGGCCCGGTCGGCCGCCTCGGCCACCGCCTCGGGGGATCCGTCCAGGTAGAGCACACAGTGCGGGCCGAGCCGCCAGTGCAGGTGGAGCCACGCGGCGGTGACCCCTTCCCTGGCGGCGGCCTCGCGCGCGGCGGGCACGAGACAGTCGCCCAACAGCGCGCTCTTGTCGCTGTCGTAGTAGGTCACTCTGAGTCCGACGGTCAAGGGGTCAGCCTCGCTTCGCCTGGGGGTTCTCTGGGGGACGCACGGTTCCGGGGGCGCCGGGGACCGTGGAGAGTTCGAGGAAGACCTCGGCCGCGTGCCGACCATCGGGGCTGTCGACCCCCGAGGTGGCCGGGTGCGGGGACAGTTCCTCCGCCATCAGGGTCGGGCCCAGGTGGGCCAGCCGTTTGGCGGCGGTCGTGGTGTGCAGCCGGCTCAGGAAGTCCACGTGCTGCGGTTTGGGGGCCATGGCCCGCTCCAGCGGACCGAGCCTGGACCCCTGGAGGGGCCGGACGAACACCTCGTCGGGCAGCCCCCGACGCAGACGTTCGACGTTCACCCGCCGGTACAGTCCGGCCGGTGACTCGCCGTCGCGGGCGGTGAACATCGACGTGTCCAGGCCCCAACGGCGACGGAAGAGGGTGAGCGAACCGAAATCGATCCTCGGCGCCTCACCCGTCCCGTTCCGCTCGGTCCATCGTTCGTGCAGGTCGATGCTGAGATCGCCGAAGGAGAAGAACGGGGAGTCCGCCACCATCGCCACGAGCATCTCGTCGTAGGGCAGCGCGTGGGGGACCAGGAAACCGGTGTAGACCGGGTCGATCCCGGACCCGTCGGACCGGACGAGACGGAGCCCGTTCGGTGTGTGGACCAGGGCGAGGTCGCGGGTGGCCGGACCGGGGGACAGGGTCGGCTCGTCGCGCAGCGCCACCTCCTCCCCGGCCAGGGCCGGGGACAGGTTGGCGTTGAAGCCCAGGGCCGACCGCATGTGCACGGTGTCGGAGTCCTCCGGCCCGAGCCGTCCCACGTGCTCGGCGACCCGGGCGCGGACCTCTTCCGGCAGGTGCCCGAGGAAACGGCTGAAGTAGCGTGCCCGACCGCCGTAGACGTGGTTGATCACCAGACGGTCGTCGTGCTCCGTCCGCTCCGAGGTCAGGGCCTGGCCGAACACCGCGAAGGAACGGCGGGCGAGGAACTCGCGTTCGGGCAGCAGCGACGCCACCTCGTCCACCGTCGCCGGGTCGACCTCCACCCGCTCCGCGTCGGAACGTCCCAGCCCCACCAGATGGTCGACCGCGCGAGCCCGCGCGGCCAGTACCCGCCGCAGACCCTCGTCCGCGTCGGCCAGGGCGGCGGGGTCGCCGCCCATGAGCCGTTGGGTGAGGGGGAAGGCGGCCCGGGCGTGCTGGGCGAAGGCGTCCAGGTCGGAGCAGCGTCCGCCCCGCCCGTAGTGGGCCACGAACACCTGCTCGAGGGCGCCGGAGAGCACGCGCTGATCGTCCAAGGCGAACAGCAACGGCATCAGTCGTTCCAGGTCGGCCGACCACCGTCGCGTCACGGGGCGCTCCACCGGAACACCTCGCGATACCAGACAGTCCTCCACCACCGGCGAGGTCGCCGAGCCCTCGACACCCACCGCCGACGACCACACCGTCTGGAGCCGACGTACACCACGGGCGCGTTCGGCCCCGTCGGCCTCGGCGAAACCGGACAGGACCTCTTCGGTGGCGTCGAAGGCGGAGGCCACCCGTTCGGCCGTCGCGCCCGGCAGGCTCCGGGCCAGTTCGTGCCAGCGGCGCCCGTACCCGGGCGACTGCTCGGGCGCGGGTGCCCAGGGCACCAGGACCCCGACGTCGACCAGCCGCTCCAACACGGACGGCACCTGCTCCGGGGCGTACCCGAGGTCGGCGGCGACGGCCTCGCACAGCAGGTCCCAGCGCACCGGTGTGGCCGCCCTCTTCTCCAGGGCCTCGACGAACCGTCCCCGGGCCCCGGTCAACGGGAGTCGGACCTCCTCCTCGCCGAACGCCTCGGCACGCAGCCCGGAGGAGGGCGGTGTCCAGCGACGACGGCGCACCACGAGTAGAGGGCCGCCCTCGGCGTCGGTGATCCGTCGGGCACCACCGGTCAGCACCCACTCCAGCCCGGGGCGGGCCTCGGGGTCGGCGGCCAGCGCGCGACCGGCCTGGCGGATCAGCAGTCGTCGCAGATCCGCGTGGGGAGAGGGGGAGAGGGGGCCGCCCGCGAGACCGGGGGAGGAGGGCTCCTCCAGGTCGTCGAAGTGCACGGCCGTGTACAGCGAGTACGGGCTGACCTTCAGCGTGGAGCGCGAGAAGTACCGCACCAGCGACGCCTCGGCCTTGCGCATCCGCTTGTCCGGATCGGCGTCGGTGGCGGCCCGCGCCGCCACCGCCCGGTGCAGATCGGCGCTGGACAGAGCGGTCGAACGGTCCACGTACGGATGACGGGACCACTCCGCCAGGACGGCGCGCTCGGCGCTCAGGGCGGCCTCGTGACCGTCGTCCATACGTGCGGCCGCGGCCTCGGACCGTCGCCGACTCTCCGTCCACTCCGCCAGGCCGGGCACCTCGGCGGTGACCGGATGCCCGTACAGGGTCGGACGCGGTGGGCGACGGTTGAACACCGCGCGTTTGGCAGCCAAGGCCTCGCGTCGATGGCCCTCCCGACCCGGGCCGCCCTCGTCCAGAGTGGGAGCGGCCCGGTGCAGTGCCTCCAACAGGTCCTCGCGAAGCCGCTCGCGCGCGTGTTCCTCCTCGACGAGGGAACGCGCCAGAGCGCCGTCCTCCCGGGCCCCCTCGTCGGACGCGCGCAACCACCGATGGGGGTACAGGTTCACTCGGGAGACCAGGTAGGGGCCCTCCACCAGGGTGAACGAAGGCGTGCTCAACCCTTGGCCTCCGTGCCCTCGTCCTCCCGCTCGGAGGTCTCCGCCCGGCGCTTGGCCGAACCGAAACCGCGCGGCTCACGTTCGGAGGCCCACCGGAACCAGCGCAGCGCGACCACCGTGCCCACCAGCGACCAGGCCGACAGCAGCCAGACCGACGGCCAGTCCCAGACGGGACCCGCCTCGGAGAGCGAACCCTGGATCAGCACGGTGAGCGGACGGCCGGGCAGCAGGTCGACCACGGCGCTCACCGCGTCGCCCAAGGGCAGGATGACGAACCCTCCGGCCAGGAAGGCGGCGGGGAAGAAGATGCCGTTCACCATGGGCACCGCCGCGTCGGCGTTGGGCGGCAGCAGGGAGACGGCCGCCCCCAACGGAGCCATGCACACGAAGCCGAGCATCAACGCGACCAGTAGTTGCGGGATACGCGCCGGGTCGATGGTCACACCCATACCGAGCAGACCGATGGCGGTGACCACTCCCAGCACGATCACGGCGGTGAGCAGCGTGTTCACCAGATAGGCGCCCATCACCGTCGCCGGACTCACCGGGGTGGTGCGGAAACGCTTGAACAGACCGTGGTGGCGTCGGATCGCCAACCCGATGGCGACGTTGGCGAAGGCCACCGACATCAGGGCGAACCCCAGGATGCCGCCGAAGCTCAGATTGGCCTGGGTGATCTCGTGCTCGCCCACCAGCCGGATCTCGTCGGCCTGGGAACGGAACGCCAACCCGAAGCCCACGTAGAACATCACCGGCATCGCCACGATGAACGCCAAGGTGATGGGGGAGCGCCAGAACTCCTTCAGCTCCCCGTCCACGTGCAACAGGAAACTGCTCGGACGTCGCGTGCGGGGCGAGCGGCGGGCCCCGGCCTCGGTGGTGCTCATTCGGACCTCTCCGTCTCGGGTCGCCGGTTCTCCAACATCGCCACGTAGGCGTCGTCCAGACTGGGCGGGACGATCGTCAGACCGCTGATGCGCGTCCCCTCGTCCCGGGCCCAGGTCTGCACGCGTTCGACCACGGCGTCCTGGTCGTCGGTCTGGATGCGCGCGCGACCGTTGACCAGCGCGGCCCCCTCGGGCAGGCGTCCATCGACCCCCTCGGGAACGGCGAACTCCACCACGGTGAAGGCCGACGAGTCCCGGACCAGCTCGTCCGGGGTGCCCGAGGCGATGAACTCCCCGTCGCGGATCACGTCCACGCGGTCGGCCAGTTCCTGTACCTCGGCCAGGTCGTGCGAGGTCAACACGACCGTGGTGCCGCTCTCCCGGAGACCGGCGACCAGCGCGCGGATCCGACGTCGGGAGACGGGATCGAGCCCGGTGGTGGGCTCGTCGAGGAAGAGGAGTTCGGGGCGGCCGGTCAGGGCCAACGCCAGGTCGAGACGGCGGCGCTGACCATCGGAGAGGGAGCGGACCAGAGCGCTCCTCTTCTCGGTGAGCTCCACCTGGGCGAGCGCCTCGTCGACGTCGAGAGGGTCCGGGTAATAGGAGGCGTGCCGGCGCACGATGTCGCGGACCGACAGGCCCGGCTCCAACATGGTCTGCTGGAGCACGACGCTCATCCTGGTGCGGAGCTCGGCGAAGTCGCGCCGGTTACCGGGATCGAGGCCGAGTACCTCGACGGTGCCCGAGGTACGACCGCGGTGCCCCTCGAGGATCTCGATCAGCGTCGTCTTGCCCGCCCCATTGGGGCCGAGCAGCGCCGCGATCCGTCCGGCGGGTACCCGGTAGGAGATGCCGTGGAGCACCTCTCCCTTCCCATAGTCCTTGGTGATGTCCGTGGCGTTGATCGCGTACACGTGCGGCCCTCGTCCTGCTTCTTCTGGGGGCGTGGGGGACGGTGAGAGGGGGCGACCCCGACGGAAGCGGGGTCGCCCTTGGAGAAGGTCAGCCGCACGATCCCGACGAGCAGCAGCTGCTGGAGCCGCAGCACGAGGTGGAGGTGCAGGAGCTGGAGCCACTGGTGGCGCCGGTCTCCGGGACGGCGACCGCCTCGCGGACGCTCATCACCTCCATGTCGTCGAAGTCGAGCTCGGGCAGGTCGATAACAGCGGTTTCCTTGGTGGCCATCGGGCACCTTCTTCTGGACGGGGGAAGGGGATGTGGGCGCGATACAGCCGGTGCGCCCATGGAGAATTCACGCTTTCCCGTGAGAGAGCGCGAATTCCGTCTGGGGTTGTGTGGGGATGGTGAAACGGGGTACGGAGGTTGGTCCGTGTCGTGTGCGGGTCAGCCGCAGGAGCCACCGGAGCAGCAGCTGCTGGAGCCGCAGCACGAGGTGGAGGTGCAGGAGCTGGAGCCACTGGTGGCGCCGGTCTCCGGGACGGCGACCGCCTCGCGGACGCTCATCACCTCCATGTCGTCGAAGTCGAGCTCGGGCAGGTCGATCGCGGGTGCCGTCGAATGGGGCATCAGGACCTCTTTGTCGGTATCTGCCAATCGGATCCCCCGGGAGAGAAAGAAAGTAACATGTAAGTTCGCAGGTCGATAGAGGTTGTATTGATCCTTTTCTGGAACGTGGCCTTCGGTTCTTCTACGTGTTACCGAGGGAACTACGAGAAACAAAAGTGGGCTCTGGTCCCATAAGAGACCAGAGCCCGTTCTATTCGACATTCCGTGATCAGCAGGCTCCACGACCCGCGGTCGTGTCGCACACCCCCTGGCCATCGTTCCAGGTCAGGGAGTCACGCGCGTTTCCGCCGAACGGCCGTGTCACGCTCACGTGCGTTCCGTGACCGGAATCCTCGGCCAACCAGACGCGCACTTCCTCGCCGCCGGCCCTGAACACGTAGAACGGATGCGGCACGGGAGAGCGTCCGCTTCCCGGATTGGTCCACCAGGTCGCCCCTTGGGCCTTGGAGACGTCCACGAACAGGCAGTCGTACGAGGTCCCGCCGAAGGTGCAGGTGCGGGGCTCGGCCCCGCCATAGCGGTTCACCGACGGGTCCGAGGTGATCCCGGTGTTCATCGCGCGCCAGTACATCGTGTCGCAGTCTCCGCCGCGGCAGGCGTTCCAGTCCGCCCACGCCCGGGCGCGGGCGTCGGGGGCGGCGGCCCCGCCTTCGAGGGCGGCGCAGTACTTGTTCACGATGTAGGGCACCACGAAGTCGGAGACCCACACCGAGTCGATGGCCTCGCCGGCGGTGTTGTTCGTGCCCAGGCCGGCCGAGTCCATCTGCCACAGGCCCACGCCGGGGTTGAAGAACAGCCCGTCGCGTCCGGCGGGATCGTAGAGGCCGGACTGGTTGTCGTAACGGGACAGGGTCATCGGCGAGGGCGGAAGCGGGGAACTCGCCGACACCTCCGGCCAGACCGGGGCCAGGGCCAGGGCGGTGGCCGATTCGGAGGTGATGGAGCAGGAGGCGTCGGCGGCGGCCCGTTCCGCCGCGCTCCTGGCGGCGGCCAGGGGCTCGGCCCCGAAACTCAACGGGCCGGGAGGGATGGCGGTGGCGGCCAGCTTGTCGTTCAAGGCCTGACGGTCGGCGGCCTCACGCTCGGCGGGGGTGTCGGCCGGAGTGGGCACGAAATCGGGGGTATCGGCCAAGGCCGTCTGCGGCGCGTAGAGCAGCGCGGCCGCGGCCAGGGCGGTGAGTGTGGTCAGAGCGCGTCGCAGGCGTCGCGGTCGGGGGGTCTTCACGGATCCACCTCTTGAGCGGGTTCGAGGGGAGAAGGAACACCGACCGGAGCACTGTCGGCGGTTTTCTTCATGGGCGTGTGACTCGGAGGAAAGTTACAACCGTTCCCCGAAGCCCGACAAGACCCCTCGCCGTGGCGCCCCGGACTCTCACCTCAAGGACAGGAGAATGTGTCCTCCTCCTCGTCGGGACGGGCCTCTCCGCCCTTGCCGCCCGCTCTTCGCGCGCGCCGACGCTCCCTGACCCGGGCCACCACGAACCAGGCGCACGCCACCGCGACCGGCCGACTCGCGCGCTTCGCCCCCGGGCGTTCGGTGGAGAACCCACCGGGATCACCTCACCGAGCCTCCCGGTGATCCTTCGCTCCCTGCCGTGACCCTCTGATCGAGCCGTCCGGATGTGGTCGTGCTCGTTTTTGTCGAGGAAATTTCAATACGTTTCATTCTTCCTCTCGGGGGTTGTAGGTCTTCGGTTTGTGGCATCTCTCCTTCTTGGCGTTGCGGTGAGTCCTTCTCCAGTTCAGGGGTCTGTACGTGTGCGGGAAACGCTTATAGCGTTTTCGGGGTCGGAGGTCAATGTAAAAAATATTCATTCTGGTTCGTGTTTGCCTTGGAACTTGCGCATCGGGAAACATCAAGGCTGATCCCGGCACCCCTTGAAGTTCCCATCGGCATGGAGGCGTTTCTTGCGCAGAATCCTCATGGTCTTCCCGCCTCCCCGAGAGCCGAGGGTCGGGGCCGTACTTCATCTCGTGCGGCCACACGAACCTCGCCCACAGCCGGTCACACCACGACGACGAACCGCTCGGCTGTCGGTGACAGCGGTATCCCCCGGCCGGACGGGCGCACCGTCATGAACGACGGGGAACGCGCCGCCCGCGCGCGGCGCATGCCGGAGGACGGTGGCGATCGGGCGTTTCCGCTGGTGGAGCAGGTGGACACATGAGTGGGGCCACACGTTCCCTCTGGAGGTTCAGCCCGGACGAGCGCACCCTCATCGCGGGGGCCTTACTGAACTCGATGGCCTTCTTCGCGGTGCTACCGTTCGCCTCGCTGTACCTGTCCGACCGAACGGAGCTGAGCGTTCCACTGATCGGCGCGGTGGTCGGCGGCATCGCCCTCATCGCGGCGGTGGGCGGTCTGTTCGGCGGCCTCCTCGTGGACCGCTCCCGGGCGGTGCGACTCATGGGCATGGGTCTGGCCGCCAACGTCGCCGTCTACGCCGCGCTCGCCTTGGTACGGATCCCCGAGCCGATCGTTCCGCTGCTCCTTCTGCTCGGCGCCGTGCGCACCCTGGTCGAGCCCGGCACGAAGAAGCTGCTGTCCCTGGCCGACACCGGGGACGGGCGGATCTTCCGGGTCCGTTACATCACCCTCTGCCTGGGGGCGATCATCGGACCCGCCGTGGGCGCGGTGCTCTACAACATCAGCCCGGTGGCGTTCTTCCTGGTACCGGCGTTCCTGTTCTTCCTGTACCTGCTGCTCCTACTGTCGAGGAGCCGTTCACTGAACGCCCTCGAGGGGCCGAAGAGCCCGGTTCCGCCGAGTTCGGCCCTGGCCGTGAGCACCGCTCTGCGCGACCGTTCGCTGCTGCTGGCGGTGGGGGCCGGTGCCGTCATTTTCCTGGTCTTCTCCCAGGTCGAGTCGATCATCCCGCTGTACATGAGGGAGCGGTACGCGGACCGGACCGAGTACCTGTTCGCTCTGCTCCTGATCTGTAACGCGGTTCTGGCGTTGGCCGTCCAGCCGGCGATCATGTGGCTCTCGGAGAGACTTCCGCGTCGGTCGCTGGTTCTCCTGGGCAGTGTCTCCTTCACCCTGGCCTTCGTGTTCTTCTGGCTGAGCCCCGTCCACCTGGCCCTGCTGTACGTCGGTATCGTTTTCTGGACGCTGGGGGAGGCGATCCTGCTCCCCTTGCCCGACATCGCCGTACACGAACTCGCGGTGGACGAGCGCAAAGGCACCTACTTCGGGCTGTCCGAGTTGCGCCACCTGGGTTTCTTCGTGGGCCCCGTGACGGGCGGATGGCTTTTGACGATCAACGCCTCCGTCTACTTCCTGTTCATGGGGTTGTTCGTCTTCCTGTGCGTGCCCCTGCTCCTGGGGATCCGAGGGGCGGCGGCCGGTACGGACGAGGACCCTGAACCGGTCCTGAGCTCCGAACCGGACCAGGCGTGAGCCGTGAACGGGCTTCGGGAAGACGCGACGGGACCTCGGGGAGAGACTCCGACTCTCACCTCAAGGACAGGAGAATGTGTCCTCCTCCTCGTCGGGACGGGCCTCTCCGCCCTTGTCGTCCTCTCTTCGCGCGCGCCGACGCTCCCTGACCCGGGCCACCACGAACCAGACGCACGCCACCGCGACCGCCCCCAGGACCACCTTGGATCCGATCCCGACGTACCCCTCCACCAGGTGCCACCGCTCGCCCAAGTGGTAGCCGAGCAGGATGAAGAGCGTGTTCCACAGGGTGCTGCCCAGAGCGGTGAGGAACAGGAAGAGGGGCGGGTTCATCCGCTCGATCCCGGCCGGGATCGAGATGAAACTACGGAACACCGGCACCATTCGACCCAGGAACACGGCCTTGGTGCCGTGACGCAGGAACCAGGCCTCGGTCCGGTCGATGTCGGAGACCTTCACCAGAGGCACCCGCCCGGCGAGCGCGCGAAAACGCTCCCGACCCAGCCAGGCCCCCAACCCGTAGAGGATCACGGCGCCCGTCAACGACCCGATCGTGGCCCAGACGATCACCTCGACCAGCCCCAGCTCCCCGCGGGACGCGGTGAACCCCGCCAAGGGGAGGATCGCCTCACTGGGGATCGGCGGAAAGAGGTTCTCCAGAGCCAGAGCCAGCGCCACTCCGGGGCCGCCCAACGGCTCGATCAGGCCGACCACCCACCCCACGACGCCCCCCGCCGCGGTCGGATCACTGCTGCTCACTCGGTATCTCCCGTTCGGTCCCCTCTCCTGCCGTCGAGGAGAGGGGGAACACACTACGGAGGGTGATGCAAGGTCCTCGTAAAGACCGACATCGCCGTGTCGTCCGAGGGATCAGAGGATCTCCAACGGCACCTTCCCGGTGGGAGCGGGGAAGCGCTCGTCGAGGGCCCTCAGATCGTCCGAGGTCAGACGCAGGTCCAGAGCCGCCCGGTTGGCCTCGACGTGCTCGACCCTGCTCGCCTTCGGAATGGCGCACAGGTTCCGGTCCGTCAGGATCCAGGCCAAGGCCACCTGCGCGGGCGAGGCCCCGTGCTCCTCGGCGATCCGGCCCAGCACCTCGTCGCCCAGAAGGCGCCCCTGCTCGATGGGGGAGTAGGCCATCACCGGGATCCCGTGCTCACGGCACCAGGGGAGCAGGTCGAACTCCGGCCCCCGACGCGTGAGGTTGTACAGGATCTGGTCGGTGGCGCATTCCTCGCCGCCGGGGACCGAACGCAGCTCGCGCATGTCGTCGGTGTCCAGGTTGCTCACCCCGAACGCCCCGATCTTCCCCGCGTCCCGCAGCTCGGCGAAGGCCTCCAGGGTCTCCTCCAACGGGTGCCCGCCACGCCAGTGCAGCAGGTACAGGTCCAGGTGGTCGGTGCCCAGGCGACGCAGGCTCCGCTCACAGGCGGCCACGGTGCCCGACCGGTCGGCGTTGTGCGGTAGTACCTTGCTGACCAGGAACACCTCGTCCCGGCGTCCACGGATCGCCTCGCCGACCACCTCCTCCGAGCCGCCGGAGCCGTACATCTCGGCCGTGTCGATCAGCCCCAGACCCAGGTCCAGCCCGTGCCGCAACGCCGCAACCTCGTCCGCCCGCGCCGAGGCCGTCTCGCCCATGCCCCAGGTCCCCTGACCCAGGACCGGCAGTGGTCGCTCGCCGGACGGAGTGTTCAGATCTCGCATGGTCCTCTTCCCGTTCGTCTCTCAGGGCCCGCGTGGTCTCTCTCACCCCGAGGGCATGATCGAAACACACACGTCGGTCGGGGTGCCCCCGGGGCACTCGTATCCTCTGGGGTGCGACGTCGTACATCGAGCAGGAGAGCGACACACGATGCTGGAGATCCTTCCCGGACTCACCCGGATCTACGAGGGATGGGCGGAGAAGTACCCGGACGTGCGTCCGTTGACCGTCCAGTTCGCCGCCGACGGCTCCACGGAGGGCCTGAACGGGGTGCTCGCCTACCCCCTGGAGGGACACTGGCTCCTCGTCACCTTCGGCCTCACCGAACTGGGCGAGAAGACCAGCGAGGAGAAGCGCGTCTCCGGAGCCGGGTTCGAGTTCACCTGCCGTATCCCGCGCGAGGACGGCGACGAGACCGTGCCCGCGTGGATCCTCCGCGTCCTGCACGCGCTCGCCTCGCAGTTCCTCGCCGGTACCGCCCTGGACGTCGGCCACTGGATCGTCACCCCCGCCCCGCTGGGCGGCGAGCCCGCCAACGGCGACATGACCTCGCTCGCGATCGTGCCCGACGTCGACATCCGTGTCATGGACACCGACAACGGCCTGGTGCTGTTCTTCCAGGTCGTCGGGCTCAAGACCGAAGAGGGCGAATACGCTCAGAAGGCCGACACCGTCGCCCCGATCGTCGCCCTCCTGCGTGACCGCGACCCGAAGATGATCACGGACCCGAATCGCGAGACCATCCGTCTCTGACGAGGTTCGCCCGAGAGTGGCCGGAAGGTCGCTCCGAGTACGACCGCCCGTCACCCGGGGGCGTGAGCATGGGCTCCCCGTGAGAACGATCAGTCCCCCCACACGCATCGACCATCGACCGGAGATCGACGGGCTACGGGCGGTCGCCGTCCTGCTCGTCGCCGTCTACCACGTGTGGTTCGGCCGGGTCTCCGGCGGCGTGGACGTGTTCCTGCTGCTCACCGGCTTCCTCATCACCGGTTCCCTGATACGCGCGGTCGAACGCGACGGACGGATCCGCCTCGGAGCCTTCCTCTCCCGGCTGGCCGGTCGGCTGGTCCCCACCGCGGTCCTGGTGATCGCGGTGACGCTCGTCGGGGCCCGGCTGTTCCTGCCGGAGCCCCGATGGCGCGAGACCCTCACCGAGGCCGTCGCCTCCGCCCTCTATCACGAGAACTGGGCCCTGGCCCGGAACGCGGTCGACTACCTGGCGCGGGACACGGCCGTCAGCCCCTTCCAACACTTCTGGTCACTGTCCGTCCAAGGGCAGTTCTACCTGCTCTGGCCCCTGGTCGTCGGCCTGGCCGCCTGGTGGGCGCACCGGCGAGGACGGGCACCGCGTCGAGTGCTGGTCGCGGCGCTGGTCGCGGTGTTCGCCCTGTCGCTCGCCTATTCGGTGGTCGTGACCCGGGCGGATCAGGCCTGGGCCTACTTCGACACCGGGGCCCGGTTGTGGGAGTTCGCGCTCGGCGGCCTTCTGGCCCTCGCCGTACCGCTCCTGAACCCGCCCAGGACGGCGCGACTCATCCTGGGCTGGGCCGGGTTGGTCGCCCTGGTCTCCTGTGGGGTGCTCCTCCAGGTGTCCACGGTCTTTCCCGGATACGCCGCGCTGTGGCCCACTCTGGCGGCGGTCGCGATCATCACCGCCGGCACCACCGGCTCCCGCCTGGGGGCCGACCGGCTGCTCACGCCGCGTCCGATGCGCTACCTCGGATCGATCTCGTACGCGCTCTACCTGTGGCACTGGCCGATCCTGGTGTTCTATCTGGAGTACACCGGGCGCACCCTGGCGAGCCCGTTCGGCGGGGCCTTGGTCCTGGCCCTCTCGGTGGCCTTGGCCGCCGTGACCACGCCCATCGCCGATCGGCTGGTCGCCCTCGTCCGCGCCGGCGGCGGTCGGTCCGCCCGGGTACGGGCCCCGGCCCTGGCCCTGGCCTGCCTATTGCCGTTGCTGACGGTCACCGGTGCCTGGACGGCCCGGATGGACGCCGAACAGCGCCGTCTGGAGGAGCTGATCGGCGATCCCCTGCGCTATCCGGGGGCCGTCGAACTGGTCGATGGAGAACGTTCCTCCTATCCCGACCCGGTTCTTCCGGACCCGGCCTCGGCCGACCAGGACGTCCCCGTCACCTACGAGGAGGGCTGCAACCAGACGATCGCCGGTACCGAGGTCATCACCTGCGAATACGGAGAAGAGGACGCCGACCGCACCGTCGCCCTGGTGGGAGGCTCCCACGCGGCCCACTGGTTCCCGGCCCTGGAAGAGATCGCGGACCGGCACGGCTGGAGACTCGTCAACATCGTCAAGGGGGCGTGCCTGTTCACCGACGAGCCGCAGCGCTACCGGGGCGAGCCCTACACCGAGTGTGCCGAATGGAACCGCGGCGTGATGGACGAACTCGCCGACCTGCGCCCGGACGCCGTGTTCACCACCGGAACCACCACCAGCCTCGACACCTCGGCCGGGTTCGGGGAGGAGACGCTGGTGGACGGCTACGTCGACCGTTGGCGCGAACTCGACGACCTGGAGATCGAGGTGGTCGCGGTCCGGGACACCCCACGCCCGGGGTTCGACGTCCCCGAATGCCTGGCCACCGACGAACCCTCGGAGTGCACGGCGGCCCCCGAGGATTCGATGGCGCGGACCTCGCCCCTCGAAGACGCCGCCCTTCCCGACAACGTGTCCACCCTCGACCTCACCGACCTGGTGTGCGACCCCGACCTGTGCCGCCCCGTGGTCGGCAACGTGCTGGTCTTCTGGGACGGCGGCCACATCACCACCACCTACATGCGCACCCTCGCCCCCGAACTCGAACGCCGTCTCCTCACCGCCACCGACTGGTGAACGCGAAGGGCCGCCGTGGGGGTCACGGCGGCCCTCGGGGTGGGTGATCAGCGTCGGTCGTGGTCGAGGGCGGCGCCGATCTCGCCGACACGGTCGGCCAGCAGGCCCATCGCGCCGATGGCGCGGGTCATCGGGTCGTCCTCGGCGCCGCCCAGCGCACGGCCTCGGCGGAAGCCCTCCTTGACCTCGGTCCAGCGTCGTTCCTGCTCGGGGGTCATCACCCCGCGCAGCTCGGCCAGCTTCAACAGGTTGGCCTCCGCGCCCGACGTGAGGGTCTGGGCCTCGCCCACGTAGTGGTCGTCGATCGCGGCCTCCACCTCGGCGTCGTTCATGACCGGCACGATCTTCTCCGCGAGCCGGTTCATGTTCCGGTACGACCCCTGGAGTCGGAACGGCGGTTCGGTGCGCGAGTCCTCGGACTGGGCGGCCGAGGCGATGTAGGCCTGGTTGTTGGCCAGCACGACCTCCTGCACCCGCAGCATCTTCCGCAGCACCGACACGATCCGGTCGACCTCGGCGGCCGAGTACGGATGCTTCAACCGGTCGGTGCCGACCGAGTCGTCGCCCTGGGCCATGCGCACGAACGTGTACACGTCCTCACGGTCACGCGTCGACAGCGGGGCCAGGGTCGGGTTGGAGGTGAGCGCGTTCTCGATGTAGCTGAGCGCGAACAGTTCCTCCTTGCCGGACAGCACGTCGCCCAGGTTGTACACGTCGGCGCGGTTGGCCAACATGTCCGGGATCCGGAAGCGCTTGCCCTGTTCGGTGTAGGGGTTACCGGCCATGCACACCGCGAACCGTTTGCCGCGCAGGTCGTAGGTGCGGGTACGGCCCTCCCAGACGCCCTCCATCCGCCGTTGGCCGTCGCAGAGGGAGATGAACTTCTGCAACAGCTCGGGATCGGTGTGCTGGATGTCGTCCAGGTACAGCATCGTGTTCGAGCCCATCTCCAACGCGAAGGAGATCTTCTCGACCTCCTGGCGGGAGGTGGCGTCCGGTGCCTCGGCCGGGTCCAACGAGGTGACCCCGTGCCCGAGGGCGGGCCCGTTCACCTTGACGAACACCAGGCCCAGGCGGCTCGCCACATACTCCATGAGCGTGGTCTTGCCGTAGCCGGGCGGGGAGATGAGCAGCAGGAGCCCGCTCTGGTCGGTGCGCTTGTCGTCGCCGGCCGCCCCCAGCTGTTTGGCGAGGTTGTCGCCGATCAGCGGCAGGTACGACTCGTCGAGCAGACGGTTGCGGACGAAGCCGCTCATCACCTTCGGCCGGTACTCGTCCAACCGGAGACGTTCGCGTTCGGCGGCCACCAGTTCGTTGCGTCGCCGCTGGAAGTCCCGGTAGGCGGGCACGTCCAGGGTCCGGAACCGTCGGGTGCGCGGCAGGATCTCGTCCAGCCGGACCGTGAGGGACCGTTCGGTGACGCGGGGGTGGGAGCCGAGCAGCCCCGCGACCCGCTCCTCCACGGCGGCGGACGACTCGTAGCGGTCCACGGAGGCCAGCTCGAGGGCGACGGCCTCGGGCAGGTCGCCCTCGGCGATCGGTTCCTCCAACGTGGTGCCGTAGGCCTCCAACCACGCCGTCACCAACTGGTGGCGGGCGGACACGTCGTCGCCCAACCTCCGCAGGTCCTCCTCGAAGGCCTTGCGGGTGGTCTCCCTGGTGCTGCCGAGGGCACGGTGGAAGCGGTCCAGCAGGGTGCGGGCACCCGCGCCGGAGACGAACCCCCGCTCGTTGGGGCCGTCCAGTGCCAACTCCTCGAACAGGTACTCGCCCACCAGGTCGAGGTCGGTGTCCTGGTACAGCCCGGTCTCGACGAGGAAGGAGTCCACACTCCCGGCGAGTTCGGCGCGCAACGCCTCGATCGCCGACGACCGTCGGGCCCCGAACACGCTCCGGGCCCGGGCCAACGAGCCGGCCCGGGTCCGCCAGGCGCGCTGACGTTCCTTGTCGGCGCCGAACGCCCAGAACATCTGGGCGACCGCGCGCACCCCTCCCGGGTAGCGCAACAGTCCGGCGCCGGCGCGCAGACGGAGCAGCGCGGCCAGGATCCGGGCGGCGTCCTGGTCGTGCACGCCCCGTTCGTAGCCCTCGTCGTAGCGGCTCTCGGCGACCCCGCGGACCAGAGAGGCCAGGGAGTCGCCGTTCTCGGGGTGCAGGACGGCCTCGTTCAGGGCCTCCAGGGTCGGCGTGCCCTCGCCGTCCTCGGCCCTCGCCAGGATCGACGTGGCCAGGTACTCGGACCGGTACACGTCGGGGCTCTCGGAGACCAGCAGCCGGTCCCACAGCCGTTCGGTCTCCTGGAAGGCCTCATCGGTGACGGGCGACCGGAAGTCGGTGCCGGTGATGGCCACCGACATACGCCCGTCGTGCGGGGTGAGGGTGAGGTCGATCGGCTGGGTGTTGACCGCGAAGCGGTGGCGGCCCAACCGGATCGTCTCGCCGCCGACGCCGCCCTCGAACAGGTCGGCACGGTCCTGGAGGGCCCGCCCCGCCTCCTGCCGGGCGGCGAGGATCCGCCCCTCCAGCTCCTCGGCGCGCACGGTGTCGCCGAGTTCGCGCATCTCCTCGACGGTGCGGCGCAGCCGCGTCACCATCGCGTCCGAGGCGAAATAGGTGTTGATGTCCTCCAGGGTGGTCAGCGTGGCGACCCGCCGGTGCACCCCCTCCAGGACCCGGGCGGCGGAGGAGGCCAGGCGGTCGGCCCTGCGGGACCGCTCGTCCACCAGGGCCTGTTTGCGGGTGGAGAACGCCTCGTAGACGTCCTCGCGCTTGTCGGCCAGCTCTTGGAGGAAGTCGTCGAACTCCGCGAAGCGCGACTCCAGGTTCTCCAGTTGCAGCATGATCCGGCCGAGCTGCTCGTCGCAGCCGTCCGGGGTGTCCGCGGCGGCGATCGCCCCGGTGACGGCCTGACCGAGCAGGGCGAACTCGGCGGCGAACTCGGCCCGCCCCTCCAGGGCGAGCAGCTCCTTGCGCCGGGAGTCCAGGGTGGCGCGGGCTCGGTTGACCCCGCCCATCACCTCGCTGATCCGCTCCAGGATGCGGGTGCGCACCTGGGCGTCGCCGATGTCCAGGGAACCGATCACCTCGGTGACGACCTGGAGCCCTTCGGTCTGTTCGGCGATGCGCTCGCCGACGGCGGTGGCGGCGCTGACCGCCTCCAGGGCCTCGGCCTCCTCGACCAGCCGCTCCACCTCGGAGTGGTAGCCGTCGAAGGCGTCCTCCTGTTCGAGGAAGGACACCGTGCGCCGGCCGGTGGAGGCGATCTCCTCGTCGAGACGCCCTTCGAGCGCGTCGATCCGGTCGGTGTCCACGTAGCGTGTCTCGCGCAGCGTGGCGGTCCGCCCCTGGGCCCGGCGCAGCTCGGTCAGCCGGGTCACCCATCCCTCCGCCGACCGGGGGGTCTCCCCTCGGGACCGGCGGATCAGCGAGGTGACCTTCTCCTCGGTCTCGGCGAGGGTCTCGGCGGCCTGACGGGTCAGGGCCTGGACGGTCTCGAACTCCTCCAGCACCCGCTCGGCGGTGCCGCGCACCTCGGCGAGCGGGGAGGCGAGGTCGCCGAGCTCGTCGTCGCCCAGCCAGTGGAACCGGTCCAGGACCCGGCGGCAGGAGGCGATGAGGGCGGCGAACACCTCGCTGGAGGGGGTCATGTCCTCGGCGATCCGGGCCACCGACAGACACTCGGAGACACCCTGGACCAGTTCGGCGTTGCCGATCCGCTCCAGTGGTCCGGTGCCCACGGGTTGGGCCGCCGCGTAGACGTCGGAGACGAACGGGGTCCGCCAGACCTGCATCGGGTGGACCCGTGTGGGTTCGCCCGAGTTGTCGCGGAAGACCGTCATGGTCCCGTCGTCGAACAGTGAGTAGCCGTGACAGACGATCGGGTTGGCGACCTCCTTGCGGATGGTGTTGTACGGCAGCAGCAGACTGCGGCCGTCCGCCCGCGAGTGGAAGACGTACAGCACGTCCTCGCCGTTGGGCGAGCGCACGACCCGCTCGAACTCCAGGTCGGTGACGTCGGTGTCGAAGGTGCGCGCCACCCCGGTGGACAGGTAGTAGCCGCCGGGGAAGATGAGCCCCTGGTCGTCGGGCAGACGCTGACAGGACTGGCCGATGCCGTCGAGACGCTCGACCCCCTTGGTCCGTGTGTTGAAGACCAGGTAGCGCCACGTGGACTCGTTGTAGGGCAGGATCCGCAGCAGGATGAGCGGGCCGACCTCGGCGTGGAACACCGCCGCGTCGGCCAGACTCTGGAGCGGCTCGTCGACGGGCTCGCTGTAGATGCCCTCGCCGACCTCGGTGTTGTTCTCGATCTTGATGGTCAGGTCGCCGCCGACCGTCTCGACGAACAACTCGTCGTGGATCGAGATGTGCGGGTGCCGCCCCTGCACGTGGTCCTCGCGGGTGGCCTCCACCCACTCGAACTCGTGCGAGGGCGGGAACACGTGGTCGCGTTCGCCCCGGTCGTCGAGGTAGGCGATCTTCCCGGTGGGGGAGACCGACCACCGCAGCACCCGGACGTCCTCCGTGCTCGGCCCGGTCTGGAAGACGGCGAGCAGACGCTCCTCCACCCGCCTCAACTGGAGCAGGCGGGCGTCGCGGTAGTAGCGGTAGAGCCGCTCGAACTCCTGCCGGAAACGCTCGTCGGAGAGCAGTCCGGAGACGGCGTCCTCGGGTGCGTCGACGAACGAGAAGGAATCGCCGTCGTGTTCGTATCGGTGCAGCGAGAACACGTCGGAGACGTGCGTGGTGCTCTGCATCCCGATGTAGACGTTGTAGCCGAACAGGAACACGGCCCCGTCGGTACCGTCCCCCACGCTCACCAGGTCGCGGGGTGCACAGTTGTGCTCGGTACGGATGCGTTCGGTGCCGAGCAGGGAGAGTTCGGTGCCGCCGAACACCTCCAGACGGCGGTCGTTGAGCTCCTCGGTCCGCCGGGCCAGCTCGCCGGTCTGTTCACGGAGCCGGGCGCGGAGCACCTCGTAGGTGCCCGCGTCCAGCGTCCGCGCGTCCTCGGCTTCGGGCCCGGGGCCTTCGGTCTCCTGGGACTGGGCCTCGGTCACGGAGGACTACCTCACTGCTTCACGGGGGCGAGAGTGGTCACGGGCAGCTGGTCCAGCCCCAGGGAGCGGGCCGTGCCGAGCAGCCGGTTCAGCTTGCCGGTGTCCTCGCCGCCCGCGCCGATCAGCTTGAGCAGCAGGGCGGAGACGGTGAGGTTCTTGAGGTCCTCGGTGTCCACCGTGGCCAGGATCCGCTTCATGTCCGCGGCGAAGTCGCCCTCGCCGTTGAGCCAGCCGTTGCCCAGGGCCTGGACGGTGTCGGAGCCGTTGACGAAGCCGTCCACGGCCTTGCCCATGCCGATCGAGTTGACCATGCGGTCGAAGAAGGCGCCGTCGCCACCGACGATGTTGATGTCGGCGCTCTCCAGGCCGGCGGCCATGGCCGTGGCCTGGGCCTCGGCGATGTGGCGGTGCACGTCGATCCCGGCGAGGCGGACCTCCTTCTCCGCGTCCAGGCGGAGACGGTACTCCTCGTGCTCGCGGCTGACCTGGTCCAGGGCGGCCATCGCCTCGGCCTTGTCGGTCAGACCCGCGGCCTCGGCGCGCAGCTTCTTCTCGATGGCGTCGGCCTCGACCTCGGCCTTCTCGCGGGCCACGACGGCCTCGGCGCGGCCGAGCTTCTCGACGGCCTCGGCGTCCTGCTCGCGGACCTGGACCTCGGCCAGACCGGCGGCCGCGGCCTCGGCCTGGAGCCCCTCGGCCAGACGGATCTTGGCGCGGGTGTCCAGCTCGGCGGCCTGCTGACGGGCCTCGGCGAGCGTGAGCTCCTCCTGGGCCTTGTGCTTGGCCGCGGCCTCGGCGGCCTCGGCGGCCTTGATGTCCTTGACCAGGTTCTCCTGGGCCTCGGCCTCGGCGTGGATGATGATGGCCTGACGCTGGCGCTCGGCCTCCTCGACCGCGCGCAGCTTCTTGATCGCCTCTTCCTGCTCGGCGACGGTGCGGTCGACGGCCACACGCTCACGGATGACGTCGGCGACCTCGCGCTTCTCGGCCTCGACCTCCTTGTCCTTGGAGATCCGGCTCAGCTCGGTCTCGCGTTCGCGGCCGATGACCTCCAGCAGACGGTCCTTCTCGATACGCTCGCTCTCGATGGCGATGACCCGCTCGCGGTTCTTCTCGGCGACCGCGATCTCGCGCTGCTGGTTCTGGTGCTGGACGCCGAGCTGCTCGTTGGTGCGCAGGTTGGCGGTCTCCGCCTTCAGCCGCTCCTCGGCCTGGACGCGGGCGGTCTCGGCCTCCTCACGGGCACGGATGATCTCGATCTCGCGCTTGGCCTTGGCGGCCGCCTCCTCGCGACGCTTCTCCAGCTCGGCGAGGGTCTCGGCGGTCTCCGTGTTCTGGCGGTCGATCTCCTTCTTGCGGTCGTTCTCGAACTCGTTGGTGCGCTTGTGCTCCTTGGAGGTGCGCTCCGTGATCTTCGAGATGCCCTGCGCGTCCAGGATGTTGTTGGAGTCGTGCTGGTGCAGCGGGGTCTGCTCCAGCTCGTCGATGGCGACGTCTTCGAGGATGTAGCCGTTGAGGTCGGTGCCGATCAGGGAGACGATCGCCTGGCGGAACTCCTCGCGGTGGGTGAACAGCTCTTCGAAGTCGAACTGCTTGCCGACGGTCTTGAGGGCCTCGGAGAACTTGGAGTTGAAGAGCTCCTGGAGGGTGTCCTGGTCGCTGGCGCGCTCGGTGCCGATCGCCTTCGCGACCTTCTTGACGTCCTCGGCGGTCTCGTTCACCCGGACGTAGAAGAACACCTTGATGTCGGCGCGAATATTGTCCTTGCAGGTCAGGCCTTCGCGGCCACCGCGCTCAAGGGTCAGGGTCTTGAGCGAGATGTCCATGACCTCGGCCTTGTGCAGGACCGGAAGGACGATGGCGCCGGTGAAGGTGACGTGGACGTCCCGCACCTTCGAGATGATCAGGGCCTTGCCCTGTTCGACCTTGCGGAAGAGTCTGGTCACCATCAGGAGCAGGGCGAGGAGGACGACGATACCGATGGCGAGGGCTACGCCGACGGTCATGAAGGCGGCGTCGGCCGCGTCCTGACCGGTGGTGGGGGCGCTCAGCAACACGTAGGGGTCTCTTTTCTACGAGTGACGTGGGTCTGGACGCGCGGTACCGGGAGGCTGGAGGACGGTCGCGGGAGGGCCGTACCGGAAGCGCTCGTCACGGGGTGAGACGCGTCGATGGGACGAACGGTTCCATTCGGACGAAAGAAAGTCCCTGCTCACGGCGGGTGAAAGAGGGCGGAACCGGTGGAACGGGGTGTGGCGTCAGGAGGACTGTCCGGGATCCAGCGCGGGATCGAAGGCGGTCACCAGGAAGACGTCGTCCTCCTGCCGATGGTCGAAGATGAGCGCGGTACCGCCGACGGGGAGGATCTCGCCGCCGGTGGTGCGCACGGGGATGGAGATGGCGGCCCCGCCCGCGGTGGTGATCTCGGCCTGGCCGAAGGACCCGTGGGCCTCACCGATACGGATGAGGCAGGTGCGGCCGACCAGCTCGTGCTTGGACCCGCCGGCGCGCTTGGGCAGGAAACGCTGGAGGCCCATCACCAGGCCGCTGGTGACCGCCCAGGCGGCGACCAGCGCGATGAGCAGGACGACAGCCCCCAGGGCGTACAGCAGGGGGGTCGAGGTGGTGCCGACGAGGCTGGTCACGATGCTCCCCATCATGCTGACGAACCAGGCCACGGAGACGAGCATGGTCAGGGCCACGGTCACCGGGACTCTTCCCATCCCCGCCCGGCTCAGGAAGGCGCTCAGCCCGGTGGCGTCGCCGTCGGCGTCCACGCTGTCGAGCGTCTCGGTGTCGGCCGCGCCGACGATCACGAAGATCCAGTAGCCGAGGACGACGATGAGCAGCGGGGTGAACAGGACGGTGGGGAATCCGAAGGCGGTGCTCAGGAAAAGTCCCATCCCGCCCGACCCACTCTCCTCATGTCCTCCGGGGTCGGGCACGCCGAGACCCCGGTACACCGTCGTTCCGTTCGGGAACCGTGTCGGAACTCTACCGAACGTCCCAGTTCAGGAGGGTCTCAGGGGTCGGTTTGACCGCTTGTGGCCATGGCCGTCGCACTGCGCTCCGGCCCCGTCACGCAGAAGACCCGCCCGGCGGACGGACACCGGGCGGGTGGATCGAGGAGAGGAGGCCGAGCGGGTTTCCAAGGGCTGGGAAAACGGCTCCGACCAGGGTGGACGGGGCGGGGAAACGGGGCAGGGGAAGAAAGAGGAGAAAAGATTCGGGGAGGATGTCGATTCGGGGCCGGCCCGTTCGACGAACGGGTGAGAGCGGCGGAAGAGACACCGTTCCGTACCCGGAAGAGGGCGAACAACGATGCGTTACCTGATGTCGATCATGAGCACCCCCGCCGATGAGGCCGCGGCCTATGAGGCCGGGCCCGAGGTCTACGAGGCGATGGCCGCCTACAACGAGGAGCTGGTCAAGGCCGGCGTCCTGCTGACCGGAGAGGGGCTGGCCCCCACCTCCGAGGGAGCCGAGGTCATCTTCCGGGACGGCGGCGCGAACGTCGTCGACGGTCCCTTCACCGAGGCCAAGGAGTTCATCGCCGGTTACTGGGTGCTCCAGGTGTCCTCCCATGAGGAGGCCGTGGAGTGGGCCAAGCGGTGCCCGCACCCGCCGGAGGGCGAGATGAGGCTCCAGCTGCGCCGGATCGCCGAGCTGGAGGACATGGACACGATGCCCGAGGAGCTCAAGGAGCGCGAGCGCGAGCTGCGCGCCTCCCAGGAGGGCTGAACGCGGCGGGGCCCGGATCGGTGAGGCCGCGATCCGGGCCCGCCCCTTGCGGTGGAGGTCACGGCGGTGCTCTGATGTTCCCGTGGGCCACACCGATGTCACACCCGAGGTGGAGGCGGTCTGGCGTATCGAGTCGGCCCGTCTGATCGCCGTTCTCACCCGTATGGTCGGCGACGTCGGCCTGGCCGAGGAGTTCGCCCAGGACGCCCTGGTCTCCGCCCTGGAGAAGTGGCCGGAGAAGGGGGTCCCCCGTAAGCCCGGCGCCTGGCTGACCACCGTCGCCAAACGCCGCGTCCTCGATCGTTGGCGTCGGGACGAGCGTTTCCAGCGGCACATGGTCGAACTGGGACGCGACCTCGTCGAACAGGACGGGAGCGCCGATTTCGACGCGGTCCTGGAGGAGGACTACGGCGACGACCTCCTCAAGCTCATGTTCGTGTGCTGCCACCCGGTGCTGTCGACCTCGGCCCGGATCGCGCTCACTCTGCGCATGCTCGGCGGGCTCACCACCGACGAGATCGCCCGTGCCTTCCTCGTTCCGGAGGCCACCGTCGCCCAACGCATCGTGCGGGCCAAGAGGACCCTGGCCGCGAAGAGGGTGCCCTTCGAAGTACCGTCCGGAGAGGAACGCGACGCGCGGCTCTCCGACGTCCTCGAAGTCCTCTACCTGGTGTTCAACGAGGGGTACACGGCCACCTCGGGGGACCGCTGGCTGCGGCCCGAACTGTGCGACGAGGCCATGCGTCTTGGGCGGGTCCTCGTCGCGTTGACGCCCTCGGAACCCGAGGCGCACGGTCTGCTCGCGCTCATGGAGCTCCAGGCCTCCCGTTTCCGCGCGAGGGTGGGCACCGACGGGTCTCCCGTGCCGCTCGCCGAACAGGACCGTTCACGCTGGGACCGGCTGCTCATCGGACGGGGGATGAAGGCCCTGATGGCCTCGCTTCCGGAGGACCCCGCCGAACGGGGCGTCTACTCGCTCCAGGCCGGGATCGCCGCCGCGCACGCCGTCGCCGTGACCGCGGAGGACACCGACTGGCGAGCCATCGCGGCCCTGTACGAGGCCTTGGTCCGGCGCACCGGGTCGCCGGTGGTCGAGCTGAATCGGGCGGTGGCGGTGTCGATGGCCTTCGGCCCGGAGCCCGCCCTGCGTATCGTCGACGCGCTGCGTGATTCGGGTGCCCTGGCCGACTACCACCTGCTTCCCGCGGTCCGTGGAGACCTGTTGCGGCGGCTGGGACGCGAGGACGAGGCGCGGACCGAGCACGAACGGGCCGCGAGGCTCACCCGCAACGAGCGCGAACGCGAACTGATGGTGGAGCGCGCGCGGCCCGGCGATCGACGGTAGGGAGCCCCCGGTTCTGCCGGTGGCAGTACCCCCTGGCGCGTTCGGTGGTCCCGGATCAGAATCTCCCCATGAGACTTCTGGTTCTGGGTGGTACGGAGTTCGTGGGGCGGGCCGTCGTGGAGGAGGCCCTCGCCCGAGGCCGGGAGACCACGGTCTTCCATCGGGGACGGCATGAGCCGCCCTCCGGGGTGGAGGTCCGGAAAGGGGACCGCACGGAGGAGGGTGGTCTGGCCGAGCTGGAGACGGGGGAGTGGGACGCCGTCGTCGACACCTGGTCGGGCGCGCCCGCCGCGGTGACCGCCGCCGCGCGTCTGCTCTCGGAGCGGGTCGATCGCTATGCCTATATCTCCAGCCGTTCCGTGCACGGGATGATCATCCCGGCGGGGGCGGACGAGACCGCTCCGACGGTGGAGTCCTCGCCCGAGGACGACGGTACCGACTACGCGCGGGCCAAGCGCGGGGGTGAACTGGCCGCCGAGGCGGTGCTGGGAGATCGCGCCCTCTTCGTGCGGGCCGGTCTCATCCTCGGCCCGTACGAGAACATCGGTCGACTCCCCTGGTGGCTGGGGAGGATCGCCCGGGGCGGCACCGTCCTGGCGCCCGGCCCCCGTGATCTGCCGTTGCAGTACATCGACGCCAGAGACCTGGCCGTGTGGACGCTGGACGCGATCGAGAAGGGATCGGGCGGGCCGTTCAACCTGGTCTCTCCCACTGGTCACACCACCATGGAGGGGCTGCTGACCGCCTGTCGGGAGGCGACCGGCTCCGATGCGGTGTTCCGCTGGTTCGATCCCGAGGTGATCGTCGAGGCCGGTGTGCGGCCGTGGACGGACCTGCCGGTCTGGCTTCCACCGGGCGAGCCGCACGGGAGCATGCACCAGGGTGACGTGGGGCGCGCGCTCGCCACCGGTCTGCGCTGCCGCCCGGTGGCCGAGACCGTCGCCGACACCTGGGCGTGGCTGGAGTCCATCGGCGGCACGGCTCCTCAACGCGAAGGGTGGCCCCGACTGGGACTCGACCCGGAGGTCGAGGCCCGGCTGCTCGCCTCTTGAACGGAGTCGACGCCACCCCTGCGCCGGGACCCGTGGCGGGCAGGACCACGGACCGGACGCGGATCTCCCTCTCGTCGGACGTGGCCTCCGGGTCTCGGGGACGGTGGAAACCGGAGCCCGCCCTCCGACGTCCAAGGGGGTGGTTCTTCCCCCGACGTGAAGAGGTTCCCCCGTGTCGTACCCCTCCGGCCCCGCTCCCCAGTACGGTTCGTCCTCGAGCGGTAGCCCGGTCAGCGCGCTGATCTGGTCGATCCTGATGACCCTGTGCTGTAACCAGATCTGCGGCATCATCGCGATCGTCTTCTCCGTGGTCGCCATGACCAAGGAGCACGAGCCGGCCGAGCAGGAACGGTTCGTCCGCTACGCCTGGAGGACGATGGGTATCGGCCTGGCCATCACGGTGGGCCTGGTGATCCTCTACTTCCTGTTCGGATCGGCCCTGGCCCTGGCCTGACCCGTACGACACGAGGGGCCGCGTCCGTTTCGTCGGACGCGGCCCCTTGGTGCGCGGATCAGCGGGCGTAGCGCTTGAGCCCGTCGGTGTTCAGAGTGACCTCGACCCCCGGGATCTCGACGGTGTGACCGTAGCCGAGCTTGTTGATGTTGCGGTAGCGGCCTTTCAACGGCTCGCTGTGGACGGTGACGCTGTCATCGTCGCGGTCGACGAGCAGATAGACCTCGATGTCGCAGGCGGCGTAGGCGTGTGCCTTCTCGACCCGATCCCGGGAGTTGGTGTCGGAGTCCCATGAGGTGACCTCGACGACGGCGAGGACTCCCTGGGGGTCCGCCCATTCGCCTTGGCCCGCGAAATGGTCGACGGGGGCGAGGATGCCGTCCGGGCGTGCCCGGCCCTTGCGGTAGGAATCCACCTTCAGACCCTGGCCGGTGACGTTCAGGTCCAGATCGGCCCTCTGCGTCATGAACTGACGCATCAACCACATGAGGATCGCGTTGCGGTCGCTGTCGGGCACGGTCCGGATCTCCATCTGTCCGTTGAGGTACTCGAGGGTGACGTCCTCACGGGCCGCGGCCCTGGCGATGACCTCGAACTGTTCGATGCTCAGCTTCTCGACGGGAGATCTCGGTGAGAGGTGGTCGATCACGGTCATGGTGTACGGCCCCTTCCGCCGTGGCGCGGGTTCCGGAACGCGTCGCGGACTCCTGGGACCAGGGTACCCAGGGAGCCTCCGCGAGCCCGGGGTTCGTGGAATTCGTGGAACACGAGGGGCCGCGTCCGTTTCGTCGGACGCGGCCCCTCGCCGTACGGATCAGGCCGGGAGTTCGGGCTCCTCGGCCTTGCGGGTGGCCACGGTCAGGCGCTCCCGGGCGTCGTCCACGTCCACGAAGACGGTGTCGCCCTCGGAGAGGTCGCCGGAGAGCAGCTCCCTGGCGAGCGGGTCGCCGATCGAGGACTGCACCAGGCGTCGCAGCGGTCGGGCCCCGTAGTTCGGGTCGTAGCCGGTCAAACCCAGCCACTCGCGGGCGGCCTCGGTGACCTCCAGGGTGAGGCGCCGGTCGGCCAGACGCCGGGCCAGCTTGTCGACCTGGAGGTCGACGATCCGGGTCAGGTCCTCGGTGGACAGCGCGTCGAACATGATCACGTCGTCCAGTCGGTTGAGGAACTCCGGCTTGAAGGTGGAGCGCACCACGTTCATCACGCGTTCCCTGCGCACCGACTCCTCCAGCGTCTGGTCCACCAGGAACGGCGAACCCAGGTTGGAGGTGAGGATGAGGATGGTGTTGCGGAAGTCCACCTGGCGGCCCTGGCCGTCGGTCAGGCGACCGTCGTCCAGCACCTGGAGCAGGGTGTCGAACACCTCCAGGTGGGCCTTCTCCACCTCGTCCAACAGCACCACGGTGTAGGGGCGGCGGCGTACCGCCTCGGTGAGCTGGCCGCCCTCCTCGTAGCCGACGTATCCGGGAGGCGCTCCCACCAGACGCGACACCGAGTGCTTCTCCGAGTACTCGCTCATGTCGATGCGCACGATCGCGCGTTCGTCGTCGAACAGGAACTCGGCGAGGGCCTTGGCCAGCTCGGTCTTACCGACACCGGTCGGACCCAGGAACAGGAACGAACCGGTGGGGCGGTCCGGGTCGGAGATGCCGGCCCGGGCCCGACGCACCGCGTCGGACACGGCGGCCACCGCGTCCTTCTGGCCGATGAGGCGTCGGCCCAGCTCGTCCTCCATGCGCAGCAGCTTGGAGGTCTCGCCCTCCATCAGCCGGCCCACGGGGATCCCGGTCCAGGAGGAGACGACGTCGGCGACCTCGTCGGCGCCCACCTCGTCCTTGACCATGGGGTCGTCCTGGGCGCCGCCGGACTCCTCGGCGTCCTCCTCGGCCTTGGAGGCCTCCTCGATCTGCTTCTCCAGCTGCGGGATGTCCCCGTACATCAGCCGGGAGGCCTCTTCGAAGCGGCCCTCGCGTTCGGCCAGTTCGGCCTTGGTGCGCAGGTCGTCCAGCCGTCCCTTGAGCTCACCGACCCGGTTGAGGCCGGCCTTCTCCTGTTCCCAGCGGGCCACCAGGCCGTTGAGCCGTTCCTGCTTGTCGGCGAGGTCGGAGCGCAGCCGCTCCAACCGCTGCCGGCTGGCGGTGTCGGACTCCTTGTCGAGTGCCATCTCCTCCATCTTGAGACGGTCGACGATACGGCGCAGCTCGTCGATCTCCACGGGGCTGGAGTCGATCTCCATGCGCAGGCGGGAGGCGGCCTCGTCGATGAGGTCGATGGCCTTGTCCGGGAGGAAGCGCGCGGTGATGTAGCGGTCGGACAGGGTCGCGGCGGCGACCAGGGCCGAGTCGGAGATCTGCACCTTGTGGTGGGCCTCGTAGCGCCCCTTGAGACCGCGCAGGATCGCGATGGTGTCGGTCGCCGACGGCTCGCCGACGAACACCTGCTGGAAACGGCGTTCCAGGGCGGGATCCTTCTCGATCCGTTCCCGGTACTCGTCCAGGGTGGTGGCGCCGACCATGCGCAGCTCGCCGCGGGCCAGCATGGGCTTGAGCATGTTGCCGGCGTCCATGGCGCCCTCGGCGGCGCCCGCGCCCACCATGGTGTGCAGTTCGTCGATGAACGTGATGACCTGGCCCTCGGACTCCTTGATCTCGGAGAGCACGGCCTTGAGACGTTCCTCGAACTCGCCCCTGTACTTGGCCCCGGCGACCATCGCGGACAGATCCAGGCTGATCAGGCGCTTGCCGAGCAGGGACTGGGGCACGTCGCCGGCCACGATGCGCTGGGCGAGGCCCTCGACCACGGCGGTCTTGCCCACGCCGGGCTCGCCGATGAGGACGGGGTTGTTCTTGGTGCGCCGGCTCAGGACCTGGATGACGCGGCGGATCTCTCCGTCGCGGCCGATCACCGGGTCGACCTTGCCCTCGCGGGCGCGTTCGGTGAGGTCCACACCGAACTTCTCCAGGGACTGGTAGGTGTCCTCGGGGTTCTCCGAGGTGACCCGTCCGGTGCCGCGCACCCTCTCGAAGGCCTCCAGGAGCTCGTCCGGGCCGGCGCCCGCCTCCTTGAGGATCCGTGAGGCCTCCCCGCCGTCGGTGGCCAGCCCCACCAACAGGTGTTCGGTGGAGACGTACTCGTCCTCCATCCGCTGCGCGCGCTGGGCGGCGGTGTTGAGGGAGACGATGAGCTGGCGCGAGGAGCTGGGAGAGCCGACCGTGGCCCCCGAGGCCTTCGGCAGCCCGCCGATCGCCGCCTCGACCTTGTCCTTGATCAGGTCGGGGTCGGCCCCGACCTCCTTGAGCAGCGGCCTGGTGATGCCCTCGGCCTGGTTCAGCAGAGCGTTCAGCAGGTGCAGCGGCTCGGTCTGGGGGCTGCCGTCGGACGTGGCCTGGCGGATGGCGTCGGCCAACGCCTCCTGGCTCTTCCGGGTGAGCTTGTAGTTCATGATTACGTGACTCCCTCCGCATGAAGTGTCACTCAGAGTGATCGAAAGCGGCCGACTCCGCCGCGCCGTGGACATCGACCCCCGGGGTCCCGGGCGCCGTCGGTCCGACCTCTCAGCCCTGGTCGGGCCCGCTCTGTCCGCGGTTGTCGCCGGTGTCCCCGAGGCCGCCGCCCCGCTCGGGGCGCTCCTCGGGATCGGTGGCCGTATTGAAGATCGTCACGCGGGTGCGGCGCACCAGCTCCCCGCGGACCGGCCCACCCTCGGGGTGGGCGGGGCGGCCGCGCCGGGACACCGCCCGGCGCGCCGCCTCCAGTTCGTTGGCGAGGTGGAACACCTGCTCACGCAGCTGGTCCACCTCGTGTTGCAGCTCCAGGATCCGCTTGATCCCGGCGAGGTTGACGCCCTCCTCCTGGGACAGACGCTGCACCTCGCGCAACGTCTGTATGTCACGCATGGAGTAGCGCCGGCCCCGCCCGGACGCACGGCCGGGCGACACGATCCCCAGACGGTCGTACTGGCGCAGTGTCTGCGGGTGCATACCGGCCAGTTCCGCGGCCACGGAGATCACGTAGACCGGGGCATCGACGCCGAAGGAAGGATCGTTCACGACTCTCACGCGCCCTTCGCCCGCGCTTCGAGCCCGTCGCGCGGGTCGTAGTCCGACGTCGCGGCGCGGAACTTCTCCAGCGCCTCGCGCGCGTCGCCGTTGAGTGTCTGTGGCACCGCCACCTCGAAGGTGACCAGCATGTCGCCGATGGTGCCGTCCTTACGGGTGGCGCCCTTGCCGCGGACCCGCAGCGTGCGCCCGTTCTGGGTGCCCGGCGGGACCTTCACGGTCACCGGGAAGCCGCCCAGGGTCGGAACCCGCACGTCGGCGCCGAGCGCCGCCTCGGGGAAGGTCACCGGAACCTTGATGGTGACGTTGTCACCGCTCCTGCCGAACACCGGGTGGCCCTTCACATGGACGACGACGTACAGGTCACCGGCGGGGCCGCCGTGCTCGCCCGGGGCCCCCTTGCCCTTGATCCGGATCCGCTGTCCGTCGGACACGCCGGCCGGGATCCGGGTCTGGATGGTGCGGGTGCTCTTGCCACGCCCGCTGCCGTTGCAGGTGGGACAGGGGTCGTCGACCACGAGGCCGCGCCCCTTGCACTCGCTGCACGGCTCGGACAGCGAGAAGCCGCCCAGGTTGGTGCTCTCGTGCCCGGTGCCGGAGCACTTCGGGCACATGCGCGGGGCCGAACCGGCGCGTGCGCCCGTCCCCTTACAGGTCGGGCAGGCGGCCTCGCTGCTCAGCTGGAACGAACGGGTCACCCCGTCCGCGGCCTCGCGGAAGGTCAGAGTGGTCTCGGTCTCGACGTCGGCGCCGCGCCTGCTGCGGGTCGCCTGACCCGCGCGGCCGCGGTTGCCGAACAACCCGCCGAACAGGTCGCTCAGGCGTTCGCCGCCGGGCGCCCCGCCCCCGCCGGAGCCCTGACCGAAGATGTCGCTCATGTCGAAGCCACCGGGTCCGGTGCCGCCACCGGGGCGGTAGGAGCCGCCGAACATCGAGCGGGCCTCGTCGTACTCCTTGCGGCGCTTGTCGTCCGACAGGACGTTGTACGCCTCGGAGATCTCCTTGAAGCGGTCCTCCGCCTTCGGGTCGTCCCGGTTGGCGTCGGGGTGGTTCTCACGGGCCAGCTTGCGGTAGGACGAGCGGATCTCGTCCTTGGTGGCGGTCTTTGAGACGCCGAGGACCTTGTAGTAGTCCTTCTCCAGGTAGTCCTTGGTGCTCATCGACTGGTGCCTTCTCCCCGCTGGTGCCGGTGGTGTTCGATGTTTACACGTGGCCCCGTTCCGTACGGGGCCGGGGTCGGCCTGTGGCCGTGACCGACGATCTCACGTCGCTCACGGCCACAGGTCCTACGCCACGGGCCCGGGCCCGCGGCCGGACGCCCTCGTGGCGCCCGGACCGGCGTGACCGGCTACTTCTTGTCCTCGCCGTCCTCGGTGGAGTCCGCGGGTTCGTCGGCGGCCGCCTCGGCGGTCTCCGACTCGTCGCCCATGGGCTCTCCGACGACCACACGGGCCGGACGAAGAATCCTCTCTCCGATGCGGTACCCCGGCTGGAACACCTCGATCACCGTCTGCGCGGAGATGTTCGGAACCGGCACCAGGGTGAGGGCCTCGTGCACGTTCGGGTCGAACTCGTCGCCCTGCTCGCCGTACTTCTCCAGGCCCAACTTGGTGACCGTGGCCTCCAAGGCCTCGCCCACCGCCTTGAACCCTCCGTTGAGCTCGTCGTGGTCACGGGCGCGGCCGATGTCGTCCAGGACCGGCAGAAGCTCGCCGACGACCTGGGCGGTGGCCACCTCTCGGACGGCCACACGGTCGCGCTCGACCCGCTTGCGGTAGTTGGAGTACTCCGCCTGCACCCGCTTGATGTCGTTGGTGAGTTCGACGACCCGCTCGTCGGCGTTGATCGCCTCGCTCACCACCGACTCCGGGGTGTCCGGAATCTCGGGGATGTCCTCGACCTCGGCTTCGACCTCGGTCGCCTCGTCCTCCTCGGAGACCTCGGCCTCCTCGGACTTCTTCGCCTCGGGGTCTCGGACCTCACCGGTCTCGGGGTCGATCCTGCGGTTGTCGCGGATCACCGGACCCTGGTTCTGGTCACCGTCACCGGTGTCGGGGTCGCTCTTATCCGACAGCGCCATGTCCTACGTGCCCTCCTTCCTCGGCTCTCAGCGGACTCTCGGGGTTCAGGAACCCTGCTTGTCGCCCTTGCCGTTGTCCTCGTCGACGATCTCGGCGTCCACGACGTCGGCGTCGTCGGCGGAGGCGTCCGCGCCCTCACCGCCGGGCTGACCGGCGCCCTCGCCCTGCTGGCCCTGGCTGTAGATGGCCGAACCGATCTTCTGGCTGGCCAGCGCGACCTTCTCGCTGGCGCCGCGGATGGCCTCGGTGTCGGTGCCCTCCAGCGCGGTCTTCAGCTCGCCGACGGCGGCCTCGGTCTCGGAGCGCACGTCCGCCGGGATCTTGTCCTCGTTGTCCTTGATGACCTTCTCGGTCTGGTAGACGAGGGACTCGGCGTTGTTGCGGACCTCAGCCTCCTCGCGGCGCTTGCGGTCCTCCTCGGCGTACTGCTCGGCGTCGCGGACCATCTGGTCGATGTCGTCCTTGGACATCGCCGAACCACCGGAGATGGTGACGGACTGCTCCTTGCCGGTGCCCAGGTCCTTCGCGGTGACGCTGACGATGCCGTTGGCGTCGATGTCGAAGGTGACCTCGATCTGCGGGACGCCGCGCGGCGCCGGGGGCAGACCGGTCAGGTCGAAGACGCCCAGCTTCTTGTTGTACTGGGCGATGTCGCGCTCACCCTGGTACACCTGGATCTGCACGGACGGCTGGTTGTCGTCGGCCGTCGTGAAGATCTCCGACCGCTTGGTCGGGATGGTGGTGTTGCGCTCGATGAGCTTGGTGAACACGCCGCCCTTGGTCTCGATGCCCAGCGACAGCGGGGTGACGTCGAGCAGGAGGACGTCCTTGACCTCGCCCTTGAGAACACCGGCCTGGAGGGCGGCACCGATGGCCACGACCTCGTCCGGGTTCACGCCCTTGTTGGGCTCCTTGCCGCCGGTCATCTCCTTGACCAGGTCGGCGATGGCGGGCATACGGGTCGAGCCACCGACCAGGACGACGTGGTCGATCTGGTCCAGGCTGATCCCGGCGTCCTTGATGACCTGCTGGAACGGGGTCTTGGTCCGCTCGACCAGGTCGGAGGTCAGGCGCTGGAACTCGGCGCGGGTGAGCTTCTCGTCCAGGTGCAGCGGGCCCTCGGCGGAGGCCGTGATGTAGGGCAGGTTGATCTGCGTCTCGCTGGAGCTGGACAGCTCGATCTTGGCCTTCTCGGCGGCCTCGCGCAGACGCTGGAGCGCCATCTTGTCCTTGGACAGGTCGACGCCGTTGGAGTTCTTGAACTTCTCGACCAGCCAGTTGACGACGGCCTGGTCCCAGTCGTCGCCACCGAGGTGGTTGTCGCCGTTGGTCGCCTTGACCTCCACGACGCCGTCGCCGACCTCCAGGAGGGAGACGTCGAAGGTACCGCCACCGAGGTCGTAGACCAGGATGGTGGCCTCGTCCTCCTTCTCCAGGTGGTAGGAGAGAGCGGCCGAGGTCGGCTCGTTGATGATGCGCAGGACGTTCAGACCCGCGATCGTGCCGGCCTCCTTGGTGGCCTGACGCTGGGAGTCGCTGAAGTAGGCCGGGACGGTGATGACCGCGTCGGTCACGTCCTCGCCCAGGTAGGCCTCGGCGTCGCGCTTGAGCTTCTGCAGGATGAAGGCGCTGATCTGCTGCGGGTTGAAGCTCTTGTCGTCGATCTTCACCGACCAGTCGGTGCCGATGTGGCGCTTCACCGAACGGATGGTCCGGTCGACGTTGGTGACGGCCTGACGCTTGGCCACCTCACCGACGAGCACCTCGCCGTTCTTGGCGAAGGCCACGACCGAAGGGGTGGTGCGGGAGCCCTCGGCGTTGGTGATGACCGTCGGTTCGCCGCCCTCGAGGACAGCGACACACGAGTTCGTCGTACCGAGGTCGATTCCGACCGCACGTGCCATGGTTGGTACCTCCGTCAAAGTTGAGTCGTTCGGACGTAAGTTTGCTTCGTCGGGTGGGGGCTGTCAAGTCAGTTGAGTCGACCCGACTCAAGTTACTTCTCTCGCCCTGACAACGGTCGGCCGCGTGGGGATGTTCCCGACCAGGGCGTCTTTCACGTGGAAATGGGGGAACCCCGGGCGAACTCGGGGACATCCTTGACCCGGAATATCCGGGGAGTCGGGGGAGGCCTCAGGGGTGTTCCGGGGGCGTCCGGGGCTCGAGGGGGAGGAGTGATCCCGGTCGGCGCGCGACACGGCGGACGGCTCCACGGGGGTCCGGATGCTCCCGCGTGGCTCCGAGGTCCGATTACATAGGGGGCATGGTGCGTCGGGCGGGGCTCGTGTGGGCCCGCGTGGCGCTCGGTCGGCGAGAGGCGGCTACGGTTGGCTCTCGCGCGAGGCGGTCCGGAGGCCGTGCCATGTGCGCGTAAGGCGAGAGAAGGACGGCGCGCCGGCTCCTAGTGGGCGGCCGATGGACTCCGAGCCATTACTCGCTAGTAACATCAACTGTCGGTGCCGGTGTGTGGCGCACCGGACGACGAGAAGCAGGATGGGAGGCCACGGACGATGCAACCCCTGTACTTGACGCTGGGCATCATCACCTCGGTCTTCGCCGTGGTCGCGTTCACCTTGTTCGGTCTGGGCATCCGCCAGATCGTGCGAACCGTGGGTGTCGGCCGAACGGTGGAGCCGGAGCGGAAGGGGCCGTTCGGGCAACGGCTCACGATGACCCTCATCGAGATCCTCGGGCACACGAGGATGCTCAAGCGACCGTGGGTGGGTGTCGCCCACTGGTTCGTGATGGTCTCCTTCCCGCTCCTGGTCTTCACGGTCATCGAAGCGCAGGGCGAGACCTTCGATCCGCACTTCAAGCTGCCGATCATCCACGACTGGACCCTCTACGGTCTGGCCATCGAGATCATCGCGGGCGCCAGCCTCATCAGCATCGTCGGCCTGACCGTCTACCGTCTGCTGAACGGTCCCCACCGCAAGGGCCGCGACTCCCGCTTCTACAACTCCAAGACGTGGACCGCGTACTACGTCGAGGCCTACCTGTGGGGCCTGCTGATCTCGATCTTCGTGATCCGCGGCCTCAAGGTCGGCATCGGCGACTTCCCGTTCCCGACCTGGGCCACGCCGATCTCGCACGCCATCGGCTCCGTCATGCCGACCGACGCCGCGGTCGCCGAACCGGCCATCGCCCTGGTGGCCGCGTTCAAGCTGATCATCAGCTACCTGTTCTTCATGGTGCTGTACTTCAAGCTCACCATGGGCATCGGCTGGCACCGCTTCATCGCCCCGGTCAACATCTACTTCAAGCGCAACGCCGACGGTTCCCCGTCCCTGGGCGCCGCCAAGCAGATGATGGACAAGTCCGGTACCAAGCCCCTCGACTTCGAGGAGGCCGACCCGGACGAGGACCCGTTCGGCGCGGGCAAGCTGGAGGACTTCACCTGGAAGGGGCTGCTGGACTTCACGAGCTGCACCGAGTGCGGCCGTTGCCAGTCCCAGTGCCCCGCCTGGAACACCGGTAAGCCGCTGTCGCCGAAGAAGGTCATCCTCGACCTCCAGGCGCACACCTACGAGAAGGCCCCGTACCTCCTCAAGGGCATCACCGAGGAGACCCTCGCCGAGGCTCCGGACGAGAGCCACGCGGGCGTCGACGTCCTCGCCCTCCTCAACAAGCCGCTGGTCGGCACCGAGGAGGAGGGTGGCGTCATCCACCCCGACGAGTTGTGGTCCTGCACCAACTGCGGCGCCTGCGTCGAGCAGTGCCCGGTGGACATCGAGCACATCGACCACATCCTGGACATGCGTCGCTACCAGGTCATGGTCGAGTCCAACTTCCCCTCCGAGGCCAACACGCTCCTGAAGAACCTGGAGAACAAGGGCAACCCCTGGGGCATGGCCGAGGACCGGCGCATGGACTGGATCGAGGAGCTCGCCTCCCAGGAGAACCCGGTCGAGGTGACGGTCGTCGACGACAAGCTCGACGAGGACACCGAGTACCTCTTCTGGGTCGGCTGCGCCGGTGCCCTGGAGGACCGGGCGAAGAAGACCACGAAGGCCATCGCCGAACTCCTGGACATCGCGGGGGTGAAGTTCGCGGTCCTGGGCGGCATGGAGGCCTGCACCGGCGACCCGGCGCGTCGCCTCGGCATGGAGTACGTCTTCCAGATGCTGGCCCAGCAGAACGTCGAGACGCTCAACGAAGCCGGTGTCACGAAGATCGTGGCGAGCTGCCCGCACTGCTTCAACACCCTGGCCAAGGAGTACCCGCAGCTCGGCGGTACCTACGAGGTCGTCCACCACAGCCAGCTCCTGGCCAAGCTGGTGGAGGAGGGGCGTCTGACCCCGGTGAGCTCGATCGACGAGAACATCACCTACCACGACCCCTGCTTCCTGGGTCGGCACAACAAGGTGTACACGCCGCCGCGCGACATCATGGCGCAGGTGCCCGGGGTCAAGACCCAGGAGATGCACCGCCACAAGGAGCGGGGCTTCTGCTGCGGCGCCGGTGGTGCCCGCATGTGGATGGAGGAGCGGATCGGCAAGCGCATCAACACCGAGCGTGTGGACGAGGCGCTGACCACCAACCCCGACACCGTGTCCACCGCGTGCCCGTTCTGCCAGGTCATGCTCGGCGACGCGATCAACGAGAAGAAGTCCGCCGGCGAGGCGAAGGAATCGCTGGAGGTCGTGGACGTCTCCCAGCTCCTGCTCCGCTCGGTCAAGGGTGAGAACCCGGCCGAGGGCGAGACGAAGGAGCCGGCCGAGGCCTGACAGGCGGTGAGGTTCCCTTAGGAGCCCGAACCCGCGAACGGAAGGGGCGGGACACCGAGAGGTGTCCCGCCCCTTCCGTCGTATGAACGGGTCGAGGCGAGGAGCGGAGATGACATTTGTCAGTGGTCCGGACGGGCGCCTGACATGAGGGAACGGTGACAGCGGCGTCTGTCGCGAGCACCCTCGCCCACGGGATCCTCGGAACATGACGACACAGAACACCGCCACGGCCGTCGAGAACGGTGCCCCCCACACCACCGCGGAACCGACGGTGGTCGTCCGCGACCTTCGACAGAGGTACGGCGATTTCGAGGCCGTCAAGGGGGTCTCCTTCGAGATCCGCCCCGGAGAGCTCTTCGCCCTCCTCGGCACCAACGGCGCGGGGAAGACCACCACCATCGAGACCCTGGAGGGCTTCCGAAAGCCCTCCTCCGGCATGGCACGGATCTTCGGGCAGGACCCCTTCGGCCAGCCCGCCGGGGTCCGCGAGCGCGCCGACGCGGTCCTTCAGGGCAGCGGACTCATGGACGATCTCAGCGTCGAGGAGAACCTCGTCCTCACCAGGGACCTGGCCGCCGACCCCCGGGACGTCGACGAGGTCCTGGAGTTGGTCGACCTGACCGAGAAGCGCGGGCTGCGCGTCCGTCAGCTCTCCGGAGGTCAGAAGCGCCGCCTGGACCTGGCGTCGGCGCTCATCTCCCGGCCCGAGGTCCTCTACCTGGACGAGCCCACGACGGGCATGGACACCGAGGCCAGGCACGAGACCTGGCGGATCGTCAACGACCTCAAGGCGAGCGGGGTGGCGATCCTGCTCACCACGCACTACCTGGAGGAGGCCGAGCGCCTCGCCGACCGCCTGGCCATCATGCACCGCGGTGAGATCCACGTGGAGGGCACCCTGGCCGACGTCCTCGCGGGCTGGGGCGACCGGGTGGGCTTCCAGGTGCCCGACGAGGTGCGCACGGCCGACCTGCCCGAGGTCGAGGGCGCACGATGCGAGGTCGAGACCCGGGATCAGGCCCTCTGGGCCACCTACACGGTCACCGGGGGAGGCGTGGCCGACCGGGCCCACCACGCCGTCGCCGCCCTGCTGGCCTGGGCGACCGCTCGGGGGACGGTCCTGCGGCACCTCCAGGTCCGCGGTGCCTCCCTGGAGGACGTCTTCCTCCAGGTCGCGGACGGCACCGCCGACCTGCTCGCCGAGTGACCGGCCGGATCCGCGCCACCGGGACCACGCGCCGACCATCGCGCGACCCCGATCTCCCACAGACCCGCAGGAAACAGAGGAACACGATGAGCACGACCACCGTACGAACCTCCGACCGGGGGGCCTCCGGCACCCGGACCGCCCCGAGCGTGTTCGCGCAGACCCTACGTCTGACCCGCACCGAGTTCACCCTCTTCGTGCGCTACCAGACGGCCTGGCTGTACCTGCTGATGCCGATGGTGCTGTTCGTCCCCTTGATGTCGATGCCCAGCGCTCCGGCCTTCGGTGACTACACCACCACCGACCTCTCGATCGCGGCCGCGCTCCTCGGTATCGGTCTGATGCTGGGCATCGGTCACGCCTCCAACGTGTTCGCCGCGCGCCGGGAGTCGTTGGTCCTCAAGCGGCTCCGTGTGAGCGGGGTGCCGAGGGCGGCGATCTTCGGCGGGGTGACCCTGCTCGTCCTGCTCTTCACCCTGCTGCTCACCGCCCTGGTGGTAGCCGTGATCTCCGCCATGAACGGTACGACGCCGGCCGACCCCGTCCTGCTGGGCGTGGCGGTGCTGCTGTGCACCACGGCCATGACCTTCGTAGGCCTGCTGATCACGTCGCTGGTGCGCAACGCCGAGTCCGCGCAGATGTTCTCGACCCTCCCGATGCTGTTCCTACTGATGACCGGCGGGATCTTCTTCCCCCTCGAACTGATGCCCGGCCCTGTGGGGGCGGTCGCGGGCCTTCTCCCGGTCGCGCCGGCGGCGGAGATGGCCCAGGCCGCCTACACCGGGTACGACGTCTTCGGTGGCTTCGAGGGCGCCGAGGCGGTGGGGACCCTGGAACTGTGGACGGCCTCGCTCCCCTCCATCGCGGTGATGCTCGTGTGGATCGTGATCCTGGCGCTGGCCGTCGGTCGCTTCTTCAAGTGGGACCCCCGTCGACCGTGACGGTGCCGGACGGGGATGCCGGGGAGGCCCGGGACGGGGGCCTTCCCGGCACGAACACGTCCACGACCGGAATCCGCCCTGTGGACGAGCGTTCGGAGGGTCCTTCCACGACCTAACGTGGAAGGGGTGTGCCGGACAGAGTGGGTGTACCGGATACCGGTGAAGGCGAGGTGGGTGGGGCGATGGTCGCGAGCGGGTCGGACACGACCGACGACCGTGAGGTCTCCGTCATCGGAGGCGACGCGGCCGGAACCTCCGAGGACGGCGGGGCGGGTGGGAACTACACCCGGCGACAGCGGATCCTGAAGTGGATCGTCCTGTGGACCCTGTCCTCTCAGGCGCTGGTCTTCCCCGTCTGGGCCCTCTACGAGCTGTACTTCCCCGGTCGTCTGACGCCGGGCACGCCGGTCACCGAGAGCGGCCCGGCCGTGGTGGCCCTCCTCCTCTGCCTCGTCATGACGGTGCTGGGATGGGCGATGACCCGGCAGCGGTTGAACGGAAGACGGGAGGCCGACCCGCGCCTGTACTGGGGGCTGGTGGGGTCGCTCGTCCTGGTGTGCCTTCTGTTCCGGACGCCGCTGCACGTGATCGGTCTCGTCGCGAACGTTCTGTGCCTGCTCTCCTTCATGAGCACCTGGTCGCGGACCCGCTACGTGATCCCCCTGTGCCTCCTCCTGCTGGGCGGCCACACGCTCCTCTATGGGCCGTACGGCGAGTCATGGCCCTTTCTCATCTTCCTCTCCGTCGTGTTCCTCCTGATCGTCCTGGTGGCCTGGTTCGCCTGCCTGCCGGTCTTCTGGCTGTGGGACGCCACCAGGGAGGCGGTGGAGGGCGAGCGCGCCAGGGCCCGGTTGGCGGTGAACGAGGAGCGACTCCGGTTCGCGGAGGACATGCGCGGCCTGCTGGGTCACGAGCTGAGCGCGTTGGAGGTCGGGGCGCGCAGGGCGGAGACCCTGGTGGACACCGACCCCGAGGCCTCCAAGGAACGGATCGGGCGGGTGCACGAACTGGCCCGGAGCACGCTCCACCAGGTCCGCTCGGTGGTCCGCGGCTACCGCGACCTCGACCTGGGCACCGAGGTGCGCGCGGTCCGTTCGGTCCTGGAGGCGAACAACACCATCACGACGGTCTCCGGGCTGGAGGGGCTGAACCCGCCCTCGGAGACGGCGGCGCTGGCGGCGTGGGTGGTACGCGAGGGCGGTACCAACGTGCTGCGGCACAGCGGGGCACGCCGGTGTCGGATCGACTTCTCGATGGCGGAATCGGCCGATGGCACCTCCCACGAGCTGGTCGTGGAGATGGCCAACGACCACGCCGAGGGTGGGGAGGAGGACGAGACCGGATCGGCCGGTGGTCTCTCCGGGCTCGCCGATCGTGTCGAGCGCAACTCCGGCTCCCTGACGGCGGCGCGGACCCCCGACGGCGGCTTCCTGCTGAGAGCGGTCCTTCCTGTTCGGGAGGGCACACCTCCTCCGGGTGCCATGGCGGGCGGTCACTCCGTGGTGAGCGCGACCGAGCACCCCGCACGTGGCCTGGGCGGTGCTCCAGGGGTCGCCGCTTCGTCCGGCCCGGGTATCACCGACGAGGGCGCTTCCCACAGATCCGAGGCCGTCGGTGAGACCTCGGAGGAGAGAGACGATCACCGGATCAGGATCGCCCGGCTCATCATCATGGTCCTGTTCGGGTTCAACGGTCTGGTCATGTGCTTCTGGGGTGTGCTCGACCTCGTCACCGCCCTGAACATGGGCTGGACCCTGTGGCCCTCGGCCGTGGGGACGGTGGTCACGATGGTGAACTGCGTCATCCTCAACGTCCTGATCTGGGAACGGCTGAACGGGAACCGGGCCCCGACCCCGCCGCTCTACTGGACCTCCCTGGTTCTTCTCATCGCCACCGGGTTCCTGTTGCAGTCTCCGGAGACCGGCATGCTCACGGTCGGCACCTGGTGGGGGATCGGGCTCTTCCTCGCGCCACGGCGGACCAGCCTTCTGGTCTCCTTCGCCCTTCTGCTGACACCGCTGTTGTTCCTGCCCGGCTACGACTTCGGAACGGAGCTCAACGTCGGTCTGTACGCCCTGGTGTGGCTGATCGCCGTCCTCATCGCGCTGCTGTTCGCCGGCGGCACGGTCTCGACGATCTGGTTGTGGGACGTCAGTCTCGAAGCGGTGGCCGGGCAGCGTGCCCGGGCCCGGCTGGCGGTCACCGAGGAGCGGCTCCGGTTCGCCCGCGACATGCACGACCTGCTCGGGCACAGTCTCTCCGCGCTGTCGGTCAAGGCCCAGCTGGCGGGCAGACTCGTGGACCGGGCCCCGGAGCGCGCCGCCGCGGAGATGGCCGAGGTCCGGAGCCTGGCACGCGAGGCGCTCGGCCAGGTGCGGTCGGCGGTGAACGGCTATCGGGAGATCGACCTGGAACAGGAGATCTCCTCCGTCACCGCGGTCCTGGATTCCGGCGGGACCTCGACCACGATCACCGGCCTGGACGGGCTCGACGTACCGCCCCGGACCGCCGCGCTGGCGGCGTGGGTGGTGCGCGAGGGCGGTACCAACGTGCTGCGGCACAGCGACGCCGAGCAGTGCCAGATCACCTTCATCCCGGTGCGGGGCGAAGGCGCGAGCGCGGACACGCTGGTGCTGGAGATCCACAACGACCGGGCCCATGGGGCCGAGAAGGACACGAACGGAGGCAACGGACTGACCGGGCTCAGAGAGCGCGTCGCCGCTCAGGGAGGCACGGTCTCCGGGAGTCCGACCGGCGAGGGCGGGTTCCTGCTCCGTGCGGTCCTGCCGCTGTGAGACGCCCTGCCCCGTGCCGTCCTGGACCTGGACGGCACGGGGGCTCGTGGGGGTTCAGAGGGTGGTGAGGGAGTCGAAGGCCGCGTCGATGTCGGCGGTGGCCTCGGCCCCGCCGTCGGTGTTGAGGCCGAGCACGAACGCGCCCTGGTCGCCCTCGAGCTCCACCACCAGGAAGCGACCGTAGGCCTCCTCGTCGGATTCGGAATCGTCGCCCATGGTCGCTCCGAAGGCGGGGTGGCCGTTCACCTCCGTGGCTCCGGACGGTTCGACCCACAGGTCGCCGCCATCGGTGGCCAGGTGGCCGACCATGCGGGTGGCCATGGAGACGGCGGTGGCCGCGAGGGGCTCCAGGGGGCCCAGCTCCTCGCCTCCGGTGACGATGACGGCCCCCGGATCCTCCGGAGACCCGTACACCGTGTAGGAGGTGTACTCGGGCGGGACCTGGTCGTCTCCGAGCCGTGTCCACCCCTCTCCGGCGAGTGCGTAGGCCAGACCGGAGCGAGGGTCGGAGACGGTGTCCCCTCCGCCGGGACCCTCCGTGGTCTCGGGCTCCTCGGGGGCCTCTTCACCGGTGGGAGAGGGATCCGCCGCCGAGGGTTCCGCGTCGTCGTCGCCCAACAGGAGACGGCCGAGGCCGGCGGCGGTGATCAGCAGGAAGACCAACGTCACCAGGACCGCGATGGTGAAGGTGATCCTGCGCGCGTTGTCGGGCTCCTCGTCGACGCGGTGCGGGCCGGGTTCTTCTCCGCGGTCGGGGACGGGGGTGTCGGGTTCGCGCATCTGTGCTCCTGAGGGGCGGCCTGCCGTGCTGCGGCTGGAGGGCTCAGAAGGGTCAGTACCCGGTGGAGGGGGTCGGCGCTCGGGAGAAGGGTGGCCGGATCAGGCCGAAACGGACCGAATCGGCATCGATCGACGCCGATTCGGTCTCACAGGCCTCGGGTCAGAACGTGGAGGAGCAACGGTCCGCGCAGTCCGCCGGCGGGGCCGGGGATCACCCGGGGAAGCCCAGGGGCGGCAGGGGTCGGGAGGCGATCGAGGGGGCCCCTCGGAGAAGACCCCGACGTGGGCGGCGGCTCCTCGGAGCGGGGCGCGGGAGGCCGCGGCGGCGGGGCGTCCTGGGGGAACGGTCCGCGCATCGTCGGAGGTCGGTCGGGGTGGTCCGGGCCGGACCCTCGGGGTGTCTCGGGGTCCGGGTCCCGAGGAGCGGGGGCCTGGGGGCGTGGCCGGGGTTTCGGGGCTCGGACGGACACGTGGACGGTCTCGCCCGTCTCCTCCGGAGCGGAGCCGGTACCGAGCCCGAGGACACGGTCGATCTCGACGAGACTGAGTCTGCGGTCGACGTCGGCCACCGCGATGAGCACCTCGGCGTACAGTTCGATCTCGTCGAGGGCGACATGGTCGTGAAGACGATCGCGTACCCCGAGTCCATGGTTCACGCGCGCTCACCTCCGACGACGGCGTCGCTGGACATCAGGGGCGCCGGCGGTCGGCCGGATGTCCCACGCCTTCGGGACGGGGGCGGGCGCGACGGAACACCGCTCCCATAGGGCGCGAGCACTTCTCAGGCTACGACGCCGGAACCCATCGCGCATGACTCGTGTGGGCCAGTGCCCGGACCACCCGGGCTAGTCACAGAGTGTCCGTTCCCTTCGGGGGAGATCGGGGTCGTCGACCGCGTGGCCCCTCACCCGAGAGGACCATGCGGCCGATCGAGGCGCCGGCCGGAGCGATGGGTTCCGGCTGCGCGGGGTCAGCGCCAGGTGACGTCCTGGTGCTGGACCGCGTAGCCGGCGTAGGCGGTCGGCGTGTGCTCCAGCACGAGACGGTCGTCGTCGTTCAGTTCCCGGACGACCTTGCCCGGAACCCCGGCCCACAGTGTGTTCGGAGGGACCACCTTGCCCGGTGCGACCAGGGAACCGGCGGCCACGAGCGCACCCTTGCCGACCCGGGCCCCGCCCAGGACGATCGCGCCGATGCCGATGAGGGCGCCCTCCTCGACGATGGCGCCGTGCACCATCGCCTTGTGACCCAGGCTCACGTCGTCGTGGAGGATCGCGGGTTGTCCGGGGTCGGAGTGCAGTCCGCACTGGTCCTGGATGTTGACGCGGTCGCCGACCACGATGTCCTCGGTGTCGGCGCGCAACACGGAGCCGTACCAGACGCTGCTCCGCTCGCCCAGCCTGACCCGGCCGACCACGACCGCTCCCGGGGCGATCCAGGCGGTGGGATGGATCCGGGGTTCCCCGAAGGGCGCGCTTCCGATCCGTGGTCCGTCGACCCGTTCAAAGTCTCTTTCGTCAGGTGTGCCGGCCATGATGAGGTCCTTCCCGGAGTCGGCCCCGGGGCCGGGGCGAGGAAGTTGACCGCTCGGCCCCCGTATGGGGATGATCGCGCATACCTTAGTAAGAACGTGACCAGGGTCCGCATGGCGCCGTGGCCGTCAGGGCTCTTGACGCGGCGGCGCGGCGCGTGCCTACCTTGGTCGTCTGGACGGTGTCCACGGCGTTACGCTCCGCTCTCGGACGATGCCCCTCCATCGTGCCGGGCCGGGGCGTGGGACGGACACTCAGGGCATGAATCTCAAAAGAGACTCCCAGGGTGTTCTTGAACATGTATGGGGCAAATTCTCACCATCTGCGACGTGCAGTCAACGGTGTTAAGGACATGAAGAGCACATGAGCAATATGTTGCCGGGCGGCGGACTGCAACAAGACAGGTTCCAAACAGTACGCAAGGGCGGATACGACAAGGCGCACGTCGACGACTACTGCGTGCGTGTGGACAACCAGTTCAAGGACCTCCGCGAGCGTTTGCAGCGGATGGACGACGAGCTGGAGCAGTACAAGCGCGATCTCGCCATCGCCCGTGAGAAGGCCCAGGTCAAGCCGGAACACGAGCAGATCAGCGAACGCATGGCGGAGATCCTCAGGATCGCCGAGGAAGAGGCCAAGGAGCGTCGCTCCCGGGCCGAGTCCGAGGTGAAGGAGGCCCAGAAGAAGGCCGAGGACGAGGTCGCCAAGCAGCGCAAGGACGCCGAAGAGCACGCCGAGCGCATCATCACCTCCGCGCGCACCGAGGCCACCGAGATGGTCTCCGGCGCGAAGAAGGAGGCGGACCAGCTCCGTGACCAGGCTCAGAAGGAGGGCGAGCGTCGGCTGAGCGAGGCCGAGGCCCGCGCCAAGAAGATCCACGACACGGCCGACCGCCGTCTGGCCACGCTCACGGCCACGCACGCCGAGGCGCTGCGCCGGCTCAAGGACATGCACTCCACACTGGCCGACCTGCTCACCGCGGAGGAGAAGTCCGGTGCCCTGGAGGCGGGGCTGTCCCGCGAGGACCTGACGACCCCTCCGGCGGAGACCCCCGAGCCCAAGGCCGAGGAGAAGAAGCCCGCCCAGGGACGCCCGCAGGAGGGCAAGGCCCCCCAGGCCGCGAAGAAGCCCGAGGGCGAGCCGGAGAAGAAGGCCCCGAAGGCCGCCGCTCCGTCGTCCGAGGGTGAGAACGAGAACACGACCACGGCCCAGATGCCGCCGCTCCAGCCGGAGCCGGAGGAGGCGACCGTGCGGATCAGGCCGGAGCAGGTCGCCGAGCCCAAGAAGGAGGAGGGCAAGGGCGGAGACCCCAAGGCCGCCGCTCCCCGTCCTCCTCAGGGCGCCCGCTTCGCGGGTCCGGCCCCGGCGGACGGGACGGGCGGACCTCAGCAGGCCCCCGGCGCGGCCCGGCCGCCCCAGGTCGCGGCGCCCCAGCAGCAGCAGAGCGGCCCCCAGCAGCCGCAGGGACAGGCGGCCGCCCCGACCGACGCGGGGGACCCGGGGGTCACCGGCGTCTACCGTCGTCCGGAGGGGCCTCAGCAGCCTCCGCTCGGGGACGAGGGCGTCCGGGTCGTCCGCAAGCCCTGAGGGACGCGGAGAACGCGTTCGAGCCGGTCACGGAACGAGGGTGGGACCACTGGTCCCGCCCTCGGCGTTTTGTGGTCGGTTGTAGGGTGACGTCCGCCTTGTCGCAGGCTGTCGGCTACGATGCCGACAGCCATGATTATCCGCGCGGCCATAAGGTCCGACCTCGGTGCGATCCTGCGACTCCTGCGCGAACTCGGTGACACCACCCACACGCGGAGCGCGCACGTTCGCATGTCCTCCGCAGCCGTACGCGCCTGGACGAGGATGGAGAGCGACCCCGACCGCACGGTCCTGGTCGCCGAGCGGCGCGGCCAGATCATCGGGACCCTGGACCTGCTGGTCGTGGCCAACCTGACCCATGACGCCCAACCCTGGGCGGTGGTCGACAACCTCGTGGTCGACCCCGAGACCCGTCTCCAGGGCATCGGACGCGCGCTCATGGAGGACGCCCTGGAGAGGGCGGCGCAGGCGGGGTGCTACAAGATCGAGCTGCTCTCCCACGAGAGCCGGCAGGGCGCGCATCGTTTCTACGCCGCTCTCGGGTTCGAGAACTCGGCCGAGGGCTTCCGCCGCTATCTCTGACCGGTGAGGGCGTTCGCGCCGCCGGTACGGCGGCCCCGGGTCGGAGCCGCCGTACGGACGGAACCGGTCATGGGACGATCGGGCTCACTTCTCGGCCCGCGCCGGCCCGCCTCCGCGCAGCGGGACCCCCTTCATGAACGTCACCGCGATCAGACCGCACGCGGCGATCGGGACACCGGCCACGAAGACGCCCTGCATGGCGTGGTCGAAGGCGTGCACGACGACCTCGCGGATCGGATCGGGCAGTGAGTGCACGAGTTCGGGCGACCCTTGCGCGGACTCGGCGGCCTGTTCCAGGCCCACGGTGAGTTCGTCGGCGCCGGAGTCGGTCCCGGCCGCGACGTCGGCCTCCAGTTCGGCCCTCGCGGCCGTCATCGCGTCGGCGAGCGCGTTGTTGAGACGTCCGACCATCACCGCTCCGAAGGCGGCCACGCCCATCGCGCCGCCCAGGTTGCGGAAGAAGGTCACCGAGGCGGTGCCGGAGGCCATGTCCTCGACCGGCAGGGAACTCTGGGTGGCCAGTAGCAGGATCTGCATGTTGAGCCCGAAGCCGAGGCCGACGAGCATCTGTCCGACGACCACCGTGGTCAGCCCGGGGTCGTACTGGGCCATGGTCAGCACGGTGAAACCGAGGACGCACAGCACCATGCCCACGACCGGGTAGGCCTTCCAACGGCCGCTGCCGCTGATCGCGAAGCCGGAGCCGATCGAGGTCACCAGGAAGCAGCCGACCAGGGGCAGGGTCATCAGTCCGGAGACGGTCGGGCTCATGCCGTGCACCATCTGGAGGTACTGCGGCATGTAGATGATGAGGCCGAACATCATCATGCCCACGGTCACCGAACCGGCGGAGGCCAGCACGAACGTGCGGTTCCGGAACAGGCGGGTGGGGATGATGGGCTCGGCGGCGCGGCGCTCGACGAGGACCGCGGCGACGGTCAGCAGCACGGTGCCGATGCCCATCGCGTAGGCGGCGGGGGAGTTCCAGGGGATCTGGGTGCCGCCCAGACTGAGCAGGACGATCGCCGTGCTGGCGGCGCTGAAGATCAGGGCGGCGCCGAGCCAGTCGACGGGGGCCTTGCGCCGGGGGGTGAAGGGCATGCGGAACATGAACTGGATGACGGCGAAGGCCACCACGGCGAGCGGCACGGTGATGAGGAAGCACCAGCGCCATCCGAGGGGGCTGTCCACGAGGAAGCCGCCGACCAGCGGCCCGAGCACGGTGGACACGCCGAAGACCATGCCGATCAGGCCGCTGTAGCGTCCGCGTTCACGGGGGGAGACGACGTCGCCCAGGATGATGTTGGGCAGCGTGGCCAGGCCGCCGACGCCCAGGCCCTGGAGGGCTCGGGCGGCGATCAGCCAGTTGATGTTCTGGGCGAAGCCGGCGGCCAGCGAGGCGACGATGAAGACGCCGAGGGCGATCTGGAAGAGGAGCTTGCGTCCCCAGATGTCGGAGAGCTTGCCCCACACGGGGGTGGAGGCGGTCATGGTCAGGAGCGCGGCGGTGGCCACCCAGGCCAGCCGGTCCTGTCCGCCGAGCTCGCCCATGATGGTGGGCAGGGCGGTGCCGATGATCGAGTTGGTGAGCATCGACGTGAGCATGGCCAGGACGAGGCCGACCATGATCCGTCGTACGACCTTGCGCGAGGGGTAGGAGGTGGTCTCCGGGGTGCTCGGGGGGTTCGTCGTGAGGTCGTCGACCGCGGGTGTCCGTGTACCGGGTGCGGGTCCCTTCGGTTTCGACTTCCCGCGCAGCGACTGTTCCATGGGTCCCCCGATTCCGGACGCACGAAAGGCCCCGCGGCGCAGCGCCGGGGGCGGGCATCCATGCTCCGGTATATGTAAACGGTGTTGACCTGTCAAATCGGTATCTCTCCGTCTCTACCGGTATGCGTATGTGTCGGCGAGGTGCGACCCTGGAATTTCGAAGCGGACAGTGGTTCCCGAAGGGTGTGCAGATGGAGCGTCCGGAAGTGGCCGGGGGCGGCGCGCCCGCGCCGGGGAGAGGTCGTGAGGCGACCAGAGAGCGCATTCTCACCAGCGCCAAGGAGTTGTTCACCAGTGAGGGGTTCGGTTCGGTCTCCTCGCGGATGATCGCCTCGCACGCCGGGGTGAACGTGGCGCTGATCAACCGCTACTTCGGTTCCAAGGCCGGCCTGCTCACCGAGATCCTGCGCGAGGACGGCGTCTTCCCCAGGCTCATCACCGAAGGGCCTCCCGAGCTTCTGACGCGGCGCCTGGCCGAGCACATCGTCAGCCGGTTGTACGGGGAGGGGACACTCCTCCAGCGGGCCCTGGACCACTCGGCGGGCGACCCCGACCTCCAGTCGGTCTATCAGGGGCGGCTCAAGACCGCGTTCATCGAGCCGCTCGCGGTCTACCTGGACCGGGAGAACTCCCGGGTGCACGCCTCCCTGATCGCCGCCGTGATGCTGGGGATGGGGCGGGTCCGAAGGATCGAGGGCGGGGACGCGTTGCGCGCCCACGACCGGGAACAGCTGACCGAGCGCGTTCTGGCGCTGCTGGAACTGTGCCTGGCCGACTTCGGCGCCCCGGACCCGGACGACCCCTGAGTCCGGACCGCCACGGATGATCGGAGATCGTTCGCACGTGGTCTTGCCGGAACGGCAAGGGAGCTTGCCCTTCCGGAGATGTCGGGCGAAGGTGGGTGCGGAGGTGGTCGACGGATGACCGACGAGCACGAATTCGCGCAGGAGACCCTGGGCGCCGACTTCTGGAACGAGCGCTACCGCTCACAGGAACGGATCTGGAGCGGACGTCCCAACCGGCATCTGGTGGCCGAGGTGGAGGGGCTCGCCCCGGGGCGGGCCCTGGACGTGGGCAGTGGTGAGGGTGCCGACGCGCTGTGGTTGGCGGAACGCGGTTGGGAGGTGACCGCGATCGACATCTCCACGGTGGCCCTCGAACGCGCGGAGCTCCACGTGGCCGAGCGTTCCCCGGAGGCGGCCGAGCGGATCGTCTGGAAGCAGGCGGACGTCACCGAGTGGACGCCTCCTCGAGGCGCCTACGACCTGATCGGTGTGCATTTCATGCATCTGGCCCCTGAGCCCCGGAAGCGGTTGTTCTCCCTCCTGGCGGAGGCGGTCGCCCCGGGCGGGGAGCTCTTGGTGGTCGCGCACCATCCGCGTGATCTGGAGACCGGTGTGCCCCGCCCGCCGAGGCCGGAGCTGTTCTACGAGGGGGACGCGGTCACCTCGGTGCTCCCCGTCGGAGAGTGGGAGATCCTGGTCGACGAGGCGCGCGCCGGGAGTCAGACGCTGGACGACACGACCTACACCGTGCACGACCTGGTGGTCCGAGCGCGTCGTTCGGGCTAGCCGGGGGATGGGCGGCCGCCCCGGGGGAGCCGTCCGGGGCGGCCGCCGGTACGCGGCCCGTGGTCGCGGGGTGCGGCCGGGGTCCGGTCGCCCTCGACCACGAGGGATGCCCTGGTTCGAGCGTGGGAGGTTCCCGACCCCCGTCCGGGTGGGGACGATGAGGGAGAGACCTGTCGACCCGCTTATTGGAAACAAAGTTATCGATTGATTTCCCCGAAGCGTATCCCGAGCCGCGCGACACCTCGGCGGCGGGGTCGCCACCGCGGGTGTCGGTGACCCGAACGGAGGAACAGTGCAGTCCGAGACCGTACTCACCGGGGGCCGGATCGTCGACGGCACGGGCGGCCCGTCCCGCCTCGCCGACCTCGTTCTGAGCGCAGGTCGTATCAGTCACGTCCTCCCCTCGGGGACCGCCCGAGGCAGGGGAGAGACCGTCGACGTGACAGGTCTGGTCGTCGCCCCGGGGTTCATCGACATGCACGCCCACTCCGACCTCGCCGTGCTCGCCGACCCCGCGCACGAGGCCAAGGTCCTCCAGGGGGTCACGCTGGAGGTGCTCGGTCAGGACGGGCTCGGCTACGCGCCCGTCACCGACGCCACCGTCGACCCGATCCGGGAACGGATCGCCGCCTGGAACGGCACCCCCGACCTCGACCACACCTGGCGGAGCGTCGGGGACTACCTGGACCGCGTCGATCGGGGGTCGCCCACCAACGTCGCCTACCTCGTCCCCCAGGGCAACGTGCGTATGGCGGTCGTGGGCGAGGAGGACCGACCCGCGACCGACGCCGAGATCGACCGGATGCGCGCGATGGTCGCCCGGGGGATGGCGGAGGGCGCGCACGGGATGTCCACCGGGCTGACCTACACGCCCGGCATGTACGCGAGCGACGACGAGATCGTCGCGCTCCTCGAACCGGTCCGGGCGGCCGGCGGTTACTACTGCCCCCATCACCGCAACTACGGGGCCGAGGTCGTCGAGGCCTACCGGGAATGTCTGGAGGTGGCCCGCAGGGCCCATGTGCCTCTGCACCTGGCCCACTGCCACGTCAACTTCCCCCGGAACCGGGGTCGGGCCTCGGAGGTCCTCGACGCCATCGACGAGGCCACCGTCCGCTACGGACTCGACGTCACCCTCGACACCTACCCCTACCGGGCCGCGGCCACCTACCTGGCAGCCCCGCTGCCCGGGTGGGCACAGGAGGGCGGCGCCCGGGCCACGCTGGACCGCCTGCGCGACCCCGTGACCCGTGACCGGATCCTGGAGGAGATCCAGGGGCGGGGCACCGACGGGAACCACGGTATGCCCATGGACTGGAGGACCCTCGTGGTCACGGGGGTCGCCGACCCGGAGCTCTCCTGGGCGGTCGGTCACTCCATCGCGGACCTGGCCGAACGGCGAGGAGAGGACCCGGGACGGCTCTACGTCGATCTGCTGGTCGCCGACGGGCTACGCGGCGGCTGTCTGCTCCACATCGGCAACGAGGAGAACATCCGCACCATCATGCGGCACAGCGCGCACACCGCGGGCAGTGACGGCATCCTCGTCGGTGAGCGTCCCCACCCGAGAGGCTGGGGCACCTTCCCCCGCTACCTGGGGTACTACGTGCGCGAACTCGGTCTGCTCACCCTGGAGGAGTGCGTCCGGCACCTGACCTCCCGGCCCGCCCACCGACTGGGGGCGACCGACCGCGGGGTCGTCCAGCTCGGAGCCCACGCCGATCTCGTCGTCTTCGATCCGGAGACCATCGCGGACCGGGCCACCTACGAGGAACCCCGGCGACCTCCGGCGGGTATCGAGCACGTGATGATCGGCGGAGAGTTCACCGTCAGGGACGGGCGGCGTACCGACCGACTGCCCGGACGTTCCCTTCGCGGGGGTCGCCGCTGAGAGGCCCCTTCGACACCGAAGGGGCCCCGGTCCGACCGAGGCCCCTCCGTGACGCGTGCGCGGTCAACCGATGACGATGGCCCCGGCCAGCACCGGGGTGCCGAAGCGGACGGCACCGTGCCCGGAGGCCAGCGTCCTGCTCCCCTGGCAGCTGGTACCGGCGAAGAGGGCGAATCGGGACTCCCCCTCGATCTCGACCACGCCGCCCTGCCCGGTCTCCAGCACTCGACAGCCGCCGTTATCGACCGTCTGTCGATGCCCGGACTCGAAGGTGATGTGCACCGGAGCGGTCTCCTCCTCCTCGCTGGACAGCCCCGAGATGGCGTCGGCGATGGTCGCGGACATGGTGGCGAGGTGCGCAGGGCGGATCGGCACGGGAATCCCCTCTTCGTCGGGCTCGAACCGGCCCGGAAGGACATGGCGGAGTGGGTTGCTCCGTGTCATTTAGCTACAGGATCACGTGAACGGTGCGGAACGTCGGCGGAGTGTCGGCGGATTTCTCCCCGTGACCGGGCTGAACAGGGCTTTTGTGAGCTTTATGGTGGACGGATAGGATCGATCCCCCCGGCCTGGAACGGCCATCGACGAGGAGAGGAGGGGACATGGGCTTCCTGCTGTCCCTTCTGGAGTTCCTCGCGATGGGGATGCTCCCCGTCGAACTGACGGGCGCCGGCCAGGGTACGGGCGTGCTCCTCCTGGCCGTGGCGGTCGGCGCCGCTCTGACCTGGATGATCCTGCGGGGCACCGCCCCGTGGCCGGTCGGCGACAGCGCCACCGGTGACGCGCGCGCGATGCGCCGCCGCTCGGAACGGCTGCCGGTCCTGTCCCTGCGCGACCCCGACGCGGCGGGTCGACCACGTCCCCGAGCGCCCGGAGCGGCCCTTTCGGCCGCTCGCCCGTTCGCGCCCTCCTGACCTTCGAGAGGTCCCTTCCGCCTGTGTCCGCGGGGGACCCCTCTCCCTTCGCGCGATGACGCCGAGCGGCCCGACGTCCGTTCCCATCACCTGGACGAAGGGTCTTCTCCTTGTACACCTTCGGGCCGATCGCGGCCTTCATCGACGTGCTCAGCACGGTTCTCGCCGTCCTGACCGACCTGCTCACCCCGCTCGCCGGGACCCTCGCCGCCGGGGCGGCGGTGATAGCGCTCACCGTCATCGTGAGAACGCTGCTCCTGCCCCTGGGCGTGGCCCAGGTGCGGGCGGAGAAACAGCGCGCCCTCCTCGCCCCGAAACTGGCGAAGGTCATGGAGCGGCACAAGGGGAACCCGGAGCGGTTGCTCGCCGCGCAGCGCGAGGTCTACGCCGAGGCGGGCACCGGCCCGCTCGCCGGCTGCCTGCCCGGGTTGGCCCAGATCCCCATCGTCATCGCCCTGTACGGACTGTTCATCGGCGCGGTCCCGGGGACGGGGGAACTGCTCTCCCACACCTTCCTCGGGGTGGAACTCGGGGCGACCCTGGCCGGTGGGGCCTCGGGGAACATCGCGGTCTTCGTCGCGGTCCTGGCCGTGCTGGCCGTCGTGGCCTGGGCCAACCGTCGCTACGTGATGCTGCCGATGGCCGGGGAGACGCCCGGCGCCGCTCCTCCGATGTTCGGAGCCCTGTCCTACCTCCAGTTCACGACCGTGGTCGTGGCGGCCTTCGTTCCGCTGGCGGCGGGGCTGTACCTGTGCGCCTCCACCGCCTGGGCCCTGGGAGAGAAACTGGTCCTGCGCCGGGTCGTCCCCACCCCCTAGAAGTCGACGGTCACGCAGGCGAGGCGGTCTCCCGCCGTGCCCGCGTGGCCCTCGTGGGTGGCGGTGTGCTCGTCGTGCAGTACCAGGGCCCGGGCCTCGCCCTCGCGGAACTCCCAGTCGACGGTGGCGGTGACGAACGCGTTGCCGCTGTCGTCGGTGGTCATGTCCAGCCAGACCTCGTTCTCGGGGTTGGCGTAGTCGGGGTCGGTGGAGGGCTCGCCCTCCTCGGCCGTGGGGTCGAGCTCGTTCTGGTAGTGCGGCCCGGAGTCGGCCGGGTCGTCGCCGCACGGCTGTGTGTGCACGTGGGCACCGAAGTCCCGGTTCGCCTCCAGGCCGGTTCCGGTGAACTGCACGTAGGTGGAGCCGTCCTGGACCCGGACCTGGACGTCGGAGGTGGCCCCTTCGGGCACGGCCGTCTCGTCGTAGGTGAGGGCCCCGGTGCTCTCGCCCGGCGGGAGGAAGATCGACGCGGTCACGCTGGGCTCGGTGGTGGGCTGAGCCGTGGGCGCCTGGGACGCGGAGGATTCGTTGACGGGGGCGGACTCCTCCTGAGCGCATCCGGAGAGGAGGGCGATGGTCAGGGCCAGGCCGACGGCGGGCGGGGCGGTGCGCATGAGGACTCCCGATGTGAGCTCAGTGGTCGTCCGCAACGTTACCCAAGGTGTTCGAGGTATGACCATGGGTGCGGAACCTTGTTCGTCGGGGAGCGGTGGGCGACCTGGGGGCGCCGACCCGGGGGAGAGGGCGACGATCGTGCGACAGGTCGGGTCGCCGTCCGGCCCTCCCGACTGTGGGATGGTACCGGCCGGAACCACCGCGGTCACGGTCGGGCCGTCGGAGCCGTAGGGGATCCCGGAGGATCGTCATCCGACCGGAGTGCGAGGAGGCGCCCGTGGGGTCCCTCCTCCGAGCCGGCAGACTGGGGGCGACCCACGACCCCTGTCGAACAGGCGACATGCGAACGATCAGACGCGGCGGCGAACACGAGATCGAGATCAAGAAGTCCCGGTTCATCTGTGCCCTGGCACGGGTGGACGGGGAGGAGGCCGCGCGCGCGTTCATCGCCGAACGCCGCAAGGAGCACTGGAACGCCAACCACAACTGCACCGCCTACATTCTCGGTGACGACGGTGCGATCCAGCGTTCCAGCGACGACGGGGAGCCCGCCGGGACGGCCGGCGTCCCCATGCTGGAGGTGCTGAGGCACCGCCGGATCACCGACACCGTCGCCGTGGTGACCCGCTACTTCGGAGGTACCAAGCTCGGCGCGGGCGGACTCATCCGCGCGTACGGGAACTCGGTGTCCGCGGCGGTGGACGAGTTCGGCCTGCTGGAACGTCGACGACTCCTGGTCGTGGACGTCTACGCCGACTACGTTCTGGGCGGGCGCCTGGAGAGCGACCTGCGCGACTCCTCGCTCACTGTGCGCGAGGTCGCCTACGAGGACCGGATCCGGATCGAGGTGGCTCTCCCGGAGAGTGGATTGTCCGATTTCGAGGTCCGGCTGGCCGAGCTGACCGGGGGACGGGCCGAGTTCGAGGTACGGGGGACCACGACCGTCGAGGTGGAGCCCGAACAGGACTCCTGAGGGCCGTTCCCGCACCCGGTGCGGGGCGGGAGGAGTTTCGGACGCCATGTATCCACTTGACCTTCGGGCGGCTTAGGATTTGCCGTGAACGTCATCGTTTCGTGGGGAGAGACCGTCAATGCGCAGCTCACGCGTGCCCCAGGCCCTGACCTGTGGCCTCGTGGCGCTGCTGGTCGCGGCGTGCACCGGTGAACCGGAGCCGCCGGAGCCCTCCGGTGAGGCGAGCCCCTCCCCGCTGCCCACCGACTTCGAGGGCGACCCGCCTCCCGGTCTGGAGGGCGAGGTCCTGCGTCATCTGCACGGTGACGAGGCCGACGCGCACGACATCCTCGACGACCCTCTGGGTGTCCGGATCAGCCCGGTGGGCGGTGCCTTCCTGATCAGCTCCGGCGGTGAGGACCGGCACCTGCTGCACGACGCCGCCACCGGCGACACCCTGTGGGAGGGGGAGGCGCGCTTCCGCGGCTTCGACACCGACCTGGAGGGGGAGTCGGCCCTGTCCCTCGTCGACCCCGACGATCGTCCGTTCGTCCTGGACTCTCGCGGCCGGACCCTGTGGGAGCCGGCGGAGCCCGGCGACCTCTACCTGGACGGGGCCGCGGTGCGTCGTCCGGACGGGTGGACCGCCGAGGACCCCTACGGCGACTACACGGTGCTGGACACCGACGGCGAGGAGCTGTGGACCTACGCCTTCGAACCCGAGCCCGAACCCGGCGACGAGGAGACGGACGAGGCCGACTCCGATGACACGGACGTCGAATCAGGCACCGACGGGGACGAGGACGCGGAGGAAGAGGAACCGATCGACCCGCTGGGCGTCCCGGTGACGGCCTGGGACGACACCGTCCTGCTCGACGACGGATCCTCCGCCCTGCACGCCTACTCGATCGACCCCGACGAGGCGGGCGAGGTCCTGTGGTCGGTGTCCTCCTCCGACGAGGATCTCGAACTGCCCGCCAGCGCTCCGGTGAACGTCCCCCAGGTCCTCGGGGTCTACGAGGTTCCGGACCCGGACGCCGAGCCCACCGACGCGCCGTCCGACGAGGACGAGGACACCGAGGAGGGTGAAGAGGAGGAGACGGAGCCCACCCGTGACGTCCTTCTGGTGCGCTGGGCCCAGCCCGAGGCGCCGTCCCTGCTGTCCGCGCACGACGTCGACGACGGCGACACCCTGTGGACGCTGCGGGAGCCGGGGGCGAACCCGGTCGCGGCCCCCTTCGAGGAGGCCCGGGTCCCGGTGGGTCTCTACGACACCGACACCGCCACCCTGCTGCTCCCCCAGGCCAGCGGCGGGGCCACCATGGTCGCCGTCGACCTGGTGACCGGCCGCACTCGATGGGGGTTGGAGGAGGAGGCCGGAGCGATCTCCCCGGCCTTCGCGCACGCCGGTCTCGTCTACGGCGACTCCCGTTCCCGAGAGGACGAGGATCGTCAGCTCGTCCTGGACGCCGAGACCATGGACGTGGTCTCCGACGACCTGTCCGCGTACGTGGAGGCGGTCACCGAGACCGGGCACGCCATCCTCGTGCAGGATCGGCAGCGCTTCGTCTACGGTCCGGGCCCGGGCGAGGACACCGACGACGCCGAGGGGGACGGGGAGCCCGAGGCCTCCGACGGGCCGTCGGAGGACGACGAGGGCTGACATCGACGGGGCGGACCCGGCCGGCCCGCCCCGCCTCGTACGTCAGGACCGGTGTTCGGGGAGCCGCAGCACCACGCGGAGTCCCAGGGCCCCGGTGTCCACCGAGCCGTCCTCGTCGGCCTTCCACTGCCAGCGGGCCACCTCGGCCTCGCCCATGGCCACGACGAGCGTGTTCGGCGGAATGTTGCCGATCACGTGCTCGTCGGCGGTGCCGAGCGGACGCGGAACGACCACCACCAGCGGACGCTCCCTGCTGTGCTCGATCCCTCCGATGGGGTCGGGGGCGGACAGGTCGGGCATCGTCTCGGGGATCAGGGAGTGCAGCGGTCGTCCGGAGGGCAGCACGCGCACGGTCAGCCCTTGGGAGTGGAGGGCGTCGGCGATCACGCGCACCGTGTCGGAGGCGACCCGCTGGTCGCCGCCCACGGCCAGAAGTCCGCGCATCCGGGTGAGGTCGACGTGGACGAGTGTGCGCTCGTCCTCCAGGGTGCCGAGACAGGCCAGGACCCCGGCCGTCATCGGCCGCACGACGGTGTGCGTGGCGGTGGCGAAGTTGAACGGGCCGGGCGCCGTCGAGCCTCGGGCGTAACGCCAGGTGGTGGTGTCGACGACGCGCCATGAGGAGGCGGGGGGAGTGGCTCCGACCGGAACGATGGCGGTCGTCTCGTCCAGGGTGGTCAGGATCGCCACCGGGCGCGCCGGGATCTCGGCGGGGGCGCTGAGCAGGTCGGTGTGGGCACCGCCCGCCCGGTGCACGGCGTCGGGGTCGGAGATGACGCTCTCGGTCGCGGCCCGACGTCGCCGCATGGCCGCGGCGATCCGCGCCGACCTGGGCTTGCGCGGTTTACGCCAGGGCAGGGCGGCGATCTTCTTGAACGGCCAGGCGATCGCCTTGAACACCGGCTGCCAGAACAGGGTGAGCAGCGTCAACAGGATGAGGACGACCGCGCCGACGATGAGGATGCGCGGGTCGATCTTGGGCCTGTCGCCCGGGCCGGCCGCGGCGTCGGCGTCCGCGCTCGGGGAGGCGGAGGGCTCGTTCTCGGGGGGCGGGGTGTAGGCGGGCGGGGCCGGAGGAGGTGACGGAGGCGCGATGCCCTGGGCGTTGGCCTGGTCGACCGCGACGACGCACAGCGGGTCGCGGCCCTCGTAGACGCCTTCTCCACCGGAGTCGAAGGGCACGACCAGTCGCCAACCGGGCTGGACCGCGCGGTCCTCGCCCAACGCCGTGCCGTCGCTCTGGGAACGGCCCTCGTTGTAGCCGTAGATCTCGTCGGCCCGCTCCGGGTCGTCGAGGATGAGGTCCGCGATCGCCTCCAGTCCGGGCGAGCCTTCGGGGACCACGTAGTAGTACACCGTCGGGCACATCTCGTAGCCGCCGGTCGTATCGGCCGCGGCGGGGGAGCCGGCCACCGCCGTCAAGGCCGACGCCAGGGCGAGGCCGAGGGTGAGGGAGCCGGCGGTACGGGCCGTCGCCGACCGTGCTCCCAGGGGTCGTGCCGCCGATGTCAGGGTCACGCGCTCTCTCCCATGGGTGTCTTCACTGGTGGGTCGCCTGGGGGAGGATGCCGGAAAACTTCTTCCGGTTCAGGGGAACCGAGCATGCTTTCGATGCATCTGTTCACTCACGGGGTGGGAGTCTATGATGTCGGACTCGTACAGTGTTCGATGCCCCCACAGGACCTGAGTCCCCCACAGGTCCCGCCGTCGCGCCCCCGGTGCGCGACACGGCGCCGTATCGGGAGCGGGAAGCGGGAAGGTCGAGACGTGACCAAGCAACCACGGGAGTATCTCCGGTGGGATCTTCTCGATCGATCCGAGGACCCCGTCCCCTGGGTCACGAGTGACGTCCGTTCGCTGAGCAGGTTCTACGAGAAGCTGTCGGACGCGGCCGAACAGGCCGCCGCCGACATGCGCCGCCTGGAGAGCGACCGCCTGGGCGAGGGCGACACCGTCGACGCCCTCAAGGAGCTCGTCAACGAGCTGCCCAAGTACCTGGACAAGGCGCAATCCGCCTACGAGTCGGGCTACCGGGCCCTCGACAAGTGGGAGACCTCGCTGGAGACGGCCCGCGCGGACAGCGCGACGATCGCGCGTGCGGCGGCCGAGGCCTATCTGGCTCTGGAGGACACCGACGCCTGGAAGAACAAGGTGGACGGGGACGATCCCGTCCGTCAGACGCACATCGTCAAACTGGAGCGTCTCCTCGACGACATGCAGGGGGCGGCGGACGAGTGCGCCCGGGCCCTGGAAGAGGCCAAGCAGGGCAGTCCCCGCAAACTGTGGGGCTGGTTGGACAAGATCGTCACCTGGGTGGAGGAGAACCCCCTCCTCTACGCGGTGGCGATGGTCGTCGCCGGTCTCGCCGCCATCTTCATCCCCGGCCTGGGGATCGCCCTGGCCCTCGTGGCCCTCTCGATCAGCGGGGCCGGTCTCTTCAAGGAGGGCAAGCTCGGTTTCAACAAGGAGACCCTGTTCACCCTCGGTATGGACGCCGTCTCGCTGATCCCCGGTGGAGCCCTCCTCCGCGGCGGTCGCGCGGTCGGCCGGGTCGCGGGCCAGGCGGCCACCCGGGTTCCGGGGCGGGCCGCCGGCGGTGTGCGCAGCGCCGCCACCGCGGTCCGTAACAGCAGGGGCGTCACCGCGGTGACCTCTCGGGCCGGGCGGGTCTCGCGCAGGGTCAACGACGTGCGCTCGCGCAGTGTCACCGCCGACATCGGCTACAACATCGCCAAGGACTCCGCGACCAGCATGGGCGCCTCGATCACCGTGCAGGTGGCCGGCGAGGGTGTGGCCCTGAGCGATATCAGCCTGGGACACGAGGCCTTGACCGCGCTGGGGACCAGCGCCGCGGGCTCGACCGTGGGCGCCCTCAAGAGCCACGACATGCTTCCGTCCTTCGGTGGTTCCGGCTCCGGGGGCGACGGAGGCACCGGCGTCGGCACCGGTGGCGGCGACCCGACACCGGACCCCGTCGGCTCCGGCGAGGCTCCGGAGCCGGCCACGGGAGGTGGGGAGGTCAGTGGTATCGGAGGCGACACGGAGACCGCTGGTTCCGGGACCCGTTCCGGCGACTCCTCGGACCCCTCGACCGTTCGGCCCTCCGACACCGGTGGCCAGGGGACGCCCGCGCAGGCCTCCTTCGACGCCCCGGACGGCGGGGGCGGTACGACGACCGAACCCGCGGCCGTTCCCTCGAACCCGGACGTCGAGACCTCCTCGATCGGTACGGCCCCCGAGTCGACCGGCGGTCCCTCGGACATCGGCGGAAGCGTGCAGTCCGGCCCTACGAACCCCTCGACGTCCGAGAGCGGCCCGGCCGCGACCGGTTCTCCCGACGCCTCCACCGGAGCGCCGGCGGGAGGCGGTGTGTCCGAGAGCGGCCCGTCCACCTCGACGTCGACGGCCGCGAACACCTCGGACGGAGGCGTTCCGACCTCGACACCGAGCCCGGAACCCACCGGTGGACCGACAGCCGAACCGACGGTCGCCTCCTCCGCCGCGCCGACCACGACGGACTCCACCGGATCCCCCGAGAGCGGGGCCGCGGACACCTCCGTCGGCGGGGGCACCCCCCGGTCCCCGGAGGCCGCCGACGGCACCTCCGGTCAGGGCGACGCCGGCGGACCCCCGGCGGGGACCATCGGGGCCACGGGCGATTCCACGACCGGAGACGGTGCTCCCACCACGGGCTCCGAACCGAACGCCTCCGACCGTGGCGCCACCCCGGAGACCTCAGGCGATGGTGGCAGCACCGACCGTTCCTCCGACGGGGAGGACACGTCCGCACGGAGCGACGCGGGCGAGGGCCGGCGCTCCGGCGAGGAGCCTCGTGAGGACTTCGCCCCGGTGACCAGGTCCGGGGGCGGTACCCCCATGCCCCAGCCATCCGCCCGACCCCGGAGCACGATCGCGGACGTGGACGGGATGGACACCTCCTCGACGGGTCGCTCGACCACGGACGACCCGGAGACGGGCGGCGGCGACACGTCCGGTCCCCGGGCCGACGGTGACACCACCACGACGGGATCTTCCACGGGGTCCCGGACCGACGGGGACGACACCACCACCGGTGCCCCACCGCCCATCGACACGACCTCTGCCGTCCGACCGGACGAGACGGCCGCGGGGGACGGAGCACCTCGACGGGAGACGGTCGAAAGCCACGGGAACGGTTCCTACACGACCACACGCGACGCGAACGGGGAGCCCACGGTCTCCTACCGGCACCCGACGCCGGGGAACGAACCGGACTTCACCATGGACGTGACCCGGGACCGCGTCACGGTCGGAGACCGCACGGTGACCCGTTCCGAGAACGGCTTCGGCGTGACCACGCAGGACGGCTCCGGGGTCACCGTCTCCCGTGGAGAGAGGGGTGAATCGGGCACCGTCGAGGTGACCGGCCCGGAAGGGCGGCCCGGTGCCTCCTACCGCGATGGACGATTGACGGTCCCCACCGACCAGGGGGACGTCACGGTCTCCAGGGACGACCAGGGCGCCACGATCTCCACCTCCGACGGCCTGAGCGTCACTCGTCCCACGAACGGCGCCCCCACCAGGATCGTCCAGGAGGGCGGCCCCGTCGACCTGCGTTTCGGTGACGCCGGTCCTCAGGTGACCAGGCCCGCCGTCGATGGCGACGGAGCCGCGCCGATGACCAGGGTGACCGACCGGCTCGGTGGTCGTACCACCGAGATGGGCCCGGACGGCTACCGGGTGGTCACCGATGGCTCCACCCAGAGCTACGACCGGGGCACCGACACGGTCACCCTGGATTCGGGGAGCACACGCGCGACGGCTTCGCCGGGGGACGCGCGTGTGTCGGACGAGAGCCGGGGCGTCGACCTGTGGCGCTCGCGCGATGGGATCGGCACCGCGAGCGGAGCGGGCGCCACCGCACTCGGCCGAGGTGATGGAGGATTCGACATCACGGCCGGCGAGGCCTCGCCACAACGGGCGTCCCGGGACGCGGACGGCACCATCACCGTCGGGGACACCCGGATCACCTTCGACGAGCCCGGATCTCCGGACGGCGTGGTCCGGACCGGCTCCGGCAGCGAGGTCAGGGTGGTCGACGTCGACGGCAGGCCCGGCCTCCGGGTCACCGCGCCCGACGGGACGACGAGCGTCCATGGAGCGGACGGAGCGGGGCGGGCCCCCTCGATTCAGGTCGACGGTCACCGGATCGCCCTCGGCCCGAACAGCCCGGACGGCTCGGACGTCACCCTTCAGGTGGACACCCCGGGCGGTTGGCGGGTGGACGCGGACGGGGCCGACGCGGCCGGGGTCCGTACCCCACCGGACGCCGACGGGAACTCGTTGGAGATGGCCCGCCGGGCCGACGGCACGAACGAGATGGGCAGCGGCGACCTCAGCGTCGTCTCCACTCCCGCCGGCGACGGGAGCTCGGACGTTCCTTCGTGGGTGTCCGTCCACGGTCCTGACGGGGTCACGGCCGGAAGCTCTCGGGACGGGGCGTACGTCGGCGACGGGACGACCCGGACCGAGGTCGAGCCCGGAGACTCCCAGGGGAGGGGGGCCGCACGGACCCGCTCCGAGAGCGACGACCCCACGACCCACGTGTCGCACGAGGGAGACGAAGGCAGCGTGCGAAGCGGGGACGGGACCACCGTCCACGTCGAAGGCGACCGGGTCGTCGCCGACGTGCCGCGCGGAGGCGCGCCGGACGTGCACAGCGGAGACCGTGTCGTCGAGGTGCGTCCTTCCGGGGTCGGGATGCGCGGCTCCCGGCCGGAGGGAGACGGTTCGTCGTCCCCGGACTGGCGGGCCACCACGAACGGCGAGAGCATGAGCGGCCGGACGGATTCCCGGCACGAGATCACGACGCGCCCGCAGTCCGGTCCGGGCTCCCTGGCCCGCCCGTTCCACGACGGGGACCAGGTCTCCTTCCGTTCGGGCAACATCGAGGGGGACCAGACGCCCGCCGGACGGAGCTCGATGAGCGACGACGGGGGAAGGACCAGGATCTCGGACGGCCGTGGCGGTGTCCGGGTGGTCACCGAGGGAAGGGGCACACCCGACCTGCGCATCACCGAGGATCACGTGCGCGTCAGCGCTCCCGGTGGAGCCCAACAGCGTGTGGACATCCCGCGCGCCGGTGGAGACGACGCCCCGACGGCCCCGCGTCCGGACGGATCCGATGGCCCGACCCCGCGTCGGGACGAGGACGTCGACTCCCCGACGAGGGAGGGCGAGGACGGGGCCCCCGAGGCCCACCGGGGTTCGGCGGACCGCGGCGAGACGGACGGTTCCGGCGACGGCGGACGCGGTTCCTCCGGTTCCGGAGAGGACACACCGGTCACCCCGGTCCGTTCGACGAGGATGGACGCCTTGGCGGCGATCCCTCTGGAGCTCTTCAAGAACGCCCTCAACATCACCCTCGGGTTCGGGGTCGACATGCTCCGGTACCACCTGGACTGGTACGCGGACAATCTGGAGTTCGGCCCCGACGGTCTGCCCAACGCCAGGTATCTGGAGCAGTCGCTCATGCAGATGGGGACCGCGATCCCCAAGGCGGCGGCGGAGACCCGCTTCGAGGGCGGTTCCGGCGCGATCCTGGAGCTGAGCCACCAGGCCATGCGCAACCGGCTCAGGGACGGGATGTTGGAGGAGTTCCACGAGGACTTCCTGAACGAGGAGGAGCGGGAGGACGCCGAGGAGGACGAGATCAACAGGGTCGGCGCGAAGCTGGACCTCCTCGACAAACTGCTCTCCGACGAGGTCAAGGGCGACTACCTGGAGAGCCGTCAGGACCCGCGGGCCGGCCCCGCGGAGCTCAAGGAGGAGGCCCGGATGGACCAGGCCTTCGCCGAGGCGGAGCGGGAACGGGCGCGGCTCGAAGAGGAGCTCGCCGAGTTGCGGGGCATCGACGTCGAGGAACTCAGGAAGCAACGGGACGACGGCTGACGTCGTGTGAGAGGAGGGCCCGATGGCCAAGATCGTCAAGATCGACATGGACGCGGTGATCGAGATGGAGACCTCGCTCGCGCGTATCGCCAACGCCTTCGCCGGCGAGGACGTCAAGAGCCCGGAGGACCGGGCCGAGGACATCGGCCCGGGGAACCTGGTGGACAAGGCCAAGGACTACGGCAAGGACTGCAAGAAAAACTACGAGCGGCAGGCCGAGGACCTGGGCAAGCTGCTGGAGGCGCTCGGCCCCGTCATCGAGACCTTCGAGGAGGCCGACGAGGAGCTGGGCAAGAGCCTGGAGGACGACAAGAAGAAGTCCGGCTCCGGGGGCGGCCAGGGCCAGGCCTACGCGTAGACCGTCGAAACGAAGAGGACCATCGCCATGCCGTACCTGTTCGAGGAGGACGTCCCGAAGGCGGACGTCATGTTCGACATCGACATCCCGGAGCACTGGGCGCAGTACGACCTGTCCGGCGACTCGCTGGCCGAGATGCGTTCCCGGGCGCTGGAGAGGTACGGGAATCGGACCGAGGACGCGGACGCCCTCAACGACCTGTTCACCGACATCGCCCAGGTGACCGGTGACGCGACCGGCTCCGGGCTGGTCTCGGCGGCGGGGACCTTCGAGGAGTACGACGACGGCTTCTTCATGGCGAACGTCTGCGTGTTCGTCTTCCCGTCGGGTCGAGGCGAGAACGCCCTCGATCCCCTGAAGCTGGTCGAGCACGTCTACCCGGCCTCGGCCACCGCGCGCGAGGGCACGTGGCTGCGCAAGACCACCGTCGACCTGGCCGAATCCGGGCTCGGGCGCTGTGGCCGCATCTACGGCATCACCGACTACGACACCGACGAGGCGATCGTCCGCACGGTGGCCATGCACACCGCCTTCGAATACCCCGATCTGAACAAACGGATCATGGTCAGCTGCACCAGCCCCAACTCCCGGGAGGCGGAGGAGGTCCTGGACCTCTTCGACGCGATCACCGGTACGGCCCGCTTCTGGGAACGCGAAGTGAACCCGGGGCGGTAGCCGTGAAAACGGTGAAAGCGGGGGCGAACCTCCTGGTCGGTGCGGTTATCCACCACAATGGTCAGGTTCACGGAGCCCCGGCCTTCACCTCGACAACCCGGCCGGACGCGGCCACCGAGCAGAACACAAGGAGCCCCACATGCCCGCCTACAACGTCGACAGCGACAAGACCGAGGAGACCTCCGGCTCCCTCACCCAGGAGTTCAACGAGTTCACCGAGCGACTCCAGGGCATCAAGAACAAGGTCGACGGCCTGATCTCGGACGGCTACAGCACGCCCGCCGCCGAGAAGCACTTCCGCCCCTTCTTCGAGGACTTCAACAGCGGCTTCGAGGACGTCAACAAGGGTCTGGAGGGCATCGCCAAGTACATCAAGCAGGTCGGCACCACCTTCAGCGAGACCGACGAGAAGCTCGGCGAGGGCCTCAAGGGCTAGCCGGCACCGCACATCCCCCTGCCCGATCCCCCGGTCGGGTGTGGGGGCGGTTCGGAGCGCTCCGAACCGCCCCGACCGTTTTCACCGCACCCTTCCCCGCCCGTAGATCGATCGGAAACAGTCCACCGTGCGCCTCCTCTTCACCGCGACCCCGGCCACCGGTCCGTCAGTGGACGGTCCGGACGGCTCCGGCCCCGTCGCCTCATCGCCTCTGCGACTGGACATGCTCGTCGACGCCGACCCCGGCGCGACGGTGCGTCAGCTCATCGAGGTCGTGGACCCCATGGTCCGTACCCTGCCGAGGACGGGCCGCGAGGTCCCGCTCTACGTCGGTGAGCGCAAGGTCGATCCGGCCGTCTCCCTGTCCGAGGCCGGCATCCTCGACGGCGCCGTCATCGGTGTGGGCGGGCCGGCGGAGGTCAAGGCGGAGCCGCCGGGCGTCGTCGAGATCAGGGTGGTCTCGGGGTTCGACGCCGGACGCGTGGTCCGACTCGACCCGGGCGACTACGTGATCGGCGACCACGAGAGCGCGGTGCTGGTCGTCGACGCCGACGGCCACTGGGCGCGGATCCGGGTGGCCCCCGACGGGACCGTCACCATCCTGCGCACGAGCGACGGCTCCGGGGTCCGGCTGGAGAGGGAGAACGTCGCGGCGGACACGGCCTGGCCGCAGGGCGAACAGCTCACCCTGGGCGGCACCCTCTTCGAGGTCTGGCCCAACCACCGTCCCGACGCCGCGATCGTGCCCTCCGAGGACGGCACCGGCCTGGACTACAACCGTCCTCCCCGCCTGCACCCGGCGCCCAGCAAGACCAAGTTCAAGCTGCCCAGCCCGCCCGAACCGCCGGATCGGCCGATCGCCCAGTTGATCATGATGATCCTGATGCCGATCACGATGGCGGTCGGCGGCGCGCTCATCATGAACCGGCCGCAGATGCTGCTCATCGGGCTGCTCGCGCCGGTCTCCGTGCTGTTCATGCAGCTCATGCAGCGCAAGACCAGCAAGGCCCGCTACGACCGGCAGATGCGCGAGTTCGAGGAGAAGACGGAGCGGGTCACCAAGGACGCCCGCGACGCCCTCGTCTCCGAGCAGCGTCGGTTGCGGGACACCTGCCCCGACCCCGCCGCCGTGCTCCTGTTGGCGACCGGGCCGCGCTCCCGTCTGTGGGAACGCCGCCAGATCGACGAGGACTTCACCCTGCTGAGGATGGGCACCGGCAGCATCCCCTCCCAGGTGGTCCTCATGGACCCCACCAAGGACGACCACCGCAAGGAGGTCACCTGGGACATGAAGGACGTGCCGGTCAGCGTCTCGGTCAAGGACAACGGCGTCGTGGGCGTGGCCGGGAGCGGCGAGGGGGCCCAGGCCCTGGAACGGTGGCTGGTCGCCCAGCTCGTCACCCTGCACAGCCCGGCCGAGCTCCAGCTCTACCTGCTGTCGATGGAGGGCGACCACAACCGGTGGCGCTGGACCCGTTACCTTCCGCATCTGCGCGGCGAACACCCCCGACTCTCGCTGGGCAGGATCGGTATCGACGCCACCACCTGCGCCCGGCGGATCTCCGAACTCCAGATGATCATGGAGGCCCGGGCCCAGGCGCCGCGCGGAGCGGCCGACGAGGAACCGGCGATCGTGGTCGTGCTCGACGGCGCCCGCCGGATCCGCTCCCTTCCCGGCGTGGTGCAGTTGCTGCGAGAGGGCCCCGAGGTGGGCATCTACGTTCTGTGCCTGGACGCGGAGGAGCGACTGCTCCCCGAGGAATGCCGCGCCGTCGTCGGGATCACCCCGCACGGGATGCGCCTGCGCCGTACCTCCTTCGACAACGTCGAGGACGTGCGCGCCGACGTTCCCTCCGCCGCCTGGGCGGAACGGCTGGGCCGGGCGCTGGCGCCCCTGCGCGACAGCAGCGTGGGCGAGGCCGGGGGAGCGTTGCCGCGCAGCGCCCGCCTGCTCGACGTGATCGGGCTGGAGCCCCCGAACGGCGAGGCCATCGCCGCCCACTGGGTGAGCGGTGGTCGCAGCACGGTCGCCACGCTCGGTGTGGGGCTGGACGGCGCCTTCGCGGTCGACATCCGCCGTGACGGCCCCCACGCGCTCATCGCGGGCACCACCGGTTCCGGTAAGTCCGAGCTGCTCCAGACCCTGGTGGCCTCTCTCGCCGCGGTCAACCGGCCCGAGTCGATGTCGTTCGTCCTGGTCGACTACAAGGGCGGCAGCGCCTTCAAGGACTGTGTCGACCTGCCGCACACCGTCGGCATGGTCACCGACCTCGACACCCACCTGGTGGGGCGCGCGCTGGTCTCGCTCGGCGCCGAACTCCACCGCCGCGAGCACATCCTGGCCAAGGCCGGGGCCAAGGACATCGAGGACTATCTCGAACTCCTGGACCGAGACCCGAGCATGCCGCAGATGCCGCGTCTGATGCTGGTCATCGATGAGTTCGCGTCCATGGCGCGCGAACTGCCGGACTTCGTCAAGGGCCTGGTCAACATCGCCCAGCGGGGCCGGTCGCTCGGCATCCACCTGGTGCTGGCCACCCAACGCCCCGGCGGTGTGGTCACCAACGACATCCGTGCCAACACCAACCTGCGGATCGCCCTGCGGATGACCGACGAGACCGAGAGCCGTGACGTCATCGACGCCCCGGAGTCGGCCCACATCGGGATCGACACACCCGGTCGCGCCTACGCCAGGCTCGGACACGCCTCCCTCCTGCCGTTCCAGTCCGGACGGGTCGGCGGTCGCCGGGTCGTCGCGGTCGAGAACGCCTCCGACCCGATCGCCCACGCGGTGAAGTGGTCCGACCTGGCCCTTCCGGCACCGGTCGCCGTACGCGAGGGCCAGGAGAGCGGCGACGTGGAGTCCACCGACCTCACCGCCCTGGTGGCGGCCGTGAAGGAGGCGGCCGAACAGGTCGGCGCCCGACGTCAGCCGAGCCCCTGGTTGGAGGCGCTGCCCACCACGCTCACCCTGTCCGCGCTGCTGGGGGGACGTCCGCCCACGCCCGAGCCCGGAACGGTCCGACCGGTCCCGGTCGGTCTCGTGGACATCCCCGCGCAGCAGCGGCAGACGCCCTACACGTTCGACCTGTCCCGGACCGGACACCTGCACGTCATGGGGTCGGGCCGGACCGGCCGCTCCCAGACCCTGCGCACCCTCGCGGCCTCCCTGGCGCTGGGACACCATCCCGACGACGTCCACATGTACGGCCTGGACTGCGGCAACGGCGCGCTCCTGCCGCTGGAGCGGCTGCCCCACTGCGGCGCGGTCGCCCAGCGGACCCAGGGCGACCGGGTGGTGCGTCTGCTGGGGCTGCTCGGCGAAGAGCTGGACCGACGTCAGAAGCTCCTCGCGGCGCACGGATGCGCCGACCTGGAGGAGCTGCGGGCCAAGGTGCCCGCGACGGAGCGTCCCGCTCACATCGTGCTGTTCATCGACCGGCTGGACGCCTTCGAGCAGGCCTTCGGCGAGTACAACTACGGCGCCCTCGTCGAGGACGTCACCACCCTGATGCGGGACGGCGCCGGCGTGGGCGTGCACGTGGTCGCCACCGGAGACCGCCTCCTGACCCGCACCAAGTACTCCTCCACCACCGAGGACCTGCTGGTCCTGCGCTGCAACGACGCCGGCGACTACAGCTCGGCCGGGCTCCAGGCCCGCTCCCTGCCGGAGGAGGTCCCGGACGGCCGCGCCTTCCGCGCCTCCGACGCCCTGGAGGTGCAGATCGCCCTGCTGACCCGGAACCCGCAGGGCGCCGCGCAGGGCGCCGAACTGGGGCGGATCGCCGACTTCGTGTCCAGGCGCCCCCGGCCCGAGGGCGGGCCGCGCCCCTTCCGGGTCGACGTCCTTCCCGACCGACTCACCATGGCGGACATGTCCCGCTTCCGTTCCGCCCCGCCCCGTCCGCTGCACGCTCTGATCGGTGTCGGTGGCAACGAGCTCGGAGCGGTCACCGCGGACCTGTCGCGCATCCCCACCTTCCTGGTGAGCGGTCCGCCCCAGTCCGGGCGGTCCAGCATGCTCACCGTGATGGCCGAGTCCCTGCTGGAGGGCGGCACGGAACTGTTGCTGGTCACCCCGCGCGGTTCGCGACTGGGGGACCTGAGGACCCGACGCGGTGTCCGGGCGGTCATCGACGCCGCCGAACCCCGACTTTCCCAGCTCCACGAGGCGCTCGGAAGTTTCGAGGGCGAGACGGCGGTCGTGATGATCGACGACGCCGAACTCCTGCTCCAGAGCGATCTGGGCAAGGAGTTCACCCGGATCGCGCGGGGCATGGTGGGCGCCGGGTGGGGCATCGTCGCCGCCGGCACCAACGAGGCGCTCCAGGGCGGTTTCAACGGCTGGCACGTGCACCTCAAGCGCAACCGGGTCGGCGCCCTGCTGTCCCCGCAGAGCCAGGCCGACGGCGAGGTCCTGGGGCTGCGTCTGCCCAAGGGGGTGTCCAGCCCCCGCCTCACGCCCGGAACCGCCTACCTGCACCTGGGCGACGGGCGCATTCAGCAGGTGAGGGTACCGATGCCCTGACCGCCACGACCCTTCGACGGAGAGGGGGAGGAGTAGTATCCACTTACTCCCCCTTTCCCCCTCTTCCTCCCCCTCTTCCTCCCCCTGTACTCGGCGGGCGCCTGAGCATGCCGCCTGTCTCGCCCTTCCCACCTATACGCCGACCAGGACCATTTCCCAGTGAATCCGACCCCCTCAGCCATCACGCTTCCGGTCACCGCGACCGACCTCACCTCCACCGATCCGGCCAGGATCGGGCCCTACCGGACGCTCAAGCGTCTGGGCTCCGGCGGCATGGGCGTCGTCTACGCCGCGCGGAAGGACGGGGGAGAGCTGGTCGCGGTCAAGCTCATCCATCCCGAGTACGCCTCCGACCCCGAGTTCCGAGCGCGTTTCGCCCGTGAGGTCGAACTGCTCGGCAAGGTGAGCGGCGCCTGCGCCGTGCCCCTGCTGGACGCCGACCCCGAGGCCGAACGGCCCTGGCTGGTCACCCCGCTGGTACGGGGGATGACCCTCAGCGCCTACATGCGCAAGCACGGCGCCCTCGACGAACGTCTGCTGATCGGTCTGGCCGCCGGTGTGGCCGAGGCCCTCTCCCAGATCCACGAGGTGGGCATCGCGCACCGCGACCTCAAGCCCGCCAACATCGTCCTGTCGCCCGAGGGGCCCCGTGTCCTCGACTTCGGTGTGGCCCGCGCGGTCGACCAGACCGCGCTCACACGCACCGGTTCGATCATGGGCTCTCCCGGCTGGATCAGCCCCGACCACTACCAGGGCGCCCCGGTCAGCACGGCCGACGACATCTTCGCCTGGGGAGCCCTGGTCTCGTACGCGGCGACCGGACGTCCCCCCTTCGGCAGCGGCGACCCGGCCGCCATCGCCCATCGGGTCATCAGCGGCGCGCCCGACATGGAGGGCTTCACCGGTCCGCTCGCCGACCTCGCCTCACGGGCCATGGTCAAGGAGGGGGCCCAACGGCCCACCGCCCTCGAACTGGTCACCGCGATGGTGGAGGTGAGCGCCCCGGGCCGTTCCTACGCCCCGGTGGCCTCGGCCGCCGCCGCGGGCAACGCCATGGGCGCTCTGGTCGACGACAACTGGCACGGCGTCCAGACCGCGCCCGAACGCGAGTTCGCCGTGGCACGAGGCGGAGGGAACACCGGCAGGGTCCTGGCCTTCGTCGGTGCGGGTGTGGGCGCCCTGGCCCTCATCGCCGGACTCGGCTTCGGCGGCGTGGCCCTGGCCTCCAACTGGGGCTCCCTCCCCATGGCCTCCTGGTTCTCCGGTGGGGACGAGCCCGGGGAGGACGAGGGGACCGAGGAGGCCTCCGGCGAGGAGATCCGGCGCCCCGGGCCGGTCGGCACGGAACCCTCGGAGGATGCCTCACCCTCGGACGAGCCCTCGGACGACGCCTCCGACGAGGACGACGAGAAGGACGACGAGAACGACGAGGAAGAGGCCGGAGAACCGGTCACCACCATGGCCACCGTCGGATCCGGGGTCTCCGCCTCCGGTGAACGCCCCTCGGGCGGCGAGGTGGTCGCCTTCCAGCCCTCGGGCGGTTCCGGGCACTACGGCTCGCTCGACGGCGCGACGGTGGTCTGCGCGTGGAGCTTCTGTCAGGGGCAGGCCGGATCCATCGGGGACGGGGAGGCCGGTTCGGTCTCCTCCAGCCCGTCCGCGTTGACCTCCTACGTCAACTCCGGCGGCCGCACCATCTCCGCCGAGGTCACCTATACCGAGAACGCCGACGGCACCATCACGATCACCCGGCTCGTGGAACATCACAAGACCAGCGGCACGGGCACCCCGCCCTGGTAGGAGGAGAAGTGTTGAAGTCTTTTGTCCGCCGGGCCTCCGGCGGGATCGCCATCGCCCTGGTCGCCGTCCTCGCCCAGGCCGTCCCGGCCGCCGCGGCCTCCTACGGGGGAGAGTGCGGCAGCGGCTACGGCGTGGTCAACCAGGCCGACATCAGCGGTGGAACGGTCTACCTCGCCTACAACAACTCCAGCGGGAAGAACTGCGTCGTCGTGGTGCGCTCCTCCTCCGGAGCCGCGATGAACATGGACGCGGTGCTCAAGACCAGTGACAGCACCTCCTGGGAGAGCGACCCGGGGAACTGGACCGCCTACGCGGGTCCGGTCTACCTGAGCGCCGCCGGCCGGTGCGTGGACTGGGGCGGCGTGGTCGGTGACGCGTGGGTCGTGCGCACCGGCACCAACTGCGGCTGAACCGACCCCCGAACCGATGGACGGCCCCGCCCGAGAGCGGGGCCGTTCGCGTACGGGGAGGGACGAGGCCGCCCGCGACGAGGCGCGTTTCTCCCACCCGTGTGTCGTACGCCGCACCCCGACGTACCGGAACCGAGCGCGATTCTCTACCATCTCGAAGTATGGACGTCCCAGAGAGCGGGTCCGCCGAGGCCCTCGACCCGGCGGAGGGCTTCGCCCCGGCCACCCGTGAGCGGTGGCGCGAGCTCGTCGCGGGTGTGCTGCGCAAGAGCGGGGTGGCCGAGGAACGGCTCGCCGACACCCCGGAGTCGGTGCTGAACACCCCCACCCTGGACGGGTTCGACATCGAACCCCTCTACACCTCCTCTCCTCCGGCGGCCGATCCCGGCTTTCCCGGGATCGCCCCCTTCACCCGCGGTCACCGGCCCGGCGGCGGGGTCCTGGAGGGATGGGACATCCGGGCCCGGCACACCGACCCCGACCCGGCCGTGCTCCGCCGTCGCGCGCACGACGACCTGATGAACGGTGTGGGATCCCTGTGGATCCACGTGGGCGGAGCGGGGCTGCCGGTCTCCGGCCTGGCCGAGGCCCTCACCGACGTCCACCTGGACCTGGCCCCGGTCGTCCTGAGCGCCGCCGGCCCGCAGGCCCTGGAAGCGGCCACGGCCCTGCTCGGCGTCCACGCCGACGCCGGTGTGCCCGACGGTCGGGTCATCTCCCACCTGGGGCTGGACCCGCTCTCGACGGCGGCTCTGGCCGGGGAGCACCCCGAGGTCGCCGACGCCGCCCGTTTCGCCGCCGAACACGCCGCGCGCTTCGCCCACCTGGGGTTGTTCGTCGCCGACGGCACCCTGGTGCACAACGCGGGCGGGTCGGTCTCCCAGGAGATCGGCGCGGCCGTCGCCGCAGGCACCGCCTACCTGCGGGCGCTCGTCGAAGCCGGGGTCGACGTCGCCGACGCCGCCGGTCGGATCGAGTTCCGGCTGGCCGCCGACGCCGACCAGTTCTCCGTCATCGCCAAGCTTCGCACCGTCCGCGCCATGTGGAACCAGATCCTGGAGGCCTCGGGCGTGCCCGCCGACCGTCGGGGGACGCGTGTGCACGCCACCACCTCCGAGGCGATGCTCACCCGCCGCGACCCGCACGTGAACATGCTCCGCGCCACCGTGGCCTGCTTCGCGGCCGGGGTCGGCGGGGCCGACGCGGTCACCGTCGCGCCCTTCGACTCGGCGGTCGGTCGCCCCGACGACTTCGCCCGCCGGATCGCCCGCAACACCCAGTCGATGCTGATCGAGGAGTCCCACCTGGCCAGGGTCATCGACCCGGCGGGCGGCTCCTTCTACGTGGAGTCGCTCACCGCCGACCTCTACCGGACCGGCTGGGAGTTCTTCCGAACCCTGGAACGCGCCGGAGGCATCGCCTCGGCGATCGTGGACGGCACCCTGCTCGCCGAGGTGGACCGGGTGTGGGAGCGCCGTCGTGAGGCCCTGGCGACCCGTGCCGCCCCGCTCACCGGTCTGAGCGAGTTCCCGAACCCGGACGAGACGCCGCTGGAACGCGACCCCGACCCCGTGGCCTCCCCGGCCCCGGTTCCGGGCGGTTTCCCGGTGCGCCGCCGCGGCCGGGACTACGAGGCCCTGCGCGACCGCTCCGACGCCTGGACGGAGCGGACCGGGGGCCGGCCCACCGCCTTCCTGGCCACGCTGGGGCCGGTGGCCGCGCACACCGCCCGGGCCTCCTTCGCCACCAACCTCCTGGCCGCCGGCGGGATCGCCGCCGCCACGCCCGGACCGCTGGAGAACGCCGACACGGCGGTGACGGCCTTCGCCGACTCCGGACACCGCGTCGTGGTGATCTGTTCCTCCGACGCCCTCTACGCCGAGCACGCCGAGACGCTCGCCCGTGCCCTGAAGGGCGCGGGGGCCCGCCGGGTGATCCTGGCCGGGGCGCCCCGCGACGCCTACCGTGAGGCCGGCGTGGACTCCTTCGCGTTCAAGGGCGGCGACGCCGTCGCCCTGCTCACCGATCTGCTCGACGTCCTCACCATCGAACCGCCGAGCGTCACGACCGACTCCGTACAGGGGGAGAGCGCATGATCCCCGACTTCTCCGACGTTCCGGCCCGCCCGCCCGCCTTCACCGGCCCGGCCGAGAAGGGCGAGGCCGACTGGCGACGCGCATTGGAGGAGGCGACCGGCAAGGCCGCCGACGCCCTGGAGTGGGAGACCCCCGAAGGGATCGGGGTCAAGCCGCTGTACACACCCGCCGACCGGGCCGGGCTGGACTTCGTGGACGGTCTTCCGGGGATCCCGCCCTACCTGCGCGGCCCCTATCCGACCATGTACGTCAACCAGCCCTGGACGATCCGCCAGTACGCCGGGTTCTCCACGGCGGAGGAGTCCAACGCCTTCTACCGGCGCAACCTGGCCGCCGGACAGAAGGGGCTGTCGGTCGCCTTCGATCTGGCCACCCACCGGGGCTACGACTCCGACCACCCGCGTGTGGCCGGCGACGTCGGCATGGCGGGCGTGGCCATCGACTCCATCTACGACATGCGGCAGTTGTTCGACGGCATCCCGTTGGACCGGATGAGCGTGTCCATGACCATGAACGGCGCCGTGCTGCCGGTTCTGGCCCTGTACATCGTCGCGGCGGAGGAACAGGGCGTTCCCCCCGAGAAGCTGTCGGGGACCATCCAGAACGACATCCTCAAGGAGTTCATGGTCCGCAACACCTACATCTATCCGCCCGAGTCGTCGATGCGGATCATCTCCGACATCTTCGCCTACACCTCTCGGCGGATGCCGCGCTTCAACTCCATCTCGATCTCCGGCTACCACATGCAGGAGGCCGGGGCCACAGCCGACCTGGAGCTGGCCTACACCCTGGCCGACGGGGTCGAGTACATCCGGGCCGGGCAGCGTTCGGGGCTGGACGTGGACGTGTTCGCGCCTCGCCTGTCGTTCTTCTGGGCGATCGGCATGAACTTCTTCATGGAGGTCGCCAAACTGCGGGCCGCCCGCCTGTTGTGGGCGCGGCTGGTCAGGGACCTGGGCGCGGCCGAGGACAAGTCGTTGAGCCTGCGCACCCACTCCCAGACCTCGGGATGGTCGCTGACGGCCCAGGACGTGTTCAACAACGTGGCCCGCACCTGTGTGGAGGCGATGGCCGCCACCCAGGGGCACACCCAGTCGTTGCACACCAACGCCCTCGACGAGGCGCTGGCGCTGCCCACCGACTTCTCCGCCCGCATCGCCCGCAACACCCAGCTGCTGTTGCAACAGGAGTCGGGCACCACCCGTGTCGTCGACCCTTGGGGCGGCAGCTACTACGTGGAGAGCCTCACCCGGAGCCTGGCGGCCAAGGCGTGGTCGCACATCCAGGAGGTGGAGGCGGCCGGCGGTATGGCCGCGGCGATCGACGCCGGTCTGCCCAAGATGCGGATCGAGGAGGCCGCCGCCCGTACCCAGGCGCGGATCGACTCGGGGCGTCAGCCGGTGATCGGGGTCAACAAGTACCGTCCCGACGGCCTCGACGAGATCGAGGTCCTCAAGGTCGACAACTCCCGTGTGCGGGCCCAGCAGTTGGAGAAGCTGGCCCGTCTGCGCGCCGAACGGGACGAGGAACGGGTGCGTTCGGCCCTGGACGCCCTCACCCGGGCCGCCGAGGGCGAGTCCAGGACCGACGAGGCGCTGACCGGCAACCTGCTGGCGGCCGCCGTCGACGCGGCCCGGGCCAAGGCCACGGTCGGGGAGATCTCCGACGCGATGGAGCGGGTGTTCGGCCGTCACTCCGGTCAGATCCGTACCATCCAGGGTGTGTACAAGGACGAGGCCGCGGGCAACGAGAACGCCGCCGACCTGATGGAGCGGGTGACGCGCCGGGTCGAGGAGTTCGCCGAGGCGGAGGGGCGCAACCCCCGCATCCTGGTGGCGAAGATGGGTCAGGACGGTCACGACCGGGGCCAGAAGGTCATCGCGACCGCGTTCGCGGACCTGGGCTTCGACGTCGACGTGGGTCCGCTCTTCCAGACCCCGGCCGAGGTCGCGGCGCAGGCGGTGGAGGCCGACGTGCACGTGGTCGGGGTGTCCTCGCTGGCCGCGGGGCACCTGACACTGGTGCCCGCGTTGCGCGAGGAGCTGGCCGGGCTGGGCAGGGAGGACATCATGATCGTGGTGGGCGGGGTGATCCCTCCCGGGGACTTCGCCGAGCTGCGCGAGGCCGGGGCGGCGGCGATCTTCCCGCCCGGTACGGTGATCGCCGAGGCCGCCATCGATCTGCTCGACCAGTTGGAGGAGCGGGTGGACCCGGACCTGGAAGGGGAGTGAGCGTGACGGCGCGCAGGAGGCGCTCGGTGGACGTGGACGCCCTGGCCGAGGGGGTCCTGTCCGGGCACCGGCCGACCCTGGCCAGGGCGATCACCCTGGTCGAGTCGCGCAGGCCGGACCACGCGCGCGCCGCCCAGGAACTCCTGGTGCGGTTGCTGCCGCACACCGGCAAGGCCCAGAGGGTGGGGATCACCGGGGTCCCGGGGGTCGGGAAGTCCACCTTCATCGACGCGCTCGGCACCCGGCTCACCTCCAGAGGGCACCGGGTCGCGGTGCTGGCGGTCGATCCCTCCTCGACCCGGACGGGCGGGAGCATCCTCGGGGACAAGACGCGTATGGCGGCCCTGGCGGTGGATCCGAACGCCTTCATCCGACCCTCTCCCACGGCGGGCACTCTGGGAGGGGTGGCCCGGGCGACCCGGGAGACCATGCTGCTGATGGAGGCGGCCGGGTTCGACGTGATCCTGGTGGAGACCGTCGGCGTCGGCCAGTCCGAGGTCACGGTCGCGGCGATGGTCGACTGCTTCCTCTTCCTCACACTGGCCCGCACCGGCGACCAGCTCCAGGGCATCAAGAAGGGCGTCCTGGAACTGGTGGACGTCGTGGCGGTGAACAAGGCCGACGGTCCGCACGCCGCCGACGCGAGGAAGGCCGCCCGGGAACTCTCCCGGGCCCTGCGGCTGCTGCGGCCGGTCCACCCCGAATGGCGTCCTCCCGTGCTGACCTGTAGCGGTATGACCGGGGACGGGTTGGACGAGGTGTGGGACACGGTGGTCGAGCACCGCGCGGTGCTGGAACGCGACGGGTCCCTGGCCGAGCGGCGCAGCGCCCAGGGCGTGGACTGGATGTGGGATCAGGTGCGAGACCGGCTCATGGACACGTTCCTGAGGGACGCGACCGTGGCCGATCTCATCCCCGACATGGAGAGCAGGGTCCGTTCGGGCGATACGACGGCCACACTGGCCGCCGGAGCCTTATTGGATTCCTTCACTCAGAGTGAGGGTCGGCGAGAAGGGCGAAGGGAACGTGAACGCCCTGAAGGAGACACCGGGGACCTCTGAGGAACATCGGACAACGCCGGTTCCGATGTCGTGAAATGACACAGTGTGATCGGGAGATATCGGGCCGCTCGACCGGGGTTCGCGCCCATGAGGCGAAAATTTCTTGTCCGATGGCATTCCCGTGACGGCGGTTCGCTTATACCGTGTGTGTCCAACGACTTACCAGGCCGCACGGGCGCGCAGGCGTTCCCCTCACCGGACCGGCTTCGTGGGAGTGGAGCCGAGCCCGGTAGTCGTTCCCGGTCGGGCTGCGTATGGTTAAGCGAAGGGACCCCTCACCATCGGAACGTGGGGCCGGGAGGAGTGAACGTGCACAGGCTTGGACTGAGCACGCGGGTTGAAAGCCGCAGCGTGATCGTCGCGATCGAGGGAGAACTCGATATCGCGACCGCCGCCGACCTCCAGGAGCACATCAGGGCCACGATCGAGGACCACGGTCCGTGGTTGATCCTGGACCTGTCCACGCTGGACTTCATGGACTCCAGCGGGCTGAACGTCATCATCAACGCCTACAGGACCGTTCGCGAGCAGAACGGATCCCTGTCGTTGGCGGCTCTCAACGAACGCGTCACCAAGGTCGTCCGACTGGTCGGCCTGCACCGTCAGGTACCGGTCCACCAGACCGTCGCCACCGCCGTCGCGGCGATGGAGGCCCTGGAGGCCAAGCGTCAGGCGGGTTGACGCCTCGTCGATCGGCCCCCGAGTCCCCCCACCCCGGGACCGACAGCGGCCCCCGCGTGCCCTTGAGGTCACGGGGGGATAACGGTGTGTCCGGGTGGGGTCGTGCGAAGGACGACCCCACCCGGCGGCACCGCTCTCACGAACGTCACCGACCCGGTGGCGGGTTCTGTCCTGGGCGGGGTCGATGCGGCGGACCTCCGTGCGGCCCCTGAGCGGGCGGCGGCCCCTCGGGGAAGGGAGATCCTTGGGCCGGTGGTCCGGGGGGTCCGCCCTGCCCGGGTGGCGGCCCGTGGCCGGGGCCGTGACCCGGTGTCGGCCACTGAGGGCGCGGAGCCCGGGGGTCCGGCCCGTACGGGGGCCTGCGGCCGGGGGTGCCCGCGGACCTCGGACGGGAGACCTTGCGCAGCGCCACCAGCAGCAGGATCACCGGGAGGCCGTACGTGACCAGGGCCAGGAGGCTTCGTACGACACCGCCCACCGTCAGGGCGGTGATCGGGTCGGTCAGGGCCATGGCCACAGGGGTGATCCCCAGCGACAGCAAGGGGAGCACCATGATCAGGATCGCCGCGGTGCGCACCAGGCCGGCGGCACCGACGGCCCGTCCGGCGAGGACGAGAAGCGTCACCCCCAGCGCGATGGGCAACAGCAGGCCGGTGACCAGGCCGACGGCGGCGTAGGTTCCGAACATCAGCGTCCCTCCCGAACGGACTTGACGACGGCCGCTCCGAGCAGGGCCGGTCCGCCGAGGAGGCAGAGGGAGGCCGCGATGTTGAGGATCAGGTTCAACGCGCCCCCGTCCTGGGACAGGTCGATGATCGCCAGATGCACGGTCAGGGACCGGATCAACTCCATCAGGGCTCCCAGGCAGAACAGGAGGGCACCGGTCAGCGCGGGTCCTCTGCGGCCCGGCGGGGCCAGGGCGGTGAACACCACGAAGGCCACTCCGAGCACGAACAACAGACCGTAGGTGACGAGGGAACTGACGAGCAGGGTGATGAGCATGGGCCTCCCCAGGACGGCGGACCTTCCGACGTTACCCCTGACGCCCTCTCACGTTCTCGCCGGGAGGTCCGGCCGTACGGGCCATGCTCGATTCGAGTAGATTCGTCCGCATGAGCGAACCCGTCCCCCAGGGTGCCGACCGTCCCTTCGACGATCCCGGGCACGTGAAGGCCGTCCGCCGCCGAGGAGGGGCGCTCGGGGCGGGGATCGGCCTCCTCCTGTTCTCCGGGTTCGCCTTCGGTCTTCTCGGCGGAGTCGGCGAGGACCCGTGGTCGGGCCTCCCCATCGGACTGCTCGTCTCGGGGTTCCTCGTGGCCACGGTGCTCGGTGCGGTGGTCGCCGCGCTGTTCCTCCTCTCGGCCCGCCGTCGGCCGCCGTGGTGGGTCGGGGCCACCCTTCTCGAGCGTCGGACGGTGCAACGGGTGCTCTGGACGGGCGAGCTCTCCGGAGCCCTGGAAACGGACCGTCGTGCCCTGCTCTACGCCGCGTCGATCCGAAGGCGCGGACCGTGGCCCCTCGTCCTCCTCGGTCTTCTCATGATCTCGGGGGTGGTGGCGGCGCTCTCGCCGGCCGAGGGGCCCTACGGTGAGCAGGGGTGGTCCACCGCCTCCGCGGGTCTTCTGTGGTTCGCCGGACTCCCGGCCCTCGGTGGGGCCTTCGTCCTGGTGATGGGCGCACGTGAACTCCGACGGGCGCGGACCCTTCTGGAACGCCACGGGGACGGGGCCTGAGTTCCTCCCCGGGACGCGGAGGGAAAACCCGTTGTCCCCGGTCGGGCACGCTGCTTGAATGCGATCCATGATCCCCGTCGACGCCCTTCGCGACCAGCCCGTTCTTCTCGGACGCGGTGTCCGCCTCGTCCCTCTCGACGCCGACAACGCCGATCCCTTCATCGCCTCGCTTCTCGACATGGATCCCGAGGTCCGGCGGATGACCGGCACCCACAAGCGGTTCACCGAGGAGGAGCTGCGCGCCTTCGCCGCGAGCAGGCCGGACCGGCACGACCGGGCCGACTGGCTGATCCACGACCGTGACACCGGGGCCTACGTCGGTGAGTGCGCGCTCATCGACCTGGACCCCGACAACGCCGAGATGCACTACCGGGTCTCTCTGAACGGTCTCGCCGTCACGGGGAAGGGGTACGGCACCGCCGCCACCGACGCGGTCCTGGAGTACGCCTTCGAGACGGTCGGACTGCACCGGGTCGCGCTGGAGGTGTTCGACTTCAACACCCGCGCGCGGCGCTCCTACGAGAAGTCGGGGTTCGTACGCGAGGGCGTCTGGCGCGGGCACCTGAGGTGGGACGGCGCGTGGCACGACGCGATCCTGATGTCGATCCTCGACGACGAGTACCGGGCCTCGCGCGCGGCGCGGGGCTGAGACCGGCCCCTTCCGGCGCTACCGTCGGAGCATGGTTCCCGACTTTCTCCTGCGGTTGCGCGAACACGTGGGTCACGGCCTTCTGCCCCTGGTGGGCGTGACCGCCGTGGTGCTCGACGACGACGGCGCGGTGTTGCTGCACCGGCGCTCGGACGACGGCCGCTGGGCCACCCCCGGAGGCATTCTCGAACCGGGGGAACAGCCGGCTCGGGCCGTGGTCCGGGAGGTCCGCGAGGAGACCGGGGTGGAGGTGCGGGTGGAGCGATTGGCCACCGTGATTGCGCAGGAGCCGTACACCTACCCCAACGGCGACCGGGTGCAGTTCCTCGATCTGGCCTTCCGCTGCCGGCCGATCGGAGGTGAGCCCAGGGTCGACGGGGACGAGAGTCTGGAAGTGGCCTGGTTCGCCCCGGAGGAGATGCCGCGGATGGCCGAGCGCATCCTCGAACGGATCCGTCACGCGCGTGAGCGCGAAGGGGCGCCCTACTTCCCGCTCTGAGCCTTCTCGGCGCCGAGGGCGTGGTCTCGGGGACGGAGGTCGACGCCCGTCGGAAACGTTCCGACGGGCGCCCATCGCGGTCGTGCGGTCAGTTCCACTGCCGACGCATCGTCCAACGGTCCGAGGCGTCGTCCCGGGAGATGTCGATGATGCTCGGCTCGCCCGACTCCGACTCCGCGGAGACTCGGAGCAGATGTATTCGAGTGGCCGGTACCCCGGGGGCCTCGGCGCGGGCGGGCCAGTCGCCGATGATTCTGCGCACCCGGAAGGTGTGTCCTCGCCAGATGAACTGCGCGGGGTTCCCACCATCGGTGGAACGTACGTCGATCTGTTCGTTCAGAAGACTCACTATGACAGCCTATCGAACACGTGTTCGAGAGAGTCGACTCTCTCGGAGGGTCGCGAACACCCTAGGGGTACGAGGGCGCGGAGCGCAGTTCGGCGCGCGGGAGGAAGGGGTCGGATCGGTCGAACGGTTCAGAGGAACACGCGGCCGCGCCGGCCCCGGTCCCGTAGGGCGGCCATGCGCCTGACGTTGCTCGGTCGCCGGGAGAGCAGGTGGTAGAGGGAGAGCGACACGCCGCGCTCGCCGGTGGCCCTGGCGGCCATCTCGCCCAGGTTCACCCGGGTGTACAGCTCGGCGCCGCCCGCGAACAGACGTACCGCGTGGGCGCCCTCGGGGGCCTGCGCCAGCGCGTGGTCGTCGGCCGTGTACTCGCGGACCCGGGCCAGCGCCGCGCCCAGGCCGGGGACGAGCTCGGCCCCCAGGGTCGCCAGGCGCTGCCAGTAGCCCGTGTGGCCCGCGGCGATGTGCCCGATCTGGTGGGCGACCAGGAAGGCCAGGGCGTCCGGGTCGCGGAGCCGCCCCTCTCCGTCGAACATCGCGCCGGGCAGGATCAGATAACGGCGCAGCCCGTGCGCCGCCGCGTCGAGGCTCGCCGAGGGTGTACCGATCCTGACGTAGGCCTCCGGAGCCCGGGTCAGACCGGTCTCGGCGGACAGGGTCATGACGAGACGGTAGGCCTCGGGGAACTGGGTGGGGGAGATCCGCACCGACTCGGCGCGTTCTCGCGCGTACCTGAGCCCGCGCGCCCACCAGCACCCCAGAGGCACCGACACCGCGAGGATCGGGATCCACGGGGAGGTGCCGGACACCGTCCACAGAAGGCGGAGCAGAACGGCGGCCAGGAGCAGCGACACCAGTACGCACAGGAGGAACAAGGGTCTCTCCCAGGGATGCCCGGGAGGCGGGACGATCTCCGCGTCCGTGTCCTCGATGTACGCGTCCCGGATGTACCCGTGCGGGCGAGTGTGCGTCATGCTGCTCCCCTCGGGCCACCGGAGGCGTGGGATGGCTACTCTCTGTGCCTAAATATTACTTTCTGCTTCCCTTTTCGCGGGGTGATGGCGCCGGCGTGTTCCCGGTTCAGGGGTGCTCGTAGCGGCGCAGCTCGTCGGCGAGCGCGTCCAGGAACCGGTCGACCTGCGCGGGGTCGTATCCGGGGCGGGCGCGGGTCGTGGCGAACTGCACCCGCTCCACCTCGGCCGAGGTCAGGGTGGCCCGGTCGGTTCTGCCCTGGAGGAGGACCCCCAGGGTGTGCTCGGCGCGGTCCAGGAAGTCGTCCACCTCCTGCTCGTTGTAGCCGGTGGTCAGGCGGGTGGTGGCGAACCGTGAGTTGCGGATGTCCTCCGGGGTCATCCGGGGGGTCGCGCCGGGCGCTCCATGGGCTCCGGGAAGGCCGGGCGGCATGGGGTGTCCCGGCACGCTCTGGCCGGGGCGCGGCGGCAGCGGGGGCGGTACGACCTGGCCCAGACCGCGGCCGGCGAGTTCGGCGGCGACGACGTCGAGGAAGTCGTCGACCTCGTCCTCTCGGTATCCCGGACTCATGCGGGTGGTGCGGAAGCGGGAGTTGCGGATCTCCTCGGCGGTGATCAGGGCACCGCGGCGCGGACCGCCCTCCAGGGCGATGAGGGTCTCCTCGATGCGGTCGAGGAGGGCGTCCACGTCCTCCTCGTTGTAACCCGGGCGTAGACGCACCGTGTGGAACTTCTTGTTGCGGATGTCCGCCGGTGTCAGAGGCATGGTCCCCATTGTGCAGTTCATGAGGTTCGAAGGGGTGTCGTCACGGGCTCATCCGTGACGCGATTTCGTGGAGGCCGGGCGTGGAGGGGGTGGGCCGGGCCCCGACATGAGGTTCACGGTGTGTCCCGCGCCACGGTGAGGCCCGTCCGTGGCCGACTTCGGACAGGCGGTCGGTATCCGTTCGCGATGACCTCGGAACGGTGGCCGTGAAGCGCTCTCCACCTGCGCGTCTTCCTTATAAGACGCATGTATCCGAGTTCGGTTTACCTTGATCGAAAAGAATGACGGAATCCATTAGTATCGATTACTCATGGTCGCGAAAGCCATTCTCTGTGATTCTTTCGATACATCCGATTCGGGTTATTCGACCCGGCGGCCGTGTACTGTTGCGGTCAGGCGGTCGAAGAGAGGAATCGGCCCCCGGCCCTTTCACTCGGTGGAACGCACTCGGTGGAACGCGGCCGTTGCGGCCACTTCATCGCCCCGATCCTCGGGCCTTCGCGCTCTAGAGGACGTCCCCCACAAACGCCCCTGGCCATGATCTTCGAGAACTCCCGCACCTCGTGAAATTCTGCGGCAACGACCGCGGCCAGGACCGGAAGCATTCGATTCCGGATGACTCGAAGAGGATTCTCGTGAAGAACTCTCCCCGAATCCATGCTCGCCGCGTGCTCCAAGGCGGCGCGGCCTTCGTCGCCTTCGGCGCCCTCGGCCTCGCCTCGGCCATGCCGGCCCACGCCGACACCTATGGCTGGGGTTACGCCTCCGCTCTCGGTGGTGGCGATGGGACCGTCGCGCAGACGCCCATCACCCAGGGCGACTCGGTCTCCGAGTCGTTCTCGACCGGTATCGGCGACTGGCTGACGGTCCAGGGCACCACCACCGCCAAGGTCGACGCCCAGGGCGCCAGCGCCACCACGGTCATCGATCGGGCCGACATCCTCATCACCGTCGAGAACATCGAGGACATCCTCGACCCCGAGGATGACGAGGATGACGACGACGAGGACGAGCCCGAGGACGACACCGAGGACGACGACACCGACGAGGACGGTGACGACGAGTCCGAGGACGAGGACCCGGACCAGGGAGAGGACGACGGCTCCCAGGGTGGTGACGAGGGCGGCTCCGAGGGCGAGAACGGCTCCGGTGGCGGCGAGGACGGCACCGGCACCGTTCCCGGCGACGGGGGCGAGAACGGCTCCGGTGGCGGCGAGGCCCCGAACGAGAACGTCGAGGACGACGACGAAGGCCTCCCCGGCTCCGGCGAGGAGTCCCCGGGCGGGGACGACGAGGAGAAGGTCACCACCGACTCCGCCGACGTCATCGTGCTGGACGAGGAGAACTCCGACCTCGTCGACGGTTCCTCCACCGTCATCATTGAGGGCACCATCACCGGCATCAGCGTCACCACCACCCAGAGCTGGGACGGCGAGGTCACCCACAACGTCGACGCGGGCAGGTTCGACACGGCCCCGGTCCTCTACTCCTCCGAGGACGGCGACGAGGTCGAGCTGACCCTCCAGCCGGCCGTCAGCGAGGGCGTCGTCACGACCGAGGCCGGAGGCTTCGTCTGGAACGACGCCTACACCCTCCTGTACATGAACTTCCTCATCGACGACGAGTTCATCAACGGCTATTCGATCGCCGAGAGCTTCGCGGGCATCACCACCGGCGTGATCGACGACGGTCAGGGCGGCGAGGGTGGCGAGGGCGGCGACACCTCCAAGACCCCGACCGGCGACCGTGACCCGAGCACGCTGCCCAAGACCGAGGCGCGCGGCTCGGAGCCGCTGGCCCAGACCGGTACCCCGCTGCTCGGCCTGATCGCCGCCGGTGCCGCGATCACCGCCGGCGGTGGCGCCGCCGCCTTCCTGGCCCGCCGTAAGAAGAACACCGAGGCCGTCGCGACCGACGAGGGCTGATCCGAACCGTCGTCGACGGGGCCGTGAGACGCCGATCGACACCGAGACGGTGAAGGGCCCCGGGGAGATCTCCCCGGGGCCCTCGCGCGTTCTCGATACCCGTCAGCCGCGCATCAGGTAGGCGGCCATGCCTCGGGCGATGGCGTCGGCGGCCCGCTCCCGCCACTCGGGGTCCTCCAGCAGAGCGGCGTCCTCCGGGTTGCGCATGTTCCCGGCCTCGAGGAACACCTTCGGCACGGTGGACAGGTTCAGCCCGCCCAGGTCGGTGCGCTCGTCCAGGCCCTCATCGGCGAGGTAGTCCGCGTAGGGGACGTCGCCGCCCTCCAGGTATTCGCGACGGATGTCCTCGGCCAGCAGGGCCGAGGGCTCCACGATCTCCTCGGTGAGCCCCGGGATCTCTCCGGGGGTGATGATGTGGAAGCCGCGCCCCGACTCGGGGCCGCCGTCGGCGTGGATGGACAGGGCGGCGTCGGCCTCGTTCTCGTTGCCGATCTCGGCCCGCTCGTCGACACAGGGGCCGACGCCCTCGTTGTCCTCCCGTGTGAGGATCACCGTCACCCCGTCCGCCTCCAGACGCTCCTTGACGAGGAGGGACAGGTCCCAGTTGAACTCGTGTTCGGCGTAGCCGTTCACGCTCTCGGCGCCCACGGTGTCGCAGGCCTTCTCCCCGTTGCCGGCGGGGACCTGGGCGTTGATCTCGCTCGGGGCATCGGCGTTGCCGCCGTTGTGGCCGGGGTCGATCACCACGATCCGGTCTCCCAGGGGGCCGTCGCCCCGGGGCGCGGAGGAGTCCTCTCCGCCGTCGGCGCCGTCTCCTCCGCCCTCGCCGTCCTCGGGGCCGGGGAGGGGAGGGGCGGCCGTGGGGTCGCCGTTCGGGGCGCCGCCCGGCGCGGAGCAGGCCGTGGTCCACAGCGCCGCGAGTGCGAGCAGGGTCAGGGCGCGAACGGCGCGGCTCGGGCGCCCTGAGGGTGTGGAGTCGAGCATGTTCCACAACCTAGCCGTTGGACACGACCCCGCCGTACCTACACGAAGGCGGAGAAAACGCACATGTAGAACAGTCGACCGGGGGGTGGGGGCGTGAAATCGCCCTGATCGGCGGTGGACGTTCCGTGCTCGTCCTCCCTTTCCGTGATGTTCGGGACGGTGTCGGAGAGTGGCCCACGAAGGGTGCGGTCTCGGGCATCACCACGACTCGTCCGTACTGTCCGTACGGACCATCTGTGCTGCTGGGAAAGCAGGGACTGGTGGGGAGAGAGGGGCAACTCTCCGCAGGTCACAGGGATCATCGAAGAGAAAAGGTCGCGCTGGGCGACAGGGCCGCCGCCTCCGGAACGGTTTCCGTTTTGTGATCAAGGCGTTAGGCTCGACGTGTGGATCGCTCTGCGCACGGCGTCCCACACGATCGGTACCCGATCGGTCCGAGGACCGCTCCCGAACCATGAACACCGCGCCCGACCGACCCGATCGGTCGGAACACCCCGCGCCGTCGTCTCCGCGCCGGACGGGGCCGACCCCGCGGTCGGGCATCCCCCAGACACAACAGGAGTATGTGGTGACTCCCGCCGAACCATCCTTCCTCCGCCGTCTCCTCACCGGCGGAACCCTCCTCGTGGCGTTGGGTGCGCTCGGCGCGGTCTCCGTTCCCCACCAGGCCTCGGCCACCTCGCTCGTTCAGGCCGACGCACGTGCCTGGGTCGCCGACGGAGACCTGGTCACCGGCTACTCCGCCATGACCGGTTTCGGTGACGACGGCGAGGACCGGGCCGGCTCCGAGACCCTTCGCGGGCCGCTCGCCCGCTACGCCCGGATCCAGGGTGAGAGTCTCAGCGAGGTCGACCGGGAGTCCGGCGCGAGCGCCTGGTCTCGGGTCGACACGGCCGAGGTCCGCCTCGACGTCCCCGCCCTCGTCGCGCTCGGCATGATCGACCTGCCCGGGGTCCCCCTCGAAACGCCCGAGCCCCCCGCGGGCGCGGAGGATACCGCGCCCGCGGAGGAGCGAGGGACGGGCGAGCCCCCCGGCGCCACCTCCACGCCCCCTTCCGAGTCGGAGCCGGAAGGGGAGGAACCTCTCATCCTGGGCGAGAACGAGACCACGAACGTGCTCGCCGACGACAACGCGGTGGAGTTCACCGTGGCCGACGTGTACAGCAGTGCCGACGCCCGCTACGACGGGCGGACCCGCGCGGACCTGGAGTACGGGGAGTTGACGGCGTTCGGTCGAACGGTGCCCGACTTCGAGGATGAGTACGTGGCGGAGGAGGTCCTGGAGGTCTTCGACAAGAACGGTCGTGTGGTCGAGGAGGTCCCCGTCAGCGTCCGTTTCCTCCCGGACGAGGCCTCCTTCGACGACGAGCATGAGAAGGGCCGGGGGGAGGGGATCCGCTCCTCGCTCACCGTGTCGGTCCAGGTGGGGGACCCCGAGGACGAGAACGGGTTCGTGGTCGATTTCGCCGAGACCCGGGCGAGCGGCTTCGGCCGCGATGGCGTGTCGGGCGAGGAAGGGGTCGAGGAGGCCGGCGGACGGGAGGCCGCGTCGCCGCATCTGCTCGCGACCACGGGGGGTTCGATCGCGGCGCTGGTCACCGCGGCGGCGGTGACGGTCGGTGGTGGGACGGCCGCCACGTTCCTGGCGCGTAAGCGGACCACCGCGTTGGACGACCGGATCGAGGACTGAGCGGCGGTCCTTCCGGGCTCCGTGGTGCCGATCCGCCCGGGCGTGTTCCGGACAGAGGTGGTCCCTGGTTTCCGGTCAAGATGGGTCGAGCGCCGCTCGGCTCCGTTCCCGACTCGGGGTCGGTCGGGAACGGAGCGAGAGGCGTCCTTCTCGGCTGAGAGAAGGGCGGGTGGGTCACCCTGGCCGGATGACCCACCTGAATCCGTCATCGGTAGCCGGAGTACGTCCGGCCGCTCCCCCCGGAATCGGCACAGACCGGGGAGATCACTCCGTACGCTGGCTCGGAATGCCGGCCAGCAGGGCACGAACCTCGGTCTCGCGGTAGCGGCGGTGGCCGCCCAAGGTGCGGATCGAGGTCAGCTTGCCCGCCTTGGCCCAGCGTGTCACGGTCTTGGGGTCCACGCGGAACATGGTGGCAACCTCGGCGGGGGTCAACAGGGGCTCCGCCTCGGGCGTGCGAGTTGACATGTGTACGGCCTCTCCTCCTGGATCTGTGTGCCGATCCTTGAGCCTTGTTCCTGGCACTTGGCCCGGATGTCCAATATTTCCTCTAGGTCCATATTGGCATCACCCGAGGTGATTACGCGACCACACCAAGCAACTTTGCACGTGGGAGGCCATTGAAAGCCGCCCGTGGCCGCGTCACGCTAAGTGATTCTAGCGACACGTTTAGTGGCATGTGGCGTATTCGGTCAAAACTTCATTCTCAGGCCTCGTTTTTCGCGATCCGGTGTGCCCGAAGTGCTAGGGCGGACCTGACCGAAACCCGAGTGGGGAGGCCTGATCGGGGAGAGGTCGTCCCTGCTCGGCCGGGTTTCGAGGGGGATGCGGGGTGGATCGTGGGCGAGGCCGCTCGTCCGCTTCGGTCGGTGGGTGGCGCCACGCGGATCCTCGACGTGGCGGGGGTTGCGTTGTCGTCGTGTGTGCGATCGGTGACCGTCTCGCTACAGTCTACGTCGATACCTATCGGGCGTTATGCCCAGTTTCACGATGCTTGATGTCGTCTCCCCCTCGAAGTGGTCCTCCTACCGCCTTCACATGCGAAAAGAAGGTCGGAGGGGGCCGAGAAACCTGGTGTACCAGGTTGTCCGACGGCGTGGCGCTCGCCCTTTCGGAGCGGATGATGACGACGAACGCGGGGGTCGTGTCCACGAAAACCTGGGAGGAACGTGACACTCAGTTGGCGTGCTCCAGAGCGCGCACCGACCTCCAACGTCGAGTGATCCTCCTGCGCAGCTCCACCACGCGACCTCCGTCACCCTTCGCCAGCGCCTCGATGGCGTCGGAGATCTCGGCCACCGAATGGTCCTCGCTCAGATGGTCGTCGCTGAGCAGATGGGGGAGCCCTCCGTAGTCCAGTTCGAGCAGGGACTCGGGGTGGGCCACCAGGGACAGCCACTCGATGAGCCGTTCGGTCGAGGCCGAGACGGCGTGGTCCCCGATGTGCTCGCGCAACACCGCCACGGTGTGCTCCAACCGTCGCCGGGCCTGCGAGGTCCGGGTCAGGTACAACAGGGTCCTGGTGGTCCCGGCCGACAGGACCAGACACCGCTCCCGATGCTCGAAGGGGATGAACCACGGCACCGGGATCGTCCAATTGCTCGACAGGATGCCCGGGCTGGTCTCGCCCCCCGAATCGCGCCATCGTCGATAGCCCACCTCGGCCCGAGAGACCTCGGTGGTGGGCACGAAGGCGTCGAGCAGGGGCTCGGGTGTGGCGTCGGAGAACTCCGCGAAGGCGCGCCACGAACGCAGACGGGTCTGCCACGGGCACACGTACAGTCGCTCGTTCACCCGGCGCAGATAGGCGTCGCGGCTCTCCTCCGGCGGGGCGATCACCGGAGGGGTCGTGATGACCCGCCCCAGGCTCTCGGCGTGCTCGGCGGTCAGCGCGTTGATCCGCTTGGGCCGGTTCCGGGACGCGGAGTATCCCTCCCAGTACCTGCGGTCATGGGGAGAGAAGGCCGTGATCGGCTGATAGACGCGGAGGTAGGCGGTGTAGGGCAGCACGATCGCATCGTGGCACAGATCGTTGCGTCAGGCACTCACCTTGGGAAAGGCCAGGTCGCAGGGGGTTTGGTACGCACGCCACATCCATCACCCCCGGGTGGCGTAGGCAGGGCGTGGTCCGACCAGGTACGGTTGTGTGTGTACGTAAGCTGACGCCTGCCGTCAGTCTCGTTTGACGGCCGTCAGCCTGGTAGTGCGGGTTAGTAAGTGATCTGGGGTTCGTCGGAACCCAATCGTTGAGGGGGTCGAGCCAATGGGGCGCGGCCGAGCCAAGGCCAAGCAGCAGAAGGTCGCCCGGAAGCTCAAGTACAGCACCGGTGGCACCGACCTTGATCGGCTGCGGTCGGAGCTGGGTGTCGCTGAGGGCGAGGGGTCTACCTCCGGACCATCCGGTCCGGAAGATCCTTACGCGGATGCTCACGACGACCTGGTCGACCGTTACGCGGATCTTGCCGACAAGTACTCGGACTCCGACAAGTAGTCGCACGTCGGCCGAGACTTTCAGGTCGCTCGGATGACAACCGCTGACCTGTAGCGGCCGCGGCTTTCTCATGGAAGTCGCCGCGGACAGGTGGATATAGCCGGTGCGAACCACTCAGGTGGTTCGCACCGGCTATATTCGCGTCCGTTTTTCTCACGCGTTCCGGTACTCGCCGTCGAGCACGGCCCGCCCGGAGCCGGAGGTCACCACACCCAGGCGCCACGCCGGGACCCCGCGGTCGGTGAGCACCTCCAGCGCGCGTTCGGCGTCCCGCTCCGCGACGATCGCCACCATGCCCACGCCCATGTTGAACGTGGACTCCATGTCCTCCCGGGACACGTCGCCCTCGCGGGCCAGGTATCCGAAGATCGGCAGCGGTGACCAGGTGGAACGGTCCAGTCGGGCGTCCAGGCCCTCCGGCAGCGAACGGGACAGGTTCGCGGCCAGACCACCGCCGGTGATGTGCGAGTAGGCGTGCACCTCCACCGCCTCGGTCAACGCCACACAGTCCTTGGCGTAGACCCGGGTCGGGGTGAGCAGGACCTCTCCCAGGACCCCGCCCAGCTCCGGGACCTCCGAGAACAGATCCAGGTCGGCGCCGTCCACGATGTGCCGCACCAGCGAATAACCGTTGGAGTGCGGACCGGAGGCGCCCATCGCGATCACGACGTCGCCCTCGCGGACCCGGTCCGGGCCGAGGATCGCGTCGCCCTCGACCACGCCGGTGCCGGCGCCGGCCAGATCGTACTCATCGGGGTCCATCGATCCCGGGTGCTCGGCGGTCTCGCCGCCGACCAGCGCGCATCCCGCCTGGTGGCAACCCTCCGCGATCCCGCCGACGATCTCCGCGATCCGCTCGGGCACCACGGAACCGGTCGCGATGTAGTCCGTCATGAACAGGGGTTCGGCGCCACTGACCACCAGGTCGTCGACGACCATCGCGACCAGGTCGATGCCGATGGTGTCGTGCGTGTCCATCTGTCGGGCGAGCATCACCTTGGTGCCCACCCCGTCGGTGGAGGTGGCCAGGACCGGGTCCTTGTACTTCGCGGTGTCCAGGCGGAACAGGCCCGCGAACCCGCTGGCGTCGGTGACCTGCTCGGGCCGGCGTGTCCGTGCGACGTGACGCTTCATCAGGTCGACGGCGCGCTCCCCGGCGGCGATGTCGACACCCGCGGCCGCGTACGCGCCCGTCGCCCCTGTGCTGTCGGCTGCCACGCGAGTTCTCCTCGTGATTCTCTGCGGTGATGTGCGGGAACGCTCCGCCGCCCCGTCTTCGGGAACGCCGGAGGAACCGGCCGGACGTGAACGTGGCGGGCCGAACGGCCCGCCACGTGGATCAATGGCCGCCTGCGGCCACCGTGGACCCCTCAGGGGTGCCACAGGACTTCTCCAGCAGGTACTTGCCCTGGGAGTCGGCGTCGACCTCCAGCGGGTAGACACCGTCGAAGCAGGCGCGGCACAGCCGTTCCTTCGGCTGCTCGGACGCGGCGATGAGCTCGTCCAGGTCCACATAGGCCAACGAGTCCGCGTTGACGGACTCGGCGATCTCGTCCACCGAGAGGTTCGCGGCGATCAGCTCGGCGCGGGTGGCGAAGTCGATGCCGTAGTAGCAGGGCCACAGGACGGGCGGGCTGGAGATGCGCACGTGCACCTCGGCCGCTCCGGCGTCGCGGAGCATGCGGACCAGGGCCCGCTGGGTGTTTCCGCGCACGATCGAGTCGTCCACGACCACCAGCCGTCGGCCCTCGATGACCTCGCGCAGCGGGTTGAGCTTGAGCCGGATGCCCAGCTGGCGCAGGGTCTGGCTCGGCTGGATGAAGGTGCGCCCCACGTAGGAGTTCTTCACCAGGCCCTGGGCGAACGGGATACCGCTGGCCTCCGCGTACCCCACCGCCGCGGGGGTGCCCGACTCGGGCACGGGGATCACCAGATCGGCGTCGACCGGGTGCTGCCTGGCGAGCCGGCGGCCGACCTCCACCCGGGTGGAGTTGACGTTGCGCCCGTTGATGGTGGTGTCGGGGCGGGCGAGGTAGACGTACTCGAACAGGCAGCCCTTGCGGCGGGCCGGGGCGAAACGGCGGGAGCGGACCCCGTCGCCGTCGATGACCAGCAGCTCTCCGGGCTCGATCTCGCGGACGACCTCGGCGCCCACGATGTCCAGTGCCGCGGTCTCGCTGGCCACGACCCAGCCGCCGGCGCCGGAGGTCTCACCGAGGCGCCCCAGCACGAACGGGCGGATTCCCTGGGGATCGCGGGCCGCGTAGAGGGTGTCCTCGTCCATGAACACCAGGGAGAAGGCGCCCTTGACCTGGGGGAGCAGTTCCAGGGCCGCGTCCTCCAGACGCAGACCCTCGCGGACCTTCGCGGCGAGCAGGTGGGTGAGGACCTCGGTGTCCGTGGTGGCCCCACCACGCTGTTCGGGCAGGGCGGCGGCCAGTTCGGGGGTGTTGATCAGATTGCCGTTGTGGCCGAGCGCCAGACCCCCCTCGCGCGCGGTGTAGAACGTCGGCTGGGCGTTCTCCCACACCGGCGACCCGGTGGTGGAGTAACGGCAGTGGCCGATCGCGAGGTGGCCTCTCAGAGAGTCGAGCGTCGCCTCGTTGAAGACCTGGGAGACCAGCCCCATGTCCTTGTAGACGACGATCCGCTCTCCATCGCTGGTGGCGATGCCCGCGGATTCCTGTCCGCGGTGTTGGAGCGCGTAGAGGCCGAAGTAGGTGAGCTTGCTGACTTCTTCGCCGGGTGCCCAGACCCCGAAAACGCCGCAGGCGTCCTGCGGGCCGCGTTCGAGCGGATCGAGGTCCATGGAGAGCCGGCCGTCGGAGAACGACACACGCACAGCTTAGCCGCTGGCCGATGGCGCACGGGCACGTGGGGGCGGGGTGGGGCCGGGAACCCCTCACAGGGCGGGGTCGGAGGGCCACAAGGGCAGTTGTCCGGAGAGGTCGGCCCGGACCCCGCTCGCGCGCACGTCGTGCCCGGCGACGGCCTCCTCCCAACCGAGCAGCCCACAGGCCAGGCGCAGCCAGGTGACGGGATCGGTCTCGACCACCCCGGGCGGGGTCCCCCGTGTGTGCCGGGGCCCCTCCACCGCCTGGACCGCCCCGTACGGAGGCACCCGTACCTCCAGGCTCCGACCCGGGGCCCGGTCGGCCAGGATCGCCAGGCTGCACCGCACCGCGGCCTTCACCGCGGGCCGCGACGGCCCCTCGGCGCGCAGGACCGCGCGGGCACAGGCGGCCACGGCCTCCTCGTCGGTTCCGGAGAAGGGAGGTTCGCCCAGAGCGGAGAGCTGTTCGTCCAGAGCGGCGCGCAGACGCCGGACGGACGCCGGGGACAGAGCTGAAGGCATGCCCGAAGCCTACGGGCGCGACGACCCGCGCGCGCTGGAGAAAGGTGAGGACGGCCCCGCGAGAAGGCACGCCGACACTCGGGAGGGGCGGGTGACGATCGGGTGAACGGAAGGGGTACTTGTCATGCCGAGGAGTTGGACCCAAGGTGGACGTCGGAGGAGAGAGGTGGAGGAGTCCGCCTCTCTCCACCCCCCTGGGTGATTCCTGTCTCATCGTTCCGCTGGCCGGCCGGGGCGGGACACGGTAGCGTCCCGAAGCGTCCCGGTGTCGTTGAGATTGGGAGGATTGCGGTGGAACCCACGCCCTGCTGGTGTTCACCGCGCCGACACAGGCGGATGAACAAGGGGTGACCCGGACCGGACCCACCTCCCCCACACCGGGGCCCGGGCCCGGCGAGCCCTGCGCTGTCGCGCTGAAGCAACTGGTCAGCGCCCTTAACATCCACCAAGGAAGACCACCGCACCATCGGGAGAACGACGTGCGCCTGCGCTTGCGCCCGCGTGATGACAGCTACTACGAGATGTTCACCGACTCGGCGAACAACCTGGTCATCGGAGCCCGCCTGCTGGTGGAACTGATGAGCGACGGAGCCGACCGGGAGGCCATCACCGAGAAGATGCGTGCCTGCGAGCACGCCGGTGACGACGCCACCCACGCCATCATGCGCCGACTCAACAAGAGCTCGGCACCTCCGCTCCACCGCGAGGACATCTACCGTCTCGCCTCCAACCTCGACGACGTCATGGACTCGATGGAGGCCGCCGTCGACCTCATCGGCCTGTACGGCCTGGAGCGTCTCCCCAAGGGGATCATCGACCAGATCGAAGTGCTCGAACGCGCCGCCGAACTCACCGCGGAGGCCATGCCCCGGCTCCGGACGATGAAGGATCTCACCCGCTACTGGATCGAGATCAACCAGCTGGAGAACCAGGCCGACCGCATCTACCGGAAACTCCTCGCCAAACTGTTCAGCGGCGAGTACGACGCCCTCACCGTGCTCAAGCTCAAGGACGTGATCGAGGAACTCGAGACCGCCGCCGACGCCTTCGAACACGTCGCCAACACGGTCGAGACCATTGTGGTCAAGCACGGATAAGGCCGGGGTTAGTCCGGGGGTCGGTGCACACGCCCTCCCGTGCCGGTCTCCGGGTCAGGGGTTCTCGGCGTAGGCCTCCAGGGTGATGGCCAGGGCCAGCCGGGCGCGGGGGTCGTCCAGGCGCAGTGCCGTCACGTCGGCCATCCTGCGCATGCGGTGTCGGATCGTGTTCGGGTGGACGCCCAGCTCGTGGGCGGCCCGGTTCGGGTCGCCCTGGGCGCCGAGCCAGGCGCGCAGCGTCTCGGCGTAGCGGGTGCCGTGCTCGGCGTCGTAACGGGTCAGGTCGGCGACCGGGCCGTCGGCCGGCCGACGGCCCGAGGCGGAGGCCATCCGGAGCCGGTGCACCAGGACCTCGTCCCAGGACTCGTCGTAGGCCACGGCGGGCCGGTCGGTCCCGTCGGGGCGGTCGGCGTGCAGGGCGAGGCTCTCGTCGGCCTCGCGACGGCTCGCGGGCAGCCGCGCCAGGTCCGCCGGGCCTCCGATCCCGGCGTTCACCACCACGTGCGGGGGCAGCCCTCGTGTGGTCTCGGCCACCCACGCGCGCGCCGGGGCCGGGTCGGCTCCGCAGGGCAGCACCGTGTAGACGGTGCTGCCGAACACCGTGCTGCGGCCCGGCCTCGACCAGCCGAAGCCGGTGGTGGCCCGCTCGAAGGTCAGCAGGGTGGCGGAATGGCGCTCGTCGGACGTGTGCGCCTGGAGGGCGACCACACGGTGGGGCGTCGCCGCCAGCCCGAGCCGTCCGGCCGCCTCGGTCGGATCCATGGCCCCGGCCAGCAGCCGGTTCACCAGGTCCGACTCCACCTGGCGTTCCAGGTCCGCGCTCACTCGGGTGCGCAGCATGTGCAGCGCGACGGTCCGGGCGCCCTCGGTCAGCAGCGTCGAACGCTCGGGGTCCAGTGGACGCTCGCAGGACGTCCACAGGGAGCCCAGGAACTCGCGACCCACCCGGACGGCCACGGCGGTGCGGCCGCCCAGGCCCAGGGACGGCTCCGGCGGCAGGAACAGGGGCTCGTTCGAGGACTCCAGGTGCGCGGTGACCCCCTGGCGTTCCAGATGGCGCTGCATCTCGTCGGAGACGCGACGGCCGAGGATGGTGTCCAGCCGGGCCCGGTCGGCGTCGGTTTGTCGGTCGGAGTAGGCGAGGAGCCGGTAACGGGGGTCCTCGATGGTCACCGCCCCGCCGACCTGGGAGGCGATGGTGTCGGCCAGCGCGGGCAGGTCGGCCGGTCCGCGCCCGGCCTCCGTCTCGCCGCCCTCCAGCACCAGTCCGTAGACCACTCCGGCGACCTGACCCCACGAGACCGACGTGTCGACCACCAGAAGGGCGATGCCGTGCTCACGGGCCGCCTCGGCGGCCTCGACGTAGGGCTCGCCGCTCTCGGCGGCCTCCGGAACATGCGGTGGCCGCACCACGACGGCCATGGCGCGGGCACGCTCGGCGAGCGCGACGGCGTGCGCCGGGTCGCTCACCCCCATGGCCAACAGGACGTCGCCCTTCTCCCGGCCGGGGACCCCGGGGTCGTGCAGGGCCACGCCGCGCAGTACCGTTTCCGGCGACGGTCGTGGTCCCACCAGACGGGTCCCGTATGTGCCGAGGATGGTGACCAACCGGTCCAGCAGAACCATCCCGCCACCCCTCCCATTGTTCGAAACCCACTTCACACTAGGGCGAAATTGTGCTGTCCTGACAAGGATCTTCCCGTGTCGACGGGGGAGACTCGGAGCGGGCGCGGCACCGGGTCCGCTCATCAGCATGCACTAGGGAGAACGAGCCATGTCCGTGAAGGGCGCGGGGGTACCGCGTACCGTCATCGTCGTCGGCGCCGGGATCGTGGGCCTGTCGACCGCCTGGTACCTCCAGCGGTACGGGGTCGGGGTCACGGTGGTCGAACGCGACACGGTCGCGGCGGGATCGTCCTGGGGTAACGCGGGCTGGATCGCTCCAGGGTTGACGATTCCACTGAACGACCCGTCGGTGTTCGGCCACGGGGTGAGGGCCCTCCTCGACCCCCAGGCGCCGTTGTCCATTCCGCCCACCACCGACACCGGTCTGCTGGGCTTCCTGGCCGCCTTCGCCATCAACAGCAGGCGGTCCACCTGGGAGAGGGCGCTGGTCGGCAACGTGCCGCTCAGCTCCGTCAGCCTGGACGCCTTCACCGAGCTGACCGAGGCCGGTGTGGGTCTGAAGGACGGCCCCAAGACCGAGGACGCCCCGGTCACGGCCCTGTTCACCAGCGAGAAGCGCGCGGCGCACCTCCTGATGGAACTGGACCAGGTGCGGGCCGCCGGACTGCCTCTCTCCTACGCGGCCCTGGACGGAGAGGCGGCGCGCTCGCAGAGTCCGTTCGTCTCCGGGACCGTTCGGGCCGGGGTACGGATCGACGGGCAGCGCTACGTCAATCCGGGCCTGTTCACGCACGCGCTCGCGGACTCGGTACGGGAACGCGGCGGCAGCGTCGTCGAAGGCTTCCGGGTGACCGGGGTGGAGGCCCGCGGGGACGGCTTCCGACTCCGTTCGGCGCACGGCGAGACCGAGTCCGCGGACGCGGTCGTCGTGGCCACCGGTGCCTGGCTGGGACGTCAGGGACGCCCCTGGGGCGTCACCGTTCCACTCAGGGCGGGACGCGGATACAGCTTCACCGCCCCGACCGACGGTCCGGTACCCGGGCCGCTCTACCTGCCGGAGGCGCGGGTGGCGTGTACGCCTCTCGCCGAGGGGCTGAGAGTCGCCGGAACGATGGAGTTCCGGGACATCGACGCCCCACTCGCGGCGGACCGGATCTCGGCGATCGCGACCTCGGCCGCCCCCTACCTGACAGGGGTCGACCTGGAGGCCCGCACCGACACGTGGGTCGGCTCGCGTCCGGTCACGGCGGACGGACTGCCGGTGATCGGAGCCACCCGGATCCCGGGACTGTACGTGGCCGGCGGCCACGGCATGTGGGGCTTCACCCAGGGGCCGGCGACCGGCCGGCTGCTCGCCCGGGCGGTGGCGACCGGAAGCGTTCCGGCGACGCTACGCCCCTTCGACCCTCTCCGGTGAACGACGTTCTCGTCCACCGGGCGCCCCGCCGAACATCGGCGGGGCGCCCTTCCTCTTCCAAGGAGTCAACGATGTCCAACGACAGTACGGCCTGGCTCACGCCGGGCGCCCACCGTCGGCTCACCGTGGAGCTGGCCGCCCTCAACGGCCACACCGACACGGCCGAGGCCGAGAGTCTGGGGATCCGTCTCGCCGAGGGCAAGGACGCCCGTGAGGCGCGGATCCACAAGCTGGAGGAGCTCCTCAAGCACGCGGTGATCGGTGAGGCCCCGCCGGACGACGGCGTCGCCGAGCCCGGCATGATCCTGACCGTCCGCTATGGCGGCGAGGAGGACACGGAGACCTTCCTGCTCGGTGTGCGCGAGGGCGCGCTCGACGAGGAACTGAGCGTCTACTCTCCCCAGTCCCCGTTGGGGCAGGCCCTGCTCGGCGCGGTACGGGGCGAGGAGCGTTCCTATGCGGTCCCCAGCGGCCGGACCGTCAAGGTCACCCTCGTGGACGCGGTTCCCTACCAGGCCTGAAGCGGTGGGCCGCCCGTTGGAGGGCGGCCCACGCCGCGCTACGGTGAGGGCCCCGTGTTCGGAGGTGCCATGTCCGAAGAGATCACCCTCGACCTCGCCCGCCTGGTCCTGGAGGCCCAGCCGTTCAGCTCGCTGATCGGGGCGCGGCTGGTCGGTTTCGAGGAGGGGAGCGCCGTCCTGGAGGTGGACGTCCGGGACGAACTCCTCCAGCAGAACGGTTTCCTGCACGGCGGTGTGCTCTCCTACGCGGCGGACAACGCCCTCACCTTCGCGGGCGGCAGCGTCCTGGGCGCCTCCGTGCTCACCGGGGGGTTCACGATCGAGTACCTGCGTCCGGCGGTCGGCCGGACGCTCTCCGCCCGCGCGCACGTGGTGGAGTCCACGCGACGGCGCGCGCTGTGCCGCTGTGACCTGGTGATGGTCGGCGACGAGGGGGAGCGGACCGTCGCGGCGGCTCAGGGGACGATCACCCGGATCGAGTGAACCTCTCCTTTGAGCCAAGCGGGCGAATCGGGCATGGAAAAACAACCATCACATACGTGACATCACGCGGAGTGATGTGTGAACGTGGCGGAGTCACACTCTGTGCATGACGGCACATCGGCTCTGAAGTGGGTGCGCGACGATGGGGGACTTTCTCACCGGTGTCGAAGGCGGTCTTCGGATCGACTGGGCGACGATGCCGACCTACAACACGGTGATGGCGCTCGCGGCGGGGGCCGGCCTGATCCTGGTGGTGGCCCTGGGGCGCGCGCTGCTCCAGGGGCGCAGGATCGTCCCTGACGGCTGGGCGCTCGCCTTCGCGGCCCTGGGCCTGCTGTTGACGACGACCGGCCTGCACATGACGCTCACGTGGCCCCTGGCGGCCGGCGGGTTCCCCTTCGACAACATCATCTTCGGAGAGCCGAGCCTGGTGTTCGGTGTCCTCCTGCTGGTCGCCTCCTTCTACCTGTGGAAACGCGGCGAGGACCTCAACGGGCGTGAACGTCCCGTCGAGCACGCCGCCCGAGTGGCCGGCCCCGTCTCGGTGCTGATCTTCGGTATCGGCCTGGCCTCGTTCGGCATCGCCGCCGCCGGATGGGCCTTCACCCTGTTCGCCGCACCGCCGCAGGAACCGATCTCCGGCGTGTTCGGCGCCTACCCGTGGCTGGAGGCCACCTTCATCTCCGGCCTCTACGTGCTCGTGGGCATCGGCGCGGTGCTGTTCCCGTTCGCGCTCAGAGCGCTCGGCGGCCCCCTGTGGACCGTCATCGGGATCGTGTGGGGGATCGCCGGCATCGCGTTCCTGCTCTTCGGCGCGTTGAACTACTACACGCACATCGGCCTGGTCATCAACACCATGTGACCTCGTGAACCGCCCCGCGCCCGGGAGATCGGGTCACAGACCGCCGATCTCCCGGGCGGGGACGGTGCGTAGCGACAGCAGCGACACCAGGTACTCGAAGAACCCCTCGGAATCGATCTCCTCCACGACCCGGGCGTTGGCCTCCAGCCCGTGGACGCCCCAGGACATCGCCGAGTAGCCGCGGGTCAGCTCACCGGCGGTCTCCACGTCCACGTGGTAGGGCGTGGCCCTTCGCACCAGCTCCGGCCGGATCAGGGCCGCGGCGGTCAGGGAGTCGGGGTGGGTGGTGCCGTCGATCCCCACCTTGCGGTCGAACTCCAGCGTGGCCGAGCACACCCGGGTGAAGAACGAGGACAGCGGCGTCCCCAGAGCGGCGATCCGATCCAGCCGCTCCTGCCCGAACACCGCCTGCCGGAGCGTCAGCGGATCCCAGGGCACCACGGTGACGTCGAACCCGGCGGCGAACACCGACTTCGCCGCCTCGGGGTCCACGTAGAAGTTGAACTCGGCGGCGGCCGTGATGTTGCCCCGGCCGTTGTTGGAACCGCCCATGACGTACAACGCCTTCACGTTGTCGACGAAGGCGGGGTCCTTCGCGAGCGCCATGGCGATGTTGGTGAGCGGACCGATCGCCACGATCGAAAGCTCACCGGGGTTCTCAGCGGCCATCCGGACGAGGGCGTCCACCGCGTGCTCGGACTCGACGGCCAGACCCTCGCGGTCCATGTCCAGCCCGCCGGAGCCGTCCCCGTGCACGTTCTCCGCGCTCACCCACTCGCGTACGAGCGGGCGCCGGCATCCGAGGTGCACGGGCACCTCCCCGAGTCGCCCGGCGACGTTCAGGGTCAGGAGGGCGTTGCGCACCTGCTGTTCGAACCCGACGTTCCCGGCGACCATGGTGATCGCCCGCAGGTCCGCCTCGGGGTCGAGAAGACCCACCAACAGCGCCACGCAGTCGTCCTGCGCGGTATCGGTGTCGATGATGAGCGGCGTCGTCATGACGAGGTCCCGCCCTCTCCGTGTTCGTGCCGTTCGATCTACCCGAAGCGGCCGGTGATGTAGTTCTCGGTCTCCTTCTTCTCGGGACGGGTGAAGATCTGGTTGGTCTCGCCCATCTCGATCAGCTTGCCGGGCTTGCCCGGGGCGGAGAGGTTGAAGAAGGCGGTGCGGTCGGAGACGCGCGCGGCCTGCTGCATGTTGTGGGTGACGATCACGATCGTGTAGTCCTCCTTCAGCTTGTGAATGAGGTCCTCGATCGCCAGCGTCGAGATCGGGTCCAGGGCCGAGCAGGGCTCGTCCATCAGCAGCACGGACGGCTTGACCGCGGTGGCGCGCGCGATGCACAGACGCTGCTGCTGGCCGCCGGACAGACCCGAGCCGGGCTTGTCCAGGCGGTCCTTGACCTCTTCCCAGAGGTTGGCGCCGCGCAGGGACTCCTCGACGAGGTCGTCCGCCTCGGACTTGGGCATCCGCTTGTTGTTGAGCCGGGCCCCGGCGATCACGTTGTCGTAGATGGACATCGTGGGGAAGGGGTTGGCCTTCTGGAAGACCATGCCGATCTCGCTGCGGACCAGGACCGGGTCGACCTCGGCGCCGTAGATGTCCAGGTCGTCCAAGAGCACCTTGCCCTCGGCGCGGGCGCCGGGGGTGACCTCGTGCATCCGGTTGAGGGTGCGGAGGAAGGTGGACTTGCCACAGCCGGAGGAACCGATGAACGCCGTCACCGATCGCGGCTCGATGGTCATGGACACGTCCTCGACCGCGAGGAAGTCGCCGTAGTAGACGTGCAGTCCGGAGACGTCGATTCGTTTCGCCACAGGGTGTTCCTCGTGTGCTCTAGCGGGTCTTGGGTGCGAAGAGGCGGCCGATCACGCGTGCCAGGAAGAACAGCAGCATGACCACCAGGACCAGCGTCAACGCCGCCGCCCAGGCCCTCTCGTAGTTGACGGCCCCGCCCATACGGAACTGGGAGAAGATGAACACCGGCAGGTTCATCATCTGGCCGTCGAACAGGTTCCAGTTGATGGAGACCGCGGACGATCCCGCGGTGAGGACCAGTGGAGCGGTCTCTCCGATAACACGTGCGATGGCCAGCATGATTCCGGTGGTCAGACCGGCCGCCGAGGTGGGCAGTACGACCTTGACGATGGTGCGCCACTTGGGCACGCCCAGCGCGTAGGAGGCCTCGCGCAGGTCCTGGGGGACCAGGCGCAGCATCTCCTCGCTGGAGCGGACCACGACGGGGATCATGAGCACGGCCAACGAGATGGCGCCCGCGGCGCCGTTGGTCTTGCCGGGGCCGAAGAGCATCATCCACAGCGCCACGACGAACAGACCGGCGACGATGGACGGGATACCGGTCATGACGTCGACGAAGAACGTGATGACCTTCTTCAACCGCCCCTGGGCGTACTCGACCAGGTAGACGGCGGTGAGAACACCGATCGGCACCGCCATCAGGGTGGCCATGCCGGTGATGGCCAGGGTGCCGACGATGGCGTGGTAGACGCCGCCCGCGTCCATGCTCGGCAGGACGCCGTTCATCGACACGGTCAGGAAGTAGGGGCTGAACCGGTCCAGGCCCTTGTCGGCCACGGTGTACAGCAGGGACACCAGCGGGGCCATGGCCAGCAGGAAGCAGCCGTAGACGATCGCGGTGACCAGACGGTCCTTGGCCTTGCGGCCGCCCTCCACACGGACGGAGGCGGTCACGATGATCACCGTGTAGGCCACGGCGGTCAGTAGGGCCCAGGCGACCGGGCCGAAGGAGGAGAAGGCGGCCAGTACGCCGGCGACCACCAGGGCGGAGCCGGCGAGCAGCAGGAGCGGGAAGCGGCGCGGCAGGGCGCCGGTGCTGAGCTCGGTCCGGGAGCCGGCCTCCGAACCCGGGGCGGGAGGCTGCGTGGTCGTCATGCTCATGCGGACTCCTTGTTGCCCCGTGCCACGACGTAGCGGGCGCCCATGTTGACGGCGAGGGTGATCGCGAACAGGACCAGACCGGCGGCGATCAACGCCGACACCCCGTAGCCGGTGGCCTCCGGGTACTGGAGCGCGATGTGCGCGGCGATGGTCTGGTTACCGCTCTGCAACAGGTCGAAGGAGATGGCCAGGGAGGGGGAGAGGATCATGGCGACGGCCATGGTCTCGCCGAGCGCGCGGCCCATGCCGAGCATGGCGCCGCCGACGATCCCGGACTTGCCGAAGGGCAGGACCGCGAGGCGGATCATCTCCCAGCGGGTGGCGCCCATGGCGAGCGCGGCCTCGCGGTGTCCCTGCGGGACCTGCTGGAAGACGTCGCGGGACATCGCGGTGATGATCGGCAGGATCATGACGGCGAGCACGATGCCTGCGGTGAGCAGTGTGCGGGCCGAGGTGGAGGCGGGGCCGGCGAAGAGCGGGATCCAGCCCAGGTAGCGGGTCATGCCCTCGTAGACGGGGACCAGCTTCGGGGCGAGGATCATCATGCCCCAGAGGCCGTAGACCACGCTGGGGATCGCGGCGAGCAGGTCCACGAGGTAGCCGAGCGTGGCGGCGAGCCTGCGCGGGGCGTAGTAGACGATGAAGAGCGCGATGCCGATGGCGACCGGGGTGGCCAGGGCCAGCGCGATCGTCGCGGCGAGGACCGTGCCGAAGGCCAGGGCGGCGACACCGAACGACGGGTTCTCCCGGCTGTTGGCGTCCCACGACTGGTCGGTCAGGAAGTTGGAGGTGTTGGCCATCAGGGACGGCCAGGCCTGGACCAGGAGGAAGGCCGCCACACCGGCGAGGATCAGCAGGATCAGGATGCCCGAGCCTCGGGCGAGCCCGGCGAAAACGACGTCGCCGATACGGCGCTTGCCCGCGGGCGGTGGTGCCGCCTTGGGCGAGTCCGTGGTCGTCATGGATGCTCCGGTTCGGAAAGGGTTCGGGGCCGGTCACGCGAGGCCTGGGTGCCACCGCTCCGACTGGGCGCCGGGGCGGGGACGACCGCCGTGTTACGGAAGGATCGCCGAAGGCGCCCTTACCGTGACGATTGCGAAGGTAAGCGCCGGAAGTGACCAGTTCTCTCAGGGAAGATGAACGGAAGATGAACGTCGTGTCGCACCCTTGTGGCGGCAAGGGGTTCGATCGGTGAATGTGACGAGGCGCACGCCCGTGGGGTGTTCTCGGGGGTGCGTTCAGCCCTCGTGAGCGATAGGCGCGTACATCACGTCGGTGTCCCACATCGAGAAGCCGAGCGACTCGTACAGACGCACGGCGGCCCGGTTGTCACCGTCCACGTACAGGTGCACCCACGGCAGCCCGGAGTCGCGCAGGTGACGTAGACCGGCGAGGGTGAGGGCCCGGCCCAGACCGGTGCCCTGCCAGTCGGGGTCCACGCCCACCACGTAGACCTCGCCGACGGTCTCGTCGTCGCTCAGACCGGCGCCGTCGGCGTGGGTCTTGGTCCAGTGGTAGGCGGCGATCGTCCCGTTCTCGGTGGCGGCGACGAAGAAGCCGCGCGGGTCGAACCAGTCCTCGACCTCGCGCTGGAGCAGGTCGTCGAGGGTCAGGGAGCCCTGTTCGGGATGGTCGGCGAAGGCGCGGGAGTTCGCGGTCAGCCAGGCGTGTTCGTCCTGGCCGACGACGAAGGGGCGGATCCGCACCCGCTCGGCGACCTCGGGACGCAGCTCGGGTTCGGGGAGTTCCGGGGCGGTCCAGGGGCCTCCGGGCACCTCGGGGCCCAGGTTTCGCAGGGGCATCCGCATCTTGTGGAGTTCCCGGGCCGGGGTCCAGCCCTCGGCCTCGGCCGTGGCGACCGCCGCGGGGGTGCGCCCGTGGGCCCACACACGGATCCCGTTCGGTCCGGCGTCCTCTCGGATCGAACGCAACAGGGTCGCTCCGTATCCGCGGCCGCGCCGCTCGGGGTCGACGACGACCTCGCCGGAGTCGGGCTCGTCCTCGGAACGCTCGACGAAGGCGAAGCCCACGACGCGGCCCTCCTCGGCGAGGACGTGGAAGCGGCTGCTTCCGGCGGGGGCCCCGTGCCTGACCCGGAGCAGGGTCTGTTCGGACAGCGGGGCGACTCCGTCGGTGGCGCGGGCCGCCTCGGCGAGGACCAGGACGGGTTCGACCAGGTCGGAGGAGAGGTCATCGGTGACCGTCAGCGGGGTGCTCATGGCTCGGAATCCTAGATCCTGTTCGGCCTCGCGCGGGAGCCGGGCGCGTGCCGAACGTGCGATGGGGCGGTCAGCCCTTGCGGCGCCTGCCCTGGTACCCCGTTCCCAGGCGGACCCGACGGGTCGGCGCCAAGGGGGCGGCCAACAGCAGGGCCAGCAGGAACGCCGCGAGCAGGATCGCCGGGGTGATGGAGGGTCCCAGGTCGTCGTGGTCGGCGGCGACCTCGGTCTCGGCGTCGTCATCGGAGGTGGGGGTGACCAGGGGCAGGTCGGCCAGGTCCTCCGGGACCCCGGGAGCGAGTTCGGGCAGGTCGGCCTCGTCACGGGGCAGGGTCGGGGCCTGGGGGCCGCTGGTCGGGACGGTGCCTCCGCGCGGAACGTCGCCCCCGCCTCGGGACGGCGTGCGGTCGGGGGAGGGCCGCGGTGTGTTCGAGGGCCGGTCGGAGGGCGAGGCGGTCGTCTCCTCGCCGTTGGTCGGCGAAGGCGTCGTGGAGGGCCGGTCCGTGGGGGACGCGGAGTCGCTCGGGGAGGGGCTCCCGGTCGGCGGAGCGGTGGGGCTCGGCGACGCGGTGGGTTCCTCCGTGGGCCGATCGGTGGGGGGCTGGGTCGGAGGCTCCGTGGGTCTTTCGGTGGGCTCCTCGGTCGGGGTCTCCGTCGGCTCCTCGGTGGGCTCCTCCGTGGGCCGCTCGGTCGGCTCCTCGGTGGGGGTCGGCTCGGGTTCGGGTTCGGGCTCGGGGACGTCGATCCGCCAGGAGGAGGCCGCGGAGCCGCTCGGCTCGGTTCCGGCGCAGCCCTCCGCCTCGTCGGCGAAGGCGTAGGAGAGGGTGGCGGTCACCGTGGTCCCGTCGTCGGGGGAACCGCCCACGACGCCCGCGGGCGCGGACTCGCCGGGCGCGACCTCACGGGCGGAGAAGTCGTCCACCCGGAAGCCGGGATCGTTCACCTCCAGGGCCTGGAGGCACAGGGGCAGCGTGCCGCCGTTGGTCACCGAGAGCGGGTTGCCCGGCGCGGGCGATCCGGGCTCGACGGTGTCGGTGGTCCGCTCGAACGCCAGCACCACCCCGTCGGTGGGGGCGGCGTGGGCCAGGCCCGGGGGCGCGATCATGGTGGAGCCGATGAAGACCACGCCGAGCAGGGCGGGCACACGGCGGCGGAGCGGGGTGGGGTGGACGGGGGGTGTCGCGGCGGGGACGGGCATCGGGGCGATCTCACTCCTCCGGTGGCGCGCCAGGGCGTCTCGGTCCACACCCGGAGAGCTCCGCCGCGCCTGTCGTTACCCGCCGGGTGCGTCAACGATCTTAGGGCGTGAGGACTCCGAGTACGAGACTCCACACCGTCTGTTCCTCGACCGTTGGCTCTCCGGCGGGTTCCCGTCGCGACCCCGGTGGTACCGCTACGCGGTGCCGGCCTCCGCCGATCGCGCCTCGGCCGGCCCGTCGGTGAGCCCGGCCGGAGAGGCGGGGGCCTTGGCCACGGGGTCCGGCACGAACCGGTAGCCCACGTTGCGGACGGTCCCGATCAGGGACTCGTGCTCCGAGCCCAGCTTGGCGCGCAGCCGCCGGACGTGGACGTCTATGGTCCGGGTGCCGCCGAAGTAGTCGTATCCCCAGACCTCCTGGAGTAGTTGGGCCCTGGTGAACACCCGGCCGGGGTGCTGGGCCAGGAACTTGAGGAGTTCGAACTCCTTGAAGGTCAGGTCGAGGATGCGTCCGCGCAGTCGGGCGATGTAGGTGGCCTCGTCGATCACCAGGTCTCCCCGGCGGATCTCGCCGGGATCGTCGGCGCCGGCCTCGGCCGCGCCGACCGCCATCCGTAGACGCGCCTCCACCTCGGCGGGGCCCGCGTCGGCCAGGACGAAGTCGTCGATGGGCCATTCGGGTGTGAGCGCCGCGACGCCGCCTTCGGTGAGGACGGCCAGGAGGGGGCGGTCCAGGCCGGTGGTGTCGAGCAGGCGGCAGAAGTTACGGGCGGCCGCGAGGTCGGTTCGGGCGTCGACCAGAATGGCGTCGACCGGGCTTCCGGGCGTACCGCTCACCCCTGAGGCGAGGAGTGCGCCGGCCTCGGCGGGCGCCACGCGCACCGAGTGCAGGAGAAGCCCGAGTGCGGGCAGGACGTGATCGGACGGTTCGTTCGAGTTCGTCAGTAGCAGCAGCTGGCTCATGCGTCTCTTCTCGTCGGCCCGCGTCCGGCGGGCGATCGAAGGCGCCGTTGCCCCCGGTGAAGAATGGTCGAATACGTCGCCTCCGAGGACACCAAGGATAATCAACAGATGGCGAAGTGCACTATCAGGTACTGGGCATCGGCGAAGGAAGCGGCCGGGACGGCCGAGGACACGGTCGATGCCGGAACTCTCGAAGCCGCTCTCGAAGCGGCGCGCCGTCTGCACCCCGACGACCGTTTCCTGCGCGTACTGGGGGCCTCGTCGCTTCTCGTGGACGAGAAACCGGTCGGACGGAGAGAGCATGGCGGGATCGTGGTCGAGGACGGGACCGTGATCGAGGTCCTACCGCCCTTCGCCGGTGGATGAGCGGGGAGAGAACGTGGAGACGGAGCGGAACATGACGGGGACCTCGGTCTGGACGGAGCGGGCACGTGTGGTGATGCTCGGCAAGCCCGGATGTCACCTGTGCGAAGAGGCGTGGTCGGTGATCACCCGTGTGACGGACGAACTCGGAGTGGACCGCGCGGAGCGGAGCCTCGACGAGGTGTCCGAGGCCGAGCGCGAGGAGTACTGGGACAAGATCCCGGTGACGTTCGTCGACGGGCGTCGCCACGATTTCTGGCGGGTCTCCGAGGAACGGCTGCGCTCGGCCCTCTCCTCCTGAGCGTGCTCGGGAGGGCGACGGGTTCTCCCGCCCTTTTTCTCGGGGAACGAGCGCCACGTCGGGGCCGACGGGTTTTCCCTCCCGCCGGAAATGCCGATGATGTGATCTTTCGTTTTCGAGGGCCCTCGGGGAGGGGTGATTTGTGTGAACCCGCTCGTGGGCGCTCACATGCCACCCCACTTTGTGCGTGCTTTCACAAGCACGTAATCTGGAGTTCCCGTACATCCCGAAGGTCGGGGAACGCGCGGAACCGGTGGGTGAGGCCGGGGACGGGCGTGGCCCGCACCCCGCCCGAACCGACCCACCTCAGGAGCGCCCGCCTGTGATCAGTCGTCCGCCTCGACCCCGGGAAAAGGGAATACCGGAGGCCACCGTCGCCCGGCTCCCGGTGTATCTGCGAGCTCTCCAGGTCCTCCAGGACCGCGGCACCGCCACGGTCTCCTCGGAGGCCCTGGCCGGAGCGGCCGGGGTGAACTCGGCCAAGCTCCGTAAGGACCTGTCGCACCTGGGTTCCTACGGGACGCGCGGGGTGGGCTACGAGGTGGAGTACCTCATCTACCAGATCTCGCGTGAGCTTGGTCTCACTCAGGACTGGTCCGTCGCGATCGTCGGCATCGGCAACCTGGGGCGCGCTCTGGCCAACTACGGGGGCTTCGGCACCCGGGGCTTCCGGATCGCGGCCCTGCTCGACGCCGATCCGGAGGTGGTCGGGAGGACCGTCGCGTCGCTGGAGGTGAGGCATATTGACAGCCTGGAAGAGGTTGTGCATTCCAAGGGCGTGTCGATCGGGGTCATAGCCACACCGGCCGGCTCCGCCCAGGGGGTGGCCAGTCGCTTCGTCGAGGCGGGCGTGACCAGCATCCTCAACTTCGCTCCCGTCGTGCTGAATGTGCCGGACGGGGTCGATGTGCGTAAGGTCGACTTGTCCATCGAACTCCAGATCCTCGCCTTCCACGCGCAACGCAGGGCCGATGGCGACGGCCGCGAGGCGGAGCGGGTAGGGCTGGAGATGACGTAGACGTCCAGGGTCCTGCGGACCCGCACGGGCGGCGGCGAAGAGCGAGCGTGCGCCGCGTTTCGGGGGGCCGACGGCCGGGGGCCGCGGCCCTGCCCGAACATGGAGAGACTTAGTGCCTGCATAGGAGTACGGATGAGTGTCCTGGCCGTGGGGTTGAGCCACCGGAGTTCACCGGTGGCGCTGCTCGAACGCGTCGCGCTGAACGGGGAGGCGCGCAGCAGGGCGGTCGGGGAGATGGTCGGTTCCGACGCGGTCAACGAGGTCATGGTGGTCTCCACCTGCAACCGCACGGAGATCTACGCCGATGTCGCGGGCTACCACGACGGACTCGCGGCCATCACCGAACTCCTGTCCTGGCACAGCGGCGTGAGCCTGTCCGAGCTCTCCGAGCACCTCTACGCGCACTATGAGGACCAGGCCGTCCAGCACCTGTTCTCCGTCACCTGTGGACTCGACTCCATGGTGGTCGGCGAGGGTCAGATCCTCGGCCAGGTCCGCGACTCCCTCAAGGAGGGCCAGGAGACCGGCTCCGTGGGCCGCGTCCTCAACGACCTCGGCCAGCGCGCCCTGCGCGTGGGCAAGCGCGCCCACACCGAGACGCACCTCGACCACGCCGGCGCCGACATGGTGAGCTTCGGCCTCACCGTCGCCTCCAGACACCTCGCCGTCACCCCCAGCCCCGACCTCCCCTTCGGGTCGGTCACCCCGCCCGCCGGATGCCCGATGTCCGGCCAGGGACTCGCCGAGGCCGCCTCCGCCGAGCCGCGCTCCCTCACCGCCGACCTTCCCTCCGGCCCGCTCACCGGTACCCGCGTGCTGGTCCTGGGGGCCGGTTCCATGAGCGCCCTGTCCGCCAACACCGTCGCCCGTCAGGGCGCCGGAACGGTCATCGTCGCCAACCGCACCCACGAGCGCGCCGCGCGTCTGGCCGAGTGCCTCAACGAGGCCTACGAGACCGTCCGGGCCGACACCGTCCCCTTCGCCGACGCGGCCGAGGCCCTCCCCGACGTCGACCTCGTCATCTCCTGCACCGGAGCCCAGGGCCTCGTGCTCACCGCCGACGCCGTGGCCGACGCGACCCGGGGTCGTACCCGCCCCCTCGTCTTCCTCGACCTCGCGCTGCCCCGCGACATCGACCCCGCCGTCCGTGAACGCGAGGGCGTCCACCTCGTCGACATCGAGGACCTGCGTCAGGCCGCCGCGACCGGAACCGACACCGAGGCCGGCCGCTCCGGAGCGCTGACCCTCGTACGCGGGATCGTCGAGGAGGAGGTCGACGAGTTCCGCGCGGTACGCCGCGCCGACCAGGTCGCCCCCACCGTCGTCGCCCTGCGCGCCCAGGCCCGCGGCGTCGTGGACGCCGAACTCTCCCGCCTGCACGGTCGTCTCCCCGACGACCTCGACGAGCGCACCCGCGAGGAGATCGGCCGCGCCATGCGCCGCGTCGCCGACAAGCTTCTGCACAGACCCACCGTGCGCGTGAAGGAGCTGGCCGCCGCCCCCGACGGGGAGTCATACGAGGCCGCCCTGCGCCGATTGTTCGACCTCGACCCGAAGACCGCGGCCGACGCCGGGCGTTCCACCGCCGCGCGGCCCGCACAGGAGAAGGCATGACCGCCACCGCCGCCAAGCTCGGCACCCGACGCAGCACCATGGCCACCAACCAGTCCCAGAAGGTGGCCGACACGATCACCGAACGGACCGGCCACGCCATCGAACTGGAGCTGATCACCAGCTTCGGCGATGTCACCAAGGCCCACCTGACCCAGCTCGGCGGAACCGGGGTGTTCGTCAACGCCCTGCGAGACGAGCTGGTCGCCGACACCATCGACTTCGCGGTGCACTCTCTCAAGGACCTGCCCACCACCCCGGCCGACGGTCTGGTCCTGGCCGCCATCACCGAACGCGACGACCCGCGCGACGCCCTGTGCGCCAGGGACGGCCTCAAGTTCATGGACCTGCCCGCCGGTTCCAAGATCGGCACCGGCTCCCCGCGCCGGGTCGCCCAGCTCGCGGCCCTGCGCCCCGACCTGGTCTACGTGCCGATCCGCGGCAACGCCGAGACCCGCCTGGGCAAGGTGGCCTCCGGCGAACTCGACGCCGTGATCCTGGCCTACGCCGGTCTGGGCCGGGTGGGCCGCCGCGAGGACGTCACCGACGTCTTCGAGCCCGAGCAGATGCTGCCCGCCCCCGGCCAGGGCGCCCTCGCGGTGGAGTGCCGCACCGAGCGCGCCGACGGGGACCTGGCCTACCTGTCCTCCGTCGACCACGCGCCCACCCGCGCCGAGGTCGTCGCCGAACGCACCATCCTCGCGGAGTTGGAAGCCGGCTGCGCCGCACCGGTCGGCGCCTTCGCCGAGTACGGGGAGGGACGGCTGCGCCTGCGCGCCGCCGTCGTCGCCACCGACGGTTCCACCTCCGTCCGCCGCGAGCGGACCGTGGAGATGGCCTCGCCGGAGGACCTGGAGACGGCGATCGGGCTCGGCCGCGAACTGGCCCGACAGATGATCGCCGAAGGCGCCGACCGCATCGTCGCCGAGGCCTTCGCCGAAAGGGACAACCCCTGAGAACGACCCGGGCAGCACCTCGGCTGCCGGGGTGACACCCGCGCGGGTCGCCCCGACCATCACCGCCTCGGAGTTCGCGCCCCGAGGCGTGGGCGATCCACACAAGAGGAGCGAGTACGTGAACGCCAACGTCAACCCCCAGCCGGAGGACCCGCAGCGCGACGCGCGCGGAGCGGGCCACGTCGCCCTGATCGGCTCCGGTCCGGGCGGCGCCGACCTGTTGACGCTGCGCGGCGCAGAACTCCTGCGCCGCGCCGACGTGGTCATCACTCTGCGCGAGCCCGCGGCGGAGGAGCTCTCGGCCTTCCGTGAGGAGCTGCTCGCCCTGTGCCGTGAGGACGTCTCCGTGGTGGAGGCCGCCGAGTGCGGCGGCGACATCAACGCCCTCGCCGTCGAACACGCCCGTGAGGGGTGTCGGGTCGCCCGCCTGTACTCGGGCGACCCCTTCTTCGGCTGCCGCGGCGCCGAGCTCGTGGCCGCCTGTAAGGAGGCGGACATCGAGGTCGAGGTCGCGCCCGGGGTCTCCTCCGTCACCTCCGTGCCGACCTTCGGTGGTATCCCCCTGCTCGGGGACGACGTCGCCGAACTGCGCGTACTCCACGCCCGCCCGCACTCCGGCAAGGACGTCGACTGGCAGGAGGCGGCCGCCTCCGACGCCCCGCTCGTCATCCTGGGCGCCGACGCCCACGAGAGCGAGCCGCTCGAGCACCGCGGCCCCGGCTTCGACGTGGTGTGCAAGAACCTCATCGCGGGCGGTCGACCGGCGACCACCCCGGTCGCCGTCGTCCGGGCCGGCGGCACCACCCGACAGACCACCGTGACCTCCACGCTGGCCCGTCTGGTCGCCGAGCTCAAGTCCACCGACGCCAAGAACCACCACGTCACCGCGCCCGCCCTGATGGTCGTGGGCTCTCCGGTGGCCCGTCAGTCCGAGCTCTCCTGGTACGAGACCCGGCCGCTGTTCGGCTGGCGCGTCCTGGTGCCCCGCACCAAGGAGCAGGCGGCCTCCCTGTCCGAGCAGCTGCGCAACCACGGCGCGGTCCCCGAGGAGGTGCCCACCATCTCGGTGGAGCCGCCCCGGACCCCGCAGCAGATGGAACGCGCCGTCCGAGGCCTGGTCACCGGCCGCTACCAGTGGGTCGCCTTCACCTCGGTCAACGCGGTCAAGGCCATTCGGGAGCGTCTGGAGTCCTACGGTCTGGACGCCCGGGCCTTCGCCGGGGTCAAGGTCGCCGTGGTCGGAGACGCCACCGCGAAGGCCGTCCGCGACTTCGGTATCCAGCCCGACCTGGAGCCGCCGGAGGACGTCCAGTCCAGTAAGGGGTTGGTGTCGGTCTGGCCGCCCTACGACGCGGAGATCGACCCGATCGAGCGCGTCCTGCTGCCCCGGGCCGACATCGCCACCGAGGTGCTCTCGGCCGGCCTGAGCGACCTCGGCTGGGAGGTCGACGACGTCACGGCCTACCGCACCGTTCGCGCCGCGCCCCCGCCCCAGCCGATCCGTGAGGCCATCAAGGGCGGCGGCTTCGACGCCGTGCTCTTCACGTCCTCCTCGACGGTCCGCAACCTGGTGGGGATCGCCGGCAAGCCGCACAACACCACCGCCATCGCCGTGATCGGCCGAGAGACCGAGAAGACCGCCATCGAGTTCGGCCTGCGCGTCGACGTCGTGGCACCGAAAGCCTCGGTTTCCGCCCTGACGGAGGCTCTGGCGGAGTACGGTGCGGCCAAGCGCCGAGAGGCGATCGAGGCGGGCAAGCCCGTTCTGAAGCCGAGTCAGAAGCGTCGCGGTCGCCGCCGCAAGCTCTGACCGAGGGCACCACGACACGACGACACAGCAGTCCACTCCACGATCCGGGAGCATCCGAGATGACCTCTAACGACCACGACGCCGCGTTCCCCGTCGTCCGACCGCGTCGCCTGCGCCGGGGCACGGCGCTGCGTCGTCTGGTCTCGGAGACGCGGGTGCTTCCGGAGAACCTCATCCTGCCGATGTTCGTCAAGGAGGGGCTCACCGAACCGGTGGCGATCTCCTCGATGCCCGGCCAGGTCCAGCACACCCGGGACAGCCTGCGCAAGGCCGCGCGCGAGGCGGCCGAGGCGGGCGTCGGCGGGCTGATGCTCTTCGGCATCCCCGAGCACAAGGACTCCGTCGGCTCGCAGGCCGACGACCCGGACGGCGTCGTCCAGGTGGCCCTGCGCGACCTGGCCTCGGAGGTCGGCGACGACATCGTCGTCATGGCGGACCTGTGCCTGTGCGAGTACACCGACCACGGTCACTGCGGTCCGCTGGAGACCGACGGGCACGTGAACAACGACCTCACCCTGGAGCGGTACGCGTCCATCGCCGCCGCCCAGGCCGAGGCGGGGGCGGCCGTGGTCGCGCCCAGCGGGATGATGGACGGCCAGGTCGCGGCGATCCGCGCCGGACTGGACCGGGCCGGCCACCCCGAGGTGCCGATCCTGGCCTACGCCGCCAAGTACGCGTCCGTGTTCTACGGGCCCTTCCGCGAGGCGGCCGAGGGCGCTCCGCGGTTCGGGGACCGTTCCGGTTACCAGCAGGACCCGGCCAACGTCCGCGAGTCCCTGCGCGAGGTGGCCCTGGACGTGGCCGAGGGCGCGGACATGGTGATGGTCAAACCCGGCCTGGCCTACCTCGACGTGGTCGCCAAGGTGGCCGAATCCTCTCCGGTACCCGTGTCGGCCTATCAGGTGAGCGGCGAGTACGCGATGATCGAGGCCGCGGCGGAGAAGGGCTGGCTCGACCGGGAACGGGCGATCCTGGAGACCCTGACCTCCTACCGACGAGCTGGAGCGGAGCAGATCCTGACCTACTGGGCCACCGAGGCGGCACGTCTGCTGCGTTGAGCGCACCGGCTCGTCCCGGTCGCGGTCGCCGGGGGTTCGGGCCCCAGATCCGAACCCGGCCGCGCCCGCACCGATGAGACCGGGGAGCTCCTATGGCCGACGTGTTGTACCGAAGGAAACGCCGCCACGCGACGGACAGCATGCTGGAGTCCGCGCTGCGCTACGCCCGGCTCGGATGGCCGGTGGTCCGGGGCGCCTCCCCGGGGGAGGACCGCGCGTGTACGTGCGACCGGATGGGCTGTCCCGACCCGGCCGCCCACCCGGTCACCGCCGCTTGGGGCGTGGAGGCCAGCACCGACACCGAGACGATCCGCCGCTGGTGGACCGCGGCGCCCCACGCGAACGTGGTACTGCCGACCGGCCGCGTCTTCGACGTCCTGGACGTGCCCCGCGAGGCCGGTGTGATGGCCCTGGCACGGATGGGGCGCGCGGGGATCCCGGCGGGTCCGGTCGCCGCCATGGGGACCCGCTACCTGTTCTTCGTCGCCACCCGTTCCTCGGTGGACGAGGAGGAGTGGTGGTCCTGCCATCTGGACTGCGTACCCGAGGCCGTCGAGGAGATGCCGGGGCTGCGTTGGCACTGCCGGGACAGCTTCGTCCTCGGGGCCCCCTCGGCCCTGCCCTTCGACGACCGGGTCACCTGGATCCGCACCCCCTCCGACTCCGAGGGCTCCGTGCTCCTGCCCGACCCCATCGCCGTCCTGGACATCCTGTCGGACGCCAGCGAGGAGTTCTCCGCCCCCAGGCCCTGACCGGAACGGGGCACGTTGACCTCATCCGGCCACGACGGACGGGGCATGAGGGGTGATGCCCTAGCTTCGTTCGGGTGAGAGATCGCGCCGAGAAACACCCCCTGCCCCTTCGCCTCATGGTCCTGTGCGTCGCCATGGTGTTGTCCGTCGGCGCCTGCCGTGACGGGGACGATCAGTCCGTCGAGACTCCTCCCGAGACGTCCGACGCCCCGACGGAGAGCGGACCTCTGGCGGGCCGTGAGGACCTGGCCGCGTACGGGATCGCCTACCGCGTCCCCGAGGGCTGGGAGTCGATCTCCCCTCCACCCTCGGGGATGTCCCTGGGGTGGGAGGACGACGAGGTCGCGCACGTCCTCACACGCGCGGACGGCACCCACGTCGCAGCCGTCTCCGTCACCACGGTCGACGCGGAAACGTCGGACGGACGGGCCGTCTCGACCGCGGAGCTGGCGGTGAACCTGCGCCTGCTGCTCGGGCTGGCGGCCACGGACGCCCGGGACGACGCCCAGGAACAATATTCCGTGCCCGGCACCGAGGAGGCGACCCGTGTCGACCTCGTCTTCGATAGCCAGGACGCGACCCTGCTGTTGGTGGACACCGGTACCGGGGCCGCCGCGGTGCTCAGCGTGTTGATCGACCGATCCGCTCGCCCCACCCTCGACGAGGTCCCCGAGGGCATCACCGACGCGGTTCTCGCTTCGGTGAGCGTCGAGTGAGCCCACCACGGACCCTTGTCTCTCGGTCAGGTGTCCTGTCGGCCGACCCAGAGGGCCAGGCGGGTGCGATCGCGCAGATCCAGCTTGCGCAGGATGCTGGTGACGTGGTTCTTGGCCGTGCCCTCGGTGATGAACAGGGCACGGGCGATCTCCCGATTGGTGGCGCCCTCGCCCACCATGCGGGCCACCTCCCACTCCCGGTCGGACAGCGGTGTCGCCGTCTCGGAGACCGGGGGCGGGGCCACGGTGGTGTTCAGGGCCGCGACGAGCCGGTCGGCGGCCGGGCCGCCCAGGACCGTCTCGCCCCGCGCGGCCCGACGGATCGCCGAGACCAGCTCGTCGGGCGGCACGTCCTTGAGCAGGTAGCCTCGGGCGCCCGCGCGCAGCCCGCCGAAGACGAGCTCGTCGTCGTCGAAGGTGGTGAGGACGATGGCGGGGACCTTCGGATGTTCGACGCGCATCCGGGCGATGAGCTCGATCCCGTCCATGCGCGGCATCCGGGCGTCCACCAGGGCCACGTCCGGAGAGGGGTGCGCGGCCAGGAACTCCAGGGCCTCGACCCCGTCGGCGGCGTCACCGACGATCTCGATGCCCTCCTCGATCTCCAGCAGCTTGCGCAGCCCCTGTCGCAGCAGGATCTGGTCGTCCACGATCAGGACCGAAACCGACGTCACGCCGCACCTCCCGTCACGACCGTAGCGGCCCGTGCGACCGCCGGGACGGTCACCCTGAGCCGGAAGCCGCCCTCGGCCGGGCTCTCCGCGCTCATCGTCCCTTGTACAGAGGCCACCCGCTCTCGCAGACCGCGCAGGCCGAACCCGTTCCGGGCGGTCTCCTCGTCGGCGCCGTTCCCGTTGTCGGTCACCGTCACCGTCACGCCTTCGGGGGAGGAGGCCACCGTCACCTCGACCCGATCGCTCCCGGAGTGGCGCATCGCGTTGGTCAGCCCCTCCTGGAGCGCCCGGTAACAGACCAGCTCGGCCTCCTGCGACGGCTCCGGCCACTCCCCGGTCTCGGTGAAGACGATGCGCGCCCCGCCGCCGTCGAAGGACTCGGCCATCGCCCGCATGGCGGTCACGCCCGCGCGTCCCTCCAGCCGGAGAGGTCGTAGCGCCCTGACCCATCTGCGGGTGTCGGTGAGGGCCTCACGAGCCAGTTCCCGGGCCTGTTCGACCTCCTCCCAGGCGGACTCGGGGCGGGCGGTGCGAAAGCGTAGGGCGTTGGAGAGGTTCATGGTGAGGGCGGTGAGGTAGTGCCCGGTGCTGTCGTGCATCTCCCGGGACATGCGCGCCCGCTCCTCGGCGACGGTCAGTTCGCGTACCCGGTCGGAATGGCGGCGCAGCTCGGCGTGGGCCTCCTCCAGTTCGGCGAGGAGCTCCCGCGTGCGTTCGGCCCGTTGGGCGGAGATCACGAGTCCCATGTACACCAGCCCGGACAACAGGGCCAGCGTGGTGAGTCCGACCGCCATGGCCGCGCCGATGAACAGGTGTCCCTCGGGAAGGCCGATCGTCGTGATCGAGAACCCGATGAGGAGCGTCGCGTAACAGAGCAGGCCGGGGATCCCGAAGACCGCCACCGCGTTCATCGCGGCCACACAGACGAACAGGAAGGTGGTGTGGTTGCTGACGAACATCGAACACAGGCTCAGGAGGAGGAAGGTCGCGCTGGCGAGCCGTCCCGTCCAACGTGCCCCGGGGCTCCACGCCAGGAACGGCCACAGAGCGCAGGACAGGGTCAGGGCCACGCCGCTGGCGACGATGTAGACGATGATCAGGGGCCCGGCCGACCGGAGCTCCTCCATGCCCTCCGTGAACGCGGCGACCCCGAACATCAACGCGGTGGTGAGGACGGCGGCCCAGAAGAGCAACCCCAGGACCCGGGGCGGTCGGCCCTCCCGTAGGGCGACCCAGTCGGACAGGTCGGGGAACCGGCCGTTGTTCGTCATTGATCGAGGGTAACCGGGGGAGCAGGGCCGGGGCCGGCCGCCGAGGTCATGTCCGGGGCACGTCCACGACCATGACCTCCGGCATGCCCGAAGGCGCCCCGAAGCCATGACCGGAGCGTTCCTCCGGGGCGATGCGCCGATCCCGCGCGGCTCCGTAGCGTCGTTCGTGAAGGACGAGGGACGGAGGCGGAGCGCATGGGCGGAAGGACCTCGGGGAGGGTCCCCCTTCCCCGCTGGGGAACGCTGGGCACCCTGGCCACGGTGGTGTTCATGGTGGCGGTGTCGATCCATCTGTACCCCGGGCTCCCCGCCCGGGTGGACTCGGCGGAGTACGACATACTCCGCGGCTCCTCCGACCTGCCCGGATGGGCGGTCGCGTCGATCCTGCCCGCGGTGTCCCTGACCATGGTGGCCGTGTTCTCGCTGGTCTCGGTGGTGGGGGATCGGTTCCATCGGGCCTTGGAGACGCCCACACCGTGGTCGACGCGATCCCTGAGGCGGGTCGTCGACCTCTTCTCGCTGCTGTTGGCGCTGCTCTTGGCCGCGCTGCACGTCGTGACGCTGTACGAGGTGGCGGGCGGAGGCCCGTCGTTGCCCACGGACCGGATCGTCGCCCTGACCCTGGCGGCCTTCCTGGTGGGGATGGGGGCGATCGCCCCGCTCCTGCGCGCGGAACGGCCCGAGGAGACCCCGGCCGCGCGCTGGTGGGAACAGGCACGCGGGTGGGTGGGGGCGTCGATCGCCCTGGTCGGAGTGGCCACCGGGGTCATGGGACTCGTACTGCCCGACCCCACCGTCGCGGCCTACACGGTGATGCTGATGGGGCCCGCGATCCTCGTCGGCTGTGCCGTCCCCTTCGTCGGAGACCGGGAATGGAAGAAGGAGCCCAGGAGCGGCCCATGAAACACGAACACGTGATCACCACGAAGGGACTCACCCGGTCCTACGGGCCGGAGACGGGGATCTTCGACATCGACCTCGCGGTGCCGCGTGGCCGCGTTCTGGGCCTGGTAGGCCCGAACGGAGCGGGAAAGACCACCCTGTTGTCGATCCTCGCCGGTATGCGAGCGCCCGGAGAAGGGACGGTGTCGGCCCCCGAGGGGCGGGTCCTGCTCTGCCCCGACGTTCCCGACTTCGAACCCTGGCTGACCGCGGCCGAGGTGGTCGCCCTCAGCGCCCACATGGTCGGGGAGAAGGCCGGTGACGCCGAGATCGCCCGGGCTCTGGACCGCGTCGGGCTCGCCGAGGCCGCCGACCGGCGCAACGGCCGTTTCTCCCGGGGCATGCGTCAACGCCTGGGTCTGGCCGCCGCCCTCGTCTGCCGCCCCGAGGTGCTCATCCTCGACGAACCCGCCTCGGGCCTGGACCCTCAGGGCCGGGTGGACGTCCTCGACCTCATCACCTCGCTGAGAGGAGAGTGCACGATCATCGTCGCCAGCCATCTGCTCGGCGACGTGCAGAGGATCTGCGACGACGTCGCGGTGCTCGTCCGGGGCCGACTTGTCTACCAGGGGCCGGTCGCCGACATCGCCGACCGCGGCCGACCCAACGCCTGGTACCTGCGGACGCATGGACCGGTCGACCGTCTCGTCGGACTCCTGACGGCCGAGCCCTGGGTCACCCGGGCCTCCCGGGTGGAGGAGGACTGCGTCCATCTGGAGGCGGTGGACGCCGACTCGGGGGAGCTGGGGATCCCCCGGCTGCTCGCCGAACACGGGATGCCGCTGGTGTCCATGACCGGCTTCCAGGAGGACCTGGAGTCGGCGTTCCTCTCCCTCACGAACAGGACGGATCGATGAACGGCACGCTGTACCGGCTGGAGGCCCGGCGACTGCTCCGTACCCACACCCTGCTCGCCCTGGTGCTCGTCTTCGGGATCTTCGGGGCGGTCGGGCCGCTGCTCTCCTACTTCATGGAGGACTTCCTGACGTTGGCCGACCCTCGAGGGGAGTTGGCCGCCATGGACTTCCAACTGCCGGAGATGACCGCGGTCGACGCCCTGGGCTCCTACGTCGAACTGGCGGCCCCGGTGGGGACGCTCGTGGTGATCCTGGTGGCGACCATGGCCCTGACGGTGGACTCCGGGCCCGGACGGGCCGTCTTCTATCGGACCCGGGTCTCCGGGGCTGCGGAGATGCTCCTGCCCCGCTTCGTCCTTCCGGCGGCGGCCGCCGTCCTCGCCCACCTGGCGGGTTCCCTGGTGGCCTGGGCGCTCGCCTCGGCGCTCTTCGAACCCTTGTCGCCGTCGGTCCTGATCGGAGCCCTGATCGGCGGGGTCTTCCCGATCCTGGCCGTGGCGGTGGTGGCGCTGATGTCGTCCTTGATGCGCAACGCCCTCGCCGTGGTGGGGGCCTCCGCACTCGCCCTGATGCTCCTCTCGGGGATCGGGCAGATCCCCGCTCTCGCCGAGTGGGTGCCGAGCACGCTCATGCGCGGACCGGCCCTTCTGGCCGCGGGGGCGCCGGTCGGAGACCTCCTCCCGGCCGCGGCGGTCGGTCTCGTGGGAACCGCGTTGCTCCTGTTCGTGACGGTGAACAGGAGCGGGGCCCGAGAGATCTGACGGGGCTGCGGGGGCGGCGGTCCCCGCCGCCCCCGCCGTCTCAGAGCCTCGTGGCGTTGACGACGATGCCGTCGTGGTCGCTGTAGAGCCACTTGCCGGGGACGAACGTGACGTCGCCGAAGGTGACCGGGACGTCCGCACGTCCGGCGGCGTCCTTGAGCGACTTGCGCGGGTTGGAGCCCAGCGCCTTCACCCCCAGCTCCAGCCCGGCCAGTGCGACCGTGTCGCGGACCGCGCCGTTGACGACCACTCCGGCCCAGCCGTTCTCCACCGCCGAGGCGGCGATCATGTCGCCCATCAGGGCGGTGCGCAGAGAGCCGTTGCCGTCCACGACCAGCACGGCGCCGTCACCGGGAGTGGCGAGGATCCGCTTCACCAACCCGTTGTCCTCGTGGCAGCGCACGGTACGGATCGGCCCGGAGAAGACGTCGTGCCCGCCGTACCGACGGAACTGCGTCGAACAGCTGCGCAGGGTGTCACCGTGGTCGTCGATCAGATCCGCCGTGGTGAAGTTCGTGGCCATGACAACTCCGGTCTGTGGGAGACGGATGGACCCCGCCACGCTATCCACCTCCGTCACCACGCCTTTTGTTCAGGGGTGGCCGTCTCTTTCGTGGGGTTTCGTCATCTCTTTGGTCGATTTCCCCACCGGAACGGCTTTGCGGGCTTCGGGTTGATGACAGGATAAGGGCTTCCGTTCATTCGCCCGTGGGAGTCCCGTCACCGGGACGTCGCCCAGCCTTCTCCGCTGCACGCGCGACCTTCTCCCCGTACGACCCCAATGGAGAGAGATGGTCTCTGAGATCTTCGCCATCAGCGCCGCCTGGTCCCGGGCCGTGATCGAGTTCGCGGCCGGCCTCGATCCCTGGATGCAGACCGCCGCCGAGTGGGGTACCGACCTCTTCCTCGGTGTCTTCGCGCTCCTGTTCCTCATGGCCTGGTGGCGTGCCCGGTCCGCCGGCTCACGCCTGGTCGGCCTCGCGCTCTTCGCGCCGGTCGCCACCGTCATCGCCTACTTCGTCAGTCTGACGATCAAGTCCTTCTTCGAACAGCTCAGGCCATGTCAGGCCATGACCGACCTGACGACCATCGCCACCTGCGACCCCATAGGTGACTGGTCCTTCCCGAGCAACCACGCCGCCATCGCGGGCGCCGCGGCCGCGGCCATCATCGTGGCCTGGCGCCGCTACGCCTTCGCGGCGATCCTGTTCGCTCTTCTGGAGGCCTTCTCCCGGGTCCTCGTCGGCGTCCACTACCCGCACGACGTCACGGTCGGACTCCTGGTCGGCGCGATCGTCGCGACGCTGGTCAGCCTCGCGATGTCCCGCCCCATGACCCTCCTCGTCGACAAGGTGGCCGAGAACGACCGCCTGCGGCCCCTCGTCCGCTCCGGGGACCGCGTCGCCCAAGAGGCACCGAAACACGACACCTACGCCTAGGGATCCCTCTCCCCGTGCCCCGCCCCGTCCCCCGGTGGCGGGGCACACCCCTTCCCGGACCCGGAGTTTGAGAGCCAGGGGCCGTGGCATGCTGATGGTGGTGGGTTTTCCACACGGAAGATGGTGAAGCCACCCTGAAGCAAGGGAGTAGGCCCTCATGCTGCTGAGTTTTCGCGTGGAGAACCACAAGTCCGTCCGTCACGAGCAGCAACTCCTCCTCACCCCGACCTATGAGGACGCCCACCCGGAGAACGCCGACTGGGAGGCCACCACCGTCGCGGGGATCTTCGGGGCCAACGCCTCGGGCAAATCGAACCTGCTCGACGCCCTCGTCTACATGAGGGACACCGTGCGCTGGTCGATGAGCACGGGGGAGCCCGGCGGCGGCATCGCGCGATCGTCCTTCGCGCTGGACCTCGACGCGGACGAGGAGCCCTCCACCTTCGTGGTCGACCTGATGCTCTCCGGGGTACGGCACACCTACGGCTTCGCCGTCGACGACGAAAGCGTGGTCGAGGAGTGGCTCTACACCTACCCGAAGCGGCGTAAGCGCGTCCTCTTCGAACGTGACGGCGCGGAATTCTCGTTCGGAGAGGGCGTTCCGGCCAAACTCCGCCAGGTCAGGGACATCACCGGCCCGAACGTGCTCTTCTTGACGGTGGCCGCGCGCGCCTCCAACGCGGACGTGGAACCGATCTACCGGTGGTTCTCCGAGGCACTCCTCTTCGCGGAGGAGAGGGGGACCGCGGCGCCTTCTTGGTTGCGAGGCCGCCGAGCGACCGAAGAGCAGATGACGCGACTCGGCGAGCTGCTGAGCTCCGCCGGAACCGGTGTGCGGTCGGTGGAGCTGAGGAACCCAGGTGGGCTTTCCAAAGATGAGGAAGTCGAGGAAGAGACTCCATCAGGAGAGTTCTCCTCTGAGGACATGAACATCGTTATTCAAGCAAGCCTCCCTCCGCTAGACCGGAGGGTGCAGAGGCCAGTCAGATTGGACAGTCGGCGCCCATGGCCTCGCCCCGAACTTCTGTTCCACCACGGCGAGGGCGACCGCTCCCGTCCCCTGGCCTGGAGGGAGGAGTCCAAGGGAACCCGGACCCTCACCGCTCTCGGCTATGAGGCCCAGCGGGTCCTGGAGGCCGGTGGGGTCCTGATCGTCGACGAGATCGACGCCAGTCTGCATCCCTACCTCTCCGCCAGGGTGATCTCGCTCTTCCGGAGCGAGACGCACAACCCGCATGGGGCGCAGTTGGTCTTCACCAGCCACGACGCCGCTCTCCTTGGCAGGATCCGGGGGGAAGAGGTCCTCAAACGCGATCACATCTGGTTCGTGGACAAGGACGGAGAAGGTCGCAGCACCCTCTATCCGCTCAGTGACTTCAAGCCCCGGGGGGACGACAACCGGGCCCGTCGCTATCTCACCGGTCGCTATGGCGCGGTGCCCGACGTCGACGACGAACTGTTCCAGAGGGCTCTCGTCCGAAGGGTGGCGGAGGGCGACGACGGAGTCGAGGGTGTGACGGAGTGAGCCGACGAGCCGGACGGAGGCGGGAGAGCGACCTCAGGCGTCGTCCCGCGCGCCGCGAGGAACGACGGGTCTATCTGGTCGTCTGCGAGGGGGCGACGGAGAAGGGCTACTTCGACTCGATGCGCGGGCATCCGGAGGTTCGGATCCACACGGTGCACGTCAAGCGGGCGAAACACCCGCAGCGCGAGCGGGTGGTCCGTACCGCGAGGGAGGCGGACCGAGACGACTACACCGAGGTCTGGGCGGTCTTCGATACCGATGGGGACGATGTCACCGTGCTCTGTGACCGGGCGCGAGGGGAAGGTATCGAGACGGCCCCCTCGACCCCCTCCTTCGAGACCTGGCTTCTGCTGCACCTCACCGATCGACGTGCGGCCCTCATGACCGGTGCCAAGGCCGAGAAGGCCCTCAAAGCGCTTCTGCCCGGATGGTCCAAGGGGCGGACACGATTCGACGACTTCTCCCACGGCCTTCAGGACGCCCTCGACCGGGCGGAGAGCCTTCCACCGGGCAAGGATCCCGGCACGGAGGTGCACCGGCTCGTACGGGCTCTCCTTCGAACTTGAGAGGCCTGTGGGGGTGGGGGCATCGTGACCAGGTCTTCGGGGTGGGGCATGGACGGAACGGGGAGGACGGCTGACACACTGGTGAGGTGGGTACACAACAGACTTCCGCAGAGCTCTTCCAACGGGCGTCCGCCGTCGTCCCCGGCGGCGTGAACTCGCCCGTCCGCGCCTTCGGTGCCGTAGGCGGCACCCCTCCGTTCTTCGTCAAGGGCGAGGGCCCCTACCTCACGGACTCCGACGGTCGTCGCTACGTCGACCTCGTCTGCTCTTGGGGTCCGCTCATCCTCGGGCACGCCGAGCCCTCCGTGGTGGAGGCCCTCCACGGCCAGGTCGCGGCCGGGACCTCCTACGGGGCGCCGACGCCGGGCGAGGTCGAACTCGCCGAGCTGATCGTCGAGCGCGCCCCGGTGGAGAAGGTCCGTCTGGTCAACTCCGGGACCGAGGCGACCATGTCCGCGATCCGTCTCGCGCGCGGGTTCACCGGGCGGAGCAAGATCGTCAAGTTCGCGGGCAACTACCACGGTCACGTGGACGCGCTCCTGGCCGCGGCCGGTTCGGGTCTGGCGACCTTCGCCCTGCCCGACTCCCCGGGTGTGACCGGCGCCAGCGCCGCCGACACCCTCGTGCTGCCGTACAACGACGTGGAGGCCGTCGAGAACGCCTTCGCCGAGCACGGTGACGAGATCGCCTGCGTGATCGCCGAGGCCTGCCCCGCGAACATGGGGGTCGTCCCGCCCAAGGACGGTTTCAACGCCCGTCTCAAGGAGATCGCGCACGCCAACGGCGCCCTGCTGATCCTCGACGAGGTCCTCACCGGGTTCCGGGTCAGCGCCTCGGGCTGGTTCGGTCTGGAGGGCGTGACGCCCGACCTGATGACCTTCGGCAAGGTCATGGGCGGTGGCCTGCCGGCCGCGGCCTTCGGCGGCCGGGCCGACGTCATGGACCGTCTGGCCCCGAACGGCCCGGTCTACCAGGCGGGCACGCTGTCCGGTAACCCGCTGGCCACGGCCGCGGGCCTGGCCACGCTGCGCGGTGCCACCCCCGAGGTCTACGAGCACATCGACCGGGTCTCCGCCCAGGTCGAGGGCGAGGTCTCCAAGGCGCTGTCCGCGGCCGGGGTCGCCCACCGCGTCCAGGGCGGCGGGAACCTGTTCACCGTGTTCTTCACCGACCAGGAGGTCGTCGACTTCGACACCGCGCGTCGGACCGACACGAAGGTGTTCTCGGCGTTCTTCCACGCGATGCTCGACCAGGGCGTCTACCTGCCGCCCGCGGCGTTCGAGGCCTGGTTCTTCTCGGCCGCCCACGACGAGGCCGCGATCGACGTGGTGGTCTCCGCTCTGCCGAAGGCCGCCCGGGCCGCGGCCGAGGCCCAGGGCTGATCATGCTCGGACCCAGGACGGAAGGACTTCCACGATGACCACGACCACCGTCGTCCACCTGCTCCGCCACGGCGAGGTGTACAACCCCCGGAAGGTCCTCTACGGGCGGTTGCCCGACTACCACCTGAGCGACCGGGGCCAGAGGATGGCGGAGATGGCCGCCGACTGGTTCGAGGGGCACGACATCGCGGCCCTGTACTCCTCCCCGCTGGACCGCACCCAGGAGACCGCGGCCCCGCTGCGGAAGGCGTTCGATCTACAGGTGACCCTGGACGAGCGGCTCATCGAGGCGGCCAACAGGTTCGAGGGGATGTCGTTGTCGGCCTCCTCCGCCCGTGACCCCCAGGTCCTCAGGCGGCTCTACAACCCCTTCAGGCCCTCGTGGGGCGAGCCCTACCAGGAGATCGTCTCCCGCATGGTCGAGGTCATCAAGGTCGTCCGCCGTGAGGCCTGGGGTCGTGAGGCCGTGTGCGTCAGCCACCAGCTTCCGATCTGGATGGCCCGTCGCGCGGCCGAGGGCAAACGCCTCTGGCACCGGCCGGACCTGCGTGAGTGCAATCTCGCCAGCGTCACGTCGTTGACCTTCGCCGATCAGCGTCTGGCCAGTGTCAGTTACGCGGAGCCGGCGGCGGAGCTCTACGGCGACGGTCCGTCCGTTCCCGGGGCCTGACCGGCCCGGTCCCGGGCCCGAGGGCGCCGGGACCAGGTCTTTTTCGGCTCGCTCCACCTGGGGACTTCGTGGGTCCACCGGGTGGAGGCCGCATGTCACGTGGCGGGGTGTGTGTCCACGGGACACGCCCTACGGGTAAGCTAAGGCCACGGGTGCGGTAGACGTGCGTGCTCAGCGCAGTCCTCCCCGGGGCCCGCCCCGGTCGCACCGGCCGCGTGCCTCGTGTACGCGTGCCTCAGCGAGCCCAGCAACCGCATCCGAACCAGAAGGTGTCCGCCACCGGTGGTTCGGCATGTCCGTACTCACTCGTCAGCGAGAAGGTGATCCCATGGGTTCCGTCATCAAGAAGCGCCGTAAGCGGATGGCGAAGAAGAAGCACCGCAAGCTGCTCAAGCGCACGCGCGTCGCGCGTCGCAACAAGAAGTAGGACTGTTCGCGGCGAACGTCTCTCCGCGGGCGTGGGCGCGCTTCGAGCACGCCCCGGACGCGGAGACACTCTCTTTCCTCACCCGGCGTCGGCCGGGATGAAGGAATTCTCCGGGTGGGACGCCGTTGTCGTGTTCCACGGGTCGCGGTCGCCGCTTCACCCTCCCCGGGTGAACGGTCCGCGAGCCTCCCGGAACCACCACCGTCTCCTCCCAAGGAACGTGTCGCCATGGCTCGTGTCGTACTCGTCACCGGGGTCTCAGGTCCCCTGGCCGCCAGGGTCGCGCAGACCCTGAGCGAGAACCCCGGCGTCGGCCGGGTGATCGGCGCGGACTCCTCTCCTCCGCCCGCGGGCGTCGAGGGGATCGAATACCAGAACGTCGACCTGCACGACGGGAGTCTGGACCGCATCGTCGCCGAGTCCGGTGCCGAACTGGTCCTGCACCTGGGTCTGGACGCCACCGAGACCTCCGACCGGGCGGACGGCCTCCTGGGCACTCTGCGGGTCCTGGGCGCGGCCCAGCGTTCCGACACCGTCCGCAGACTCGTGGTCCGTTCCAACGCGGCCCTGAACGCCGATGACACCGCCGAGGTCGAACGGCACGTCCACGCGCTGCGACGCCGTCGGCCGGATCTCTCCGTGGCCGTCATGCGGCTCGCGAACCTCATCGGACCCTCCGTGGACACCCCTCTCACCCGCTACATGCACTCCCGCGTCGTGCCCACGGTGATGGGACGCGACCCCAGGGTGCAGTTCCTGCACGAGGACGACGGCGCCGAGGCGCTCGTCCGGATGGCGCTCTGCGAGGAGACCGGTGTCTTCGACGCCTGCGGGGCGGACACGGTACCTCTCTCCCACTGCCTGCGCAGGGTCGGCGGACAGCGTCTCCCCGTTCCCGCGCGCGGTCTGAGGGCGCTGCGGGGTGTGGCCCGGCATGGACGGATCGGTTACGCCGGCGCGAGCGCGGCACGGAGCGTCGAGGTCGGACCCCACGTCTCCCGTCTGGATCCGGCGCCGTTGTGCGCCGCCCTGGGCTGGGCTCCCGCCTACAGCTCCATCGAGGCCTTCGAGTCCTACGCGCACAGCCGCGGCCGTGCGGCCCGTGGCGCGGGTCTGCGTCCGATCCACGTCCTCGCCCTGGCCCGGGCCACCTTCGGTCGCTGACGGACGTTCCTTCCGCGCGGCTCTCAGCGCGCCGTGAGCGCCTTGCGGTGTCTGACCGCGCGTAGCGCCACGGCCCCGGCCACGGCGCCCGCCACGGCGGCGGGCACGGCCACCTTCAACGCCTTGCGATGCTTGCGGAAGTCGTGGATGGGCCATTCGTGGTTGCGCGCGTACCGGCGCAGGTCCCCGTCGGGGTTGACCGCGTGAGGGTCGCCGACCAGTGACAGCAGCGGCAGATCGTTGGAGGAGTCGCTGTAGGCCGAACAGGAGCGCAGGTCCCATCCCTGCGCGCCGGCCAGCGCCCGGACCGCCACGGCCTTGGCGGGGCCGTGCAGCAGGTCTCCGTTGAGCCGTCCGGTGTACACCCCGTCCACGGTCTCGGCCTCGGTGCCCAGCGCTCCGGTCAGTCCCAGCCTGCGGCGGATGATCTCCGCGAGCTCGACGGGGGTGGCGGTGACCAGCCATACGGGCCGGCCGGCGTCCAGATGTCTCTGGACCAGGGCGCGGGCGCCCTCCCAGATGCGGTCGGACATGGTGTCGTCGTAGATCTCCTCGCAGAGCGAGACGAGGTCGTCGACGTCGTGTCCGGCGACGAAGGCCAGGGCGGCCTCCCGGGCGGCGTTGATGTGCTCGGGCTGCTCGCTGCCGGTCACCCGGAACACCGTCTGTCCCCATGCGAAACGCATCAGGTCACGTGTGGTGAACAGGTCGCGGGAGGCGAGTCCCCGGGCGAAGTGGTAGATCGACGCGCCCCGCATCAGGGTGTTGTCCACGTCGAAGAAGGCGGCTCCGGGGCCGACCGGTTCCGGGGACGATACGTCCTGTGACACGGTTCTCTCCTGGCTCGGGTGGGGGAGGCGATCCTCCGATGGGCGGGGGTGACGCTCCCCGAGTACTGTGAGCCTAAGGCCCTCCGGATGCCTCATGCGGCCTCCGTGCCCTGACACCAAACCTGGTGATGAAAATCACAGTGTAAGTCACGGTTTGCGCCTCCGTTCTGCGAGATCTCTCCCGGGAACGTGCCCTTAAAAGTGCATCCTGTGCACATCCACCCACTAACGTGCAGCATCATTATCGAGATGGTCACGGTAGGACTGACATTCATAAGCGCGTTGGTGGGCTGGAGCGCCACCGCCGCGCTGACCGCGTACGCCCAACGCCGCCCCGGTGTCGCCGCGATCGCGTGGTCGATCGCCGCCCTGGGGATCACGGTCGGTCTCAGCGCCGCGGTGATCGGCGTGATGTTCGACTTCGGCGGGGCCACCTTCCGGCTCCTGCACGTGGGCATCAGCCTCATCGGTCCCGTCTACCTGGCGTGGGGGGCCTTCGAGTACGCGGTTCGCGCGCCGAACGCCCGCTTCACCTCACGCCTGTTCCTCAGCGTCTTCACCATCGTCCCCCTGGTGGTACTGGCCGTCGATCGCGTCAGCGAGCGCTTCGGCGACTCCTTCCCCCCGCTGGAACACTACGACCTGATCCCGCGCGCGCTCGTGAACGGTGCGCAGGTCTTCGTCGTCGTCCTTCTCGTCACCGCGCTGGTCGCCGTCGTGCGCCGAGGCCTTGGAGGCCGAGGGAAGGTCGACCTGATCGTCGTCCTCCTGCTGCTCGTGGCCGCGCTCCTGTCCATCGTCGTGGGCCGTGCGGGCCTGGGCGCCATGGGACCGGTGCTCATGCTCGGCTCGCTCGCCGCTCTCTGGGGCGCGGGCGCGATGGCCGCCAAGCCCCGTCGTGACCCCTACGACGAGGTGGAGGACGACTACTACGACGACGAGTACGACGACGTGGACGACGAACTCGACGATCCGCAGGAGGAACCCGTGCGCCGTAAGCGCCGCCACGCCGAGAACCACGAGGAGGACCTCTACGGAGGGGCCCCCTCGGCCCCGCCCTCCAAGGTGCGCGGGGTCATCACGATCTATACGCTGGCCGAGGGCGAGGGCGAAGGGTTCGACCGGCTCGCCGCCGCCGTGGTCGCCCAGGTGTCCGCCCACGAGCCCGACACCCTGCTGTTCGCCGCGCACACCGTGCCCAGCGCGCCGCTACAGCGCATCGTCTACGCGATCTACCGGGACGAGCTGGCGCAGGAGGAACACGAGCGTCAGCCGCACATCCTGGAGTTCGGCCGCCTGCTCTCCGGGCACGTGGTCGCGACCAACGTGATCGAACTCTCCCTCGCCGACGCGGCGGCCAATGACGGCCTCGCGGCGATGCTGATGCCCCGCTGAGCGGGTCCGGCGTCCCCTCCGAACAGCCGTTTCGATGATGGCGTTCCTTCCCCTGTGCCGGGGAGGGAGACGCCCCCGGAAGTGCTCCCGCGTTCTCGACGCGAAACCGATCCCCGCCTTGTCGCAACCGATCCGGGGAGCGGGGCATCCAACGCGTGGTGAAGTACCCTTCCCTACAGGTTTTCCATGACCGGTGCCCATCGAGCACCGTTGGCGTGTGACCGAGACCGGCCGGATGACCCAGCCGAGAGGCGCGCCGGAGCGAAAGAAAGTGTGCTGGGATTCCGATGCGTAAGTTCCTTGTCGTCCTCCTGATCCTGCTCGCGGCGTTGGTCGTCGTGGCCGACATCGGGGCGCGTTCCTTCGCGCAGAGCACCCTCTCCGAACGGCTCGCCCAGCAGATGGACATGTCCGAGGAGCCGGACATCTCCATCGAGGGCTGGGCCTTCCTGCCCCAGGTGCTGAGCGGGACCTACACCGAGGTGAACATCGACGCCGCCAGCGCGACGATGAGCGGTGTCACGGTCGAACAGGTCGAGGCGACCGCCTCCGACGTCGAGGCGCCCCTGAGCGACCTCATGAACGAGCCCGACGTGGTCGCCGGCCAGGTCGACGGCTCCTTCGTGGTCCCCTACACCTACTTCAACCCGTACCTGCCCGAGGGCATGACCATCGGCACCGAGGAGGGCGACGCCCGCATCAGCGGTGAGCTCGCCCTGACCGAGCTGGGCCGCAGCATCCCGGTCTCCAGCGGTGTCGAGTTCACCGTCGACGGCGACGTCCTCACGGTCACCCCGGTCGACATCCAGATCGGCGATCTGCCGATCGACCTCGGGGACCAGGTCGCCGACGCACTGGGCTTCAGCGCCCAGGTGCCCGAGCTCCCGCTCGGCCTGTCCGTCACCGAGATGGAGGCCACCTCCAGCGGGCTGCGGATCACCGGCACCGGCTCGGACATCCCGCTGATGGGCTCCGAGGTCGCCTGATGTCCGTCGCGGTGGAGCGGCTCGGCGCCGAGGACATCGGCGCCGAGCCCGGCGCGAGGGCGACCCTCGTCCAGATCTCCAGCGCGTTCTGTCAGCCCTGCCGGGCCACCCGCCGGATCCTGGAGGAGGTGGCCGCGATGGTCGAGGGCGTGACCCACGTGGAGATCGACGCCGAGTCGCACCTGGACCTGGTGCGACGGCTGGAGATCCGCGGAACCCCGACGGTGTTCGTCCTGGACTCCTCGGGGCGGATCGTGCGGCGGGCCCAAGGGCAGCCCCGTAAGGCGGACGTGATCGCCGCTCTCGGTCGAGCCGTTCTCTGAGCTCCCGAACACGCGTTCTCGAGACGCCTCTCCCACATCCTGGACCCCATCCGTCTCCGGTTCCCCTTGTGGAGCGGGGACGATGGCTCCTCCTGTGATCCAGGACACCAGTGACAAGACGATGCCGTGCCTGTAGCGTCTAAAACGTGACTTCCTTGACGAGCGCGTATCTGACGAAGCGACGGGCGGTCGATTTCTGCCGCGTCGCCGCCGCGCTCTGTCCGTGTTCCTAGGGCGGACGGGCCTCGAGCCCGAGTCCGTTCCGTGCGACCGGATCCTTCGGTGCCCACACCCGCGGTCGAGATGACTTCCCGTACGTGTGGAACCCGGAGAACGGAGTCCCCTCATCCTCGTGGGTGATCGGACCCGAACTCCCCGTACACCGCGTATCCGGGCTCCGTGCGTCCACGTTCGCCCATCCCGAACAGCCCGTTCTCCACGTCCGATCGACACCCGAACCGGGTGCCACGGGGGTACCCCCCGAACGCCCCCGGACGCGGGAGCCCACCGGCGTACCCCGGTTCCGGCCCCATATCCGGAACCGACGCAACGACACACACGACACCGCACGTAGAAACACAGGAGGTTCCCCATGAGCCGCTCCGACGTCCTCGTGGACGCCGACTGGGTGGAGGCTCACCTGGACGACGCCGACGTCGTCCTCGTCGAGGTGGACGAGGACACGTCCGCCTACGACAAGGGCCACATCCGAGGCGCCGTCAAGATCGACTGGAAGACGGACCTCCAGGACCCGGTCCGTCGCGACTTCGTCGACAAGACCGGGTTCGAGAAGCTGCTGTCCGCCAAGGGCATCGGCAACGACGACCAGGTGATCCTGTACGGCGGCAACAACAACTGGTTCGCGGCCTACGCGTACTGGTACTTCAAGCTCTACGGCCACGACAACGTGCGCCTGCTCGACGGCGGCCGCAAGAAGTGGGAGCTCGACTCCCGCGAGCTCGTCGAGGAGGTCCCGGAGCGGGACGCCACCGAGTACCGGGCCCAGGAGCAGGACACCTCGATCCGCGCCTTCCGCGACGAGGTCGTCGGGGCCATCGGCGTCAAGGACCTCGTCGACGTCCGTTCGCCCGACGAGTTCACCGGCAAGCTGCTGGCCCCCGCGCACCTGCCGCAGGAGACCTCGCAGCGTCCGGGCCACATCCCGACCGCGCGCAACATCCCGTGGGCCAAGACCGCCAACGAGGACGGCACCTTCAAGTCCGCCGAGGAGCTGCGCGAGCTCTACACCGAGGCCGGGGTCGACCTGGACAAGGACATCATCGCCTATTGCAGGATCGGTGAGCGCTCGTCGCACACCTGGTTCGCGCTGCACGAGATCATCGGGCTGGAGAACGTCAAGAACTACGACGGCTCCTGGACCGAGTACGGCTCCCTGGTGGGCGTGCCGGTCGAGCTGGGGGAGGCCGAGGCCAAGTGACCGGTTGCGGAGCACCCGAGGGCGGAGTGGCCCTGGCCGACGTCGACGCCGGTGACCAGGCGGTCATCCAGGGCACGGTGACCCGGGACGGTCGACCGCTGCGCGGCGCCTACGCCCGGCTGTTGAACGAGTCCGACGACTTCGTCGGAGAGGTGGCCACCGGCGACGAGGGGACCTTCCGGTTCTTCGCCGCCGACGGCACCTGGAAGGTACGTGTCCTGGCCTCCCAGGGGTTCACCGGCGAGTACCCGGTCCTGGCCGAGGTCGGAAAGATCGTGAACCTCGAGGTCCAGGCCTGACCGTGCTCTGAGACCGAACGGTGCCGACGGCGCCGGTGACGACGGGGACCCCCGTCGCCGCCGGCGCCGTCGCGCCGTGTCGGGGAGAGACGCCCCGGAGAAGGGGCGACGCGCCCTGGAGCGGGCGTTCGCGCACGTGCCCGAGGGGTTGTCCACAGGCGGTGGTCCGGGACTGGAAAGCGGTGGGGCACCCTGCTTCACTGTGAGTGTCACGGTCACGCCATTCGGGGGTCTCGGACACGGAGCGTGTCCGAACCCCGGGCGGGTCGGCCGTGACGAGCGCGCAGGGTGTCGGCCACCGGTACCCGACCTCCGACCGTCCGGCGGCCGGAGCCCCCGCGTGGACGATTCCCCGGCGGTCCTCTCTCCCCGCCGTCGGGCAGGAGGTGTTCGGATGATGTCCACAGAACGGTCGTCGAAGGTCGACGTCGGTACGTCCCGGAACGATGCCGGGCGCACCTACCTCGGCTGGCGGCACAGGGTCCTCATCCCACCACCGGGTCCCGCACCGCGTCGTCCCGCGCCCGAGGACGCACACGGACTCAGCGAGGAGTGGATCGCGGGCCAACGCGACAGCGAGGCCCTCACCAACCGCCCCCTCTACTACGCCCTGGGCGGGCTCGCCCTGCTCGCTCTGCTGTTCCCCCTGCTGTGGTCGACACGCGTCCTGCCCGGACCACTGGCCCTGGGAGGGGTGTTCGCCTGCGCGGCCATCGCGGCACCGGTCGCCTTCGCCCTCGTCCAGAGCCGCCAGGTCATGGCCCGGCGTCTGGCCCGGGCCGAGGAACGCATCGGAGCGGAGCGCGCGGAGCGCGAACGGCTTCTGCGCGAGCGCCAGCACGACCACGCTCGGAAGTACACCGAGTGGCGGGCGGCCTGCCGCGCCTACGAGGCCCAGCCGCACTGGTACGGGGTGACGGTCCCCTCCGATACCTCGGCGGTCGTCGTGGTCGGCGGGACCGACTCCGGGTGGTCGGCCCTGCTCACCACGGTCGGGATCTCACGTCTGCGCGAGGGCGGCGACCTCACCGTCGTCGACCTCACCGGCCGCGGCGTCACGCGTGAACTCGTCCGGTTGGCCCGACGCTGCGCGGTGGGGCCCAGGCACTGGGTGCTCCCGGCCGACCTGCCCCGGATGACCCTGGGCACCGATCTGGACGCGGGGCAACGGGCGCGGATCCTCTCCGCGGTGGCCGCGGCCTCGGGGCGTGACGAGGATTCCGACGCCGACGAGACGCTCCTGCTGCGCCTGCTGGAGGTGCTCGGTCCGGACGTGGGCATCGACCGCCTGATCGGTGGTCTGCGCGCCCTGGTGACACCGGCCGAGGACATGGCCGAGGACGATCCGGCCCTGGCCCTGCTCGGCCCCCGGGAGCGTGAGCGGGTCCGCGAACGCTGTGCCGACGTCCCCGATGCCCGGGGGCGGGCATGGCGATTGGAACAACGGCTCAGTCCCTTCGAGGCCGTGGGCACCCGGGCCGAGGACGGCACCTACGCGCAGGTCAAGATCATCTCCACCGACCGGGCCTCCGGTCCGGGCGCGGCCCGGGTGTACGGCACCTACGCGGTCGCGGCGCTCAGCGAACTCCTGGAGGCGCGGACCCCGTCCAGGGGGTCGGCGGCGACCGCCTCCCGGAAGCGGAGGGAGCGGACCCGCACCGTGGTGGTCTGCGGAGCCGAGACCCTCCCCGAGGAGGAGGTCGACCAGGTTCTGTCCGCCGCAGAGGACGGCGGGGTGGAGGTGGTGCTCATGTTCCGGGAGGCGGTGCCCCTCGCGTTGCGTCATCTCGACGGCCCCTCCCGGCTCCCCGTGCTGATGCGTCAGTCCGGGCCGGAGGAGGGCGTCGAACGGCTCGCCGCTCTGGTGGCACGGGCCTCTGGAGGTCGAGGGGTCGACATGGCCGCGCACGGTCTCACCGAGGCGGTCGGCGGGGCCGTGGGCGAGACGGCGGCCGGGGGAGAGGACGGCGGCTCGGAGGGGGAGCCCGACGACGAGCCTCTCTTCCCTTCGCCGCACACCGAGTCCGGAGCGCTCATTCGCAACGCGGCCGCGGCCATCGCCCCGCTGGACCTGGTCCGCCATGTGAGATCCGCCACGGTGTGGGGTCGGGCGACGGCGAAGGCGGCCGAGGCCGACGCACCGAACCCGGAACGGGGCGCGGCGGGGGCGGACGCCGGGGGAACGGCCCCCGACACGGCCTCCCTGAGGTCCCTGGCGCCCACGACGGCTCTCGTCCTGACCCCCGACGGTCCGGTCCCGGCCGACACCAACCCGGGTATCCTCACCCTGGCCACCGCCACTCTCGCCACCGCCGAGGACCATCGGAACCCCGGCGTCGGCAGGGACGTTGTCCCCATGGGAGCGGAGGCGGGCGTCTCCCCGGAGTCACCGAGGGGACGGCGTTCCGGAGGCCTCGGCCGTGGAACGGCCCCCGCGGGGGGCGGCACACCGACCGACACGTCGGGGGACGGCGTGGTCCTCGAGGAGGATCGGGGCCCGATGACGGTCCCGGCCGACGACGGGCTCGATCCGTCGCAGGTCCCGCCCAACCTCGGGCCGCCGCCCGAGCGTTTGGACTGGCGGGTCTGAGCGTCGATGGAGAATAAGCTTGGCCTGACACATCGCCCGCCTTCGAAGCGCGTTCGTGCGGGTGATCTAGCGATCGTGGAGATTTGATGAGCGAGCTTCCCCTGCGCGCCCAACTGGCCTCGGTACTGGGCAGGAGCGCGGCAAGCCTGTCCAGGGCCACCGGACGAGGAGACGGCTCCGTCATCGGTGGACGCGTCGCCCTCAAGGTCGAACCGGACCTGCTCGCCAAGCTCGCCCAAGGGCGCAGGCTGGCCCTGGTCAGCGCCACCAACGGCAAGACCACCACGACCCGGCTCATCGCGCAGGCCCTGCGCGAGCTCGGTGAGGTGGCCACCAACGAGTACGGCGCGAACATGCCCACCGGGCACATCACCGCGCTCTCCGACAACAAGTCGGCGATCAACGGCGTGCTGGAGGTGGACGAGAAGTACCTGCCCCAGGTCCTCAAGGCCACCTCGCCCGCCTTCGTCGTGCTGATGAACCTCAGCCGCGACCAGATGGACCGCGCCTCGGAGATCAACCTGCTCGCGAAGAAGTGGCGTACCGCCCTGTCGCAGAGCAACACCCACGTGATCGCCAACGCCGACGACCCGCTCGTGGCCTGGGCCGGTCTGGGCGCCCCGAACGCCACCTGGGTCTCGGCCGGTCAGCGCTGGAAGGAGGACGCCTGGTGCTGCCCCGAGTGCGGCGGCCACCTCAAGCGTGACCAGGACCCGTACTGGGAGTGCCCCGAGTGCGGCCTCTCCCGGCCCGAGACCGCCTGGGCGGTGGACAACGACTCCGACACCCTGATCGCCCCCGGCGGTCAGCAGATCAAGCTCCGGCTCAACCTGCCGGGCGACGCCAACCGGTCCAACGCCGCGATCGCCGCCGCCACCGCGGCCGGGTACGGACTCCACCCCGAGCGCACGGTCGAGCGGTTGCGCGAGATCTCCTCGGTGGCCGGCCGCTACACCTCGGTGGTCACCATGGGCGTCGAGGTCCGTCTGCTGCTCGCCAAGAACCCGGCCGGTTGGCTGGAGTCCTTCGCGGTCCTCGACCCGCCGCGCGTCCCGGTGATCCTGGCGGTCAACGCCCAGATCCCCGACGGCAAGGACACCTCCTGGCTGTGGGACGTGGACTACCGCGTCCTCCGCGGCCGCCGGGTGTTCGTCATGGGCGAGCGTCGCACCGACCTCGCCCTGCGTCTGGAGACCGACGAGGTCCCCTTCGAGGTGGCCGACCGGGTGGACGAGATCCTGGGCCGCCTCAAGGCGGAGCGTCCCGACATCACCAAGGTCGACGTCATCGCCAACTACACCGCCTTCCAGCAGATCCGCACGGCGTACGGCCGCGTCCAGTAGGAGACCCCCATGTCGAACACCAGTAGTGCCCTGCGGATCGTGTGGATCTACCCCGACCTGCTCAGTACCTACGGGGACCAGGGCAACGTCCTCATCCTTCAGCGCCGCGCCGAGCAGCGCGGGATCCCCACCGAGATCGTGCGGGTCCACTCCAGCGACGCCGTGCCCGAGCAGGGCGACATCTACCTGCTCGGCGGCGGTGAGGATCGTCCGCAGATCCTGGCGGCCGAGCGTCTGCGCGCCGACGGCGGACTCGCCCGGGCCGCGGCCCGGGGCGCGTGCGTCTTCGCGGTCTGCGCCGGCTACCAGATCATCGGTGAGAGCTACGGCGACGACGAGGCCAACCCGCTTCCGGGCGTGGGCATCCTCGACATCCGCAGTGGTCGAGGCCAGACCCGCGCCGTGGGCGAGATCGTCGCCGACGTCGACCCCTCCCTGGGGGTGGGTCGGATCACCGGTTTCGAGAACCACCAGGGCCGCACCGCGATCGGTCCGCAGGCCCGTCCGCTCTCGACCACGGTGAAGGGCATCGGCAACGACGACCGCACCGAGGGCGCCTACCAGGGGCAGATCCTCGGCACCTACCTGCACGGGCCGGCGCTGCCGCGCAACCCGCAGCTGGCCGATCTGCTGCTGCGCTGGCGTGTGGGCGCGCTGAACCCGCTGCCGCCGGCGTGGGGTGAGCGTCTGCACGACGAGCGTCTGGCCGCGGCCCTGCGCTGATCGTCGAAGGACATGATGGAGCCCGGTGGGATCTCTCCCACCGGGCTCCATCATGTTCGTGTGCGGTGCGGCCGTCAGCGCGGTGTGCGGCGGAAGTCGCCGATGTCGGCGTTGGCGCCGGTGTCCGGGTCGACGATGACCTCCTGGCCGGCGGCGATGCCCTCGACGGTCAGGGTGGCGTCGGTGGGCACGGTCCGCTTCACCAGGCCGAGGGCGATCGGGCCGATCTCGTGGTGACGGGCGGAACCTCCCACGCGGCCGACCCGGCGGCCCTCCATCTCGATGTCGGCGCCCACGTGGGGGAGCCGGTCGGCGGTACCGTCCAGGTGCAGCATGACCAGCCGCCGGGGCGGGCGTCCCAGGTTGTGCACGCGCGCCACGGTCTCCTGACCGGGGTAGCAGCCCTTGTCCAGGTGGACGGCGGAGCCGATCCAGTCCATCTCATGGGGGATGGCCCGGTCGTCGGAGTCGATACCGGCCCGAGGCCGGTGGGAGGCGATCCGGTGGGCCTCGTAGGCCCACAGGCCGGCCGGGCGGGCCCCCGACCCGGTCAGACCCTCGGCGATGGCCACGAGGTCCTCTGAGGGGACGAACAGGTCGACCTGGTCCTCGGTGACGCGGGAGATCGGCCCCTCGACGGCGGCCAGGACCTCGTCCCGCTTCGGGCCGAGCACGCTGAGCACGGAGCGGCTCTCGGACAGGTCCTCGACCTCCACCCGCAGCATGAAGACCATCGAGTCCAGGAAGGCGGCCAGTTCCGCGCCCTGGCCCGGTTCGGTGTGGATCCAGGTGGCCTCGCCGTCGTCGACCAAGGAGAGGTGCCACCTCAGGTGGCCTCGAGTGTCCAGGATCAGGGCCTCGGTGCCCGTGCCCGGGGCGAGGCCCCGGGTGAGCTGGCTGGTGAGGTCGTTGAGCCAGCCCAGACGGTCGGGTCCGCTCACCCGCACCACGCCCCGGTTGCTCCGGTCGACCCAGGCGGCGGAGCGTTCGATCGCGCGGCCCTCGTGGGAGGGGTCGCCGTAGTGGGCGGCGACGTCGGAGTCGGGTGTCTCGGCGCTCACGGCACCGTGTGTGGTCAGCAGCGGCGAAGTCATACCGCCGAGGTTATCCGTAGCGGAGGTCGATGCGACAGGGCTTCGAAGCGGCTGCTCTGACCTGGGGATACACGTCACAGAAAAACATTTGCCCCGGGCCGGGAGGACGACATACCTTCGAGGCACGCAGGAAAGGAGGTGGTCCGAGAAATGATCGATTTCAGGACTGGCGAGGTGGCCGTCCGCTAGGACGACGCTGAGCGTTCGCTCGACGCGCGTCGTGGCGAATCCCAGACGGACACCCGAACCCCGGGCTGTCGGACCTGGTCCGACCCGACCCCGCTCAGGCGGGAACGGCCCGGGGTTCGTTCTGTCCGAAGACCCTCGAGGTCACTTCCCGTTGCCCGGGGTGCTCTCCGAGACCTTCTTCAGCTGAGCGGACATGTACGACTGGAGCCCGTGGCCGCGCGCGGCCAGGTCCCAGGCGTAGCCCAGGGTCTGGCTGCCGTCGTTGAACAGGCCGTACAGGCGGTGGGAGCCCTCGACCTCCAGGCCGGTGATGGTCCGCACGATGCCCGCGCTGCGCATCTCCACCCGGTTGGCGAACACGTTGCCCTCGTAGGACTCCAGATAGCCCTCGTTGTGGGCGATCATCACCTCGAGGTGGACGATGTTCTCCTCATCGTCCGCGGCGTACTGCGCGGTGTCCTCGGCGGACAGCGCACGCCAGTAGCCCGATTCCTCGGTGACCAGCTCACCGGTGGTCCCGTCGGGGTTCATACGCCAGGCCTTACCGGTGTAGGCCAGATAGGGCAGACCCGCACGCGGGCTGAACTCGACCTCCTGGCCGAACTGGAACTTTTCCTCTTCCACGTATCCGGCGACGCCGACGCCTTCCCAACGTCCGAACAGGAAGGACAGTTTCGCCAGATCAGGGTGTACCGCAGAGTCCATAACCACCGAGACTATCGGCGTCTCGGGGGTACCGGTGACGGTGCCGCGCGGGCGCTCCGGGCGGCGCCCCGGAGCCTTGGCCCGGCCATGCCCAATTGGCCCCGCTTTCCCGGAGAACTGGTAAAGATGGTGAACGGACACGGTGCGGCCACGGGGCTTGGAGTCGACCGCTGTCCCGACCTCCGACGCATTCTCCTAAGGGGCTGCCTGTGTTACTGGTGATCGGTGTGGCGCTGCTCGCCATCGCGGCGGTCCTGCTGCCACTGACCATCATCGGCCTGCGCCGTTGGCAGCGCCAGCGCGGGCTCGCCCGCCTGCTCCCCTCCGCGCTCGCCGACCGTGAGGGCCAGCGTGTGACCCTCACCGGGGTGGCCGCGCCCGGTCCCGGTGGAGGGCCCATCGAGTCCGGTCTGGCCGGTGTCGAATGTGTCTGGCACGGCCACGAGGTGCTCCGTCACTATCGCCCCCTGGCCCGCGACCAGGTCGAGGGCCAGGTCGTCGAACGCGCCTTCGACTCGATCGCCGACTACGGGTCCGATGACCTGTTCGGCCTGGTGGGGGAGGGGCGTCCGGCGGACGCCGAACGGATCTACGTCGACCCGGACGGTACCGAGCCGCGCGACGCCGAGCTCTGCCTCAAGCGTCTGGTCGGTCGGCCTCAGCCCGGGGTGGCCGCGGCGGCGGACGATCTCCTGTCCCGTGTCCGCAGCCCGATCTCCGGGGTCTTCCGAGGCGAGACCATCGAGTTCGAGTACCGCGAGTGGGTCATCCGGCAGGGCGCGCGCGTCCGTGTCACCGGCCTTCTGCGCGTGGTCGACGGCCGTGTGGTCCTGACCGCCCCGGACGAGGGCGGCCTGGTTATCGAACACGGTGTGCGCGAGCGCCCCTCGCGGGTCTCACCGCGTCGGACCGAGGCGCTGGCCCTCCTGACGGCCTTCATGGTCTGCCTGGTCGTGGGGGCGGCGCTCACCGTCGCCGGCCTGCCGCTAGGCTGAAGCACATGTCTCGTTCCCTGGTGATCAAGGTCACGGCCGGCGAGGATGCTCCCGAGCGGTGCAACCAGGCCTTCACCGTCGCGGCCGCCGCGTTGGCGAGCGGCGTCGACGTCTCCCTGTGGCTGACCGGCGAGGCGACCTGGTTCGCCGTCCCCGGACGGGCCGAGACCTTCGAACTGCCGCACGCGGCGCCCTTGGCCGACCTGCTGGCCTCCGTGCTGGCCGCCGGCCGGATGACGGTGTGCACTCAGTGCGCGGCCCGCCGGGAGCTCGGTCGGGACGACCTGATCGACGGTGTGCGTATCGCGGGGGCACCGACCTTCGTCGAGGAGAGCATCCGCGAAGGGGCCCAGGCCCTGGTCTACTGACGGTGCTCGCGGGGGCCGACTCCGAACGGACGACGTGCCCGCACCGCGAGGGCGGTACGGGCACGTGGAGGTCGGTTCAGTCGTGGTCCGGCGTCACTTCTTGCCCTGGTTGGCGACCGCCTCGATCGCGGCCTTCGCGGCCTCCGGGTCGAGGTAGGTGCCGCCCGGGTTCGTGGGCTTGAGGTCCTGGTCCAGCTCGTAGACCAGCGGGATCCCGGTGGGGATGTTCAGGCCGGCGATGTCGGCGTCGCCGATCCCGTCCAGGTGCTTGACCAGGGCGCGCAGCGAGTTGCCGTGGGCGGCGACCATGACGGTCCGGCCGGCGGCCAGGTCCGGGACGATGCGGTCGTACCAGTACGGCAGGGCCCGGTCGAGGACGTCCTTGAGGCACTCGGTACGCGGCAGCAGCTCCGGCGGGAGCAGCCTGTAGCGGGTGTCTCCGGCCTGCGAGTAGGGGTCGTCGTCGGCGATGGGCGGCGGCGGGGTGTCGTAGGAGCGACGCCAGATCATGAACTGTTCGTCGCCGTACTCGTCACGGGTCTGCGCCTTGTCCTTGCCCTGGAGGGCGCCGTAGTGGCGCTCGTTGAGGCGCCAGGTGCGTTCGACCGGAAGCCAGTGCAGGTCGGCGGTCTCCAACGCGAGGTTCGCGGTGCGGATGGCGCGCTTGAGCAGAGAGGTGTGCAGGATGTCCGGGGTCACCCCGGCGGACTTGAGCAGTTCACCGCCGCGGCGGGCCTCCTCTTCGCCCTGTGCGGACAGGTCCACGTCCACCCAGCCGGTGAACAGGCCCTTCGCGTTCCAGACACTCTCACCGTGTCGCAGCAGTACCAGAGTTCCCATGGGGACAAGCCTAGTCACTCGCCGATTCCGTTCGGCCGTCGCCCCGTGGCCGTTCGCGCGCGGGGCGGGCGGTTCCGCTCCCGGATCAGCCTTCGTCGGCGGTCTCGGCCAGATGGGCGAAGGCCCGCAGGTTCCGTGTGTCGTGGCCGCGCTCGGTACGCCACTTCCACTCCTTGCGGATCGCCGAGGCGAAACCGAGCTCCAGCGCCGTGTTGAAGTTCTCGTCGGAGTAGGTGAGCACGCATCCCAGCAACCGGTCGACCTCCTCCGGGGTGATTCCGGCCAGGGGGAGCCGGCCCCGGATGTACACGTCGCCGACCTCGTCGGAGGTGAACGCCATCCCGTACATGTCCGTGCCCAGGCGCGTCAGCCACTGATAGAAACCGGCGTGGTTCTCGTCCGGACGGCGACAGAAGAACGAGGTCAGGGTGAGACTGTGCGGCCCGGCCTCCAGCCAGACCAGGGTCTTGAGCTTGGCCTCGCCGGGGATCGTGACCAGGAAGGAGCCCTCACGAGGACGTTCGACCTCCAGGCCGGCCTCCGTCACGGCCTCGTCGATCGCCTTGATCGCGCTCTCACGCGCCGTCGTCTCCTCCACGTGCCTTCCTTCCTTTCCGGTCGCCGTCATCGGCCCGCGGCCTCGGCCAGGGGGAGGTCGTTCGGGGCGAGGGCGGACCGGTACACGTCCAACAACTCGTCCACGGTCCGAGACCATCCCAGGGTCGCCGCGTGCAGGGGCGCGGCCTCGGCCAGCTTGGCACGTCGGGCCGGTTCGTGGATCAGTCGGTGCAGCTCGGCGGCGTAGTGGCGCGGATCGTGCCCGTCGATCAGCACACCCGAGAAACCGTCGGAGACCGCCGTGGTCAGTCCGCCCACACGTGAGGCCACCACCGGGGTGCCGCACGCCTGGGACTCCACCGCGACCAGCCCGAAGGACTCGGAGTAGGACGGCACCACCGTCGCGGTGGCGGCCCGGTAGTAGTCGGCCAGGCGCGCGCGGTCCTGTGGCGGTTCCATACGCACGACGTCGGCGACGCCCAGCGATCGCGCCAGATCGTCGAGCATGCGGGGCTCGCGCGTCCCTCCGCCGGACAGGCCGCCGACCACACCCACCACGAGACGGTCGCGCAGGGAGGGGTCGCGTTCCAGGAGTTCGGCTGCGGCGCGGATGAGCACGTCCGGTGCCTTCAACCGCTGCACACGGCCGACGAAGAGCAGAAGGTGGGTGTCGCGGGGGAGACCGATCCGATCCAGCGCCTCGGTGCGCGATCCCGGGGTGAAGGTATCCAGGTCCACGCCGGGAGGGATCGTGTGGAGCTGATCACGGCGGGCGCCGTAGAAGTCGACGAGCTGACGGGCCTCGTCGTCGGTGTTGGCGATGAGCCGATCGGCCTGGCGGACCAGCTGGTCCTCTCCGCGCACCCGCTCCTCGGGTTCGGGGGTGTCGCCTTCGGCGAGGGCCGCGTTCTTCACTCTGGCCATGGTGTGCATCGTCTGCACCATCGGTACGCCCCAGCGACGGGCGGCCATCACACCGGCCCTGCCGGACAGCCAGTAGTGACCGTGCACGAGGTCGTAGTGGCCCGGGTCTCCCTGGGCCTCGGCTCTCAGCATGCCGAAGACGAACGGACACAGGTAGCGGGCGAGGGTGTTCTTGTCCAAGTGGCCGTAGGGGCCCGCGGGCACGTGCCGGACGTTCACCCCTGGGAAGAGTTCGACCACGGACGGAAGTGAGGGGGTGGTGGCCCGGGTGAACACGTCCACGGCCACTCCGCGTTCGGCCATGCGACGGGCCACCTCGACCACGTAGACGTTGAGGCCTCCGGCGTCACCGGTGCCGGGTTGGTCGAGGGGCGAGGTGTGCAGACTGACGGTCGCGATCCTCGAGGGGACCGCCGTCTGTTCTCCCAACGGAACGGGTCCGGACAACGGTGGTCCCTCCGGGTCGAGTGTGCGGGCAGTAGTCGACAACAGCGACGAAGGTACACACTGTTCCCGACCCGATCGTCCGAGGGGGCGGGGGTTGACGAACGGGGATATCAGGGTGAGGCGGCCCAACCGGAGACCAGAAAGTCCACGGCGTCGGGGAAGGTGCTCTTCCACGTGGTCAGATCATGGCCGCCCGGAGGCCGCAGGGTGGTGACCGTCATACCGCGTTCGGCGAGCAGCGAGGAGAAGCGTTCGGCCTCGCCGTGAATGGATCCCTCTTGGAGCGGCGTGTGGTCCTCACGGCCCTCCACCAGGAGGAACCGCAGATCCCGTGCCTTCTCCGAACCCAGGAGACGGTCGGGGGAGTGGCCGGTGGTGTTCTCGCCGAGGACGCCGTCGGGGTCGTCGACCCGGAAGTACCCCGCCCAGCTCACCACCTGGGAGTAGAGGTCGGGCGAGCGCAGGGCCAGGGCGGCCGCGCCGTATCCGCCCATGGAGAACCCGCCGATCGCCCGGAGCGATCGGGACCGGCGATGCTCCCCCTCCACGGCGGTGACGGCCGCTTCGGTGACGAACTCCTCCAGAGCGAAGCGGCCGTCATGGGCGTCGGCCCACTCCGTCGTGGAACCGTCGGCGACCTGGCCGTAGGGGGCGGCCACCACGAACTCGACCCCCATGCGGCACATCTGGCGGTCCAGGAGTTCGCCCACCCCCGCGTCCATGAGGGTGGTGTGGGTGGAGGAGGAACCGTGCAGCAGGTACAGCACGGGAAGGTCGGCGCTATCGGGCCCGGGGGGTCTGCGTATCCACAGAGGGCGTTCCTCCCCCGGGGCGCTCGGGCCGGGGAGGGCGACGATCTCGTCCCGGCCGGGTTCACCGCAGACCGCTACGTGCCCGGGGCGGGGGATCGGAGCGGGGGCGGAATCGGTGGGCGCGGGGGGCGGTACGTGGCCCAGGACCCTCTCGGGGTCGGGTTCGGTGAGCTCCGGCCCGAGCCGGTCGGCCGGATTCTCCTGGGCCGTGGTGGCCAGGGAGGCGGCGGTGAAGGCCACGGCGCAGGACGCGAGAAGCACGGTGACACGGCGGGAGAAGGAGACGAACACGTCGCGACCTCGGGGTTCGGGGGCACCGGTGAACGGTCTCGATACGACCGAGAATGTCACCCACTGTAGTCGAGTGGGGTCGTTGTGTGTGGAAGGTGCGGCGTGCCCTGGACGTCTCCTCCGAAATCCCCGCGGGTCCGCCGCTCTCCGTCAGACCGCCACCGGGTGCCGAAGGCGCAGCGCGTCGGGATAGGGGCGCAGGTAGGTCTGCCCACAGGCCCACTCCAGGTCCTCCGCCAGACAGTGGTGTCGCAACAGGGCCACCGGCAGACTGAGCGGACTCTGGCCCTCCCGGTACTCCTCGATTCCGGCCAGGAGATCGTGCCTGCGCGTGTCGTCCAGTGCCGGGCTCACCATGCCGAAGATGTGCTGGAGCACGTTGGCGTGCTTGCCCCGCGTGGTCCGCAGCGCGAGCGTCCGTTGGAAGGCCTCCGCGTAGGCGGCGGCGATCTCCTCGCGGTCGCCCCCGCCGGCCCGGGCCACGATCCGTCCCGTCTCCCGGTAGCCGTCCGGCGAGTGCGCCATCAGCTGGAGTTTGTGCCGAGTGTGGAACTCCACCAGGTCGCGCGGTCGCCATGCCCCTTCGAGTAGGGAGCGCAGTCGGGAGTGGGCGAACACCCGTTCCACGAAGTGCTCGCGCAGTACCGGGTCGGACAGCCGGCCCTGCTCCTCGACGGGCAGGAGGGGTAGAAGGGCGGTGAGCCTGGCCGCGAAGGCGCCCCGCCCGGTACCGCGTCGACGATCGCCCTTCTCGTCGAACACGGGCAGTGAGAGCAGCCCGCAACTCGGGGACTTGTTCTTGAGCACGTAGCCGTCCAGGCGGCGCAGCTCCTTGAGGTGGCGATCCGCGACACCCGCGAGGTCGTCGGTGTGGTCGACGCCGTCCTTGGTGGAGACCACCCGGTCCGAGCCGTCCGAGTCCCGCAGGCGCAGGGTCGGGCGAGGTACCCCCAGGCCGATCTCCGCCTCGGGGCAGACGGGGAGCCAGTTCACGTGTCGGTCCAGTTCGTCGGTGAGGAACCGGTAGCGCGAGTGCCCGCCGTTGTAACGCACCGGAGCGCCGAGCAGGCAACTGGAGACCCCGACCACGGGGCGAGGAGGCGGCTTCATGGTGGGGGCTCTACCCCGACCGGCGACGACCAACCGTCGACACGCACGGGCGGTAGTGTGATGATTCCATAGAGTGAAGGAGTCCTTTTGGGCACCCCCGTCCTCGTCCTCTTCACCCAGGACCTGCGCCTCCACGATCATCCCGCGTTGACCGCCGCGCTCGAAGAGTCCGAGACGGTCGTACCGCTCTTCGTCCTCGAACCCGGCCTCCTGCGTCGTGCCGCCCGTAACCGTCGGGCCTATCTGACCGAGGCCCTCGCCGACCTGCGCTCCGGCCTCCGCGACCTCGGTGGTGATCTGGTCCTGCGGCGGGGCGACACCGTGACCGAGGTGCGCGCTCTGGCCCGAGAGACCGGGGCCCGCGCCGTCCACCTGGGCGGGGGAGTGAGCCGGTTCGCGGCGCGGAGGGAGGCGGCCCTGCGCGCCACCGACCTCGAGGTGCGCGTCCATCCGGGGCCGACCATCGTGCCCCCCGGGGCGATCACACCGGCCAAGGGCGACCATTACAAGGTGTTCACGCCCTACTGGCGGGCCTGGGAGGCCGAGGAGCGACGGAAGATCCGGACCGCCCCCGCACGGGTCCGACCACCCGAGGGGATCGACCCGGGCCCGCTCCCCGACCTGGACGCCGAACCCGGCGGTATCGGGGCGCTCGCGCCGGAGAGGACACGGGGCGGTCCGACCCGGGCTCGCGAACGCCTACGGAGGTGGATCGACCGCGGCCTGGCCGACTATCCGGACCGGCACGACGATCTCCCCGGAGCGGCCACCTCGCACCTGTCCGCCGACCTGCGCTTCGGCTGTCTCTCACCGTTGGAGGTGGAGGCGGCGGCCCGCGATCTCCCCGGTGGTCCGGAGTACGTCCGCCAGCTCGCCTGGCGCGACTTCCACCACCAGGTCACGGCGGCCTTTCCGGAGATCGCCACCCGTGACTACCGCCCGCGCGATCGGGAGTGGCGCCACGACCCGGAGGCCCTGGAGGCCTGGAAGGAGGGACGGACGGGGGTCCCGATCGTGGACGCGGGCATGCGGCAACTGTTGGCGGAGGGGTTCATGCACAACAGGACCCGGATGATCACCGCCGCCTTCCTCACCCGGACCCTGCGCGTGCACTGGCGTGAGGGGGCCGCCCACTTCGACGCCCATCTCACCGACGGGGACGTCGCCGACGAGTACGGGAACTGGCAGTGGGTGGCCGGGACCGGCAACGACACTCGACCGAATCGAGCCTTCAACCCGCTGCGGCAGGCTCGCCGCTTCGACCCCGAGGGCGAGTACGTGCGGCGCCACCTGCCCGAACTGGCCGGACTGCCCGGTCGACGCGCCCACACCCCCTGGGAGGAGGCGGAAGGGGAGGGTACGGCCGGTTATCCACGACCGATCGCCGACCCCGGCCGCTGACCGGGTCCGTGTTCCCCGGCGTCGCGGGACGGTCCCGGAAGAACGTACGAGGGTCCCCCGTGGTCACCCCTCCGTCTCGGCCAGCCCGTCGATGACGTCGTCCAGCACCAGAGCGCGATCGGGGACCGACATCAGGCGCAGCTCACGTAGGGCGGGCACGGTGTCCACCTCCTGCGAGGCCGTCACCGTGCACACCCTCATGCAGTGACGTGTCGGCACCCACCACAGTTCCCGCTCGTCCATGGGGGCGACGCGGTACACCGTGGTCGGATATCGGGAGGGGCGGCCGGGCGAGTGCCAGCGCTGGACGCGGGAGAGGACGAAGCCGGTGAGCAGGGAATCGAAGATGCCGCCCGAGGCCAGATCGGAGAGGGCGTCCTCGTCGCCCTCGGCCCGGCAGTCGTCGCACCCGGCGAGCTCGGCGCGCAACAACCAACGGGCGCGCGCGTGACCCACCTCGGGGTTCTTGAGCCTGCTCGGATGCCGGTGTCCCATACAACGGAGGGTACGACGGTCCGTCGGGGCTCGGAGGTGGGACTCACGGGACCAGTGGGCAGGACGGGCGAGATCCGACACCCTCCCGGTACGGTGGAGTGACCGGGCCGCGCGAGGACGTCCCCGACCCGGGGGTCTCGAACCCCTTCCCCATAGGTCATCGCGAATTAACGTGGGGGTGCCACCGGGGGTAGTACTACCGCCCGTAGACTGGCGATATGAATCGGCTTGGCGAACTCGAACGCGCGGTGATGGATGTACTGTGGGCACGCAACGAACCAATGACGGTTCGCGAGGTCGGCAAAGCTCTCGCGGAGAGGGACCTGGCGCACACGACCGTCATGACCGTGCTCGACCGACTCGCCAAGAAGAAGGTCGTCACTCGGGCACGTGAGGGACGTGCGTGGCGGTACCGTCCGGCAGCCAGCCGTGAGAACTACGTGTCCGAGCTGATGTTCGACGCTCTCGGGCAGACGGTGGACCGTGACGCCGCCCTGGCCGCCTTCGTCCAATCCATGGACGGCCAGGAGGCTGAAGCGCTTCGGCGCGCACTCGCGGAAATCGAGCAGCCAAGGAACTAGGTCCGTATGGTCAGTGCCGCACTCCTCAGCATCGTCGCGGTCTGCTGCCTCGTCGCCATGGAAGCTCTCCACAGGGCGAAGTGGCCCTCCCGCGGCCCCTACACGGCCGTCATCGCCTGGCAGGCCCTCGGCCTGGCCTGGGGTGTCTCCACCATCGGTGCCCTGCTCGCCTTCGGACTGTCCTCCTACGAACTGGGGGCCGCCGGCGGCGTCATGGCCATGGTCTCCGACCTGATCACCGGCGAGTTCCTGCTCGCCGAGTTCTCCCAGGGGCTGGTGGGCATCAGCCACCTGGTCGCCATCGTCGTGGCGGTCACCCTGACCCTCGTGCTCTTCGCCGGACTGGTCGCCTCCTTCGTGCAGGTGGTCCGGGTCCGTCGACGCCACCACGACCTGCTCGAACTGGTCGCCAGCGACCACCCCGACGTTCCCGGCGCCCGCGTGGTCGACCATCCGGCCGCCGCCGCCTACTGCCTTCCCGGTGTCCTGCGGTCCCAGGTGGTGATCAGCGCGGGCGCTCTGGCGGTCCTCGACAACCGCGAACTGGCCGCCGTCCTCGCCCACGAGCACGCCCACCTACGGCAGCGGCACGACCTCGTCCTGTTGCCGTTCTCCTCGCTCAAGCGGGCCTTCCCGAAGGTGCGCCTGGTCCGCACCTACTACGAGACCGTGGCCCTCCTCATCGAGATGTGCGCCGACGACCAGGCCCGCCGTAAGAGCTCCTCCCGGGAGCTGGCGATGGCCCTGCTGCGCTTCGGCGCCGCCGGTCCCGCTCCGGTGCCGGCCGGCGCGATGGCCGCGGTCCAGCACGCCGAGCCGGACGTGATGCGTCGGGTGAATCGCCTTCTGCGCCCCGATGACGAGCTCCCCTACCACGCGGGTGCGATCATCATGGGCTCCTCGGCCTTCCTCTTGGCGGCCGTGACCTGTCTCTGGCACATTCCGGTCTGACGGACCGGTGTTTCGGGCCCGGGCCGAGGGGTAGCCCTCGAACACGCCCGAGGCCCCGATGGCTGTGATCCCTGCCTCCCACGGGCACGATTGTCGGATCCGGTCCGTTGACCGAGGAGAGGGGACGGAACCCCGCTCGGCCGCGCGTAGCTCTGGAGAGTGTCTTGTTTTACTGGATCTGGCAGCTCGTCTACCTGGTCACCTTCGTGGCCAGCCTCTACGCGTTCATCGAGGCGCTGCGCACCCCGCCGCAGGCGTTCGAGGTCATGGACAAGCAGACCAAGAAGCTGTGGGTGATCCTGACCGGTGTCGCCAGCGGTGTCTCCCTGCTCGCGGTCCTCACGGGTACGGGCATGTTCGTGATCCTCGGTCTGGTGGCCACGCTCATCTTCCTGCTGGACGTGCGTCCGGCGGTCAAGGGCGCGGGCGGCAACCGCAACAGCGGCCCCTACGGCCCCTGGTAGGAGACCGGACGCGGCCGCCCTCCGTGACGAGGTCGGCCCCCGCGCCGCCTACGGCCCTTGGCGGGGCGGCCTCTCGACCCCCGTGCTCTCCTCCTCGGAACGTTCCTTCGGCAGTACCCGCCACAACGCCTCGGCGTAGGCCGGGTCGCCGGTGTAGTACGAGTGGCCCAGGATCTCCGGTCTGCGCGCCTCGCCCGGAGGGGCGTCGTAGGAGCGCGGGTCCGGGAGCGGCTCGGCCGTGGCGACCGTCTCCGTGCCACTCGGACCTCGGCGACGCACGGGGCCGGCGATGGCGTCGGTGACCCGCCACAGGTTGCGCCAGGCCGAGACCCTCCCCGAGAGGTCGGCGAAGGCCGCCGGGCCGAAGTAGGCCGGGAAGTAGCGGGCGTACAGACGGTCCAGGGGAGAGCCGTGCGTGAGCAGTGAGACCCGCCCGCGGCATTCGTCGGGCAACTGCCACACCGTGGCCGCGGCCAGCACCGAACCCTGGGAGTGCCCGGAGAGCACCACCCCGGTGTTCTCCCCGGCCATCCTGCGCACCCTGGCGGTGAGCTGAGGAACGGCGCGCTCGGCGTAGGAGGGCGGGGCCAAGGGGTGCGCGGCCCGGGGCCAGAAGGTGCCCACGTCCCACAGCGCGCCCACCGCCTGTCGGGTCGGCCGGTCCCGATAGGCGCTGCGGCCGATCCACACCAGGGCGACCAGGGCGGCCCCGCCGATGAGCGATCCCACGGCCACCATGGCGTCGACGACGCTCTGCGCGACCCCCTGCACCCGGCCCGCGACCGCGGCCGGAGCGTCGACGGGGCCGGCCACGAGGGTCCCGGTGAGGATCGAGTACAGGGCCAGCCCGACCAGTGGTACCACCGGCAGCAGCAGTGTCGCCAGGATCCAGGGCACGGTCTCGGTCATCCGGCCCATCGCGCGGGCCCGGGCGATCTCCCGGGTCCGTCGGTCCTCGATCGGACGCGAGTACAGCGCGGCGACCTCCGGCAGCCGTGCCCGTGCCATGGCGCGCAGTTTCAGGGCCAGGACCAGGACGACGAGGGGCACGATGAGGGCCTCGAAGGAGAACGCCAACTGGAGCCAGGAGTAGGCGGTGGGCGGTGACAGGGTCACGCAACCGGCCTCCGCGGCGTCGATCGTGCCGCAGCCGCTCAGCCACCGGGCCCCCTGGTAGACCAGGGCGGCCGAGAAGCCACCGCCCAAGAGGATGCCCAGGGCGGCCGTGGACGGCCCGGCCAGACCGCGCATGGCGGTGCCCGAGTGCGGTCGGTCCGTCGCGAACAGCACCAGGGCCGCCACGACCAGGAGCAGGACCAGGGCCCCTTGGACGGCGAAGAGGGTGTTGAGCATGGTGCCGCCGCCGGGCAGCCTGCCCTCGGCGGTCCATCCGGGCCGAGGCCAGACCGTGTACACGGCCACGAGGACGGTCAGCGCCAGGGCGAGGTCGCGCAGGGCCCGGCAGAGCCGGTCGGCGCGTACGTTCCATCTCGGGTCCCGGCCGGGGATCAGCACGCTCGCGGTGCTCGCCGCGGTGACGACGCCCAACAGGATGGCCAGGGCCGTTCCCACCGCCCACGGCCCGGTCCCGGTCGCCCCCGGGGCGTCTCGACCGGCCAGATCGTGCAGTAGGGGCGGCAGAAGCAGCAAGGCGGCGACCGTCCCGACCGCGATCGCGATGTGCGCCGAACGGAGCCTCGCCATGATCTCGCTGTTGCGCCAGAAGTCGGGGTGGCTGAGCGGGGCGTCGTCGCTGTGGTCGGAGCGGACCGGACCGGTCACCACCTCGTAGTCGGCGGCCGTCCGGCGCGACAGTCGCCACAGGACGCCCACGACCGCGATCGGCAGCACGGCGCCGACCAGCAGGGACCATCCCGGGGTGGACAGGGGCGAGCCGGGGGCGACGAGGAAGGACGCCCAGGGCAGGGCCCTCGCGCATTCCCGTCCCTGACCGCCGCACTGCCAGGCGATCAGGTCCATTCCGACACCGGCGGCGGCCAGGGTGATGAGCATGGTCAGGGAGAGGGCCGAGAGACGGACCCCGGCCCCGTAGGCGATCCCGGCCGCTCTGGGCACCCCGGTGCGCTTGCCGTCCATGTGTCCCGGGCGCATCCAGTACGCCACGTTGATCATCATGAAGGGCAGCAGCAGGAGCCAGAAGGCCCGGGAGGCGCTGCCGGAGGTGAGGTTGCCCCAGGCGAAGATCTCTCGGCGCACACCGGGGACGGTCTCGGTGTCCGGTTCTCGACGCCAGCGGAAGAACCCGGCCAGCCGATCGCCGCCCACGCGCATGGCGGGCTCCACGTCCAGCAGCTCCTCGGCGTGGCCGCCGCTCACCCCGTGTACGCGCAACTCCACCCCGTTGGGCGTACGGGCCGCGGAGGGGGGATCGGCCGGTGGGGTGGGGGAGGGACGGGGGGTCGGGGAGGAGGGGACGGGCTCGTGCGAGCCGAGGGGGTCGGCTGTATCCGTCATGTCACCATGGTGCCACGCACCGTCGCCGCCGGTACAGAGGGCGATCCCGCCTGTGGACGGCGGATTCGTCACCTCGTTCAATCGACGAGCGAGTCGTCCTCCAGATCCCAGGTGTTGCACGACCCCGGCGACTGGCCCTCCCAGCCCTCGCGGGTCCACGTCACGCTGTTCTCGATGGAACCGTGCGTACGCTCCTCCTCGGCCCCCTCCTCACGGTCGGCGGTCGCGGCGGCGTCGTCCAGCAGGGTCTCCAGGTCGTCGTCGGAGAGCGGGTAGCTCACCCTGACCGAGCCCAGGAAGGCGCCGGCCAGGCAGTTGGCCTGAAGTTCGCTGCGACGGGTCCAGGCGTTGCGCCCGATGTCGGTCTCCTCCAGCCGCCGCTGATCGTGGTAGTACTCCAGCAGCCCGGACTCGCCCTGGACGTGGTGCCCGTACTCGTGGGCCAGCAGGGACGCGTACACCACGCTGTCCTCCGAGCCGTTCCACTTGTCCACCACGTCCTCGGTACCGATGTAGATGGCGCCACTGGCACGACAGTAGAAGGCGCCGGCGGCGGAGGGGTAGGAGCGGCACGGGCTCTCCCCGGGGTCGGTCCAGAACACCCGGTTCGGCGGGTCGAAGGGGATGCCCGCCCGCTCGAACTGGGTCTGCCAGGCGTCGTCCAGACAGTCGGCGACCATGTGCAGGAAGTGCTCCATCGAGCCGGGCACGTCCACGTCCAGTTCCGGTACCGGGCACGGCAACGGACTCAACCGTCCGGTGTCGTACAGCGGGTTGGCGACCAGGGCCGTCTCCCCCACGGGGCGGTCCGGGACCTCCGGAGCGTAGGGCCCCGAGCGGCCGGTCGGGGCGTCCAGGACCGCGCCGTCGGGGCCGGGGGAGTCGTCCCCGTTCCCCGAGGCTTCGGCGACCGTCTCCGAGGCGGGTCCCTCCTCCCGGGCCGTGCTCCACGCCAGCAGCGACAGCGCCAGCAGGGCCACGAGAAGGCCGCAGACGGCGCCGAGCACCCGACGGTGGGCCCGGTGGGTCCGGCGCGCGTGTTCCAGCCGTGAGACCCCGTCGGGCGTGTCCGGGACGAGGGGCCCGCTCACCGCACCAACTCCTCGCGGGCCTCCCAGGTGTTGCAGGAGGCCGGGCTCCTGCGGTCCAGGCCGTGTTCGGTCCACAGGCGCCCGTTCTCGACGGATCCGTGGGTGCTCGTGCCCGCGTGGTCGGAACGGCGCGCCACGTCGTCGAGGATGTTCTCCCGTTCGGAGGGCCCGTAGCCGAGGGAGTCCTCGGCCGCGCCCACGAACACGCCTCCCAGGCAGTTGGCCTGGAGTTCGTTGCGGCGGGTCAGTTCGTCGGCGGTCTCGTCGTCGGCGCCGGCCCGCAGGGAGTGGAACTCGGCGAGCATCCGTGACTGCCCCTGCACGTGATGGCCGTACTCGTGGCTGAGGAGGAACGTGTACGCCTCGGGGGCGTCGCTCCCGCCGGAGGCGGCCACGATGTCCTTGACCCCCAGGTACAGCCCCTGGTTGGCCTGGCAGTAGAAGGCCGCCGTGCCCTCGCTGGGGAAGGGGCCGCACGGGCTGTGCCCCTCCGCGTACCAGTACACCCGGTTGGGAGAGGAGAACGGCAGTCCGGCGTCGGTGAAGTAGTCTCCCCAGGCCGTGTCCAGACAGTCGGCGATCGAGTGGACGAACGCCTCCACCGAACGAGGATCCTCTTTGTCCAGCGGGGGAGGGGAGCAGGTCACCTCGCCCAGTTCGTCCGCCACGTACAGCGGGTTCTGGCCGAGGGGGTCGTCGATCGGAGCGTCCCCGCCCTCCGAAGGGGCGTGCGAGGCCTCCTCCGAGAGTAGTTCGGTGGGGTCGGTCCCGACCGGGTCGCCCCAGGCCGGAGCGGCCGCCGGTAACATCGCCGAGATCGCCAGGAACCCGGTGAATCCGATCGCGGCCAGCCCGGTGCCGAGGGACAGGGACACACCGAGCCCCATGCGCTGGAGGAGGCCGTGGCGCTCGGCCCAGGGGTCGAGGTCGGCCTCCGGGCGTCTCTCCCTCAGCACGGGGTCACACCCGCGTGTAGGGAGAGGGTCGGGAGCGTTCGGCACGATGGACGAGCGAAGACGGGACGGAGGGGTCCGGTGGGGACGGTGGAGGGTGACGTCGGATCGGCGCGCCGGTACGCGACGCCACGTGGGGCGGCGCCCTGCGGACGGGGTCCGGGGGAGGACCGGATAGGCTCTCGCGTCATGTGGTGGGTCGGCTCCTGGCGCCCGGCCGTTGCTTGGGCGACGGCCCTGCTCGTGTTCTCCTCGCTGGTCACGGCGGTCACCGTGGCGTGGTCGGAGGAAAGGGTCCACGCGGCGACGGCGTCCGCACCGGAGACCACAGTACCGGGGCGCGCCCCCGGGATCATCGCCGCCCGTGACGCCTCGGCCCCGGTGATCACCAACGAGATCGACCTCGAACTGGACCGGCACGGTGTCCTCGCGGGGGAGGAGGCGATCCGTTTCGAGGGGGAGGCCCCCGAGACCTTCACCCGGGCGCTCACCTCCACCATGATCTACGACACCGACCACGACCGCCGGTTCGAGATCGACGGTGTCTCGGCGGTCGACGCCGACGGCGCCACTCTGGACATCGAGACCGAGGAGGTCGACGGCGCCCTGCTGGTCCGTATCCCGACCGAGGGGACCCGGGGCGTACGGCTCTCCTACAAGGTGCGCGGGGCGGTCGGGGAGGTCGTTCAGGGCGTCCAATTGGAGTGGCGGGCGGTGGGCGCCTACAGTCACACCGTCCGCACCACCGACGTGACCGTCACCGCCCCCATGCCGCCCGAAGCTCTGTCGTGCCTGGCCGGGGAGCCGCGCAGCTCGATGTACTGCACCGCCTCCGACATGGGCGGGGAGGCGGTCGTCGCGCACTTCCTCCAGACCGACATGGACCCCAGCGACCGCCTCGACATCGTCGTCAACTATCCGCCCGGTACGGCGGAGGGCGAGCCCCTCCTGGACCGCCGCTGGTCGTTGGCCTCCGCCTTCGAGGTCACACCGGCCACCGCGAGTGTGTTCGGCCTGTTGCTGGTGGTCCTGGTGGGCGGCCTCGTCGCGCTCATCCGTCTGCGCGGCCGTGACGAGCGGGCCCTGCGACGTGAGGCCGCTCAGGGCGATCACGCCCCGCTCGAACCCGGCGAGCACGGCCGACTCCGCTTCCACGCACCCGACGACGTCCACCCCGGCCAGATCGGCACGCTGATCGACGAGCGTGTGGACATCGCCGACCTCACCGCCTCGGTCCTGGATCTGGCGGTGCGCGGCTACATCCGCCTGGAGGAGCTTCCGCACGAGCACTTCACCTCGGTGGACTGGCGACTGGTCCGTCTGGGAGGCCCGCCGGGCGACACCCTGCTGGCCTCCGAACGGCTTCTGCTCGACGCGTTCTTCGGAGAGGAACGCTCCGTTCGGTTGTCCGAGCTGGCCTCCCCCCGCTACTCCCGTAACCTGCCCGAGCGGATCGATCGGGTACGCGAGGAGCTGTACCAGGACATGGTCCGGCTCCGCTGGTTCTCCCGTTCGCCGAGTCGGGTCCGGAGCGTGTGGACCACCGCGGGCATGGCCACCACCGCGGTCGGGGTCGTCCTGACCGGGCTGCTGGCCGCGTTCACCGGCGCGGCCTTCACCGGCCTCGCCGTCATCATCGCGGGGGCCGCGATCACGGCCGGCGCCCAGTACATGCCGGCCAAGACCAGGCTGGGCAGTTCGGTCTACGCCCACACCATGGGCTTTCGCGACTACCTGTTGAGCCCCCGGGCCCAGGAGGCCCCGCCCGGACAGCGGGTGGAGCTCTACTCGCGCTGCCTGCCCTACGCGGTGATCTTCGACGACGTGGAGCGCTGGGCCGACATCCTGGCCTCGGCGGCCATCTCCGACCTGACCCCGGAGGAGCTCACCGGTGACGGCCTGGCCTGGTACACCGGCCCGCGCGAGTGGCGGATAGAGGACTTCGCCGACTCCATCACCACCTTCGTGGTCACCCTCAGCGGTGTCATCACCAACACCCGCCGCGCTCGCCTGCTCAACCAGCTGCAACGATCGAGATAGGAACGTCCCGGCCGGGACGAGAGGATCCGAGAGGAACGGGGGAGCCCATGCGCGCGGTCGTGCAGCGGGTGTCGCACGCGTCGGTGACGGTGGACGGCGAGGTGGTCGGGGAGATCACCCGTCCGGGCCTCATGGCCCTGGTGGGGGCCACCCACACCGACACCGAGGCCGAGGCCGCCAAGATCGCCCGCAAGCTCTGGACGCTGCGGATCCTGGAAGAGGAGCGGTCCTGCTCCGACATCGGGGCCCCGATCCTGGTGGTCAGCCAGTTCACCCTCTACGGGGACGCCCGGAAGGGCCGCCGCCCCACCTGGCAGGCGGCTGCCCCCGGACCGGTCGCCGAGCCCCTCGTCGACGCCGTCGTCAAGGAACTGCGCGACCTGGGGGCGGAGGTGGCCACAGGTGTGTTCGGGGCGCGGATGTCCGTCGGCCTGACCAACGAGGGGCCCTTCACCGTCCTCCTGGAGGTCTGAACCGGGGCGAGGGCCCCGTGTCAGACCGTCCGGTACCCAAGGGTGACGCGCGCCGCCACGTGCTCGGGAACGGGCAGGTCGTGGGCCAGGTCGGGGTCGGTGATCGGCGGGTCGAAGACCATACGTGTCGGGAGCACACCGGCCCAGATCGGGAGGGCGTGGTCCTCCGGGTCGTCGCCGGGCGGGCCCGTGCGCACCTTCACCGAGGCCTCCTCCAGGGACAGCGCCAGCACCCGGGTCGCGGCCGTCTCCTTGGCGTCGGGAAGACGCACCGTGTCCCACTGTCCGGGGGCGAGGTGTTCGGTGATCGCGCGTAGCGCGGCCTCGTGCTCCTCGGGGTCGGTGACCACGCGCGGTGTTCCGAAGATCATCGCGGAGCGGTGGTTCATCGAGTGGTGGAAGGCCGACCTGGCCAGCACGATCCCGTCCAGGAGGGTCACCGTGACGCACACCTCCCCCTCCTCTCGAAGAGAGCGGGCCCCGGTCGAACCGTGCAGGTAGAGGGTGTCGTCGATACGTCCGTATCCGGTGGGGATCACTCGGGGCGAGCCGTCCACGACGACACCCAGATGGCAGATCAGACCCTCGTCGAGCAGGTCGTACAGTTCGGTGCGGTCGGTCCGGGCCTTGTGCTTGGCACGCCGAAGACGCGTGCGTTCGGTGGCGGAGAGCATGGCTCCAAAGTAGAAAGAAGTGGACGTGCCGACCATGGCCACTTTCCACCCGGAACGGAGGACCACTTTGTCCCGTCCCGATGTCGACCCCGTGCTCCGGCTGGACCGGTCGGCCGCCGAGCCGCTCACCGCCCAACTGGCGTCGGGACTGCGCGAGGCCATGGTCTCCGAGGCGTTGCGGCCGGGGGAACGTCTTCCCTCCAGCCGAGCACTGGCCGCGCGTCTCGGGGTGAGCCGTACGGTCGTCACCGACGCCTACCAGCAGCTCTACGCGGAGGGTTGGCTGGAAGGGCGGCACGGCTCGGGCACCTTCGTGGCCGAACGGGAGCTCTCGAGCGCGCGGCACCGGCGCGACCTCGAACGTCGGGAGCGGGCGGCCCCGTCGAACGCGGAGGTCCGCGGACGGATCTCTCGTGAACAGGCCCGGAGCGAGGGTCTGGTGGACCTGCGCGCCGGTGCCCCCTGGGTCCACGACCACGATCGCGCCGCCCTGCGCCGGGCCTGGCGCCACGCGGCCGAACAGGTCCCTTCCGACGACCCTGATCCCCGTGGTCTGCCACGACTGCGCGAACTCCTGGCCGAACACCTGCGACGGTCCCGAGGGATCCACATCGGACCGGAGAACATCTTGGTCACCCGGGGTACCGGCAACGGCCTCGACCTGGTCGCGGCGCTTCTGGGACCCGGTGTCCGCGCGGGGGTGGAGGAGCCCGGCTACGGGCGGGCCCGTTCCATCCTGGCCGCCCGTGGGGACCACGTCGTCCCCTGCCCGGTCGACGGTGACGGTATCCGCCCCGAGGAGCTCCCCGACGATCTCGGTCTCGTCTACACCACGCCCGCTCATCAGTACCCGCTCGGCGGTCGACTACCGGTTCCCCGTCGCGAACGCCTTCTGAACTGGGCCGAGCGCACCGGGGCGCTGGTGGTGGAGGACGACTACGACGCCGAGTTCCGTTACGACGTCGCCCCTCTACCCGCCCTGTACGGGCTCGATCCGGCACGGGTGGTCCTTCTCGGCACCTTGTCCAAGACCCTCGACCCGGACCTGGGCATCGGCTGGATCGTCGCCGAACCCGATCTGGCCGACCGGCTGGCCCGGACCCGGGCGGAGCTGTCCGACCGCACCAGCGGGCCCGTGCAGGTCGCCACGGCGTTCCTGCTGGAACGTGGGGACCTGGACCGACACCTGCGGCGGATGAGACGCGAGTACGCCCGCCGCAGAGCCCTGCTGGTGGAACACCTGGGCCCCCGGCCGGTCGGCGACACCGCGGGTCTGCACGTCCTGCTGCCGTTGCCGGAGGAGGCCGTGGCGCCGGTGGTCGCCGCCGCCGCGCGTGAGGGGGTCCTGGTGGAGGACACCTCCCGCTCCAGCCACGCGGAGCCGAGCGTGCACGGGCTGGTCATCGGCTACGGGACGGCCTCCTACACGGGTCTGCGCCGGGCCTGCGAGGTCCTGGCCCGCGCCGTGGAACGGTACGCCTAGAAGAGTGGACATGAGAGATCCCGGACGGTGGTGCCACCGTCCGGGATCGGGTCGGAAAGAGAGGAAGAACGGGGAGACGGCGGCACGGGAGACCCGAGGGCCCCGGGCCGGGGGTCACTCCGCTTCGACGGTGACCGGCTCGAACTTGTACCCCAGGCCGCGCACCGTCACGATGTAGCGCGGGTGGCTCGGGTCCTCCTCGATCTTGGCGCGCAGGCGCTTGACGTGCACGTCGAGGGTCTTGGTGTCCCCGACGTAGTCGGCGCCCCACACGCGGTCGATGAGCTGCATACGGGTGAGCACCCGGCCCGCGTTGCGGAGGAGCACCTCCAGCAGTTCGAACTCCTTCAGCGGGAGCTGTACGTTGTCGCCGCGCACCGTCACCACGTGCCGCTCCACGTCCATACGGACGGGGCCGGCCTCCAGGGCGGCGGGAAGGACGACGTCGTCCTCGCCCCGACGACGCAGCACCGCGCGGATGCGCGCCACGAGCTCGCGGGAGGAGAACGGCTTGGTCACGTAGTCGTCGGCGCCCAGCTCCAGACCGACGACCTTGTCGATCTCGGAGTCCTTGGCGGTGAGCATGATGACGGGGACGTTGGACTTCTGCCGGAGGGTCCGGCAGACCTCCGTGCCGGAGAGCCCCGGCAGCATGAGGTCGAGCAGTACCAGGTCGGCCCCGGTCCGGTCGAAGGTCTCCAGGGCCACGGTGCCGGTGGGAGCCACCGCGACCTCGAAACCCTCCTTGCGCAGCATGTACGACAGGGCGTCGCTGTAGGACTCCTCGTCCTCTACTACGAGTACGCGCGTCACTGTGCCGTCTCCTGGTGGTTGTCGTTCCGGGACACGTCGATCTCCCGGCTCTCGGGTCTGGGCAGACGTAGAGTGAACGTCGACCCCGACCCCTCCTTGCTCCACACGGTCACTTCTCCACGGTGGTGGGTCATGATGTGCTTGACGATCGCCAGGCCCAGCCCGGTACCACCGGTGGCCCGGCTTCGAGCGGCGTCCACACGGTAGAACCGCTCGAAGATCCTTTCCAGGTCCTGCTGGGGGATGCCGATGCCCTGGTCGGCGACGCTGATGTCGATGCTCGACCGGGAGGTGCCCACGGACACCGCCACACGGGTGTTCTTCGGACTGTAGGCGACGGCGTTGGTGATGAGGTTGCGCAGGGCGGTGCCCAGCATCGCCTCGTCGCCGAGCACGGTCAGCCCCTCGGCGCCGCTGCCCACCAGTTCGATCCCCTTGGCGTCGGCCGGCATGCGCACCGCGTCGATCGCCTCTTCGACGACCGCCTCCAGGTCCACGGGCGCCGGTTCCGCGATGGGCTCGGCGCCCTGGATGCGGGAGAGCGTGATGAGGTCCTGGATGACCGCGGTCAACCGGGTGGCCTCGGTCTGCATGCGCGCGGTGAACCGACGGACCGCCTCCGGGTCGTCGCTGGCGTCCTGCACGGTCTCCGCGAGCAGGGACAACGCCCCCACGGGGGTCTTCAACTCGTGTGAGATGTTGGCCACGAAGTCGCGGCGGACCGCCTCGACCCTTCGGTGCTCCGTCTGGTCCTCGGCCAGGACCAGCACCAACCCGGTCCCGCCGAGTGGAGCGACCCTTACGGCGAAGGACGTGGCGTCGGGGCCGAACTTGCGGACGGCCACCTCGATGTCGGTCTCGCGGATGACCCCGTCCCGCCGGACCTTGCGGGCCAGCGAGAGGAGTTCGCCGATGACCAGCTCCTCACCGCGTACGAGCCCGAAGGCCCGCGCGGCCGAGGAGGCGCGCAACACCTTGTCGCCGGAGTCCAGGACCACGGCGGAGGAGGGAAGCGCTGAGAGCACCTCGGCGATACCGGGCGGGAGCGCGCCCCCCTCCTGGGAGGGGCTCGGCTCCAGGCGTCCGGATCGCGTACGGAAGAGCGGACCGGCGACCGCGGCACCGATGACGATGCCCAGGACGAGTCCGATGATGCCGGTCACGGCGGCGAGAAGTTCCCCTTGCACGATTCGATCGTAAACGTGCCGACTGGGGCTTTACCCGGTCAGGGCATGTGACACAACCGAGGTTCTTCCATCGTTCACCGATTCTTGGCCGATCCTTCAGATCGGCACTGCGAACATGGGGGACATGCGCGATACGTACCATGAGGACCTCGACAGCCTGGGCGAACGCCTCGTCGAGATGACCAGGCTCGCCAGGCACGCCATCGCGCGTGCCACGACCGCCCTGCTGGACAGCGATCTGACGGCGGCGCAGGAGGTGATCTCCGGTGACGAGGCGATCAACCGCCTGGACCAGGAGATCGAGGACACCGCCTTCAGTCTGATGGCCCGACAGCAGCCGGTCGCCTCCGACCTGCGCACGATCATCACGGCCCTCTACATGCGCGGTGACCTGGAGCGGATGGGGGACCACGCGGTCCACCTCGCCAAGATCGCCCGGCGCCGTCACCCCGACTCGGCCATCCCCAAGCCGGTCCGTTCGATCGTCCTGGAGATGGGACACCAGGCGGAGCTGCTCGTCACCAAGGCCGGCGAGGTCATCACCGAGAAGGACCCCGACACCGCCCTCGAACTCGACAAGGACGACGACCGGATGGACCGGTTGCGTCGCAAGTTGTTGCAGCGCATCCTCGCCCCGGAGTGGGAGTACGGGGTGGAGGCGACCATGGACGTCACCCTCGTCGGTCGGTTCTACGAACGCTTCGGTGACCATGCCGTGCACGTGGCCGACAACCTGGTCTACATGGTGACCGGAGAGAAACGCGAAGATTACGAACCCGAGGCCTGACCGCGGGTGCGTCGATGGGCCCTGGGACCTTCGGGTTCCGGGGCCCTCGGTGTTCTCGGAGCGGCCTGGGAGGGCGGATCGACGAGGGCGTGGTGGGGGTGTGGGGCGCGGTGGGACACGCCCGGGAGATCCGGCCGGGTCAATGGAGGGTCACCCCCGTCCGAAATCGTGACGTAGATCGCGATGGGGCCTCGCGGAGGGTGTCCGGAGGGAGGGCGAACCCTATCCGAAGACTATCTCCGCTTCGTCACGATCCGGCTGAACAGAGGGGGTTCCGGCCCTCTCGGAAGTGCTCTGACCAGGTCTCGGAGACTCCTCGGGTACACTTTGTCAAGCCCTGAAAAGTGTGGCTTGACCTGCATGTTCGCAAAGCTAATAGGTACGTTAAGTCACAGATTCATGGTATCCTTGTGGTAGCGGAAGGGGTACCTGTCACATGGCTTTCAAGGTCGGCGACACTGTTGTCTACCCCCATCATGGGGCTGCTCGTATTGAAGCGATCGAGACTCGCGCCATTAAGGGCGAGGAGAAGACCTATCTCGTTCTGAGGGTTGACAAAGGCGATCTGACGGTGCGCGTGCCGGCCGCGAACGCCGAGGAGGTCGGCGTTCGTGACGTGGTGGGGCAGGAAGGCCTGGACAAGGTCTTCGAGGTGCTGCGCGCGCCGCACACCGAAGAGCCCACCAACTGGTCCAGGCGTTACAAGGCGAACCTGGAGAAGCTGGCATCGGGCGACGTCAACAAGGTCGCCGAGGTGGTTCGCGACCTGTGGCGCCGGGACAAGGAGCGCGGTCTGTCCGCCGGCGAGAAGCGGATGCTCGCCAAGGCGCGGCAGATTCTCGTCAGCGAACTCGCGCTCGCGGAAAAGACCAACGAGGACAAGGCGGAAGCCCTCCTCGACGAGGTTCTGACGAACTGATACTCGCGGAATCACGTAATTCATGACGAAAATGCCTCGGGTGGGCGTCGGGACGGACGTCCACCCGTTTTCTCCTGGAAGAACACTTTTTCTCGCCGGTCTGGAATGGCCGGGAGAAGACGGTGTCAGCGGCCATTCCGATGGTGATGTCGCGGCCCACGCGGCCTGTGACGCTTTGCTGTCCGCGTGCGGCCTCGGAGACCTCGGGACCAACTTCGGCACCTCCGATCCCCGGTGGAAGGGCGCCTCGGGCGCGGCCCTGCTCACCGAGACCGTCGCGCGTGTGCACGCGGCCGGTTTCGAGATCGGCAACGTGGCCGTGCAGATCATCAGTAATCGTCCCCGGTTCACGCCCCGGCGTGACGAGGCGGAGAAGACGCTCTCCGAGGTCGTGGGGGCTCCCGTGAGCATCTCCGCGACCACCACCGACGGTCTGGGCCTCACCGGCCGCGGCGAGGGCATCGCGGCGGTCGCGACCGCCCTCTGCGCGCCCAGGGACTGACCGGACGATCGTCTCCGATGGGGGCCGTGCCCACCCGGCACGGCCCCCATCGGTGTGTCCGGACCCGGTATCCGGTCCACGGCCTGAGAGTCCCCGCCTACGCCCGAAACCCCTGGCCGCGTGGGGTGGGGCTCTGAGGTCGGGGTGCTCGTGCACAGGCTGTGGACGAGGCGAGGGGATCGCCGTCGCGCCGGCCCGCCGCGAGGGCCACGAGGTGTTCCCCCTTCGGGTCGCGGGGAGGGAGCGGACACACGTCGGCCCCGGCGCCCTGTGGCGGGCTCCGGGGCCGAAGAGGCGATCAGTGGTCCTCGGGCGGCAACGGCTCACTGCGCACCCGTCGGGACGGGGGACCCGAGGCGAAGTCCGGCATGGGCGGTCGCGGCGGTTTGAGCACCATGGGTCGCTTGCGCACCGGCACGGCGGGCTCGGAGGCGGTTCTCGGGGCGGGCCGGGGCTCCGGCTCCGGAGCGGGGGGTTCTTCCCGCTCGGGCTCGGGTTCCCGAGCCCGCTCCGCCGGTTCGGCTTCGGCGGGCCCGCTCGATGTCTCCGAGGTCCGCTCCGGATCCGGGTCCTCCTCCGGCTCCGGCCGCTTGGCCCCGAGGCGGAAGGCGGCGCGCACCGTGGGACCGGTGTCGTGATCCAGGGTGAGAGGGACGTTCGGGTCCTCGACCCGCCCCAGGGGCTCGACCGGCGGAACGACGTCCTCGTCCTCCGTGGCGGAGGAGCCGTCCTCGGGCGGCGTCCAGACCGGAGGGACGTAGTCGGCCAGGATCGACCCCGGTCCTTCGGCGGACGGGGGCTCCCACAGCGGCTCGTCGTCCTCGGGGTCGGCCGCGTCCGAGGGCGTGACCGACTCGACCTCGTCCGTCGACTCCGGACGCTCCTCGACCTCGGAACCCTCCTCCGCGACGGGGGCCTCCCACTCGGCGGGCTCCGGTTCGGCCGCCACCGGCGCGAGCGGAGGCGCCTCGGCCTCGTCCGAGACGGGATCGCCGACCTCGGGTTCGTGGGCGAACCCCTCGTCGAGACGGTCGTCGAACACCGGGACGTCCCGGTCGTCCTCGACCCGTTCCTCCGGTTCGGGCTCGGCCGCCGCGCGGGGCGCGGGCACGCTCTCGTTCCCGATCGGCTCCGGAGGGGGAGCGGCGGCCCCCGGCACGACCGGAGGCTCCTCGGCGGCCCGCTTGATCGGGTTGTCGCCCGTGCGGGAACGGCGGGGCAGGGGGACCATGGGTGCGCCGGCCCGTTCCTCGTCCTCAGCGGGAGCGGTCTTCTCGACCGGGGCCTCGACCCGGACCGGGGCGAGGGGCTCGGTGTCGGCGACGGTCTCGGCCGGTCGCTCGTCCTCGGCGGGCTCCGGGGCCGGGATCGGCTCGGTGGGCGCCTCGGAGTCGACGCTCTCGGACGTGTCCGGCTCACGCTCCTCCGGCACGTCCTTCCGAGCGGGCTCGGTGGACTCGATCACGGGCGGAGGCGAGATCCGCGAGCGGCTCTCCTCGTCGGACTCGGCGGCCGTCGGCGCGGGTTCGTCCCGTTCCGGTTCCCGCCCCAGGTCCAGCAGCCGGGTCTTGAGGGGCGGGGCCTTCCTCGCGGGCTCCGGCCTGGAGGTACCGCGCACGACCGTGGCGCGGTCGTCCGAGGGGACCGGGCGGGGTCGGGAGCGGCGGTTCCGCCGTCGGATGTGGGCGCGGACGGCGAGCCACAGCAGGAACGCCACCAACAGCGCGGCCAACGGGGCCACGGCCACCACCACGCGGAGCGCGCCGGGCGAGTTCTCGGCGATGGTGTCGACGCGTCCCGTGTTGTTGAGGATCATCGGCACGGCGGCGGCCAGCATCAGCGCGGGGATCACGCCGAGGTCGACCCACAGGCGTTCCCGTGGCGGTGCCGTGCGCAGCACGTAGCTCACCCAGAAGGCCATGAGGACCAGCAGGGTGAAGGTCACCGGGAACACGTGGGCCAGCGGGCTGTCCTCGTGCACGATCACGGCGAACGCGTAGATGCCTTGGTAGGCGAGGATGAGGGCGCACAGGGCGATGACACTGACGAACAGCGCGCCACCGACGAGAGCACCGGCTCCCGTGCCGCGACCCGCACTCCGACCGTTACGTGTCCCTGTCTCGGGGGCGTTGTTGTAAGGGGCCATCGTCACCGCAGCGTAGTCCAGGCGGTGGCACTAACACGAGATTCCGGCCGATTCCGGCTGCTTCCCGACCTCCGGAAGGAGGGGTGTTCTGTCCTGTTATGGAGTCATTGGCAGTGGGTGGTGAGTCGAGTCGAGGGGAAGTCGCCTTGGACGCGGGTGGCATCTCACATCCGAGCGGGCCGGATACGGTTCGGCATATATGGGGGCTCGGGGCTGTCCAGAGCGGATCGGGGTCGATCGGTGTTCCAGGTTTGTGACGCGCTCGTGAGGGGAAAGCGGTTAGTCTTGACAGCGTGAGTCTGCGCTTCTATGACACCAGTGCCCGACAGGTCCGCGAGTTCTCCCCACTCCGCGAAGGGTGTGCCTCCCTGTACCTGTGCGGTGCCACGGTGCAGGCTCCTCCGCACATCGGTCACATCCGCTCCGGAGTCAACTTCGACATCCTGCGCCGATGGCTGACCCACCTCGGCTACGAGGTCACCTTCTGCCGCAACGTCACCGACATCGATGACAAGATCATCGCCACGGCGGCGCGGGAGGGCGTCCCGTGGTGGCAGGTGAGCGAGCGCAACCAGCGCGCCTTCACCCACGCCTACGACGCCCTGGGCTGCCTGCCGCCCACCGTCGAGCCGCGCGCCACCGGCCACGTGCCGGAGATGATCGAACTGATGCGGCGCCTCATCGACGCGGGGCACGCCTACCCCGCCGACGACGGTTCCGGCGACGTCTACTTCGACGTCGGCTCCTACCCGGCCTACGGGGAGCTGTCCAACCAGCGCCCGGACCAGGTCGTGGAGGCCGCCGACACCGACCGCGAACGCGACAAGCGCGATCCCCGCGACTTCGCCCTCTGGAAGGGCGCCAAACCGGGGGAGCCCAGCTGGGAGACCCCGTGGGGACGCGGCCGCCCCGGCTGGCACCTGGAGTGCTCGGCCATGGCCACCAAGTACCTGGGGCCCAGCTTCGACATCCACGGCGGCGGCCTGGACCTGGTCTTCCCGCACCACGAGAACGAGCAGGCCCAGTCCCGGGCCGCCGGCGACGGCTTCGCCCGGTACTGGCTGCACAACGGTCTGCTGGCCGTCGGCGGCGAGAAGATGAGCAAGTCCCTGGGCAACTCGCTGCGCATCCCGCAGATGTTGGAGAAGGTCCGCCCGGTCGAACTGCGCTACTACCTCGGTCAGGCGCACTACCGCTCCACCATCGACTACTCCGACGCCGCGCTCCAGGAGGCCGCCTCGGCCTACCAGCGCATCGAGGGCTTCCTGACCCGCGCGGTCGAGGTCCTGGGCGAGATCACCCCCGCCGCCGAGGTGCCCGAGGCCTTCGCCGAGGCGCTCGACGACGATCTCGGGGTCTCTCAGGCCCTGGCGGTGGTCCACGGCCACGTGCGCGAGGGCAACACCGCCCTGGCGGCCGGTGGCAAGGAGCGTGTCCGGGAGCTGGCCTCCGAACTGCGCGTCATGCTGGGCGTGCTCGGACTGGACCCGCTCAGCGACCAGTGGGCCTCCGAGGGCCAGGGGCTGCGCGAGGTCGTGGACGCGCTCGTCGCCGTCGCCCTCGAACAGCGCCAGGCGGCCCGGGGCCGTAAGGACTACGCGGCGGCCGACGCCATCCGCGACCGGCTGACCGAGGCCGGCGTGGTGGTGGAGGACACCCCGCAGGGCCCCCGCTGGGACCTGCGACGCGGCTGATCGCGCCGACGGACGGGGCCGGGACGACCTCCCGGCCCCGAACGACGCGTGCGGTGGCACGCGACCATTAGGCTGGGGGTTTGCGCCGCCGCCCATCGGCGAGACGGCGACCCATCGGCCGGAAGAGTTCTTCCGGCATGCTCGCGACACGTATCAGGAGGCGGCGACCATGCCGGCGAAGAAGAGCAAGAAGGGCCCGACCAAGGGCAGCGGCGGTAAGAACCGGCGTTCACTCGAACCCAAGAGCGGTACCCTGCCCGCCGAGCAGCGTCACTGGTACGAGGGCAAGCAGCGGCACAAGGCCGCCAAGCGTCCCGCCGGCGGCGAGGGCCGCGGGAGCGGGCGTCAGCAGGAGCGTTCGCCCAACCGCCCGGACAACTCCGACCTGCTGATCGGACGCAACCCGGTCGTGGAGGCGCTGCGCGCCGGCATGCCGGCCACCCGCCTCTTCCTGTCCAACAGCCTCGACCCGGACGACCGCGTCAACGAGGCCGCCAAGATGGCGGGCGCCCAGGGCGTCGACGTGCAGGAGGTGACCCGCACCGAGCTGGACCGTCGCTGTGAGAGCAACGGTCTGCCCGGCGCCGCCCACCAGGGCATCGTGCTCCAAGTGCGGCCCTACCAGTACTGGGCGGCCGAGGGGCTGCTCGACCGGGCGCTGGAGTCCGACACCCCGCCGCTGATCGTCGCCCTGGACGGGGTCACCGACCCGCACAACCTGGGCGCCATCGCCCGCTCCGCCGCGGCCTTCGGCGCGCACGGCCTGCTCATTCCGGAGCGTCGCGCCGCCGGTGTGACCATGACCGCGTGGAAGACCTCCGCGGGCACCCTGGCCAGGCTGCCCGTCGCCCAGGCCACCAACCTCACGCGTGCCCTGGAGGCCTACAAGAAGGCCGGGCTGTTCGTCGCCGGTCTGGACGCCGATGGCGACATCCAGCTTCCCGACCTGGACCTGGCCACCGGGCCTCTGGTGATCGTGGTCGGCGCCGAGGGCAAGGGGCTGTCCCGACTGGTGCGGGAGACCTGCGACGTGATCGCGAGCATCCCGATCAGCGGCGCGGAGTCCCTGAACGCCTCCGTGGCCGCGGGTGTGTCCCTCTACGAGGTCGCCCGTCACCGTGGCGGCAAGGCCTAGAGATCGAACCGGCCCGGCTCGTGTCGCACGATCCGGGCCGACGCGCCCTCGGTGATCGGCGGCGGAACGAGGTCGAGTAGGACACTCGTCGTCGGAGCCGGTACCATTCGGGTGGACACTCCGGAGCCACAGGGCTTCGGCTGTCGGCCGACGTAGCTCAATTGGCAGAGCAATCGCCTTGTAAGCGATAGGTTAGGGGTTCAAGTCCCCTCGTCGGCTCTTCTCATGCCCGGCCTTTGTTCGGGCCGCGCCCCGCCCCGCGTATCGCCGGTGGCGGTCGTGTCCTTTCTCGGCGAGGGTCCGGTAGGGCCGCTCGCGGCCCCGGCCACCGCCGGGGCCGCTCCTCGGATACGGCTCAGTCGGTGTCCTTGGCCAGTGCGGCGATCAGTTCCAGGCTCTCCGTCTCGGGCAGGGCCGTCTCGACGAGGTCCTCGTAGATGGAGATGTAGGACTTGACCTCGGGTGTCTCGATGACGTTCACCGGTTTGGTGACGGTGTCGATGTAGACGTAGGAGTCGTCGAAGATGGTGAAGCCGTGCGGGAGGACCGGGTGCGGGACCCAGAGCGGGATCACCATGAGACCGATGGTGGGGTAGGTGCCCAGGTGCAGGAGACGTTCGTACTGGGTCCGCATCGTCTCCGAGGTGCCGAACGGGCGGCGTAGCGCGTATTCGGTGATGACGAAGCTGAAGCTCCGCTGTTTCTCGAAGAGGATGTTCTGTCGTTCCATCCGCAGGGCGATGCCCTCGGACACCTGTTCCGGGGTGATCGTGGGACTGGCCCGGATCACCTCTTCGGCGTAGGCGGCCGTCTGCAACAGGCCGGGGATCACGTCCAAGTGATAGCCGCGACGCCTGAGCGCCTCGCGTTCGAGATCGCGAACGTAGATCTGGCGCGGGCCTTTGCGCTCTTCCAACCACCGCCAGCTGCTGACGCCGACGTCGAGCTCGGTGAGCTCCGACGCCAGGCCCTCCTTGATCGCCGCGGTCGCCCCGTAGGTGGTGAGCAGGCGGGTGAGGAGCTCGTGCGACGGTCGGATGTGGCCGTTCTCGACGCGCGAGATGGTGGACTGGTCGGTGCCCGCCAGTTCGGCCGCCTCTCGGCCGCTCATGCCTGCTTCACTGCGCAGATTCTTCAGTTCTTGCCCGAATTGCCTTTGCCGCTTCCTCCGGTACTCACCCATTGAGTTCTGTCTGCTCTCCGCTATGCGTCCAGGTGGGGGCCCGCCTCCGTCCTGGGCATGATGGCCAGACGGGCCCCGCCCCTCCCGAGAGCCAGGGGATCACAGACCCCGCAGGATCTCCGCGGGCACCTCGATGACCGTTTCATGCTCGGGAGTGGGCATCGAGTCAACCGTAGCGCCTTGCACGAGGAATGTCCCCTTGTCGGTGCGGAACACCTTGGGGCAGCCCCCGTTTTCGCAGCCTCTAATCTGCTTCACCTGCATGGTCTCTTTCCTTTCCAGGCGTGGAGGGTAACTGATGATTAGAGAAGCATATTTCTCTTGAGGTTTCAATGTTTTCTACATGTTGGCAGTTAGAAGACTTGTAGAGTGCATACCTAAGGGTCGATGTTCGATTCTTGCGTTTACATCGATGTTGTTCATGTGATACCTGTGACCTACACCGGGGGGTGTTCCATGGGTGCTGTGGAGAGGTGGCTCGACCCGAGAGGCGATCCATCTCGGCAGGTCAGACGTTTTCTGGCCGAGAAACTGGGGCCCGGAGGGGAGGACTCGATCTGGTTGACGAGTCGGGTTGCCGAGGAGGTGGCCGGCTCGGGGGGAGTTCCCTGGAAGGTGGGCATGCGCAGAAGAGGGAGATGCGTACTGACCTGCCTGGACTATCGGCTGCCCTGGTCGGGAGGGGCCGGGAGCGGACCGGTGTTGTCCTCGGGGCTGATCCTCCTCCTCGCCAGGAGCACCGGCCGGTGGCGTCACTCGGACCATCCGCGTAAGGGCGTACGAACCCTGTGGTTGGAGATGGAGCTGGAGGGGCTCCGTTCCGAGTCGGCCGCGTGAACGGGCCCGTCGTCCGCGTCTTCGTGCGGACGGCGGGCCCCGCGCGGGTCAGCGCATCGCGGCCGCGGGCGGGCGTTCTCGAAGGGCCCCGTAGCCGAGGAAGTAGGCCGGAACGCGGCGGGCCCAGGGCAGGTGTTCGACCACGCGCAACGGAGCGGGCGGTTCCGTCGAACGCAGGTCGAGGCGTCCTTCCAGCGCGGGCAGGATCATCCTGCGGTGCGCCACGCGCTGGAAGCCCTGCACCAGGACCGTGACGGGCTGTCGCCGTCGCTGGACCGCCGCCACGTCGTCCCTGGTGACCCGGCCGCGGCGTAGCGGTGCCTGGAGATGGCGGGCGGTGGCGACCGCGTCCTGGATCGCCAGGTTGATGCCGATCCCGCCCACCGGCGACATCGCGTGCGCGGCGTCGCCGATGCACAGCAGGCCGGGGGTGTGCCAGCGGCGCAACCGGTCCACGCGTACGTCCAGCAGCTTCACGTCGTCCCAGTCGGCGACCAGGGAGCGCCCCTCCAACCAGGGGAACTGTCGTACGAGGGTCTCGTTGAACTCCTCCAGCGGGTGCGAGCGGTTCCGGGAGTCGGTGCCCTTGGGGATGATCGCCGCCGCCTGGTAGTAGTCGCCCCGGTCGATGAGGAGGCTGAACCTCCCCTCGCTCATCCGCCCGATGCCGCCGTCGGGGTCGTCGTCGTGGCGGGGCAGTCGGAACCACTGCACGTCCATCGGTGCGGAGAAGTCCCGTAGGCCCAGTCCGGAGAGCCCGCGCGCCAGGGAGTCGCGGCCGTCGCAGGCCACGGTGATGGTCGCGCGTATCTCGCCGGTCTCCCCGTCGCGGGTCCGGTAACGCACCCCGTTGATCCGGCCGCCCTCCTCGATGAAGGAGGTCGCCTCGGTGTTCATGCGCAGGGTGAAGCCGGGCTCTTCGGCCGCGGCCCCGGCCAGGAGGTCGAGCAGGTCCCACTGGGGGACCATCGCGATGTGGTCGTACGGGGCGGGCAGCTGGGTGAAGTCGGCCAGAGTGACCCAGCGGTCCTCGACGCCGACCGGGAGCCGGGCGCGGTCCAGCCGTCGTTGGGGCAGGCGCGAGAACTCCTCGGAGAGGCCGAGTTCGTCCAGCAGACGGAGGGTCGAGGGGTGCACGGTGTCGCCGCGGAAGTCCCGAAGGAAGTCGCGGTGCTTCTCCAACACGGTCACTTCGACGCCGCATCGGGCCAAGAGCAGGCCGAGCACGATCCCGGCCGGTCCTCCTCCGATCACGCAGCAGGTCGTCCGGGTCATGAGATCACCTCGACTGTGATCGACGGGTTCCGGATCTCCAACGTACAGAGCGTGGTGGTCGGTGTACAGGAGGCCGAGGCCCTCCCGCGGGGCCCGTGGGCCTCTGGTCGCGTCCTTTGAAGAGGAGACGGTGTCGATTCTTCTTGAACAAGACGAATCAGACTTTCCTAACGCGGGCTCGGAGAGCCTCGCCAAGAATTTTCAGGAAGTTCCACTGCGCTCGTGAGCAGTATGGGACTGCTGTGAACAGTGAGAATGCCGTCCCGCGTTGGGGGAACAAGGGTTGAAAACGCCCTCGGGAGATCCTTCTCCCGTTTGAGGTGGTCTCCACGGTGGCAAAATGACCAGCCGTAGGCGTCCTCGCCCGGGAATCACCCCTGATCGACCGCACCGACCCCTTCCCGCCCCTCCGCCCGGACCCTTCCCCGCCCCGGACCGACGCCCCAGGGTCCTTCGACGTCCTCCCCCGGCCGGTCCTCGACGTGAAACGACCAGCGCATGTTGTTGACAGACACAACGGTTCCAGTGGAACCCGACCCCGCACAGATCTGGACGTGGGTTCTGGCGGTGAGCACCCTCGTGCTCTCGGTCGTGGCGGTCCGCTCGCTCCTTCGTGAACGCCGGGCCCGTCGGGAGGCCGCGGAGGCGGCGCTCCGCGACGAGCGGCTGATCCAGGAGGCGCGTTCGGTCGCCGCCCACGCCGAGGCGCGGGCCGACCGGTTGCGGGCGGAGCTGTCCCGACGCGACAACGTCGGCAAGGTCGTGACCGAGGACGTGTTCCCCCTGGTGACCAGGCGGATCCGGGAGGGCGCCTCGGCCCAGACGGTCATGGCCGAGCTCGACGGCTCGGAGGGCACCGACCCGCTCGCCCGACCTCTCATCGAGTCGGTCACCGACACCCTCTGGCGGGGGCACCAGCAGCGTCGGCGGCTTCTCAGCGTGGTCAAGGGCTGCGCGGCCCGAGCCCGTGCCGGGGTCTCCCAGCTCCGCGCCGACGTGCAGGAACGTAGCGGCCGTTATTGGAGGACCCTCGACTCCCACGGCACGGGGGAGCAGGTACGCGAGGACTTCATGGTGATGGAGGCCGGTCTCTCCCGTTTGGAGATGCTCATCCAGCGTCTGCTCACCGTGGCCGAGGCCGACCGGATCGGCCGTAACTGGACCCAGCCTCTGCGCATCGAGCGTCTGGTGCGCGCGGCGGTCGGCAGTGTCCCCGAGTTCGCCCGGGTCCAGATGCACATGCCCAACACCCCGATCGTGGTCGAGGGGCGGGCCGTCAACTCGATCATCCAGATCCTGGCCGAACTGGTCGACAACGCCACCTCCTTCTCCGCGCCCTCCGAGGCCGTGGTGGTGCACTTCGAGAACACCGCGATGCGGCTCGGCGTGCACATCGACGACAGCGGCCTGGCCATGACCGAGGAGCAGCTCGCCGAGGTGCGCCGTCGCCTCGACCCGAACCGTCCTCCGGACATCGCCGAACTGTCCGCCAACCAGCTCGGTCTGCTCGTGGTCCGCAGGGCCGCCGACCCGCTGGACATCCGGGTGGACCTCTCTCCGTCGCCGCGCGGCGGCACGAGGGCGACCGTGTGGATCCCACGCAAGGGTCTGCTGCGCACCGACGAGGCGGCCGTGGGGGCGAGCGCCCCGGCCCTCTCGACGGGCACCCTCACCGCGGTGCCCTCGTCCCGGGCCCCGACCCCCGTCGGCGCCCCGCTCGCCGCGCTCCAGGACTCGTCACTCCCCGCCGACGACGCCGAGGACGACGAGGAACGCCCCCGATACCTGCCCAGACGACGTCGTGGCGCGACCCTCCCCGAGGAGACGGCCGCCCCCAGAACCGTCGAGCCGCCGAAGGACCGCGCGGCCACCAGTCTTCGCATCGCCCAGTGGCACGCCCACACACGGCCGACCTCGAAACCCGTCGCAGAGAATCGTGAGGACTCCTGAATGCAGACCAACCTGACCTGGCTCATGGACAAACTGCGCGAGCTGCCCGGGGTGCGCCACGTGCTCCTGCTGTCCACCGACGGTCTGGTCCGTTCCGCCGACAGCACTCTGGAGCGTGACGAGGCCGACGGTCTGGCCGCCTCCGCCTGTGGGCTTCTCGCCACGGGCGGGCAGGTCAACGCGGTGTTCGGCATCGAGGACCCGGTCCGCACCGTCGCGGTGGATCTGGACCCGCACCACCTGCTGGTGATGGGCGCCGGTTCGGGGTCGGCCCTGGCGGTGCTCGCCGACCTGTCGAGCCCCTCGGCCGACCTGGGAGTGGTCGCCACGGAGATGGGACGTCTGGTGGAACGTCTTCCCGAACAGCTCGCCACGCCCAGCCGTCACGTCGACGAGGCGGGGGCCCCGTGATAGATCCCGACGTGCCCGACGGCCTGTTCATGGTGGTCGGTGGGCGCAGCGGCACCACACTTCGGCTGGGTCCCTTCGCCCTGGTGGTGACCGAACGCGCCGACACCTCGGGGTTGTCCCTGGAACAGGCCGACATCGTGCGGATCTGTGACCGTCCGATCGCCCCGGCCGAGCTCGGCGCGCGGCTGGGGATCCCGTTGGGGGCGGTCACGATCCTGCTGGCAGACCTCGTCGACCAGGGGTACATCGCGATCCGTTCCGCCGACCGTCCCGCGAAGCGCGCGGCGTCGGGGTTCGCGTCCCCGGCCGATGACCGTCGACTCTTGGAGAAACTGCGTGTTGGGCTCATCAACCTCCCCGTATGAACCGTTGGCGCCGTCCGCGACGATCTCGATGAAGATCCTCGTCACCGGTGGTTTCGGCGTGGGCAAGACCACGTTGGTGGGGTCGATCAGCGAGATCACGCCGCTGACCACCGAAGCCGAGATGACCCAGGCGGGTGCCGGGGTGGACGAGGGGCTGGAACTCCGGCCGGACAAGACGACCACCACGGTCGCCTTCGACTTCGGTCGGATCAGCATCGACGAGCAGATCGTCCTCTACCTGTTCGGTGCCCCGGGGCAGAAGCGTTTCCACGCCCTGTGGGAACGCCTCTGCGAGGGTGCCGTGGGCGCGATCGTGCTCGTCGACACCCGTGACGTGGAGGGGTCGTTCGCCGCGTTGGACCGGGTCGAACGGGCCGGTCTGCCCTACCTCGTCGCGCACAACCCCTTCGGGGACGAGGCCGAGCGTTGGAGTCTGGAGGAGATCCGCGCCAGCCTGGACATCGACGCCGGTACGCCGTTGCTGCGCTGCGACGCCCGCGACCCGGGGCAGGTGCGCACGACCCTGGCCGAGCTGGTCGCGCACCGGCAACGCCTGCTGGAACAGGAGCCGGTGGGATGAGCGCCCCCGACACCGAGGCCGAACGTCCGGAGATCTCGATCCCCCTGCCGGAGACGCATCGGGACGCGATGCGGCTGGGCGACGAGGGCTATCGACGCGACTCGCCCGCCCTGTTCGCCGAGCTGCGTCGCCGACACGGGCCGGTGGCGCCCGTCCTGTTGGCCTGGGACGTGCCGGCCTGGCTGGTGATGGGCTACTCCGAGCTGCTCCAGGTCACCTCCGATCCCGACCTGTTCGCGCGCTCCTTCCGCCGCTGGAACCTGTTCGACGATCTGCCCCCCGAGTGGCCGATGTGGCCGTTGATCGGTGGCGGGTTCGCGTCGGAGGCGATGCTGTACACGGAAGGGGAGGAGCATCGGCGCCGTTCGGTGGTGTTCGCCGAGGCGCTCTCCCGGATCGACCAGTGGGAGTTCGAGGAGTTCTGTCAGCGGGCCTCGCACCGGCTGATCGAGGAGTTCGCCCAGGACGGCGAGGTCGAGTTGATCTCCGCCTACGCCCAACGACTGCCCGTGCTGGCGTTGGGCTGGATGGTGGGCGTCCCCGAGGAGTACCACGACGACCTGGTCACCGGCTTCCTCCAGCTCATGGGCGCGGGCGGCGACCCCATCGAGGGGATGGCGCGGGTCGGCGCCATCTGTGATCGGCTCGCCGAGCGCGCCATGAAGGAGCCCGGCCCCTACGTCGCCTCCCACCTGGCGCACAGCGGGCTCGGTCTCACGCACGGTCAGCTCAGCGCGGACATCTTCATCACCATCATCGCCGGGCACCAGACCTGCGCGGGCTGGATCGGCAACACCATCAGGCTGATGTTGACCGATCAGACCCACACCAACGCCCTCACCCGCGGCCGACGTTCGGTGACCGAGGCCGCCCGCGAGGTCCTCAAGGACGACACCCCGACGCAGATCTTCGCGGGACGCTGGGCGGCCCGGACGACCCAACTGGCCGGGACCACCATCCAGGGTGGGGACATGGTGCTGCTGGGGCTGGCCGCCTCCCACCAGGACCCGCTGTTCCGGCCGCCCGGCCGTCCCAGGGAGCGACACCACAGTCGCGCCTACCTGTCGTTCTCGCACGGCCCCCACGGATGTCCCCACATGGCCCGGGCCATGGCCGAGATCATCACGGTCGGTGGGATCGAGACCCTGCTCACCCACCTGCCCGACCTGCATCTGGCCGTTCCCGCGGACCGGTTGCGCTGGCAGCCCCAGGTCCTCATAAGGGCCCTGGAGACGCTTCCGGTCACCTTCACCCCGCCCACCATCTCCACCGACCCCCTGGGAGACTCACTGTGGCTCTGACCCTGTCCGGACCGATCCACCACCTCGATCCCCTCAGCCCGAACCTGCACGAGGACGCCGCGAGGATGCGCGCGCACGGTCCGATCGTCCCGGTCGAACTGCCCGGCGGCGTGGTGATGTGGGCGGTCACCGGTGACGAGGCCGGACGTAACGTCCTCAAGGACTCCGACCGTTTCGCCAAGAGCCCCTCGTACTGGAAGGCGCTCCAGAACGGCGAGCTCCCGAAGGACTGGCCGCTGTTGAGCCTGGCGGCCCCCGCCGGCAACGCCATCACCGTCGTCGACGGCCCCGAGCACCGGAAACTGCGCCGCCCCCTGTCCCAGGCCTTGACCGCCCGCCGGGTCGAGGCGCTCACCCCGGTGGTCGCCGCCCTGGTGGAGCGGCTCCTGGACGACCTGGAGCGGGCCGCCGACAAGGCCGAGGACGGCGTGGTCGACTTCCGCTCGCTGTTCGCCTGGCCGCTGCCGATGGGCGTCATCGGCCACCTGCTCGGAGTCGACGAGGCCGACCACGACGAACTGGGCCGGCTGTACACCGCCCTGTTCGACGACACCCTGGGCGACGGGCGCGACGCCGAACTGAGCCTGCACTCCTGGCTCGACGAGCACGTGTCCCGGCTGGAGCGCGAGCCCGGCGACGACATGATCAGCGCGATGCTCGCCCTGCCCCCCGAGGACCGGCTTCCCCGCGAGGACCTGGTCGTGACCATGTACGTGGTGCTGGCGGCCGGCCACGAGACCACCACACACCTGCTGGTCAACGCCGTGCGCGCGCTCAGTACCCGGCCCGAACAGCGCGACCTCCTGCTGTCCGGCGAGGTCCCGTGGGAGAACCTGGTGGAGGAGACGATGCGCTGGGACTCGCCCACCGCCAACTTCTTCACCCGTTTCGCCACCGAGGACATCGACGGCGCCGACGTCCACCCCGCCGCCGAGGGCGTGCGCATCGCCGAGGGCGACCCGGTGTTCATCTCCTACATCTCGATGGGACGCGACCCCGAGCGCTACGGTCCGACCGCGGGCGCCTTCGACGTCCGTCGCGGTGAGACGCACACGAGCTTCGGCTACGGCGCGCACTTCTGCATCGGCTCGCCCCTGGCCCGCCTGGAGGGCCGGATCGCGCTGGAGCGGATCTTCTCCCGCTGGCCCGACCTGGAGGTCGTGGGCGACGTGCCGCGCTCCCCGTCGATCGTGGTCAACTCGCACACCCGTCTCGACGTGCGGCTGCGGCCCGCCTGATCCGCACTTCGGATGAGCCGCCCCACCACCGTGGGGCGGCTCTCCATCCGCCCGCTCAGCCGGTGCCGAGGTAGCCGTTGGGGTCGAGCACGTACTTGCTCGCCGCCCCCTGGTCGAAGGACCGGTAGCCCTCCGGGGCCTCCTCCAACGGGATCGCCACCGCGTTGACCGCCTCCGCGATGCGCACACGGTCGTTGAGGATCGCCATCATCAACTGCCGGTGGTACTTCATCACCGGGCACTGGCCCGTGTAGAAGGCGTGCGACTTCGACCAGCCCAGCCCGAAGCGGATCGACAGTGATCCCACCTTGGCGGCCTCGTCCACCGCGCGCGGGTCGCCGGTCACGTAGAGACCGGGGATACCGATGGCCCCACCGGCCTTGGTGACCTTCATGGCGTCGTTCAGGACGCTCGCCGGCGCCTCCTGCCCGGCCTTCTCTCCGGAGCCGTGCGCCTCGAAGCCGACCGCGTCCACCGCGTGGTCCACCACCGGGGTGCCCAGGATCTCCGCGATCAGGTCTCCGGGGTCCCCCTGGGAGATGTTCACCGTCTCGCAGCCGAACCGGCGCGCCTGGGCCAGCCTCTCCTCGTTGAGGTCGCCGACGATGACCACGGCCGCGCCCAACAACCTTGCGGAGGCGGCCGCCGCCAGGCCGACGGGGCCCGCGCCCGCCACGTACACGGTCGACCCCACGCCCACCCCGGCGCTCACACAGCCGTGGAAACCGGTGGGGAAGATGTCGGAGAGCATCGTCAGGTCCATGATCTTCTCCATGGCCCGATCCCGATCGGGGAACCTCAGCAGGTTCCAGTCGGCGTAGGGCACCAGAGCGTACTTCGCCTGGCCGCCGACCCAGCCGCCCATGTCCACGTAGCCGTAGGCCGAGCCGGGGCGGTCGGGGTTGACGTTCAGACAGATCTCGGTGCGCCGCGCCTTGCAGTTCGTACATCGCCCGCAGGAGATGTTGAACGGTACCGAGACCAGGTCGCCGACCTTCACGAACTCGACGTCCGGGCCGGTCTCGACCACCTCGCCGGTGATCTCGTGGCCCAGCACCAGTCCCTCCGGCGCGGTGGTGCGCCCGCGGACCATGTGCTGGTCGCTGCCGCAGATGTTGGTCGCGACGACCTTCAGGATCGCGCCGTGCGGGACCTTGCGCCCCACGTTGGCGGGGTTGACCCCAGGGCCGTCCTTGAGTTCGAACTCCGGATAGGAGATGTCCTGGACCTCGACCCGACCGGGGCCCTGGTAGACCACTCCTCTGTTGCCGGTCATCTTCCTTCCCACCTCTCTGCCGTCGGGCGGCGAGGATCGTCCTTCGTGGAACGCCCTGTTCGGAGGGCGTCCTCCTGTCGTTTCCGCTGGAAGAGGCGGCTAACCGGAGCGGGTCGAGGACCGGCGGAAAAGAGGTGGATACGGCCCGTCCGCGCTTGGTAGCTTCCCGGCATGTACACGCCCACCCCGGACGACTGGCTCTCCATCAACCGCGCCAACTGGGACGAGCGGGTCCCCCTGCACGTCGCGAGCGACTTCTACGATCTGGAGGGCTTCCGCGCCGGTGAGGACGCCCTGCGCGACTTCGAACGCGCCGAGGTCGGCGACGTCACGGGGAAGACCCTGCTGCACCTTCAGTGCCACATCGGTCTGGACACGCTCTCCTGGGCCCGGCACGGGGCATCACGCGTCGTGGGACTCGACTTCTCCGGACCCGCCGTGGAGGTCGCCCGAGGTCTGGCCGCCGAACTCGGTCTGCCCGAGGAGCGGGCGGCCTTCGTGCACGCCGACGTGCACGATGCGGCCGAGGCCGTACCGGAGCGGGGGTACGACATCGTCTACACGGGGGTCGGCGCCCTGTGCTGGCTGCCCGACATCCGACGGTGGGCCCGGACCGCCGCGTCGCTGGTCGCCCCCGGCGGGTTCCTGTACCTGGCGGAGTTCCACCCGCTCACCGACATCCTCGACGACGAGACCGGCTCGCGGATCGTGGACGACTACTTCGCCCGACAGGCCTGGGTGCAGGAGTCCGCCGGTACGTACGCGGACCTGGAGGCCAGGACCGAGAACAACCGCAACGTGCAGTGGCAGCATCCGATCGGCGAGGTGGTCTCCGCTCTGGCCGCCGAGGGGCTGCGTCTGGAGTTCCTCCACGAGCACGACGTCTCGCTGTTCCCGCGCTTCTCCTCCTTCGAGAGGTCGGCGGACGGGTACTACCGCTTCCCGGAGGGTCGGCCCCGGGTGCCCCTCATGTACTCTCTGCGCGCGAGCAGGACGTAGTCCGCGCTAGGGAAAACGCGTTGACGGTCGTTCGCGCGGGCGGCAGTGTGGCGCCCATGAGTATGCGATTTCCCCTGGTGGGCGAACGGATCCGGATCAGGCCCTTCGTGCCCGAGGACCGGGACGCCGCCCACGAGGTCTACGGCGACCCCGAGGTGATGCGTTACGTCGCCTACGGCAAGGCGGCCTCTCCCGAGGAGACCGCCGCGATGGTGGCCGACTACATCCGTCATCAGGAGGAGCACGGCTACGCCTTCTGGGCGGTGGAGGAGATCGCCACGGGCCGGCTCATCGGCGACGCCGGTTTCGAGGCCCGCGAGGTGGGCGCCGAGTTCGGCTACACCCTGGCACGCGACCGATGGGGGAGGGGCCTGGCCACCGAGGCGGGCCGCCTGTGCGTGGCGGCGGCCTTCGACGAGCTGTCCCTTCCCCTGCTCACGGGGGTGGTGGACCCGGCCAACCCCGCTTCGGCGCGGGTCCTGGAGAAGCTGGGCTTCACCCCGGTGGGCGAGCGCGAGGCCTACGGGCGCCCGCACCGGGAGTACCTGCTCCGGGCCCCCTGAGTCGCCGGGGCCGGCCCGGTCAGTCCTCGGGCTCCCGGGGCCGGACCACGGTCTCGGGGCCCGGGTAGATGAGCCGTTCCTCACCATCGGGGAAGCGCACCAGGTAGGGCGGCCCGTCGTCGGCCCCGCGCACCTCGATGATCTCGGCCTCGTGCCCTCCCTCGACGCTGGTCACCCCGTGGGTGAGCAGACGGTCTCCGATGGACGCTCGCATGTGACCCTCCCGTGTCGACGGCCGGCCTCCCCCGGACCGGTCACAGTCGGGGTGGTACCCGGAGCGGGATCCGGACGAACCCGCACCACCCGGATCCACCTGGGGCGACGGCGGATCTAGGATGTTCGGGTGAACAAGGTCGCCCCGGTCATCGCGTTCGTCGCCTTCATGCTCGTCTTCGCCCTCACCAGGTCCCCGGTCCGGGACTTCCTGGAGTCCTGGGTGGAACTGGAGGGCGTCGTCCTCGGGCTGGCGTCGCTGGTCTCCTCCGGTGCTCTGGCCGCGCTCGTGGCCGGTGCCATCCTGTACGCCACCCGACTCTTCGAATAGCCCTCCCTCCCCCGGGAACGGGTGCGTCGAAGACGCCTCCGGGGTGCGTAGAGTGGCCTCTGTCCGGCACGCAGACGGGGGGACGACGCAGGCATGCCGAAGGATGGCGGGAAAAAGGGGATCTCCCCACTGCTTCTGGGGGGTGCGGTCCTCACCGCCCTCGTCATCGCGGTGGTCGTGGGGATCAGGCTCGAAGGCGGCGACGCCGACGAGGAGTCGCCGACCGAGATCGCCTCGACGGTGGACCACATCGACCCCGAACAGCGGGAGTGGGGTCAGGCCCTGGCCCGTCGCGACGCCGACGACCCCATGGCGCTCGGAGAGGCCGACGCCCCCGTGGTGCTGGTCGCCTACTCCGACTTCGCCTGCCCCTACTGCGCCAAGTGGGCCCAGGAGACCCAGCCCGAACTGGTCGAACGCTACGTCGAGTCGGGCGACCTGCGGATCGAATGGCGCGAGTTCCCCTACCTGGGCGAGTTGTCGCAGACCCTGTCGGTGGGCGCGGTCGCCGCCGGCGAGCAGGAGGCGTTCTGGGAGTACCAGGAGGCGGTCTTCGAGCGTCAGGAGGAGATCAAGTCCTCCGACGACCCCGACGGGATCCTCGACGAGATCGTCGAGGGGTTGGGCTTGGACGCCGACCGCTTCCATGAGGCCATGGAGGCGGACCGGAGCGGGATCGCGGTGGGCCACGACTTCGTCGAGGGGCAGCAGATCGGCGTGAGCGCCACCCCGGCCTTCATCGTCAACGGTGATCCCATCATGGGCGCACTGCCGCTGGACGTGTTCGTGCGCAGCGTCGACACCGCGCTCGCCGTCGCCGAGGAGTGACCGCGTGGACATCGGGTTCGTCGCCGCGCTGCTCGGTGGCCTGCTGGCCCTGCTCAGCCCGTGCAGCGCCATGCTGTTGCCGTCGTTCTTCGCCTACGCCTTCCGGGACTCGGGGCGGCTGCTCCTTCGCACCGGTGCCTTCTACGCGGGGCTGTGCCTGACGCTGGTGCCGCTCGGCGCGGGCTCGGCGATGGTGAGCACCCTCTTCTACGGCCACCGCGACCTGCTCATCATGGTCGCGGGCGGTCTGATCATCGCCTTCGGTGTCGCCCAGGTCCTCGGCCTCGGGTTCACCTGGGGCGTCCTCGCGCGGGCGCAGAGCCGTTTCGCGAGCGGTCGGGGGAACCTCTCCGTGCTGGGGCTCGGCGCGGTCTACGGGCTCGCCGGGTTCTGTTCCGGTCCGATCCTGGGCGCGGTGCTCACGGTCGCGGCCACCGGCACCCCGGTCAGGGGCATGCTGCTCATGGCCGCCTACGGGGCGGGGATGGCGCTGCCGCTCCTCCTGCTCGCCTCGCTCTGGGACCGCTATGAACTGGGGCGACGCTCCTGGCTGCGGGGGCGCACCGTGCGGATCGGGCCGCTGGCCACCCACACGACGGCCCTGCTCTCGGGTGCGCTCTTCATCGCGGTCGGGGTCCTGTTCGTGGCCTCCGACGGCACCGCGTCCTTCCCTCTGCCCGGGGCGGAGTGGGCGGCCGATGTCACCTACCGTGCCCAGGAGGCGCTCTCCCGGCTGGGGAGGGTCACCGATCTCATCGCTCTGGTCGCCTTGTCCGGCACGGTCTCCCTCGTGGTGGCGGGGAGCCTTCTCGCCGGCCGACGGGCCCGTCGCGAGGAGGACGAGGAGCCCGAACGGGTGGAGTAGGGCGTGGTGAAGCCAGAGGTCACAGGGATCTCTGTGACAGGAGTGACCTGAGAGCGACACCCTGCGTGGCCGTGTTCGGCCAAAAACCCTCGGCCGCCGGGAATCAGGCGCTCCGATGCGTAACATCTCTTTTCCACGAAGGGTCGGGAGGGCGAATCCTCACCCTCCGTGGTGGTGGATCGACCGGCGGTGCCCGGTCCGGTCGATGTGGCGGGTCGGGAAGAGACCCGCGTGGACGTGTACGGGCGCGTCCACGGCACAGGGCGTCCGGGCGGGCGTGTCGGGTCCGCCCGGACGCCCCCACCGCGTCCGGTCCCTCTCGAGAGGAATCGGACGAGTGGAACCCGGGTCCACCGGGGGGTGGCGCCATCGGGTGTGGAGCGGATGTTCTCGGGCCCGGGAAACGCCTGGGGGGAGGGGTTCGCGGGCGAAGGGGGAGAGGCCGTCGGCCCCTGCCGGGAGGCGGTCTGCGTTAGGTTGCCCGCCATGGATATCGCTATCACCTCCGGATACGTCGTGCCCGTCGTGGGAGACCCCATCGAGGGCGGGACGGTCCTCATCTCGGACGGGCGGATCACCGCGGTGGGCGCCGCCGACGAGGTCACCGTGCCCGAGGGCGTCGAGGTCGTCGACGCCGCCGGCAAGTGGGTCCTGCCCGGCTTCATCGAGGCCCATGGCCACGTCGGTATCTGTGAGCAGACGATCGGCCTGGCGGGTAACGACACCAATGAGATGACCGACCCCAACGGTGCCCGTATGCGGGCGATCGACGGCATCAACCCCGCCGACGAGGGTTTCGTCGACGCTCTCTCGGGTGGTGTCACCAGTTCCGTGATCAAGCCCGGTTCGGGCAACCCCATCGGAGGGCGGACCGTCGCCATCAAGATGTGGGGCCGGAGCGTGGAGGACCGGCTGCTCAAGGAGCCGGCCAGCGTCAAGAGCGCCCTGGGGGAGAACCCCAAGCGCGTCTACGGAAGTATGGACCGGCTGCCGTCCACGCGTCAGGGTGTGGCGGCGGTCATCCGTGACGCCTTCACCAAGGCGCAGGACTACAAGGCCAAGCGCGACCACGCCCGGAGCGAGGGGACCCCCTTCGACCGGGACAACACCCTGGAGACCCTCGTCCAGGTACTCGACGGCGATGTGCCCTGGTGCCAGCACGTGCACCGCGCCGACGACATGCACACCGCGATGCGGCTGGCCGACGAGTTCGGCTACCGGCTCATCATCAACCACTGCACCGAGGGCCACCTGCTGGCGGACGAGATCGCCGCACGCGAGATCCCGGTCATCACCGGACCGTTGATGATCAGCCGTTCCAAGGTCGAGGTCGGCAACCGCACCCTGGCCGGTCCCGGGATCCTGGACCGGGCGGGCGTCAAGGTCGCCCTGACCACCGACGCCCCGGTCATCCCCATCGAATACCTCGTCTACCAGGCGATCCTGTGCGTCAAGGAGGGCATGGACCGCGACTCGGCGATCCGCGCGCTCACCGTCAACCCCGCCGAGATCATGGGCCTGGACGACCGTGTGGGCTCGTTGAAGCCGGGTCTGGACGCCGACGTGGTGGTCTGGTCGGGCGATCCGCTCGACATCATGAGTCGCGCTCTGCGGGTGTTCGTCGGCGGCCGTGAGGTGTACACCTACGACGAGGAACGACGTGAGGGCGTGATGGCGGACCCGTACTACCGGGAGGGTTGATCTCGGAGACGGCGGCGCAGGTCATGGGGGTGTCCCATGGTCGACGTCCCGGGCCGGCCCGTCACCCCGGTCGTGTCCTCGCCGAACGTCGCGAATATGGGATATGACCGGGGCGGCGATATGTGGGATAACATCTCGACGCGCTGCGCACCGTAGGTGCTGTTCAGTGCCGTCCCGCCGGCGAGACGGTCGGGAAAACGTTACCCCGTGACAAGAACCGAAAATGAATCGAGGTGCGCTCCCGATGTCCTCTCCCCAGCTCGCGAGCCGTAGGGTCATGCTTCGTCCGACTCGTTTCGAGAACCGTGAAGAGATAATCGAGGTTCTCGATGGATCGGGTCTGGAGGATGTGAGGGGCGCCGGCGTCTTCCTCGGTTCCCTGCCGGATGATCTCGGTACTCTCGATGCCGCCTTCTTGGTCGAAGAGAGGTCCCAGGGCTCCACGGTCGGTGTGTGCGCCGTCTTCGGTGTCGATTCCGATGAGAAGTCCGCGCAGGTCAGCATCCTCGTGGAGGATGGCTCTCCCATCCTGGGAGTGGGGGTGGAGACCTATGTGTTCTTCATCGGACACGTCTTCTCCGAATGGGACGTGAATAATATTCACTTCTGGTCCACGGAAGAGCTCGTCGGAATGATCCCCGTCGGTCAGGCGGTGATCAGCGAGTCCAGGGGTGCGGGCGAGGAGCGGGACGGTGAATCCGCGAATCGCGCCAGGGCGTTCACCATCGAGCGAGAAGTATGGGAAATCCAGAGCCACCGATTTCGGAGCTGGATCATGCGCGGACCACAGAAGAGTCGGGCTTCGTAAGCCGTCGGCTCTGTCAGAAAGGGCGGATATTCATGGCCGCAATCGACCGGAACGAATTGCTCTCCCAGATCAGGGTGCAGGCCTACACCATCCTGATGTTCACCACCACCGAACCACAGATGGATCTCCCCGAGCCCAAGAGCATGAAGGACCTCGACTCCTTCTCCATCGTCCAGTTGCTCCTCGCCCTCGAGGACATCTACGACGTGATGCTCCTTGAGGAGATCACCTCGTTCCGCGGCGAGACCTTCGAGGACCTGGCCACCTTCATCACCGAACGGGTCTCCACCGGCGCGGCCGAGGTGTGACCGTCGGAGGCGGGGGAACCGCCTGGGACGACCGCGGTGACGGCGGGCTCCCACGGACACGACCGAGAGTCGTTCCGCGGGGGCCCGCCGTTCCATGTCAGCGGGTGAGGACCCACTTCATCCGCCAGGCTCCGAGCCCGAAGAGCACGACCGCGAACCCGCACAGGGCCCCCAACTGGGGCAGGATGTCGAGGATCCCGCCGCCGTGCCTGATGAGTTCGCTGAAGGCCTCGTACCCCCAGGCGTGCGGGGTGGCGTAGGCCGCCGTTCGGGACGGTCCGGAGAGCGCCTCCAACGGCACCATCGTTCCGCCGGCACCGGCGGCCCCAAGGCCCACGACCAGGGCCGCGGCCAGAGCGCCGCCCTCACTGCGGCACAGCGAGCCGATGAGCATGGCGGTACCCGCGCCGACGAGGCAGAAGGCCGCCACCACCGCCGAGATCGCGAGGGGGTCTCCCCACACCACCCCGAACAGCAGGGAGGAACCGACCAGGATGATGAGGGCCTGGGAGATCGTGACCACGAACCGGCCCAGCGCCTCCCCCGCGATCAGGGTCCTCAGGGGCGTCGGTGTGGAGTACATCCGACGGCTGAGCCCCTTCTGCCGCATCTCCACGACACCGATCGCCGTGGTCAGGGAGATGACGAAGGTGAACAGCAACAGCAGGGGAGGGGCGGCGAGACCGTACTGGCCGACGTCCTGGGGGAAGACGGCCTCTCCGGTGGTGACCGTCTCCACCTCGATGCCGGGGGGATCGGCCTCCTCGGAACGCCGCAGGTTCTCGTCGAACCCCTCGTCGCCGTTCTCGGAGGCGAACTGGGCCGCGCCGATCACCGACGCCTCCTGCGAGGCGATCGAACTCGCCCAGGTCCGGAGAGGGTAGGAGCTCCAGTCGTCGGGGCGGGTCACGAACCCGATCTCGACGGTCCCACCGTCGCGCAGGGTCTCGTCGTAGTCCTCGGGGATGACCAGACCCCCGTTGATCCGCCCCTGTTCGATCCGGTCGCGCAGCTGCTCGTAGTCGCCCAGACGCTCGATGGGAAAGCGTCCGCTCTCCTCCAGCTCGTCGGCCAGGCGTTCGGCGAGGGGCTGGTCCTGGCCGTTCACCACGAGTCCGAGCCGTTGCTGGTCCCCGCCGTAGGACATCCCCATCATGAAGACCATGATCAGGGGAAGGAGCAACATGAAGAAGATGTTGCCCCGATCCCGGAACGTTCGACGCAGGTTGAGTGCCGTGATGGCCAGCGTCTTGCTCATGCGTGCAGCATCCTTCCCATGCGGTTCAGCGCCACCGCGACGCCGGCCACGCCCATGGCCGACAGGACGCCGATCGGGAGGAGCAGGGACACGGCTCCGCCGCCCGCCGTCAGGTCCGTCAGACCTCGCAGGAACCAGTAGTGCGGGGTGACGTAGGTCAGGGCGGCCCAGGGGCCCAGATTGGCCAGGGGGAACAGGGCTCCGCCCATCAGCCCGAGCAGGAGGGCCACGACCGTCGACCAGTTGGTCGCCTGTTCGGAGTTGTCGGCGAACCCGGCCACCGCGGACACGATTCCGACCGCCGCCAGGACGGCCGCGACGGTCAGGGCGGTGACCCCGAGCGGATCACCCCATCGGGCGCCGAAGGTGAGGGTGGACACGGTGATGACCAGGCCCATGCTGACCAGCCCGAAGAGGAGCGTGCTCGCCAACCTGGCCATGAGGATCGTGAAGGTGCCGATCGGCGCCGCGGCCAACCGGACCAGGGTCCCGGTGCGGCGGTCCTCGAAGAGACTGACCACACCCGGCATCGCGGCGAAGAAGAGGAAGAAGACCGCCGCGCCCGCCGCGTAGTAGGTGGAGGAATCGAGCTGTCGCCGGTCCACGTCGGTGTCCTCGACGACCCTGACCGCGGTGGGGTGTCCGGCGGCCTGCTCGGTGAGCGTGGCCTCCTCCTCGGAGGAGGGATCGGTCGTCAGTACGGCGAGCTGTACGCGGTGGTGCTCGGACGCGAAGGCCTCCGCGATGCCGACCGCCACCTCGACCTCCTCGGGGGAGTCGACGTCGCCGATCACACGGATCTCGGCGGACTCGTCGTTCCGCAGGGCCTCGGTGAACCCCTCGGGGATGACGAAGGCCGCGGAGACGTCTCCGGAATCCACCGCCTCGTTCGCCTCGTCCTCCGAGGAGAGGGTCGTGAGTTCCACGATCCCCTCCTCTTCGAGGGATTCCAGGACCTCGTCCACGAAAAGCGAGGAGAGTTCACCGCCGTCGAGGTCGGAAACACCGTAGTGCGCGGTGAATTCCGTTTCGGGATCGCCGCCCAGAAGCATGTTCAGGAGAAAGGCGAGACCGAGGGGCAGCACGATGGCGAAGACCAGAAGGGTGCCGTCTTTGAGACGTTGGCGCAGGTCCTTGAGGACCAGGGTGAAGAAGGCGCTCATGGGTTCTTTCCTCATTCCCGCAGGGCCTTGCCGGTGAGGTGCAGGAAGACCGCCTCCAGGTCCGGTTCCTGTACCTCCACCGAGCGCAGAACGGCCTCGCTCGCGGTGACGACCTCCAGGATCCTCGCGATCACCGATCGCGCGTCCTTCAGGAGCAGACGGACCTCGGAGCCCTCCACGCTGACCTCCCGGACCTCGGAGAGTTCCTTCAGAGCTCGGACCGCCCGGTCCTTGCCGCCGCCCAGCGAGAGGACGATGGTGTCGTCCTCACCGACCTGGGAGATCAGTTCCCGCTGGGTCCCCTCGGCCTGGATCCGGCCGGAGTCGATGATGCCGACCCGGTCGCAGAGCCGCTCCGCCTCTTCCATGTAGTGGGTCGTGTAGAGGACGGACACGCCGTCGGCGGCCTGGCGTTGGATGCTCTCCAGGATCGCGTTCCGGCTCTGGGCGTCGACGCCGACGGCGGGCTCGTCGAGGATGAGGAGTCGGGGTCGGTTGAGCATGCCCACCCCGATGTTGAGACGTCTGGACATGCCGCCGGAGAACGTGGAGACGTTCTCCTTCGCGCGGTCGGTGAGATCGATGATCTCCAGGATCTCGCCGCATCTGCTGCGTGCCTTCGCCCCCGAGAGGCCGTAGAGGCGGGCGAAGAACATGAGGTTGTCCCAGGCGTTGAGGTCCGGGTACAGGGCCAGTTCCTGGGGGACGAAACCGATCTGTCCCTTGGTCGCCGCGTTACTCACACCGTGTTCCTGTCCGTCGATACGGACGGAACCGGAGTCGGCCTTGAGCACGCCGGCGATGATCGAGATCGTCGTGCTCTTGCCCGCGCCGTTGGGGCCCAGGAGACCGTAGGTCTCTCCTTTGTCGATATGGAAACCGACCTCGGCGACCGCTGTGTTCGAGCCGTAGCTCTTGGAGAGCTTCTCGACTTCTAGCAATGCCACGGTGACGTTCTCACCTTTCTCTTGTTCGACATCGTCGGATGATCGGCCACCGGTGTTCCGTAACACGGTCGGCGAATACGGCTGAGACGTTTCTGGGAACGGTCGTTCACCTTGGCCGATGCGCAGTGAACCACAAAGAGACGGGGGGAGAAGGCGGGCGCGGATCGCGACCATGCGTGAGCGGGCGATACGTATCCGTTCCGGTGAGGGCCGTGCTCTCAACGGGAGGGGGAGGCGGCGATCCGTTCCAGTTCCGCGGTCATGGCGGCGGGGGTGGGCCGGTCCAGCATCTGTTCGCGCAGCAGTGTCGCCCGTTCGGCGAGAGCGGGTTCGGTCAGGACTCGTTCGGATGCCCGCAGGATCTCGTCCGGGTCCGGTTCCACCACCAGACCGGCGCCCTGGCCCTGGATCAGTCGGGCGAGCATCGGTTCGTCGAAGGTCGGCCGGGGCACGAACAGTTGGGGCAGACCGTGCACGAGTCCGGTCCAGACGGTCCCCGTCCCCCCGTGGTTGATGGTGGCGGTGCTGGTCGCGGCCAGAGCGTGCAACGGCACGTAGTCCACCAACCGCACGTTCGAAGGCACCGTGCCCAAATCCTGGCGGGCCTTGAGCGGGACGGTGGCCACCACCTCGGCGTCCACCTGACCCAACGCCTCCAACACCTCGCCCAACGGCAACGTGTACCCACCGAACCGATCCGTGGCGCTGGTCCCCAACGTCAAACACAGACGCCGACCCTCGGGCCGCTCACGCAGCCAGTCCGGCACCACCGCGCGACCGTTGTAGGGAACGAACCGCATCCCCAGATACCGCACCCCCAACCGGTCATCGACCGGTATCCGCAACACGTCCGGGACCTGATCGATGGTGGCCTGACCCACCACCAACTCCTCGTCGAAACCAACCCCGTACCGGGCCGCCAACCCCGACAACCACTCACCCAACGGATCCTCACGGACCTCGGGGACCTGCTCCTCCATCCGCCTCAGGAACAACCCCCGGACTCTGGCCAGGGTGTCCACGCCCCAG